>JBEGQL010000026.1:0-133649 GCA_041181005.1 Actinomycetota bacterium
GGAACCAGAACGCGAACCAGATCTACCAGGCGCTCATCGCCCCCGCCGTGCCAAAGACGGGCACCACAACGAACCCGTCCTCGTCGACGGCGCCGTTCATGGTGAACCGCACCACGTGGAGTGTGAAGGCGAAGTCGCTCGTGCAGCCGTCGAAACTGATCACGGTGCCGAAGGGGTACCGTGTGACCTGGAGCGTGAAAGGAACCGGTTGCGCCATGCGCGCTGGTCGTCTCTACACCTCGTCGGCGGGGAAGCCATGCACCCTCACCCAGGCGCGGACGAACCTCAGGACGAAGCTGAAGTCCACGAAGTCGGTGACAGTGAAGGTCACCTGACCCCGGGCCAAGGGCATTCGGCTACGGTCAACGACATGAGCATTGACATTCTCCAGAAAGCGATCGACGCGTTCTCCGCCGAACTGGCGGCCACCGCCGACGGCGATTTCGGCAGACCCACCAAGTGCGATGGATGGGATGTCACGGCACTGTTGCGCCACATCGTGGGTGGTGCGGTGTCGGCATCCATGGCGCTGCGAGGTGCCACCCGCGAGGAGAACGCGAAGTTCTTCACCGACTACCGGTTCGGCAGCGACGTGCGGGCCGACTACTCCGCCGCGGTCACCGACCATGTGAAGGCGTTCCGGGAACTTGCCGACCTCTCCACGGTGGTGCAGCACCCCGTGATGGACATGCCCGCCGACCGGCTGCTCATGTTCCGCATCGTGGACTTCGCGATGCACGCGTGGGACCTCGGGGCGGGCCTGGGCCGCACTGTCGTGCTTGACCCCCAGGTGGTGCAGTACTGCTGGGACAGCCTCTCGCCCATGGCGCCGATGCTCGGCCAGACCGGCATGTTCGGCACCGGCCCCAGCGGCAACGTGCCCGACACGGCCGACCTGCAGACACGCGTGCTCGATCTCTCCGGCCGCCGCCCGTAGGGGAGAGATGCTGCCGCCGGTCGTCGAGTGCGGTGGCCCCGACGATGTCGCCGAAGTGATCCTCTACGAGGAGGTGGAGCACGGCATCGTCACGCGCTGCACCGACCCCGAAGGGAACGTGGTGGCGGAGATTGACCTGATGCAGACGGCGGTGATCCGGTACGACGACACCATGGTTGTGCGGGTGAAGCGACATCCATGGGCATGGAAGGTCGCGAAGGCCGTGTGGGAACACGCATCCGCGGAGGAAGATGACTTCCTCGGCGAGAAGCCTGTCAAGAAGACAGTCGATGCCGAGGGCTGGTCATGTCGTTACCGGGTCCGCGTGGACTGGACGTAGCAGCGACCCGAGAGAACGACTGCGAGACCCGACACAGTCGCGAGGGCGAAGCCGGCCTGCTGCAGTACCGGGCCGGGACGGCCGAGAAGCTGACCGACTGCAATCGGCACCGTCATCGTGCCGCTGCGAGACAGGAAACTCGTGGCCCCGAACTCTCCGAGGCTCACCGCCGCGCTTATTCCTGCCGCGCGGGCGAGTGCCGGCCGGATCATCGGCAGTTCCACCGTGAGCCACCGGCGCCACGGCCCCGCTCCGAGGTCGCTCGCGGCGTCCAGCACCTCGCCGCCCACGGCCCGCAGCGCCGGGCCGATCGTGCGCACCGCCAGCGGCAGGGCCACCACCGCGTGAACCACCGGCAGCAGCCACGCATCACCGCGCCAGTCCCACGGTGCACGGTCGAAGGTGATGACCAAGCCGAGGCCGAGGGTAACCGAACTCACCAGGAGCGGTGCCATGGAGACAGTCTCGGCAACTGACTGTCGTGTCCGCCTGCACGCCGCCAGTGCCAGCGGAACAGCGATCAGCACCGTCGCAACCGCGAACCCGGCTGACGACGCAAGAACGGACGGGATGTCTACGCCCACGTTGTCGAGAGTGCCGTTGAACAGTGCCCGCCACCCCAAGAGTGTCCACCGGCCGTCACGCCGCACCGATCTCATGGCCACCGCCACCAGCGGCGCAATGACGAACCCGGCCCCGAGACCGGCCACAATCGCGGGCAACGGACGCATGCGCATCCGCTCGCTCACGTGGCGCACACCGGTGAGCGTCGTCCCGCCGCCATCGTCACCGTCGCGCATGCGTCCCACCCACAGCACCGCGAGCACGGTGATCGTCTGCACCACCGCGAGTGCGGTGGCGGTTCGCATGTCGCCGATGCGCACGGCCTGCGTGAACACCTCCGTCTCCAGCGTGCGCACCGACGGGCCGCCCAGAACCGACACCACGGCGAAGCTGGAGAAGCAGAACGCGAACACCACGGCGACTGCGTTGCGCACGGCACCACGTATGTCGGGCCATGTCATGGTGGCGAATGCCCTCCACGGTGTGGCCCCGAGGGACTCCGCAGTCTCGAGTGTTTCGCGGTTCACCATCTGCCAGCGCGGCCCCACCACGCGCAGCACCACCGACACGTTGAACACCGTGTGCGCCCACAGGATCGCCACCGTGCCGCCGCCGGGCATGATGGCGAGCACCCCGGCCGCCACCACCACGGCGGGCATGAGGAACGGCACCGTCACGAGCGCGTGCAGCACACCGGCACCGCGGAACCGCCACCTGCTGAGTGCCCAGGTGACGGGCATGCCCACCAGCAGCGTGAGAAACGTGCTGGCCACGGCCTGCCACAGCGTGAACCACGCAACGCCGCGCAGCGACGGGTCGGTGAGCACCGACACCACCTCGGCCGGGCGGCCGTGGCGCACGAGGCCGTGCACCACCGGCCATGCGAAGAACACGCCGAGGAAGGCGAGCGGCAGCACCCGCCACGTGCCGCGTGTCCGGGTCACAGGGCGATCGCCCGCCATTCGCGCAGCCACCGCTCCCGGTTCGCCGCGATGTCGGCCGCGGGGAGCGTGAGCGGCTTGGTCGCCTTCACTGCCCACTTCGCGAACACCTCCGGCAGTGCCGCGTCCGGGTTCACCGGGAACACGAACAGCGACAGCGGCATCGACTCCTGGAACCGCCGGGCGAGGAGGTACTCCACCAGTTTCTGTGCGATGGCGGGGTTCTGCGTGCCGCGCAGCACGCCTGCGTACTCCGTCTGGCGGAAGCAGGTGGACTTGATCACGCCGCTGTCGGGTTCGGTCACCGCCGACGGGTCGGCCGCGTACACGATCTCGGCGGGAGGGCTGCTGCCGTAGCTGACAACGAGCGGCCGCGTGCCCGGGTTGCCGCCGCCCGCGTACTCCACAGTCCATGCGGTGGTCCAGTCACTCACCACCTTCACGTCGTTGTCGATGAGCGCACGCCACCACTGCTGCCAGCCGTCGCCGTACTGTGCCACGCTCGCCATGAGGAACGCGAGCCCGGGGGAGGAGTTCACCGCGTCCTGCACCACCAGTTGGCCGCGGTACTGCGGCGTCACGAGGTCGTCCAGCCCAGTCGGTGGCTGCAGACCGCGCTGCGCGTACCACTTCTTCGAGTAGTTCACGCACACATCACCGGTGTCGACGGGTTCGTATGACTCCAGCAGGTCGGCATTCTGCGCGCGCGGGAGCGTGGTGTTGTCCACTCCCCACAGCACGTCACCCTCGGGGTTGCCCGCCGTGAGGATGGCCTTCGAGATCACGGTGCCGCTGTCGCCGCCGGTGACCACCTTCACCCTCGCCCCTGTCTCGGCGGTGAAGGCATCGAAGATGCCCTCGGCGGGCGTGAACGCGTCGTAGGCGAGGAGAGTCACCTCCGAGGGATTCGCGTCGCCGGCAGGAGTGGCGGAATCATCGGCACTCTCCGTGCCGCCGCACGCACCGAGCGCAAGCACGCCCAGCAGCGCAACCAGCAGTGCTCTTCTCATGATTCCTCTCCGGGGGTGACGAATGCGATCAGGGTGCCCTCGTGCACGTGGACGGTGCAGGGGCCCATGGCCACGTTGCTCACGCCGCGGGATTCATGCGCCTCGAGCACGCCGTGCTCGAGTGGCCAGCGCACACCGTCTGCCGACACCACCGCGGGCCCACCCACCGGCAGGAGGCTCACGGTGTCATTGGCCAGAGTGTGAAGTTCGGTGTGCGCGCCGACACGGCACACCACGAACCGCGTGCCCGCGAGCCAGCCGTCCACCTCGGCACCCGCGAGAGCAGGGGAAGCGATCGAGTGCAGCATCGCGAACACATGGTCGGGCCGGTCGCCGCCGCCGGCGATCACCGTGATGTGCCGCGCGCCGCGCCGGAGCGCGAGAGCCAGTGCGAGCTCGGTGTCGGTCTCGTCCTTGTCTGCGGGGTGCTCGATCACCTCGGAGCCGAGTGCGATCGCGTCGGCAAGATGCGCCGGGGAGATGGAGTCCATGTCGCCCACCAGCACGTGCGGCCGGCGCCCGGAGGCCACCGCATGCTCCCATCCGGAGTCGGCGGCGATCACGAGCGATCCCTCGATGGCATCATCCAGTGCGCGTGAATGGGGTGCGAACCCCCCGATGAACACCGTTGCGTGCGTTGCGTCCAAGTTCCGTCCCTCCGCCGGCATTACCCGGATCAGGTTCATGGGTCGGTGAGCGCGTTCACCCTCTCAGCCCGCCGTTCGTGCGAGCTCCCCTTCGTTCTCGGGAAAGGCTAACAGGGTGTCACGCAACTGACGGCGTGCGGCTGATGTCGGGCTCGATGAAGATGAACTTGGCCTGGGGAACGGCGGCGCGCATGTTCACCTCGGCGGCGTCGATGGCGCGACTGACCTCGTCGGCGTGGAGGGCGGGATCGAAGATCACCTTGGCGGCCACCAGGATGACCTCGGGCCCCACGTGCTCGGTGTGCATGTAGATCACGTCGGTCACGTGGCCGGACCCCCGCAGTGCGGCGGTGAGTGCCCTGCGGTTCTCGGGGGACGCCACCTCGCCGAGGAGGAGGCTCTTCATCTCGATGCCGAGCACGACGGCCACCACGATGAGCAGGACGCCGATACCAACGGACCCGGCGGCATCCCAGCGCGGTTCGTGCCTGAGGTGGCCGAGCAGCACCCCCGCGAATGCGATGACGAGCCCGAGCAACGCGGCGACGTCCTCGAGCAGCACCGTGGGCAGCTCGGGTTGCTTCGCGGTGCGGATGAACTGCCGGTAGCTCTGTCCGACCGGTTTCACGTGGGCGGTCTCCTTCACGGCTGTGCGGAGACTGAACCCCTCGAGCACGATCGCGAGACCGAGAATCACGAGTGCCACCGTCATGCTCTCGGTCTCGTGCGGGTGGCGCAGCTTCTGGATGCCCTCGTACAGGGCGAACAAGCCGCCCATGCTGAACAGAATCAGCGCAACGATGAACGCCCAGAAGAACCGCTCCCGTTCGTGACCGAACGGATGGTCGTCGTCCCGTTCACGGGCAGCGCGGGTGCCCCCGAGGAAGAGGAGACCCTGGTTCGCTGTGTCGGCGAGCGAGTGCACGGATTCCGCCGCGAGCCCGGCCGACCCCGTGATGATGAACCCCACGAACTTGGTGATCGCGATGCCCAGGTTCGCGAAGAACGCGGCGAAAATTGCCCTGCGGCTGCCCTCGTGCACGGTCACAGGTTCTCACAACGGTGGCGCAGGACCTAGGTTTCGTCGTCACTGACGGTGTGCCTGTGGGGCACAGGCGAGGGGGACGGACATGGGGATGCTCGACGGAAAGATCGCACTGGTCACGGGCGGGGGCCGTGGCATCGGGCGCGGCATCAGCGAGGCCCTCGGCCGGGAGGGTGCGACCGTGGCGGTGAACTACCGCCGCGACAAGGAGGCCGCCGAGGAAACCGCACAGGCCATCATCGCCGCGGGCGGGAAGGCCACCATCCACCAGGGGTCGAACGACATTCCCGAGGACAACAGGCGCATGATGGACGAGATCCACTCTGTGCACGGCGCGCTCGACATCGCGGTGCTGAACGGCGGCGTCGCCTCGCGCGGCCGCAGCATCGTGGACACCGACGAGAAGGAACTGTGGAACCTGGTGGAGACCCACGCGCTCGGCCCGCACCAGCTGTGCCGCGCGTTCATTCCCGAGATGCGCAAGAAGGGCGGCGGGCACGTTGTGTTCATCTCGTCGGTTGCCACGCGGGGAATGTCGGCGAACGGCGCGCCCTACAACATGGGCAAGGCCGCGATGGAGGCGCTCGCGCTCACCCTCGCGAAGGAGGAGCTGGCGCACCGCATCCACGTGAACATCGTGGCGCCGGGTCTCGTGGAGACCGACATGGGCGTGCGGCTCGCGCGGGCGATCCAGGGAAAGTCGAAGGACGAGATGCAGGACCTGCGCGCGATGGACTCCGCCTCGCCGTTCGGCCGTGTGTGCCAGCCGGAGGACATCGCGAACGCGGTGCTGTTCCTCGTGTCGCCGTGGTCGGGTTATGTCACTGGCCAGCGCATCGAGGTGGACGGCGGCTCATCGGGCATCCGGCGCTGACCGGACGCCCCGGCTCAGGCCATCGTGCCCGCGCCGGCGGGAGCCACGTCGGCAATGACGACGGTGATGTTGTCGGTGCCGCCGCGCTCGTTCGCGAGTGCGACGAGGTGCTCGGCACACACCTGGGGGTCGCGGTGGCGCCACAGGGCCTCGGCGATGTCCTCGTCGTTGACCATGTCGGTGAGGCCGTCCGTGGCGAGGAGGAACCGGTCGCCCGGCTCCACCTTCACGACGGTGACGTCGACGCGCACCTCGGGCAGGAGACCGATGGCATCGGTGAGCATGTGCGCATCCCAGCGGGCGTGTGCCTCGGCGGGGTCCATGCCGTTGTCAATAAGTCGCTGGGCGACATTGTGCGGCACCGAGGCGGCAATGAGATCGCCCGTTCGGTAGAGGAACGCGCGCGAGTCGCCGCAGTTGGCAACTGCCACGCGCGGCACATCGCCGGGTAACGCGACAAGGGCAACCGCCGTCGTCCCCATCTCCTTGCGGGACGGGTTGGTCTTCGCATTCTCGTGAACGGCCGTGTTGGCCCGTTGGATCACACTTCCGAGATCCTCCGGTGACTCGATGCCTGCGGTGATCGCATCGGCGATGACGGAACTTGCGATGTCAGACGCGATCTCGCCGCAGTTGTGACCGCCCAGCCCGTCGCACACGACTGCACCGTTCGTGCAGACGCGGTGGGAGTCCTCGTTCGCGGCACGCACGCGGCCGACGTCGGTGTGGGCTCCGAACCGGAGGGTGACGGCCGGAGCTGCTGATGGACGAGCCTCGGTGGAGGCGGTCTCGGTGCGGGGGGTTGGGGATGAGTTGGTTATGTTCATTGCTACCTTAAGTATGAAGTGAGGGTGTGGCACGGCCCAGTGGTCAGGCCGCCGCGCCGGAGAAGCCGAACGGCACGCCGTCGACCGTGACGATCCGGCCGTCTTCCACCTCCACGACCAGCACGGACTCGTGGTCCATGCCGTCGCGGCCCACCACGTGGACCTCGGCGTCACCGATCCCGAACGTCTCGCGCACGTGGTGGTGCCCGGTGACGTGCAGTGCCGGCTCGACGAGAGCGTGGATCTCGCTCACGAGTGCACGCTGTGCCACCGACTCGGGGATGCGGTCCTTGTAGGTGAGTTGCTTCCCGAGAGGAGCATCGTGGGTGACCAGGATGTCCACCGGTCGCGGGTCCGTCGCGCGGCGTTCCGCGAGACGGTCGACCTGCTCGCGCGTGATCAGCTCTCCGGCCCACCACGAGTGGCCGGGCGTCCGCGTGTCCCAGTCGACCGAGTAGGCACCGCCGAACCCCATGATCGTGAGTCCCGCGATCTCCACCGTGGCGCCGCGCGGGATCCAGCGGAGGTTTCCCGCCTCGATCGCGATGGGGGAGCCGTCGCCGTGCTCAGTGACGAGCGCCTCGAGCATGTCGTGGTTCTCGTGGTTGCCGTCAACCCACCACAGCGTGATGCCGAGTGAGTTGGCGAGTCCCGCGACGTTCGCGAGGAACCTGCGGCCCCACGAGATGTGCGGCCAGTAGCCGAAGTCACCTGCCGCGATCACGTGGGTTGCACCCTCGCGTGCGGCGGTACGCAGAACCCACTGTGCGTGTGCCTCGTTTCCGTGGATGTCGCCGGCGAAGAGAATCCTCGTCAGTTGGTTGTTGTCTGTCATTTGTTTCCTGCTTTCTTGGTTGTGGGGGCCCCGGATGGACTCCCTCACGGAGAACAGACGGGGTGCGGGCCGTTCTTTTCAGCTCTCCCCGAAACCCTTGCGGCACAAGGGTTTTCCGTTGCTCCTCCTCCACGGTGCGGGTACCCTGTGACCCGTGAGCCCCCTTGCCCCCACGAACAGCCCGAACGTCCCCGACACGATCGTGGAGATCACCGACGAGGCGATGGAGCAGCTGCTCACCCTCCGTGACGAGGAGCCCGAGAAGGAGCGTCTCGGTCTGCGCCTCGAGGTGATCGCGGAGCCCGGTCAGGAGTTCAAGTACGACCTCTCCTTCGAGATCGTCACCCAGGCCGCGTTCACCGACGAGGTGCGCACCATCGAGAGCGGCGAGAAGAAGATCAAGGTGATCGTTCCGCTGCAGTCCTACGAGCACGTGGTGGGGTCGGTGCTGGATTTCAACGAGCGACAGGGGCTCATCATCCGAAACCCGAACAAGCCGCCGCTCATGTCGATCGAGGGTCTCGTGCGCGACGACGAGATGTCGGCGGCCATCGAGACAGTGATCTCGGGCGACATCAACCCGTCGCTCGCCGCGCACGGCGGGTTCGTGACGTACGTGGGCCACGACGAGGACGGCGTCGCCTACATGACCATGGGTGGCGGCTGCCACGGCTGCTCCATGAGCAAGATGACGATGCTCGAGGGCGTGCAGACCTCGCTTATCGAGCAGGTTCCCGGCGTCACCAAGGTGCGTGACGTCACCGACCACAGCACCGGCTCGAATCCGTACTACAGCTGACCGGTACGGGGGCGAGAAGCGACATGAGCCCTGTTCGCGTCACCGAGATCTGGCGTTACCCCGTGAAGTCGATGGTGGGCGGCACGGTGGACTCGGCGGACCTGTCGCTGCTCGGCATCGCAGGTGACCGCCACTGGGCGGTGCGGTCGCTCGAGTGGGGCGGCGTGCGCGGCGCGAAGAAGATCGGCTCGCTGATGCAGTGCTCCGCGCGCGAACTGAACCACGGCCAGCCCGCCGATGGTGTGATGATCACGCTCCCCGACGGTTCGTCGGTGCGGTCCGACGACTCCGATGCGAACGAGCGACTGTCGACTGCGCTCGGCCACCGGGTGGAACTGGTGCAGCTGCCCTCCGACGGGGACGATGCACATTTCCGGCGCGGCCCCGCCACCGGCACCGACCCGATGAGTGAGCTGCGCGCCGTGTTCGGCCGCGATGAGCTCGAACCGCTTCCCGACTTCTCCGCGTTCCCGCCCGAGGTCGCCTCGTACGAGTCGCCCCCGGGCACGCATCACGACTGCTGGCCGCTCATGGTGATGAGCACCTCGGCAATCCGCGCACTCCGCGAGGCGCTGCCCGGCAGCGACACCGACATCCGCCGTTTCCGTCCGAGCATGGTGGCGGACACGGGCGATGCCCCCGGTCATCCCGAGTTCGGGTGGAAGGGGAGGCAGGCCACCATCGGCTCCTGCCGCGTCGAGTTCCTCGACCCCTGCCCACGCTGCGTGATGACCACGCTCGCAGTCGGGCCCTCCGTCTCGCAGGTCCCCGCGGACCGTGCCGTGCTGCGCCACATCGTCCGCGATCTCGGTCAGAACCTCGGCGTGTACGCGCGCATCCTCGACCCGGGAACCGTGCGCACCGGCGACGAGATCATCTTCGACTGACGTGTGCGGCCCCTTACCCGCGGTTGCACGGCACACCGTTCTCCTAACCTGAAGTGCATGGGCCTGTTCGACGGGATCAAGCGCCGCCGGGCGGAGCGGGACCATGAGCTGGCGGTGATCCAGCATGCGGCCGCGCTCGAGGAATGGAACGAGGTCGACACCCGGCTCTCCTCGTGGATCGAGAGTGTGCAGGCGTGCGTCGACGGCCACACTGATGAGCAGTTCGTCGACCGCGCCGATTACGGGTTCATGCTCGACGACGACGAGTTCCCGGTTGCGTTCATTTCCGGTTGTGCGCTCCTGCAGGTGGTGAAGACCCCGGGCACATACCAGGGCGGATACGGCGGTGTGTCGTTCCCGGTTTTCGGCCGCGTGCGTGCACATGTCGGCGGCCAGCGCGGGACGTTCGTCCCCGGGCCCGAGGTGCAGAAGGTCACCGACAGCGGGGTCACCATGATCACGAACAAGCGGGTCATGTTCCGAGGCGACGTCCGTACCGACCAGTGGGTCTTCAAGAAGATGATGTCGATGCAGCACTCCACTGACGGGATCACCACGATCTCCATGGCAGCCAGGGGCAAGCCCGAGGCAATCGGCTACGGCGAGGACGTCGCGCCCGAGGTGCAGTACCGGTTCGAGTTCGGTGCGGCGCTCGCGCGCGGGTCCCTGGAGCGCTATCTCGCCGAACTTCGTGCCGAACAGGCACATCACGCCGAAGAGAAACCTGTCGCGCCCGCGCCTTTGTAGCGTTCACGGTATGCGAATCGGAATCCTCACGGGTGGAGGGGACTGTCCCGGCCTGAACGCGGTGATCCGCGCCGTCGTGCGCAAGGGCACGGTGGGTCACAATGATTCCTTCGTCGGCTTCCTCGATGCATGGGACGGCGTTGTCGAGAAGCGGTTCATCGAGCTCACGGTGGGCACGATGCGCGGGATGCTCCCGCGCGGCGGAACCATCATCGGCACGCGACGGGGGAGCCCGTACGACGTCGCCGACGGTCCCGCGCGCGTGCGCCGGGTGTGCGACGAGCTTGCGCTCGACGGAATGGTCGTCATCGGCGGGAACGGGTCGCTGTCAGTAGCGGCCGACCTCCACCGCGACATCGGACTGCCCGTCGTCGGCGTTCCAAAGACGATCGACAACGACATCGTGGGCACCGACATCTGCTTCGGCTTCAGCACCGCCGTGCAGATCGCCACCGACACGATCGACCGTCTCCACACCACGGCCGAGAGCCACGACCGCACCATCGTGGTGGAGGTGATGGGTCGTGACACCGGGTGGATCGCGACCCATGCCGGCATCGCCGGCGGCGCCACGGCGATCCTCGTGCCGGAGCGTCCGTTCGACATCGACGAGGTCGCGCGAACCGTCTCGCGGCGTCACTCGCGCGGACGTTACGCGTCGATAGTGGTCGTGGCGGAGGGTGCGTCCCCGCTGCCCGGCACGCTCCCGCCGGTGGAGTACCAGCTGGATGCTTACGGAAGGCCGAAGCTCGGGGGCATCAGCACCGTTGTCGCCGCGGCGCTGGCCGAGCGCACCGGCTACGACACGCGGGTGGTGCAGATCGGCCATGTGCAGCGAGGGGGCACCCCGAACGCATTCGACCGCGTGTTGTGCACACGGCTCGGTGTGGCGGCCGCCGATGCACTCCACGATGGGCATGCGGGGAACATGGTCGCGATCCGCAACGACCGGGTCGTGCTGGAACCTCTCGATACGGTGAAGGGCCGCACCCGTTTCGTGGATCTCTCGCTCTACGACGGCGTGGCCAGCGTGTTCTTCGGCTGACTGGCCGGCGCTACTTCTTCTTCTGCACCTTGCGGGCCTTGCGCGCCTCGCGCTTGGCGGCCTGCTCGGCCTCGTCCTTCACGAGGAGCGAGCCACCCACCGGCTCGGTCCTCGGGGCGAACCGTGCGTCGCTCGCGACGAGCTCGCGGAAGCCCTTCAGGGAGCGTGAGTACTGGATCACCATCAGCTGCACCGCGGCCAGGCCGAACTTCTCCTCGACTGCGGGGATCACGGCGAGGAGTTGCTCGAGGGTGGGGTTCTCGCTCGCATCCCCGAGCTGCTCGATGCACCACTGTGTGCAGGGCTCGGCGAGCACGATGCCGGTGTCGTGCGCAGTGCGCCTGCGCACGTACCCGTCTCGGACCGCCGCGCCGATTGCGGCAGGGTCGGCGGCCGTCTCCCCGTCACCGAAGGTTCCCTCCGGCAGGCCGACGATCCGGGAGAACGTGTCGCGCAGGTCCACATCGAGCGCCGCCGCCAGCGAGCCGAGTGTGGCGTCGTCCAGGGACGAGAGGAACGCGCCGTACCGGCGGTCGAGAAGGAAACGGTCGCGGTCTTCGTCCATGGCCCCGCAAGGCTAGGCCACGCGGCTCACGAGGAGAGAACCGCCTGCAGCTCGCGAACAGTGACGGGTGTCGCGAGTCCGGTGCGGATCGGCGGCAGCGGGAACGCAATCCCGAAATTCGACGAGACATCCACGAGCCATTCCACCGACGTGCGTGCCGCGAACCGGCCGTCGGGCCGCGAATCGCTCGCGTGACGGTACGTGTGCATGCAGTTGCTCTCCGCCCGGTCACCGAGCGCGGGCACCCACGGTCGACCGGGACCGGTGCACCACACCGCGTCCGACCCGTCACCCGGATCGAACCGGAGACGGTGCGGTGTGGCGGTGACCGTCACGGTGAACACGCCGTAGGGGAGCACGATGTACGCCGTGGCCGACACCCGGCGCCACGCCAGCCTCGGCACCCAGAACCACGTGCCCACGTTCACCACGTTGCGGTCGGCCGGCGGTGCGGTGCGGAAGACGAGCCGCGACACCTTCTGCATTGCGGTGTCGCTCGCACGCGCCGTGACCCGCGCGGCGGTGGAATCGCGCACCCACTGGTACCAGCTGTCGGCGTCGCGCGGACAGTTGCGCTGGTACAGCGTTTCGTGTTCGCTCCCCACGGTTCTCGTGACCGGCAGCTCGCGGTTCGATCCCGAATGCGGGTCCACCGCGGTGACGGGTCTCCATCTGCAAGCGGAACCCTCGCGGTGGGAGCCGTCGCGGACCTCCGCCGTCACGGTGTCCTCCCCGGCAGTGCCGCCGCCCTCGGCCGCAAGGGCGACACCGTCCCACTTCAGGACCGTGCGGGCCCACTCCGGGACGGTGCGGGCGGGGAAACAGGTCACGATCGACAGCAGCACGCACACCGCGGCCAGCATTCCGCGGGACGGTCGGGTGGACGAGAGAACGGGGAATCGCATGGGGCTCCGGTCGGTTGACTATGGGATGGCTGTGTGGGCAGGTGACTGTGCGGGCGGGTGATGGTGACGCAGTCGGCGGGACTTGTGTCGTCGGGCCGTCGGGTTTCATGTGTGGACCCACGCACCCGGGCCGGACCGCACGGCCCGCCGATAGCCTGCCTGAACCCCAAAAACAGGTGACACACAGTCGATGACCCCCAAGCATCCTGATCACGACGCCGAACAGGCCCATATCGACCGGGCCTACGCGTGCCTCGAGGAGAGCCGCGAGGATGCGCTGCGGATGCGCGACCTCACCCAGTCCGGTCCGGGAGGAACGTTCCAGGCGCGGTTCGAGCGCAACGCAGTCGATGAGAAGCTGGTGAAGCGTCTCGAGAAGCTGGAGCTGGGCGACGCCGCGCTCGTGTTCGGCCGCATCGACCGCATTGCCGACGACACGTCGCCTCGCGAGGGCACTGACGCGGTCGGCGAAGGCATCGACGATTCCGCGGTGGAGGCGTTCCACATCGGCCGTCTCGCGCTGTCCGACCGCAGCCGCGAGCCCGTGGTGGTGGACTGGCGCGCTCCGGTGGCTGAACCCTTCTACCGAGCGACCGGCCGCGAGCCGATGGGCCTCGTGCGACGGCGCCACTTCGTGGTGCAGGGTCGCAAGCTGCTCTCGCTGGAGGACGAGCTGTTCGGCGAGGGCCACGTCGGCGTGGGTGATGACGGCGGGCTCGCCGACCCGCGCACCGAGATCCGCGGCTACTCGAGCCTGATGGCGGCACTCGACGCGGGCCGCACCGGCCAGCTCGGTGACATCGTGGCCACGATCCAGTCCGAGCAGGACGAGATCATCCGCTCGCCCCAGCCCGGCGTGCTCGTGGTGCAGGGCGGCCCCGGAACCGGCAAGACGGTCGTGGCACTGCACCGTGCTGCATACCTGCTCTACACCTACCGCTTCCCGCTCGAGGACCAGGGAGTGCTGGTCGTCGGCCCGAACCGTGTGTTCCTGCGTTACATCGAGCGTGTGCTGCCGTCGCTCGGCGAGGCAGGCGTGGACCAAGTGGTGCTGGCCGACCTCGTGCCCGACTGCGGCTTCGGCGGCGTCGACACGCCGGAGGCCACGCGTGTGAAGGGCATGAAGAAGATGGCGAAGGTCATCGACAAGGCGGTGTCGGACCGCGAGCGCCCGCTGCGCGAGGACGTCACCATCCCGTACCGTGCCGGCTACGTCACGCTCACGGTGGACGAGTCCCGCTTCATCGTGAAGGACGCCCGCCGTCGCTACCGCCGCCACAACCAGGCGCGCCGTTACGTGGAGACCGCAGTGAACGAGGCACTCGCCGCGTCGTACACGACGGGAGAGGGGGACCCCGACGACGTGCGCGAACTCCTGCGGGGGAACCCCGACTACCGCGCGATCATCGAGCGCATGTGGCCGGTGCTCACTCCTGCCCAGTTGCTGCACGATCTCTACGGCAGCAAGGCCCTGCTGCGCCTCGCCGGTGAGGGACAACTCACCGACCGCGAGTGCCTCTCACTCCACCGCGAGCGCTGCGAGGACGTGAACGACGTGAGGTGGAGCAACGCTGATGCCGCCCTGCTGGATGAAGCACGCTTCGTTCTCGGTCCGCTCCCGAACCGCCAGGGGAAGGTGGACGAGAAGGACGAGATCCGCACGTACGGGCACATCGTTGTCGACGAGGTGCAGGACCTCACACCGATGCAGATGCGCATGGTCACGCGACGCTCGCTGAGCGGCTCGATGACGGTCGTGGGTGACATCGCCCAGGCCACCGGCCACTACGCACCCGACAGCTGGGACGACGTTCTCGCACACCTGCCCACCCGCAAGGAACCGCGCGTCGCCGGGCTCAGCGTGGGGTACCGCATCCCGTCGCCGATCATGGATCTCGCCGACAGGGTGATGCACGCGGCCACTCCCGGTCTCCGCTCGCCCAAGAGTGTGCGCACCGGCGGAGCCGAGCCACTGATCGTGAGGGTGGACGCAGGTTCGCTCGTCGCCGAGGCGGCCGAGCGCGCCGTGCGGGCGGTGTCATCCACGCTCCGCGTCCGCGCGGCAGTGATCTGCCCCGACGACATGGTCGAGGACATGGCGGACGAGCTCTCGCGTCTGGATGCTGACTTCGGCCGCGCCCAGATCACCGGCTTTGACAGCGCCATCACGATCGTGCCCGTCACGCTCGTGAAGGGCCTCGAGATCGACGTGAGCATCGTGGTGGAGCCGGCCCGCATCGTGGAGCTCGACCCGCAGGGCCTGCGGCTCCTCTATGTCGCTCTCACCCGCAGCACGAGGCAGCTCACGGTGGTGCACTCGCGGGATCTCCCCGACGCAATGCTCTGAGGCGGGCTCAGTCCTGAGCTTCCACGTACAGCCGGGCGAAGCGCGCGGCCTTGTCGGCATCGGCTGGGCGCTTCTTCTCCACAGCGGAACGCACGAGACCGACGATCCTGCCCACATCGACCTGGCTGTCGTTCTGTTGTGCGAGCAGCTTGGGCTCGAGCGCGATCCACACCGCCTCCACGTTCGCCAGCCGAGCCCGTGCCTCGGCGCCCTTCTTCGACGCGATCAGTTCGCTGAGCCCGCGGGCGTTCGTCTCGAGGGCCGCGAGGAGATCGGCCGCAGTGCCGTCGGGGATCGTGGTCGTGGTGACCACCGATGATGTGGTTGTGGTGTCGAGTGTGTCGAGGATCGTGGTGCTGCATGATGCGAGGAGCACGCACGTGAGCAGGGCGGGAACGACTCGGCGCGGGGAAGGGGAATGCACGGCGGGGTTCAGACGGTGACGAGGATGCGCGAGCACGCGAACGGGTCGACCTGCACGGTCCCGGCCTCCACGCTCACCGTCATGCTGCCGTCGCGCATCACGTCGGTGACGGTGCCGCTGTGGCCGGGGAGGAGCTTCCACTGCTCGAGGAAATCGAGCATTCCCTCGGTGAACTCGAGTTCCTCGGGAATCCGTGACACCACGAAGGTGGTGCCCTGGCCCACGCCGTTCAGGCGGACGGCGTCGGGGGCCTCGTAGCCAGAGCCCGGGATCGGGTTGCCGTGCGGGCACGTGGTGGGGTGGCCGAGGAGTCGCACCATGGCCTCCTCGACTTCCTGTGACATCACGTGCTCCCACTTGCCGGCCTCGCGGTGGGCGCTGGCCCAGGAGAGCCCCAGCACGTCGGTGAGGAACCTCTCCGCGAGCCGGTGGCGACGGACGACCTGTACCGCGAGGTCCTGGCCTGCAGCAGTGAGAGTGATCACGTTGCCGTCCACGGCGACAAGTCCCTCGTCGGTCATGCGACGGATCATCTCGGACACCGACGGCCGCGACACGCGGAGGCGGTCGGCGATGCGGGCCTGGATGACCTCCACATTGTCCTCGCGGAGGTCGAAGATGCACTCGCAGTATTCCTCGAACGCGGGATGGTGCTCTCCGGGGTTCGGCATGCCCCCATCCTACGAGCGGGCCCACGCTTCGGTCCCGGTGCAGGGTGTGACTATGTTGCGGGAATGGCCGACCACCGGGTGCTCCACGCGTTCTCGCCGGCCGTGCGGGAATGGTTCGCCACATCGTTCCCCGAGCCCACCGCCCCGCAGGT
Source organism: Actinomycetota bacterium (assembly GCA_041181005.1). Taxonomy (GTDB): domain Bacteria; phylum Actinomycetota; class Acidimicrobiia; order Acidimicrobiales; family Ilumatobacteraceae; genus UBA2093. Next base: position 16,563 of record JBEGQL010000026.1, read on the forward strand.
GCAGGGCTGGCCGGCCATCATCGGGGGGGCACACACGCTCATCTGCGCACCCACCGGTTCGGGCAAGACCCTCGCCGCGTTCCTCTCCGCGCTCGACCGTCTCGTCACGTCCCCGCCACCGCCGGACAAGCAGCGCACGCGTGTTCTGTACGTGTCGCCGCTGCGTGCGCTCGCGTTCGACGTGGAGAAGAACCTCCGCTCGCCGTTGAACGGCATCGCGCTCGCTGCGGAGCGCCTGGGCGTCCCGTTCAACGAGCCCACCGTGGCGATGCGCACCGGCGACACGCCGGCGCGTGAGCGACAGGCGCTCGCGCGCCGCCCGCCCGACCTCCTCATCACCACGCCCGAGTCGCTGTACCTCATGCTCACGTCGGCGGTGCGTGAGACCCTGGTGAACGTGGACACCGTGATCATCGACGAGATCCACGCGCTCGCGCCCACCAAGCGCGGTGCGCACCTCATGGTCACCCTCGAGCGTCTCGAGGAGATCACGGCGCGGCCGCCCCAGCGCATCGGCCTCTCCGCCACGCAGCGCCCCATGGAGGAGGTGGCACGTTTCCTGGGCGGGCAGGAACCACCGGCAGACATGACCTCGGCGTGGCAGCCGAGGCCCGTCACCATCGTGGACACCGGGGTGCGCAAGGCACTCGAGATCGACGTGATCGTGCCGGTGGAGGACATGGCGGACCTCGGTCGCGAGACCCCGCCCGGTGAGCTTCACAGCGGGCCGGCCACCGCCGCCTTGTCACCGCGTCGAAGAAGCATCTGGCCGAGCATCTACCCGCGCGTGCTCGAGCAGGTTCTCGCCCACCGCAGCACCATCATCTTCTGCAACGCACGCCGCGCCGCCGAGCGGCTGGCAGCGCACCTGAACGAACTCGCCGCCGAGCAGGGAATAGGTGTGGACCCCGGCACCGGTCTCACCCGCGGGGACCTTGTGAAGGCGCACCACGGTTCGCTCGCACGAGAGCAGCGCGTCCTCATCGAGGACCAGCTGAAGCGCGGGGAACTCCGGGCAATCGTCGCCACGTCGTCACTCGAGCTCGGCATCGACATGGGGGCTGTGGACCTCGTGATCCAGGTGGAGTCACCGGGTGCGGTGAGCCGCGGGCTGCAGCGCATCGGCCGTGCGGGGCACTCCGTGGGGGAGCCGAGCACCGGCACCATCTACCCGAAGCACCGTCATGACCTCCTCGAGACCGCTGTGGTCACGCGCGCGATGCTGGACGGGCGCATCGAGGCCACGCGGTACCTGCGCAACCCGCTCGACGTGCTCGCCCAGCAGATCGTGGCCCACGCGGCGGTGGGCGGCGAGGTGCCGGTGGAGCGGCTTGCCGCCATGGTGCGTCGCAGTGCCGCGTTCGCGGATCTCGGCGACGACGTGCTGCACGGCGTGCTCGACCTTCTCTCCGGCCGCTACCCGAGCGAGGAGTTCTCCGAGCTGCGCCCGCGCATCGTGTGGGACCGCATCGGTGGCACCGTGCGCGCGCGCGACGGTGCGCAGCGGCTCGCGGTCACGAACGGCGGCACCATCCCCGACCGCGGCCTGTTCGGCGTGTTCCTCCCCGACGGCACGCGCGTCGGTGAGCTCGACGAGGAGATGGTGTACGAGTCGCGGCCCGGCGAGACCTTCCTGCTCGGCGCGAGCACGTGGCGCATCGAGGACATCACGTTCGAGCGGGTCGTGGTCACGCCCGCACCCGGCCAGCCCGGGAAGATGCCGTTCTGGCACGGTGACTCGATTGGCCGGCCCGTGGAACTGGGCAGGGCCCTCGGTGCATTCGTGCGCGAGACCCGGGCAGCGGCGTCAACCGACCGCGACCGCGCGCTCTCGGTGCTGCGCGAGGCGCACATGCTCGACGAGCTCGCCGCCACGAACCTCCTCGCGTACGTCGAGGAGCAGGCGGCCGCCACCGGTGTCGTGCCCGACGACCGCACGATCGTGGTGGAGAGGTTCCGCGACGAGATCGGCGACTGGCGCGTGTGCATCCACTCGCCGTTCGGGACGCCGGTCCATGCGCCGTGGGCGATGGCGATCAGGTCGCGCTTCCTCGAGACCCACGGGATGGACCTCGAGACCATGTGGAGCGACGACGGGATAGTGCTGCGCCTCCCCGAGGCAGCCGATGCAATGGACCCGAACGACTTCGTGATGGACCCCGAGACCGTGCACGACATCGTGGTCGCGGCTCTGCCCCAGACGTCGATGTTCGCCGCGCGCTTCAGGGAGTGCGCGGCACGGTCGTTGCTCCTCCCGCGACGCCGGCCCGACCAGCGCACGCCGCTGTGGCAACAGCGCCAGCGCGCAGCCGACCTCCTCGCAGTCGCGGCGAAGTACCCGTCGTTCCCCGTGCTGCTGGAGACGAGCCGGGAGTGTCTGCAGGATGTGTTCGACGTTCCGGCGCTGTGTGAGGTGCTCTCACAGGTGCGTTCGCGTGCTGTGCGGCTCGTGCACGTCGACACCCCGAAGGCCTCGCCGTTCGCACAGAGCCTGATGTTCAACTGGATCGCCTCGTACATGTACGAGGGCGACGCACCGCTCGCGGAAAGGAGGGCGGCTGCTCTCTCGCTCGACCGCGACCTCCTGAACTCGCTGCTCGGCGCCGAGGAACTCAGGGAGCTGCTGGATGCCGGTGTGCTCGCCGATCTCGAGCTCGAGCTGCAGTGCCTCGTCGACGGCCGGCGCGCACGCAACGCCGACGAGCTCCACGACCTCCTGCGCAGGCTCGGCGGCCTCACCGTGGAGGAGATCTCGTTGCGGTGCGACGGCTTCGACCCCTCGTGGGTGGACACACTCGTTCACGACAGGCGTGCGTTCGTGACGCTCATCCGCGACACCGACACCGTGGTCGCCGCCGAGGATGCCGCCCTGTACCGCGATGCTCTCGGCTGCAACCTTCCGCTCGGGCTCCCGGCGGCCTTCACCGAGCCACGGCCCGGTCCGCTCGGGCATCTCGTCGCGCGCTTCGCCCGCACGCACGGCCCGTTCACCGCCGCCCAGGCCGCGTCACATCTCGGTGTGCCGGTGGAGCGCGTGACCGGTGCGCTGGCCGGCCTCGAGAACGAGGACCGTGTCGTGCGCGGCGAGTTCCGGCCCGGCGGCACCGAGCGCGAGTGGGTGGACGTCGAGGTGCTCCGCCAGCTGCGCCGCCGCTCGCTCGCCGCGCTGCGCCGCGAGGTGGAACCCGTGGAGCAGGACGCGCTCGCCAGGTTCCTGCCCGCATGGCACGGCATCACGTCCCCGCAGCGCGGCACCGACGCACTCGTCGGTGCGGTGAACGTTCTCCAGGGTGCCTCCATCGTCGCGTCGTCCCTCGAGTCCGACGTTCTGCCCCTGCGCGTGCGCGGTTACCGACAGAGCGACCTCGACTCGCTGTGTGCCGCCGGCGAGGTTGTGTGGGTGGGTGCAGGTGCGGTCGGTTCGTCCGACGGCCGCATCCGGCTCTTCTTCGCCGACCAGCTGCCGCTCCTTGCGCGCGCGCTCGAGTTCCCCGAGCCTCCCTCCGGCGAGGTGCACACGGCGATCCGCGAGTCCCTGCGCGCACGCGGCGCGCTCTTCTTCGGTCAGATCCGCGCCGCCGCCCCGCAGGCGACCGACAGCGAGGTGCTGTCCGCACTGTGGGACATGGTGTGGGCGGGCGAGGTCACGAACGACACGTTCGCGCCGGTGCGTGCCGTGCTGTCCGGCGGCCGGGGTTCGTCGTCGCGCAGTGCATCGTCGCGCCAGGCACGTGCCGCCCGCCCGCGCCCCGGCCGTCTCACCCGCATCGGCCCCCCGGCCGGTGCGGGACGCTGGAGCCTGGTCACGCCGTTGCTCGCCCTTGCCGATGGTTCGCTCCCGGGCGCCACGGAATCTGCCCACGCGCTCGCGTTGCAGATGCTCGAGCGTCACGGAGTCGTCACCCGTGAGGCGGTTCTGGCCGAAGGGCCCGTGGGCGGGTTCGCATCCGTGTACGGCGTGCTGAAGACCATGGAGGAACGCGGCCAGGTGCGCCGCGGATATTTCGTGTCGGGTCTGGGGGCCGCACAGTTCGCGCTCCCCGGTGCGGTCGACCGCCTGCGCGACGTGCGCGAGGCGGTCGACCCCGACATCCGTCCCGGTGATGTTCCCGGTCCGGTCGTTCTCGCCGCCACCGACCCCGCCCAGCCGTTCGGGGCAACCGTGGCGTGGCCCCCCACGGGGGGCCGGCCCACCCGCAGTGCGGGCGCTGTGGTGGTTCTTGTCGACGGGGAGCCGCTCGCATGGTTCGACGCCGGTGCACACCACCTCGTCACGTTCGCGCACACCCGCGCGCGCGGGGAGTGGGCGGGCGCACTCGTCACGCTCGTGAAGGACGGACGTCGCAGGTCACTCGAGGTGCGCAAGGTGGACGGCGAGGCACCGCAGACCGACGACCCCGTGGTGAGATTGCTCGAGGAAGCAGGCTTCGTGCGCGGGTACAGGGGCTGGGTGCTGCGCGACTGACCCGCGTCAGGGCCTGTCGGCGCCGAGCGACCGCAGGCCCGCCCACGCGAGACCGGCGATCGACTGGCCCATGCGCGCGGCGTCGAACTGCGCGTGCTGGGCAATGAGGTGACGGCTCACCGCTTCTGCCATGCCCACCAGACCGAGCGCGAAGGTGCGTTGGTCCTCCGCCGACACCGGTGCGGTGATGAGGGGAGCGATGGCAGCCGCGGCGGCGTCCTCGAAGTGCTTCACGATGTCAGCGAACTCCTCGTCGACACGGCCGCTGCTCTCGAACACGAGCGAGAACGCGTCGCGGTTCGCATCCACCCACGTGAAGTAGGCAACCATCCCGTTCACCGTCTTCTGCCGGCCGTTGTCGCCGGCCCTCTCCGCCGCCGTCGTGACGGCGACGACGAGGTCGCGTCCCACGTGGTCGAGCAACTCGAGATAGAGCGCACGCTTGGAGTCGAAGTACTGGTACAGCACCGGCTTCGTCACGCCGAGTTGCTCGGCGATGTCGTTCATGGAGGTGTTGTGGTACCCGGACCGCGCGAACGCCTGCAGCGCGACGGCGAGGATCTGCTCGCGGCGGTCGGGGGGAGTGCTCACCCTCAGATGCCCCTCTCCCTGTCCTCGCGCTCGGCGGCCTTCACGGCGTAACCGAGGACAATCGACGGGGCGAGGAGGACGGACCCGGCGACAAGACTCACCGTGACCGCCGTGACGATGGGTCCTGCGAACCCGAACGCGAACGCCATCACGAAGAAGGCCATCGCGAGACCCATGAACAACCATCCCACGCGGTTCGCAAGGAGCGTCCACCTGGCCACCTGTGCCCTTCGCGCGCGTACCGGGTCGTCCATCCGGGGCAAGCGTACGGTTCAGAACGACGACGGCAACAGACCCGAGAGCCCCTCGAACGCGAAGAAGAGGCTCACGCCGGAGAACGGTGCCCATGCGAGCCACACGACCGTACTCCGCACCACGGCGCGGCGGTTGCGTGACCATGGCCCGGCGAGGCGGCGCGCGGCCCACCACAACAACGCGCACAGCGCGGCGAACACAACGGTGGGAATGATGCTCCCGGGGTCGTGGAACCATCCCGGGCTGCTCCCCACCGTGTCGGTGGAGATTCCGTCGGAGACGGTTGCCGGCCCGTTCACCACTGCAACCGGCGTTGCGGAGAGCGGGGTGTGCAGCCCGATCAGTTCCCCCCGCACGATGAGCCGTTCGTCGGACGTCCACTTCGGGTGGCACGTGACGAGCGTGAGGATCGCCTTCGACGGGTCCTCGGTGCGGATCACGCCCACCTCGTTCGCGGACACCACCCTGGAACCGGTCACGCGGTACGTGAACGTGCCCTGCTGCGTCGTGAAGATCACCTCGTCGCCGGGCTTGACCACGTCGAGGTGCTCGAAGGGCCCGCCGAACGACTCGCGGTGACCGGCAATCGCCACATTGCCGACCTGTCCGGGAAGGGGAGAGCCGGCGAAGACGCCCGGCCCGCGTTCCAACTGCTCGAGTTTCGCGCCGGCGACCAGCCACACGTTCAGTTCGATGGCGGGGATGTTGATCTTGCCGATGGCGTCGCCGACCAGGGGCAGTTCCGGGACCTGCGAGGAGTAGTTGCGCAGGACCTGTGCGTCCTCGCGGAACTTTCTCTCGAGGTCGCTCTGGTTCGCCTGTTGGCGGATACCCGTGCCCCACACGCGGTACGCGACGAACGCGAGGAGAAGCAGGCCCGTGACGAGGAGGAACCTGCCGGCACGCTCGATGCCCGTTGCGACGCGCGCCGGTCGCCCACCGACCGTTGGCTCGGGTTCGGGAACGCGGTCCTCGGTTGCGGTGCGCATGCGAACGTGAAACTACCCGCAGGTGCCGCGCGGCATGGGTGCGGTTCGTCCCGTCCGCACTAGCGTCAATCCGCGATGGATGCGGTGGTCGACCTGCACGGTGTGGTTGCGGTCCTCGGGGGGTTCCCCGCTCTCGCCGGCGCCGATCTCCGGGTGGAACGGGGCGAGATTGTTCTGCTGCGCGGACCCAACGGTGCGGGCAAGACGAGTCTCCTGCGCGTGTGCGCCGGGCTTCTCCCTGTGGAGCGCGGCGGCGGGACGGTTCTCGGGATGGATGTCACGTCGGCGCGTGAGTCGATCCGCCGCCGCGTCGGACTTCTCGGGCACGCGAACGGGCTGTACCTCGACCTCACCGCGGAGGAGAACGTGAGGTTCTGGGCGGCGACCGTCGGGGCCTCTGCCGCGGAGGTGGATTCCGCGATGAGGCGGATGCATCTCGACGGACGGCTCGCGACCGTGCGCGCCGGCCGCATGTCGGCGGGCCAGCGCAGGAGGTGCGCGCTCGCGTCGCTGCTCGTGCGCAGGGCCGAGCTGTGGTTGCTCGACGAGCCGCACGCCGGGCTGGATGCTGCCGGACGTGACGAACTCGACGCGATCCTGCGTGACGCCGTGCGCTCCGGCGCGACCGTGATGGTGGCGTCGCACGAACTCGAGCGTGCGTCGGGGCTCGCCACCCGGCAGGTCACGGTGGACGGGGGAACCGTCCGGTGGACGGGGGGCCCGCAGTGAGGCGCGGCGCGGTCGCGCGGGCCGTCGCGGCGAAGGACCTGCGGGTGGAACGGGGAAGCAGGGTCGTCACGAACCAGGTCGCACCGTTCGCGCTCGTGGTGATGGTGATGTTCGCCTTCGCACTCGACAACGAGGGGATCCTCGAGCGCGTCGCACCCGGTCTCGTGTGGCTCGCGACGCTGTTCAGCATGCTGGTCGTGGTGCAGAGGTCGTTCGCGGTCGAGTCCGCCGACGGGGCACTCGACGCGTTGCGGGTGGCGGGAGTCGACCCGGCCGCGATCTTCCTCGGCAAGTCGGCGGCGCTGATGGTGCAATTGTTCGCCCTCGAGGTGCTTCTCGTGGCCGCGGCATTCGTCCTGTACGGGGTCGATCCCTCTGCGGCGGGGTGGGCGGAGGCGTTCGTCACCATGGCGGCCGCAACCGTCGGCCTCGGCTTCGTGGGTACCCTGTACGGCGGTCTCGCTGCCGGCGCGAGGGGCCGCGAGACCTTGCTCCCGTTGCTCCTCCTGCCGGTCGTGGCACCCGTCCTCATCGGCGCCACGCGTGCCACCGAGGCGGCCTTCGGCAGTGGCGGAGCGTCCGTGTCCGAGGGGTGGCCGTGGATCGGCCTCCTCGCGGTGTTCGCGGTGGTCTTCGGTGCGGCCGGGTCGGCCGCATTCGGTCCGCTGGTGGACGAATAGGACGAACCGACCGCCAACGCAGCCACACACGAGAAGACGCCCATGACCCTCCCCGCTCCGCAGACGTCGCACGACGCCGGCACCGGCACACCGGCAACGCGTGTGCTCGGCGCTGTGGTCGTTGTGCTCTGCACGTTGCTCACGCTCAGCGGGTTGTGGTGGTCGGCCGAGGACGTGGTGCAGGGCAGCACGGTGCGGATCATGTACGTGCACGTCCCCAGCATCTGGACCGCATACATGGCGTTCGCCCTCACGGCGGTGTGCTCGGCCGTGTGGCTCGCCGGAAAGTCCCGGTCGTTCGCGTGGGACCGGGTTGCCGGTGCGAGCGCGGAGATCGGCGTGCTGTTCGTGGCTGTGTCGCTCGTGACGGGGAGCCTGTGGGGCCGGCTCACATGGGGGACCTACTGGGTGTGGGATGCCCGGCTCACCAGCACTGCGTTCCTCTTCATCACGTACGTCGGGTACCTCGCGGTGCGCAGGCTCGACGGCACGGTGCGCCAGCGGGCGAGACGTTCGGCAGTGCTCGCCCTCCTCGCCGTGCTCGAGATCCCGCTCGTGCACTTCAGCGTGAGACTGTGGCGCTCGCTCCACCAGGAGGCGTCGGTCGCCGACCCGAACGCACAGGTGAAGCTCGACGGCCTCATGCTCTTCACCCTGTTCCTCGGCCTCGTGGCGTTCACCGCACTGTTCGTGTGGTTGCTGCTGCACCGCCAGCGGGTGCTGCACCTCGAGGACACCGTGGCGGGCCGGGGGCTCGACGACGCGATCGCGGCACGTCGCGGGGAGGCGGCGAACTGATGGAGCACGCATCGTTCATCATCGGCAGCTGGGCGATCACCGTCGTTGCCGTCGGCGCCTATGTCGTGTGGACCGTGCGCCGGGGCCGCGCACTCGCGCGCCTCGCGACGAAGGAAGAGATGCCGTGGACCTGACGCCACGCACGGACGGGGAAGCCGTTCCGTCCCGGCGGCCGAGGCGTTGGGGCCCGGTCATCATCGTGGTGCTCGCCCTCGTTGCCGGTGGGGTCGTTGTCACACGGTTCCTCACGAGCGCGATCGACTACTACTGCAACGTCGACGAGGTCGGCGTGCGCCGGGGCTGCGATGCCGGCCGGCGGATCCGCGTGCAGGGCATCGTGAAGAAGGACAGCGTCCGCAAGCAGGACGGCGCCACCGCGTTCGAGATGACGTGGCGTGACCGCACGATCGAGGTGCGGTACCTCGGTGACCCGGGCGGCATCTTCCAGGAGTGCATCGCGGTCGTGGCGCACGGGCGCATGACCGGGGACACCCTGGACAGCGACCGCATCGAGGTGAAGCACTCGAACGAGTACGAGGAGAAGAACAAGACCCGCCTCGTAGAGGCGGACGGCGAGGCCGCGGCATGCTCGGTGTCGGAGGGCTAGCCGGCCCGCTCGGGAGGGCGTCGCTGCTCGTCGGCCTCGTGGGGGCCGTGTTCGGTGTGCTCGCCGCGGTGGTCGGGACGCGCCGGCGTGACACTGGGGTGCTGGGGCTCGCTCCGCGCTTCGCAGTGCTGTGCGGGGTCGCGGCGACGGGTGCTTTCGCGTGCATGGAGTGGGCGATGATCACCCGCGACTTCTCGCTCGCGTACGTGCAGAAGGTGGGCTCGTGGAGCACTCCGGCCCTCTTCAACTTTGCCGCGGTGTGGAGCGCGCTCGAGGGTTCGATCCTCCTGTGGCTCCTCGTTCTCACTCTCCTCACCGTCGGCGTCGTCGTGAAGTACCGCACCAAGCTCGATGACCCGATGGTGGGGTGGGGACTCGCCGTTCTCTTCGTGGTGGGCGTCTTCTTCTTCGTGCTCACTCTCGGCCCCGCGAACCCGTTCGCTGCGGGACCCCCCGGCGTGCTCGACGGGCCCGGTCCGAACCCGCTTCTGCAGAACCACGTCCTCGTGATGTTCCACCCGCCTGTCCTCTACATCGGCTACGTCGGTTTCACCGTGCCGTTCGCGTTCGCGATCGGCGCGCTCGTGACCGGCCGCGTGGGGGAGGGCTGGCTTCTCGAGACCCGGCGGTGGGCACTCCTCTCGTGGGGTTTCCTCACGTTCGGGATCATCCTCGGCAGCTGGTGGAGCTACGAGGTGCTCGGCTGGGGCGGAGTGTGGGCATGGGACCCCGTGGAGAACGCATCCTTCCTCCCGTGGCTCACCGGGACCGCATACATCCACTCGGTTCTCGTCCAGGAACGACGCGGGATGCTGCGGGTCTGGAACCTCTCGCTTCTCGTCGCCACGTTCAGCCTCACCATCCTCGGCACGTTCCTCACCCGCTCCGGCGTGCTGAACAGCGTGCACGCCTTCAGCGACAGCAACATCGGCCCGTACCTGCTCACGTTCTTCGCGCTCATCGTGCTCGTATCGGTGGTCCTGATCGGTTGGCGCGGCGATCTCCTCCGCTCGCCGGGAACCATCGACTCGCCCGTCTCACGCGAGGGTGCGTTCCTCGCGAACAACGTGGTGTTCAGCGTGTTCGCGTTCGTGGTCCTTCTCGGGACAGTCTTCCCGCTCGTGGTCGAGGCACTCCAGAACAGACAGTTGGTGGTGGGCGAGCCGTTCTTCGACCGACTCGGCGTGCCTGTGGGGCTCACACTGCTTTTCCTCATGTGCGTGGCCCCGGTGCTCCCGTGGCGCAAGGCGTCCGGTGAGCTCCTCGCGCAGAGACTGTTCTGGCCGGCGTGGGGCGGCACCCTCGCACTGCTCGTTGCGGTGCTCGTGGGAGGAACCGGGTTCGCGCCGCTCCTCACCTTCTTCCTCGGTGGCTTCGCGTCCGGTGCCGCGCTGCGTCAACTGCTGCTCGCCACCCGACGGCAGGGCTGGAGGGGGCTCGTCGGGCGGGCGAACGGCGGGATGGTCGTGCACATCGGGGTGATCCTCGTGGCAGTCGCGCTCGCCGCGTCGAACTCGCACACGCGCAGCCAGGAACTCGACCTGAGGACGGGTGAGGCCATTGAGTGGGCCGGTCACACGTTCGAGCTCACCGGGTTCCGCCGCACCGTCGACGACAGGCAGACACGCATAGCCGCGGTGGTGCTGGTTGACGGCACCGAACGCGCGCCCGCGATCACGAAGTTCGTGAAGATGGGCCAGAACATCGGCACACCGTCGGTTCTCACGTCGCTCACGAAGGACATCTATCTCACCCTCGAGTCACCCGTGCGGATGGACTCGGGTCGGGCCCGCGTGAAGGTGTTCATGAAGCCGATGATCGTGTGGATCTGGATCGGCGGGGCCCTGATGGTGCTGGGCACGGTCCTCGCGATGTTCCCCGGCCGCCGACGGCGCCCCACTGACCCGGTGTCGGCGCCGGTGCCCGCCACTGCCGGACGGAACGCAGGGCAATGAGCCGGCGTCGCGCGCCCGTGATCGCCGGTGCCGTCGGGGCGGTGATGGTGGCGCTGCTCGTGCTGCTTGCGGTTGCCGACCCCTCGACGGACTCCGCATCATCGCCGCTCCTCGGACGCGCCGCACCGGCAGTGCGCTCCGAGACTCTCGACGGCACCCCGTTCGAACTCGCGCGGCGCAAGGGGAGCTGGGTGGTTCTCAACTTCTTCAACTCGACGTGCGTTCCGTGCCGCAACGAGCACCCTGTTCTGGTGGCGTTCGCCGGGGAACAGACGAAGGCCAAGGACCCGGTCGAGCTGTACACGGTGGTGAACGACGACTCCGACACAGCGGTGGAGGCCTTCTTCGATGCGAACGGCGGCGACTGGCCGCGGATCCGTGACGATGACGGGGCCATCGCAGTGGCGTTCGGCGTGGCAAAGGTGCCCGAGACATGGGTGATCGACCCGAACGGGTTCGTGCGCCTGCGCATCATCGGAGAGATGACACGCGGCTTCCTGGAGGACAAGATCGGTGCCATGCGCGCCGCGGACGCCGGGACGGTCGGCTCGTGAGCTCTCTCGCCGCGAGGGTCAAGTCGTGGCCGGCGTGGATGCTGATGGGGCTCACGGTGGTCGTGCTGCTCACTGTCGGCGGAACGCGCGACAACGGTCCGCTCACGCAGAGCGACCGCATCGACTCGATCGCTCGGCGTGTGGCGTGCCCGACCTGCGACGGCGAGAGCGTGTACGCGTCACGTGCCCCCGCGTCAGAGGCCATCCGGAACCAGATCGCCCGGGAGGTCGCCGGTGCACGCCTCACCGATGACCAGATCATCGCCGGCATCGCGTCGTCGTTCGATGCACGGGTTCTTCTCGTGCCGAGGGCCACCGGCATCGACGCGCTCGTGTGGGTGCTTCCCGTGGCGGCGGGGGTGTGCGCCGTGACGGGGCTCGGCCTCGCCTTCCGTCGCTGGCGTCGCGACCCTGCGATGCCCACGGCGGAGGACGAGTCGCTTGTCGGCGGTCTCCTTGCCGATCGGGACCATTTCGACGACAGGGACCTCCCGTGAGCGACAGCGGTTCTCGGGGCGAGCACGGGCATCCGCAGGACGAACGGCAGATGCTGACGGAGCAGCTCGACTTCCTGCTCGACTCGATCCGTGATCTCGACCGTGAGCTGGTCGCCGGCGACATCGACTCCGTCGACCACGCGGAACTGCGCGCCGACTACACGGCGCGCGCGGCGGCGATCGCCAGGCAGCTGGGCGGCACCGAGATCGACAGTCCCGACGACACGCCTCCGATGCGGCGTCCGCGCTGGCGCGCGGCGGTGGCCGTTCTCGTTGTGCTCGCTCTCGCGGGCGGAAGCGGGTTCCTTGTTGCAGCCTCGTCGGGCCAGCGCCTGCCGGGTGAGAGCCTCTCCGGCGGCATCGAACAGAGCACGGCGTCACGGCTGTCGGACGCACGCCAGCTGAACTTCAGCAACCCCGAACGCGCCATCGAGCTCTACACCGAGGTGCTGCGCACCGACCCCGACAACGTGGAAGCCCTGACGTACAGGGCGTGGATCGTGGCGCTCACCGCGCGCAACGCCACGGGTGACCTGCGCAAGGTCGCCTATGCCACGGTGCTCGTCGACCTCCTGAAGGCACGGAGGCTCGACCCTTCGTACCCCGACGCGGCGTGCTTCCTCGGCATCGTCCACTTCCGGTTCCTCGGTGACGCCGCGAGCGCGAAGCCCCAGATCGACGAATGCACCGCGAACAACCCTCCCCAGGAGGTCCGCCAGTTCGTGGAGGGGGTCGCCGCCGACATCGACGCCGCGCTCGCGGGCTGACCCTGCGGCCGCTCAACCGGACGGCGGGTCGACGAGTTCCGTGCGCACGAACCGTCCGGCCTCGCGGTGGACCACGAACATCGCGGCCTTGCGCAGCGCCCCCCTCGAGCCCGGGACGTCGAGACCGCGCCGCACGAGGGCGTCCATGACAGCAGGTATCACGTCTCCGTGGCTGCAGAACACCGTGGAGTCGGGGGAGTCCTCGAGCAGTGCGAGCACCTTCTCGAACGGCGTGTCCTCGTCGAGCCGTGACTCGACCACGAGCGGGAGTCCGAAGCGATGGGCGAGGGGTTGCACCGTCTCGCGGCAGCGCAGCCGCGGGCTCGACAGCACGGCCACCGGGGTCTCGCGACCCCACCCGTTCGCGATCGAGAGTGCCTGGGCCCGGCCCTCGGCCGACAACGGCCGGTCGTGGTCGCTGCCGGTCCACGCCGAGCGGCTCCCCGCCTTTGCGTGTCGTACGAGATAGAGCGCCATGTGGCCACCGTAACCGTCGCGTCACAGACGGGGACGGGGCAGACTCTGTGCGTGGGATTCTTCGAGCGCAACCGCAAGGAAGTCATCGAGATGGGGTACGACGGTGATCGACTGCCCCCCGGCCAGTATCTGACCGACAGGTTCCCGGTGCTCCACGTCGGCGACGTGCCGACGTACGCACCCACCGGCCAGCCGGGCGCATGGAGCCTGGAGATCTTCGGTCTCGTCGACCGCCCGTACTCGCTCACGTTCGAGGAGCTCACGTCTCTCCCGAACGTCACCCTCACGACCGACATCCATTGCGTCACCAAGTGGTCGAAGTTCGACACGGTCTGGCGCGGTGTGCGCGTGAGCGACATTCTCGCGGCCGCGGGTGTCCAGCCGTCCGCCACGCATCTCATGGGACATGCCGAGTTCGGGTACACAGCGAACATGCCCCTGCCCGACGCGGTGCGCGACGAGTGCCTCGTGACATGGGAGTTCGACGGCAAGCCCCTCGAGCCGATCCACGGCGGCCCGGTGCGGCTGCTCGTTCCGCACCTCTACTTCTGGAAGTCACCCAAGTGGCTGCGCGGTCTCGAGCTGATCGACCGTGACAAGCCCGGCTTCTGGGAGCGCAACGGGTACCACATGTACGGCGACCCGTTCCTCGAGCAGCGCGTCTGGGGCGACTGACCCGCACTGCCCGCAGCGGGCAAGGCGGGGGGCCGTGCTCAGACGGCGGTGATGCAGAGGGTGTCGCCCGAGGGGATGGACCCGATGGTCTCGGGGTTCGTCTCCCCGTAGAGCGCCTCGAGCATCCCCTTCACCATGCCGCGCTCCACCGCGCAGATCACCGGGTGCTCGATGGCCACGTCGCCGAACGGGCAGTGACTGGTGATGATGCGCACCTTGTTCGGGGTGGCATCGGCGTGCGCGGCGAAACCGTGCGCCGTGAGCGCGTCAGCCACCGCCTGGATGGCAGAGCGCAGGGAACGATGACCCGCGTTCGCGTCGACACCCGTGAGGCTCGCGGCCATGGCATTCCCGTAGTCACGTCCCACCTGTTCGGCGAGCGAGTGTGCGCTCTCGGGCGGGAGCGCGGCCAGTGCCTTGCCGAGGAGCGAGAGAACGAGGTCATCGGTGCGCACGGGGAGTTCGAGCTCCTGCGCCGTGCTCGCCACCCTGTAGTGCTTGGAGGGTCGGCCCGCGCCGGCACCGCGCGGTTTCTCCACGTTCGCCTCGAGGTAGCCGCCCGCGGCGAGCTTGTCGAGATGGTGGCGCGCGACATTGGCGTGGAGGTCGAACCTGTCGGCAACCTGCGATGCAGTGACACCCGACTCGTGCTCACGGGCAAAGAGATAGATCGCACGGCGGGTGGGGTCCCCGAATGCGGACGTGAGCGCCGACACGGTGGCGGTGAACGCCTTCGGCGTCATCACGGGTGTGACCGTGGCGGGTGCCGTGTCGTTCGTTCGGGGCATGTCGGTATTCTACCTATCGCCGTAGTGCTATTTCGGCCGAACCCCCATTGGAGTCACCATGACCGCAACGACCGAGCAGATCATCGATGCACTGCGGCCCGTGGAGGACCCCGAGCTGCACCGTTCCATCGTTGACCTCGGGATGGTGCGTGACGTCGCCGTCACCGCGAACGGCGTCTCACTCACGGTGGTGCTCACCGTTCCGGGCTGCCCGCTGCGCAACGAGATCCAGAACCGAGTGACGGGCGCGGTCGCACCGCTCGCACCGAACGGGAACGTGTCGATCGACTTCGGCGTGATGACCGACGGGGAGCGCGCACGCGTGCGCGAGCTCGTGCACGGCGACCCGTCATCCACGGACGGGAGCAATGCCGCGCACGGACACGCGCAGGGCAGGGCGATCCCGTTTGCCGCGAAGGACTCGCGCACCAAGCCGATCCTCGTGTCGTCGGGCAAGGGCGGCGTGGGCAAGAGCAGTGTCACCACGAACCTCGCGGTCGCACTCGCGGCCGCCGGGCAGAAGGTCGGTGTCGTCGATGCCGACATCTACGGCTTCTCGATCCCGCGGATGCTCGGTGCCGACCGTGAGCCGGTGGTCATCGACAACATGCTCCTTCCTCCCGAGGCGTGGGGCGTGCGCTGCATCTCGATCGGCTACTTCGTGCCCGACGGCGAGGCAGTCATCTGGCGCGGGCCGATGCTGCACAAGGCACTGGAGCAGTTCCTCACCGACGTGTTCTGGGACGAGCCCGACTATCTCCTCATCGACATGCCTCCCGGTACCGGTGACATTGCGCTGTCGCTCAGCCAGTACCTGCCGAAGGCCGAGGTGCTCGTGGTCACCACTCCGCAACCCGCCGCACAGAAGGTGGCACGACTCTCCGCCGCGATGGCGAAGAAGGTCAACCTGCCGGTGCGGGGAATCATCGAGAACATGTCGTGGTTCACGGGTGACGACGGCAAGCGCTACGAGCTCTTCGGGAGCGGCGGCGGTGCGTCCCTCGCCGAGGAGCTCGGGGTCCCGTTGCTCGCGCAGATCCCCCTCGTCACCGCGCTGCGGGAGGGCGGCGACGACGGCCGGCCGATCGCCGCGGTCGACCCCGGGTCCGAGGCCGGCTCGGCGTTCCACCGTCTCGCGCAGGAAGTTCTCGCGATGCGCCCGAAGCGGATCTTCTCGAGCAAGTTGTCTCTCTCCTGAACCCGTAGCCTGCTCCCCGTGGACATCCGAATCGGCATCACCCAGTCACCCCGCGAGATCTCGATCGAGGTCGAGGACGACCCGAAGAAGCGCGAGGCACTGAAGGCATCAGTCGAACAGGCACTCGCCGGCAAGGTCCAGACACTGTGGCTCACCGACAGGAAGGGCCGCGACGTCGCGATCCCCGCCGAGAAGATTGCGTTCGTCGAGATCGGCAGCGACCAGTCCGGCCCGAAGATCGGTTTCGGCGGCTGACCTGACGGACCTTCTCGGTCGTCGCCTCCTCTTCGTCACCGGCAAGGGGGGCACAGGGAAGACCGCAGTTGCCTGCGCTCTTGCCCGTGCCGCCGCATGGCGCGGGTTGCGCACGCTCGTGTGCGGGATGGACGGCTCGGACGCCGTCGCCCGAGCGTTCGGCAGCGGCCCCGTGGGGTACGACCCCGCCGAGGTGTCGCCCGGTCTCTGGGCGATGACCATGCGTACCGACCGCTCGCTGCAGGAGTACGTGCGGATCCACCTCCGCATCCCGCTGCTGCCCGACCTCGGTGCGCTCGCGTCCACGTTCGACTTCGTTGCCGACGCCGCACCCGGCGTGAAGGAGGTGCTCGGGGTGGGGAAGGTGTGCTGGGAGGTCCGTGAACGGCACTACGACCTCGTGATCGTCGATGCGGAGGCATCGGGCCACATCGTTGCGCAGATCGCCTCGCCGCGCACGATCAACTCGCTCGTGCCCCGCGGACCGTTGCGGGACCAGACGGCGTGGATGCTCGCGATCCTCGACGACCCCGAGCAGTGCGGCGTGGTGGTGGTGACCACCGCCGAGGAACTCCCCGTCACCGAGACCGTCGAGCTGGTCGCCCGGCTCCGCGACGGGACGCGCACCGATGTCGCGCGGATCGTGGTGAACGGGATGGAACCTGCGGTGCCGGACGGTGCACTCGCCCTCGCCGGCGACCCGTGGTTCGCCGCGGCCGCACCGTCGCATGCCGCCTCCGTGCTCGCAACGGCCGGGCGGAGGGCGGGGCAGGCCGATGTCACCGCGGCCTTGCACGGTCTCGGCGTTCCCGTCACGGAACTGCCGGCAGCGAGCGGAGACGAGGCCGCCGTGACCGAGCTGCTTGCGGGGTCGTTCACATGAGCGGTCCGCGTTTCGTGATCGTGTGCGGGAGCGGCGGTGTGGGCAAGACCACGACGTCCGCCGCGATCGGGCTGCGGGCCGCACGCGGGGGGGAGCGCGTCCTCGTGGTCACCGTTGATCCAGCCAGGCGTCTCGCGCAGGTGCTCGGGATCGACGGCGGCGACACCGGGACGGTGGCGGTCGAGGGCGGTGGCTCGCTCACGGTGACGATGCTCGACACGAAAGCCGGGTGGGACTCGCTCATCCGCCGCCACGCGAGGGATGCCGCCACAGCGGAACGAGTGCTTCGCAACCCGCTGTACCACAACATCACCGCTCGCTTCGTGAACAGCCACGACTACATCGCGATGGAGAAAGTGAACGAGCTCGCCTCGTCGGGACTGTACGACCTCGTCGTGGTGGACACGCCGCCGTCACGCAATGGCCTCGATCTCCTCGCCGCGCCGCAGCGGATGCGCGAGTTCTTCGGCGGCAGGCTCCTGCGCTGGCTCACGTTCCCCTACCGCAACAGGGTCGCTGCACTCGCCGCAAAACCGTTCCTCATGGTCGCCGACCGGCTGCTCGGTGCGCAGTTCCTCGGCGACATCGCGGAGTTCTTCGTGCTGCTCCAGTCGATGGAGCCGGGGTTCGTGAGGCGCGCCGAGGAGGTCGAGTCGCTGCTGGGTTCGGAGCGGGTCACGTGCGTGGTGGTCGCGTCGGCCGAGAGGGGCTCGGTGGAGGAGGCGGTGTTCCTCATCGATCGGCTGCGCTCGCGGGGCATGCACGTGTCGATGGCGGTGATGAACCGCACGGTCGGGGCGGCCGATGTTCCCGCTGCCGGAGAGACGCTGCCGTCGCCCGACGAGGTTCGTCTGCGGCTCCCGGGAATCGATGCATCCGCCGCGCTCGCCGAGGTCGCACTGATCGGTGCCCGTCTCGGTGACACCGCGGCGCGACACTCGATCGGTGTGGATGCAGTGCGCGCCGTCGTGGATGACGTGCGGGTCGTGCCGCTCGTGCGCACCCGCGGGGCGGGGGACCCGCTCGAGGCGATTGCCGGGCAGGTGGGACCGCGATAGGCCCCGTGCGGTGGGGCAGACTGTGAACGGAGGTCCCCATGGCAACAGTCGGCGAACTCGCCCGCCAGCACACCGAACTCACCAAGGAGGAGACCACGCATGTCGTGAACCTGATCGGTGAGTGGGGAATGCTCGCCGACCTGTGTTTCGCCGACCTCATGCTCCATGCACCCACCACCGACGGGCAGTGGGTCGTGCTCGCTCAGGTGCGGGCGGCAACCGGCCAGACGCTCTACGTCACCGACTTCGTGGGCACGCTGTACCGCGGCGCCGACCAGCCTCTCGTCACGGAGGCCTTCCGCACCGGTGAGGTGCGCGAGGGGGAGACGAAGGTGGCCGGGTCGGATGACGAGTGCCTAATGATGGCCATCCCGGTGCGCCACGAGGGCCGGATCGTGGCGGTGCTCACGAGGGAGTGGTCGCAACGCAGCGGCCGCCAGCCGGGCGAACTCGAGCGCACGTACCTCGACCTCTTCGATCGGTTCAGTGCGATGGTGGCCGACGGCGAGTTCCCGTTCGCCGGCCGCGTCGCGGACAGCAGCGTGGCGCCCCGTGTGGGGGACGGCGCGGTCGTGCTCGACGCCGAGGCGAGGATCCTGTATGCATCGCCGAACGCCACGTCAGCCCTGCACCGCGTCGGCATCAGGGCAACGCTCGTGGGGCAGACCCTCGCCGAACTCGGGGTGATCGACAGTTCGGTGCGCCAGGCGTTCGAACGGTGCGAGCCGGTGGTGGAGGAGTTCGACCAGACCTCGGAGGTGACACTCCTCACCCGCTGCATCCCGCTCGTCGAGCGTGACCGGAACGCCGGCAACAACGGTGACCGCGTGGCGACAGGCGCGATCATGCTCCTTCGCGACGTGAGCGAACTGCGCCGAAGGGACCGGATGATCCTCTCGCGTGACGCCACCATCCGCGAGATCCACCACAGGGTGAAGAACAATCTCCAGACCATCTCGTCGCTGCTGCGTCTGCAGGGACGCAGGCTCGAGTCCCAGGAGGCGAAGGCCGCCGTGGCGGAATCCGTGAGGAGGATCCGCACGATCGCGCTCGTGCACGAGACACTCTCGCGCGAGGCCGGGGACGATGTCGCGTTCATCGAGATCGTGCGCCCGCTGCTGCGTCTCGTCGAGGAGGGTCTCCAGTCGCCGGACCGCCCCATGCGTTTCACGGTGGTGGGTGACGGCGGCCGGCTCCCTGCCACCGTGGTCACGCCGCTGTCCGTCGTGCTCACCGAACTGCTCCAGAACTCGATCGACCATGGTTTCCCCGAGGGAAGCGGCGGCGGAAGTGCGGTGGTGCACCTCTCCCATGATGCCGACGACCTCGTGATACGCGTGGTGGACGACGGTCTCGGCGTCCCGGACGGTTTCGACCTGGGGGCACAGACCGGGCTGGGGCTGTCAATCGTGCGCACGCTCGTCACCACCGAGCTCGGTGGCTCCATCGTGATGCGAAGAGCCACCCCGGAGGAACTCGACGAGGCCGACCTTGCCCCGCGCGAGGGTCACTTCGGCACGGCAATCGAGCTGCGCGTGCCGATCCCCGGCACCGACTGACGTTCGGTCAGGCCTGCTGGGTCTTGGCGGCGCGCGCGTGGGCGGCGGCCTGGCGGCGCATCTGGCGTCGCTCCTCCTCGGAGAAACCGCCCCAGATCCCGGTGTCCTGGTTCGTCTCCATCGCGAAGTCGAGGCATTCGCCCCTCACCGGGCACTCGCCGCACACGCTCTTGGCCTTCGCAATCTGCAGCAGTGCCTGACCTGTGGTGCCGACCGGGAAGAACAGTTCGGGATCGGTGTCCCTGCACATCGCGCGGTTGCGCCAGGAGTAATCGGCACTTCCGAGAGCGAGTGCTGAAGCGAGGATCGACACGATGTTCCTTCGGTTGTTCCAGGCGCACGGAGCGCTTCCACGGGGGCGACCGGACGGTGCCGGACAACGGCAAACCCTACGGACGAACCGACACCGCGACAATCGGCGCAACCAAGTTCCAGCGGTGTATTTTCTTTTCCACAGACCGGTGGACAACCCACCGCCCGGTTCGGAGTGCCAGTGACCGACACACCCCAGATCATCGCCCACCGTGGCGCCTCGAAGGCCCGCACGGAGAACACGCTGGACGCATTTCGTGAGGCAAGCCGCATGGGTGCCGACGCCGTGGAACTCGACGTACGGCGGACCCGCGACGGTGCCATGGCGGTTCACCACGACGACCACCTCGCGGACGGCCGCAACATCGTGGAGCTCGGGGCGGCCGAACTGCCGACGCACGTCCCGTTCCTCCCCGAGGCACTCGATGCCTGCGCAGGAATGTGGGTCAACATCGAGATCAAGAACTGGCACGAGGACGCCGACTTCGACGAGAACGACACTCTCGCGGCCACGGTGGCCTCCCACCTGGCGCAGAGGGGAGAGGACCCGCGGTGGGTGATCTCGTCGTTCAACCGCCGCACCGTGGACGCCATGCGCACCCTCCTGCCGTCGGTGCGCACCGCGTGGCTCACGCTCGGCGTGAGGGACGAGGAGGCGGCCCGCACTGCGAGGGACCTCTCCCGCTCCGGTCACATCGCACTGCACCCGTGGGACCGTTTCCTCACGAGGGCATGCGTGGAGGAGTTCCATGCGGAGGGCCTCCAGGTGAACGTGTGGACGGTGGACGACCCCGCCCGCATCGTCGAACTCGCCGGGTGGGGCGTTGACGGCATCGTCACGAACGTGCCCGACATCGCCCGCCGCGCTCTCGGCACGTGACGGTTCAGGCGCCGCTGCGCACCAATCTCACCGCGTTCGGGACGTGCTCGAAGCTGAGTCCCTGCGTCTCACCGAGGTAGTCACCGTCGAGCTGGTAGGGGAACGACACGGGGTTCGTGACCGTGAGCGACCTCACGTCACGGCGGATGTCGAGCCACGGTGCATCGGGTACCCCGCCGCCCCGCAGCGCCGACCCGAGCGACCTGAGGATGTGGGATGCGTTCATCGAGCGGAACGTGACCACGGACAGCCCGGAACCCGGTTCGGTGCCCGGCACGAGGTCCAGCGGTCGGTTGCCGAGGAACGTGTACGGGTTCGTGTTCATCACGATCGTGAAGTACGCGTCATCCACCGGTACGGATGATCCGGCCCCGTCGAACGTGACCGTGAAGTGCGGCGAGTCGCGGTCATACCCGAACGCCCATGTGCGCAACGATGCCACGACAAAGAGAGGGTGACCGGCGTAGCGTTTCAGTGCGGCACGCTCCTCCACCCTTCGCACCACGGCGGCGTCGTAGCCGATCCCCGTGTGGAACGTGAAGTAGCGGCCGTTGCAACGGCCGAGACCCACGGGGGCAATCGCGTTGCGACCGAGCGCGGCCACGAGCAGGTCCACGGCCTCGAGGGCGTCGTTCGGGATGCCGATCGTTCGGGCGAACACGTTGGTGGAACCGCCGGGAAGGACCGCGAGTGCGGTGTCGGTGCCCGCGACCCCCGTTGCGACCTCGTTCAGGGTGCCGTCACCGCCGAAGGAGACCACGGCATCGATACCCCTCCGCGCCGCGTCCTGGGCGAAGCGGGTGGCATGGCCGCGCCGGTTCGTCTCCACCACCTGAACGTCGTGGTGGCGGGCCAGTTTCTGGTGCACCACGACCGTGTTCCGGGCGGTCACCGAGGACGCGAACGAGTTGACGACGAGCAGCAGGCGCAAGGACCGAAACCGTACCAGCGGGGGTTTCGGGGCCGGGGGACAAACGTCACGCCCGCTGCGTTCCCAGGGTTGGGGGACGTGCGCGCACGGGGGTAAGAATGTGCCCCTATGAACGTGATCGTGTGCGTGAAGCAGATCCCCGACCCCGCGGTTCCCGGCGAACTGAACGGGTCGACCAACACTCTGAAGCGCGAGGGCAAGCTCATCCTCGATGACTCCGATGCCTACGGCGTCGAGATGGCGCTGCAGCTCGTCGACAAGGCGGGTGGCGGCGAGGTGAGCCTCGTCTCCATGGCCCCGAACAGCGAGACCTCCGGTCTGCGCACCGCGCTCGCCATGGGCGCTGCGAAGGGCGTTCTCGTGAGCGACCCCGCCCTCCAGGGCAGCGACGCACTCACCACCGCGAAGGTGCTCGCCGCCGCGGTGCAGCGCCTGGGTGGCGCCGACCTCATCATCGCCGCGACCGAGTCGAGCGACGGCTACACCGGCACTGTGCCCGAGCAGATGGCCGAGATCCTCGGTCTCCCGTCGGTCACGTTCGCGAAGAAGGTCGCAGTCGAGGGCGGTGCGCTGAAGGTGGACCGCCAGAGCGAGGCGGGCTACGACGAGGTGACCTGTCCTCTGCCCGCGCTCATCAGCGTGACTGCCGGGGTGGTGGAGCCGCGTTACCCGAGCTTCAAGGGCATCATGGCCGCGAAGTCGAAGCCGGTCGAGGAAGTGAAGGCCTCCGACCTCGGCGTGTCGCCGGTCGGTTGGGAAGGCGCAGGACAGAAGATCACGAACGTGGCGCAGGCAGAGGCGCGCCAGGCGGGCGAGATCATCGAGGACGACGGCGAGACGTTCGGCAAGATCGTCGCCTACCTCGAGAACCTGAAGGTCATCTGAGAGACGGGAACGGGGAAACAACATGGCACTCAACAACATCTGGGTCTTCGGGCAGGTCTCGAACGGTGCACCCACATCCGGCACGCTCGAGCTCGTCTCGAAGGCACGCACCCTCGCCCCCAACGTGGTGGTGTTCACCGGCAACGGCGGCGGTGACGCGGCTGCATCGGTCGGCGCGCACGGCGCCACCAAGGTGTACGTGGCCGAGCACGGCCCGCACCTTCCGGGCGTGGCGGTGTCCGCCGCGATGAAGGCAGTGATCGACGGCGGGGAGTCGCCCGACCTGATCATGTTCCCGCAGAACTACGAGGGTCGCGACGTGATGGCCCGCCTGTCCGTGAAGCTCGGTCGCACCGTGCTCACGAACAACGTGGACATCGCCGACGGTGGAGACGGTGTCACCGTGACCACGCCGATCTTCGGCGGCAACACGCTGGTGAGCACCACGTTCACCGGCGCCGGCCCCTACCTCGCGGCGTTCCGTCCGAAGTCGTTCGCTCCCGAGGAGTCGGGTGGCGGCGCGGCGGCGGTCACCTCGGTGTCCGTGCCCGAGCTCGGTGCCGCGGGCGGCGCGAAGGTGCAGGCCGTCCACGTCGAGGAGACCTCCGGGCCCAAGCTCGACGAGGCCGACATCGTGGTGTCCGGTGGCCGTGGCCTCGGTGAGGCCGGCAACTACGGGCTCGTCGAGGAGCTGTCGAAGCTGCTCAAGGGCGCACCCGGTGCGTCCCGCGCGATCGTCGACGCCGGCTGGGTGCCGTACTCCTACCAGGTGGGGCAGACCGGCAAGGTGGTGAAGCCGAATGTGTACATCGCGGTCGGAATCTCCGGCGCCACCCAGCACATGGTGGGCATGAAGGGCTCGAAGAACATCATCGCGATCAACAAGGACAAGGAGGCGCCGATCTTCGGTGTCGCCGACCTCGGCATCGTGGGTGACGCGCTCAAGGTCGTGCCCAAGCTCATCGAGGCTCTCAAGGGTCGCTGATCAGGCGCGGTCGTGCGCTGTGACCGCGCACGACACTCCCTCGTCGCCGTCGGTGACGACGAGGTTCATGTTCCATCCTGTCTGGGCATGCCCCTGCGGTTGCCACAGCGTCCACTCGAGTGCGCGCACGACCTCCCCGAACTCGTCGGGGTCGCACGGCCACTGTTCGTCCATCCCGGTAAACGTGGCGAGGAACCACCACGCATTCGACCTGCCTGTTGCGAGCCCGCGCCGCCGGCCGTGCGCACCGCCGGACGCGCCTGCCCACGCGAGCAGCGAGAGGGCCGTGAGACGGTCGACCGGCGCGACGAGACATTCGCGCACGCCGAGTGCGGCGAGCGCATCGCCTGCACCGCCCTCCGCCACCGCGCACGCGGCCGTGCCGTTCGACTGTGCGGTCCACGGTTCCATGAGGATGCGGAACGCATTCGCCGTCTCGGGATCGTCGAGTGGGTCGGTCTCGACACACACGAGTTCCTCGGTGCAGACAGGAAGATCCGGTTGCGGGTCGTCCACGCCACCGTCGTCGTGCCCCGCGGGTTCGTACCGGGGCTCCCAGTCCTGCAGCGCGATCGGGACATCGATCATCGATGGTTCGTGGGCGGGGATCCTGTCGCCGCGCAACGACCGCTCGTGTGCGAAGAGTGCGCGGTCATGACCGGGCGGGATGTGCTCCTGCGTCTCGTCCCAGCGGTGGTGCACGGCGAGGATCTCGCTCACCGGCCCCGGCATGAACGTTCGTGCGGCGTCGTCGAGGGCACGCACCGCGAGGTGCGGCGGTGCCCACAGCGCGAGCCGGTGGTTGGCAAGCGTCGCGATCGGCCACAGCTGTCTTCCCGTGTCGACCGCCGCTCTCGCGGCATCCCGCACGCGCACCAGGTGGTCCCACTCGCGTGCTGCGCACGTGGAATCGACGTGACGCACGAGACCATCGAGGTCGGCGCGCTGCACGAGCGACTCGAGTTCGTCGCTGCCGCTCACAGGATCGGCCACGGGTACTCGTATCGGCTGCCGGGGGAGGGGAACACCCTGTTGTCGACGAGCCACCCGATCCTGTCGTTCATCGCGTCCAGCTCGTCGGCGGAGAGGAGCGAAACGATCGACTCGGGGAACACGTCCGAGATCGCTTCCACCGGTGCGAGCAAGTCGTCCGGGATGTCCTCGCCCGCGAACTCCCAGATCACCGTGCGCAGCTTGAAGTCGTCGCTGAAGCACACGCCGTGGTCGATCCCCCAGACGTGGCCGTCGGTGCCGAGCAGCACGTGGCCACCCTTGCGGTCGGTGTTGTTCGCGATGATGTCGAACACCGCCATGCGTCTCAGGTCGTCGTGGAGGTCGGGTCGTGTCTCGTGGATGCTGAAGTAGTGCTGCTGCGGCTCGAACTCAACGAAGAGCTGCACCGAGCCCTCGTCGTACGGGCCGTCTCGCAGCACGGTGCACGGCACCTGGTCCCAGCCGAGCGCGCGGGACAGTTCGTATGCCGCGACCTCGCGGCGGTACAGGCCCGGCGGGAAGTCCCACAGCGGGCGCTCACCCCGGCCCGGCTTGTAGACCGCGCGCACGGATTCATCGCCACAGGTCACGCTCACGAGCAGCGTGGCGTTGCTCGAGTTGGGGAGGCGGCCGATCACCTCGATCTCGCCGGTGGCGAGCAGGCCGCGGAACTGCTCCGTGCCGGGCATCGCGTCAGTTCATCTTCGGGCACGCGTGGCCCGAGGCTTCCACCGGACCGCCGCACCAACGGCACACCGGCCTGCCCGCCCCGACCACGGCATCGGCGACCTCGCAGAATGCACGGGCCTGCGAGGGATCGAGGATGACCCGCACGACACTGGCATTTTCCTGCTGCTCGGCGAGCAGGGCCTCCATCGCATCGAGATCGTCCGTGTCGATCTCATCGAGATCCACGTCGTCAAGGTCGACCATCACCGCCTCCTCGAGCTGCACCACCATGCGGCTCGTCGCCCTGTCCATGCCGAGACCGATGGTGCCGAGCACGAAATCCTGCTCCACCGGCCCGCGCAGCACCGCCGAGCCCCGCGACGCCGGACCGGGGTCGGGGAGGTCCTCGAGCATCCCGCGCAGATGGTTCGCCATCTCCGCAACCTGCTGTTTCTCGCACTTGATGGAGATCGTGCGTCCCTCTGCCCGCACCTGGAGGTAGAACGTGCGCTCGCCGGGCTCGCCGATGGCGCCGGTGGCGAACCCCTCGGCATTGTCGAAGTCGAAGTTCATCGTCATGGCGCGCTCAGCTTGGCCGCAGTTCCGCGAGTGATGCGCCGGTGGAGTTCACGGTGAGGACGACCGGACCGAACGGGGAGTAGGCGACAGCGCTCACGCTGCACGTGCCGATGACGATGCGCTGGAAGAGGTCGAGGTGGGTGCCCATCGCATGGGCGACCGCGGCCTTGATGGGGTCTGCGTGACTCACGCACACCACGGTGCCCCCCGGGTGACGGGACCGTATGTCATCGAGCGCCGAGACCATCCGTGTCTGCATCTCCGTGAAGGACTCGCCGTTCGGGAACCGGAACGTGCTCGGGGAGCGCTGCACGGTGGACCATTCGGGCTTCTTCATGAGGTCGGCGAGCTTGGCACCCGTCCAGTCCCCGAAGTCGCACTCGAGGAGGCCCTTGTGCGCCGTGATGCGCTTTCCCAGCGCGCGGGCAATCGGTTCTGCGGTCTGTCGGGTGCGCTCGAGCGGGCTCGCGTACACCGCGTCCACCTTCGGGAGTTCCTTGATGCGCTCGGCAACCCGACGCGCCTGCTCGAGCCCGGCCTCGGCGAGGTGGAGACCGGCGGCGCGACCCGGCAGCACCTTGCCCGTCGTGGGTGTCTGGCCGTGCCGCACGAGGAGGAGCAACGTGGAGCTCGGTGGTGCCTGTTTCTTCTTCGACGCCATGTGGGACCCAACCTAGTGTCGGACCCGTGGATTCCCTGAAGCGACTGCAGGTCGACATCTGCTCGTGCAGGGAGTGCCCGCGTCTCGTTCGGTGGCGCGAGCAGGTGGCCGCCGAGAAGCGGGCGTCTTTCCGCGACGAGGAATACTGGGGCCGTCCGGTGCCCGGTTTCGGTGATCCTGCGGCCGTGCTGTGGGTGGTGGGGCTCGCACCAGCGGCACACGGCGCCAACCGGACGGGACGGATGTTCACCGGTGACCGCAGCGGAGACTGGCTCTACCGCGCGATGCACCGCGCCGGATTCGCGAACCAATCGGAGTCGA
The DNA here is from genome assembly GCA_041181005.1 of Actinomycetota bacterium. Classification (GTDB taxonomy): domain Bacteria; phylum Actinomycetota; class Acidimicrobiia; order Acidimicrobiales; family Ilumatobacteraceae; genus UBA2093. The sequence goes on from JBEGQL010000026.1 coordinate 43,559, forward strand.
CGAACCGCGCGGACGGGCTCATGCTCACCGGGGCGTGGGTGAGCTCCGCCGTGCGGTGCGCGCCGCCCGACAACAAACCGACGAATGACGAGCGCGACGCCTGCGCGGGATTCCTCTCGCGCGAGCGGGAGATGCTCTCGGGGGTGAAAGTGGTGGTGGCACTCGGATCGTTTGCTCTTGCGGCCGTGGCACGCGAGTTCGGGATGCGGCCCCGTCCGAGGTTCGGCCACGGTGCGGAGGCAACGTCGCCCGACGGATCGGTGACCGTGGTGAGTTCGTTCCACCCCAGCCAGCAGAACACGTTCACGGGAAAACTCACCGAGCCCATGCTCGATGCAGTGTTCTCCCGCGCCCGCGAACTTGCGGGCTGACGGACGCATGGGCCCGCGTCAGCGGGCGGGAGACTCAGTTCAGGCGAGAGCGCGGCGCAGCGCGGCAGCAGACATCTGGTGGGCCGATTCTGCGTCGTCGAGCAGCCCCAGCATCCCGAAGAAGCTGTGGAACTGCCCGTTGAACCTCACGATCGATGCAGGCGTGCCGTTCCTGATGAGACGGGCACCGTAGGCCTCGCCCTCGTCGCGGAGCGGGTCGAACTGGGCGGTGATGATGAGTGCCGGGGGAGTGCCCTTCAGCATCGAATCGGCTGCGAACCAGGGTGACGCGAGCTCGTCCTTCATCCGCGAGCGGTCGGCAATGTAGTGGCCGATGAACCACTCCATCGCCTGCTCCGTGAGGACCGGGCCCGCCGCGTTCTCCTTCTGGGAGGCGAACGACTGTGTCATGTCGACGGCGGGGTAGATGAGCAGCTGGAAGCGCAGCGGCACCGGCCGCTGCTGGGCCACCACCGCGGCGAGGTTCCCGCCGGCGGAGTCACCACCCACCGCGATGCGGTCCGGGTCCACTCCGATCCCGGCCGCGTTCTCGTGCGCCCAGCGCAGAGCACACAGTGCGTCCTCGGCGGCGGCGGGGAACGGGTGCTCCGGGGCGAGCCGGTAGTCAACGGACAGGACCGCAATGCCGGCCTTGTTCGCGAGCGAGCGGCACACGTTGTCGTGGCTGTCGAGCCCTCCGATCACCCATCCACCACCGTGGTAGTAGACGAGGAGCGGAAGGACGGCCGATGCATCGGGCCGGTAGAGGCGGGCGGGAACGCCGCCAGCCGAGATGTCGCGCGTCTCGTGGATCTTCTCGCTGAGCGGCACCGCGCGCCGCGTGGCGTAGTACGCACGGAACTCCTCGGGCGTCGACTCATGGATGACGGGGCCGCCGAGAGCCGCCATGGCCTCGAGGACCGCTGTTGCCTGTGGATGCAGATCGATCGACATGATCACTCCTTTGCTGCTGCGTCGGCCGGGGGTGCGTCTGCGGCGGGTGCGTCTGCGGCGGGTGCGTCTGCGGCGGGCGCGTCGGCCTTCTTCTTCGGGGGCGGGGTCCCGATCTTCACGGTTGTCTCGGCCCAGTCCGGCCAGCGGCGGCGGCTCACGATCGAGAGCGTGCGCAGCAGCTTCATCGCGACCTCGTCGTCCTGTGCCGGTTTGGACTCGATCACGCCGTCCTTCACCATGCGGTCGATCACCTCGACACCCAGCTTCGTGCGCACGATGGTGAGCGTCCAGTCGTTGTCCTTGCCGATGCCGCCGGTGGAGATGTCGGCGTGCTCGGCCGCGAAGTCGGGGCAGCTCTTGCAGCCCTCCCGGGTCCACTTGTGGCATTCCTTCAGGTCGATCTCGTGGAACGAGCCGTCCTTCATCCAGATCTGGAAGGCGCCCTTGATGTTCATCTTCACCATGTCCTCCTTCTTCAGGCCGTACTTCGGCTCGAAGAGTTCGGAGAAGATCGCGTCGTCGAACGTCTTGCTGCACAGGAGACCGATGTTGAAGACGAACGGCTTTCCCACCTTGCCCGCCTTGCGGCTCCACATCGTGGGCGGCGACGACACCTGGCAGCCCATTCCCACGAGTGCGAGCCTTGTGAGACCGGCCTCCTGGGCGTCGCGCAGGGCGAGCGGGTTGGCGCAGTACGTGTAGCGCGACCCCGCCGTGGCGAGCACCTCGTCCTTCGTGCGCACCAGGACCGGTTTGGCCTTCCACCTGTCGTCGTCCTCGACGCCCGAGACGAGTGCGCCCTCGATGTAGTCGTTGTCGAGAAGCCACGACAGCATCGCCGTGACGAACCCGCCGTCCTGGCCCTTTTCGTGCTGTGTCCTGTCGGTGGCGCGGGTGAGGAGCAGCTGCTCCCAGATGCCCGCCATCTCGTTGTCCTCGCGCTGGCGGCCGAACAGGTGCTCGTTCGCGCTCGTCTCCCACTTCCTGAACCGCGGGCACGCCCGGGTGCAGGTGGTGCAGCCCTTCTCGCCGTGCACACAGTTGTCGAGGCCGAGTTCCTCCTCGAGGTGGAACGGCTTGTACTTGCCCTCCTCGTGCTCGTACCCGATCACGTCGTGGGGGCAGGTGACCACGCAGCCGGCGCACCCGGTGCACAGGCCGGTGTTGATGACCTCTTCGTAGAGCTCCTTCCACTGGGCGGTCCAGCGTTCTGCCTTCGCGGGTGCATCGGGGGTCATCGTCATGCTCCCGAGACTATGTCGGTGCCCCCGCACGGGAAGACCCGCGACCGGCCGCATCGGCCGGCCGCGGGTCCCCCGCACGTTTGTGGGTTCCTAGAGGCGGTTCGCGCCGAACTCCGGGTAGGCGAGGACGCCCATCTCGGGAACGTCGAGACCCTGGATCTCGTCTTCCTCCGCGGAGCGGATGCCGCCCTTCGTGAGCTTGTTCTGCACCTTGAAGAAGGTGAGCGCCACGGGGAAGATCACGCAGAGGATCACCGCGACGCCGAGTGCCTGCGCACCGAACTGTCCCCAGTCACCCTTGATGATCCCCTCGACGCCCTTCACGGACGAGCCGTTCCACGCGCCGCCGTAGCTGCCGTTGGCGAAGATGCCCACGGCGAGCACGCCGAACATGCCGTTCACGCCGTGCACGGCGATCGCGCCGACCGGGTCGTCGAGCTTCAGCCTGCGCTCCACGAAGAACACGGTCTCGATGACCAGCACGCCGGCGATGCAGCCGATGACCGCCGCGGCCCACGGCGCAACGAACGCACACGGTGCCGTGATGGCCACGAGGCCCGCGAGCATCCCGTTCGCCATCATGCCCGGGTCGGGCTTGCCGGTGCGCTTGGTGATCCACAGCATCGCGATGACCGCTCCGAACGCGCCCGCAATCGCGGTGTTCGTGGCGACGGTCGCGAACTGCACGTCGGTCGCCGCGAAGGTGGATGCGGCGTTGAAGCCGAACCACCCGAACAGCAGGATGAAGGTGCCGAGCATCGCCATCGGGATGTGGTGGCCGGGAATCGCGCGGGGCTTGCCGTCGGCACCGAACTTGCCGATCCGAGGCCCGATGACCATTGCACCGGCGAGTGCGGCGACGCCGCCCACCATGTGCACCACGCCGGAGCCGGCGAAGTCGACGTAGCCGGCGCCGAGCCCCATGGTGTCCCAGGTCTTTGCGAGCCAGCCGCCGCCCCAGGTCCATGCCGCGAACAGCGGGTAGTAGACGGCGCCGCAGAAGACGCCCCAGACCACGAAGCTGCTCCACTTCCACCGTTCCGCCATCGAGCCCGTGGGGATCGTGGCCACGGTGTCCATGAAGGCCACCATGTAGAGGAAGAAGCCGAGCAACGCCGGTGTGATGCCTCCGCCGGAGAGTGCCCAGCCGCCCTTGAACAGGAACACCCAGTTCCCGCTCCCGAGCAGGGCGTCACCGATCGGCTGGTCGAGCCCGAATGCCGAGTAGCTGAAGCCACCGAACGCGAGCGGGAACCCGATGAAGAAGAACCCCACGAAACCGAGCCCGAAGATGGCGAAGTTGGTGGAGACGACGTGTGCCGCGTGCTTTGCCCGGCAGAAGCCGGTTTCCACGAGCGCGAAACCTGCCTGCATGAAGATGACGAGGATCGCCCCGATCACCACCCACAGAAGGTTGAGTTGGGTCCCGAGGACCTGGACTTCAGACTGCATTTGCACCCTCCTCGCCGGTCCGGATGCGGACCAGTCGTGACACATCGGTGACCCAGATTTTCCCGTCACCGATCTTTCCTGTTGTTGCTGACGCCCTGACGGCGTCGATGACTGTGTCCACACCGGAGTCGTCAACGACGATCTCCAGGCGGAGCTTCGGCACGAAGTCGATTGCGTACTCGGAACCGCGGTAGGTCTCGCTGTGGCCGCCCTGGCGACCGAACCCGCGGACCTCCGACACGGTCATGCCCTGCACACCCGCTGACTTCAGTGCGTCTTTCACGTCGTCGAGCTTGTGCGGCTTGACGATGGCCGTGATCAACTTCACCATCTCTCCTCTCGTGAGTCGCCGTCCGGGGGTGGACGGCTGCACGAGAAGGTACGGAACCGAGGTTTCGCGGTTGTCGCCCGAATGTTTCGGGAATGTGGCTTTTGTGTCTGACCGGGAGTCCCGGCCGGCGGTGGGCTCAGGAGAGCGCGGCGCGGATGCGGCCGAAGGCGTGCTCGCTGATCTTGCGGCCGTGCCTGTCGCTCACCTCGAAGCGGTCCGAGACACCGCCGTCCACAGTGCTCACACGGGCGTGGTGCACGCGCACGTTCGCCCTCGCCATGGCGGCGGCAACGTTTCTGAGGAGACCGGGCTGGTCCGGTCCCGACAGGGAGATCACGGTGTGCCACGGGTGTGCCCCGTTGTCCATCTCCAGCCGGAGAGTGCCGCCCTGGCCGAGTCGCCGGGGCTCGGGGATCGCGCCGCGGAGACTCCGCTCCAGATCGAACACGATCATCTCGGCCGACGGTTTCGCGACGCTCAGCACCGTGAACACATCGAGCACCGCGTCGTCGGGCCACGTGGCGAGGTCGGCCGACACGATGTCGAGTCCCCGTTCGGCGAGCACTCCTGCGATGCGGGCGAGAAGGCCCTTTGCGTCCCGTGTCGCAATCTCGACGTTCCACACGTCGGGGGAGGAGGTCGGCTGCACGGCAACTCTCGCTCGCCGCGGCAGCGGAGCGGGTTCCACCATCCGGGCATGCCGGATGATGGTCGCGACGTCGCGTGAGAGGACGAAGCTCGCGGCCGCATGCTGGATCCGTTCGCGCACCCCTGTGTCCTCCACCGATTCCTTCGCTTCGTTGCGCCGCAGTGACTCGACCGACCCGCCCCGGCCTGCGAGGAGCTCGGGGTGGGCGAGGAGTTCCTGCACCCCGCCCGCGATCTCGAGAAGGGCGGCGTACTGCCAGTCGGCGAACTCGGTGCGCGCCTCGACAAGGACGCGGCATCGTTCCACGGTTGCGGGGGAACCGAGATAGTCGGCGATCTGCGACACGGCCCGTCGGTCGTCGCCCACCGACCCCGTGAGTGCGGCTGCCGTCATCAGGCGCGCTGCCAGCAACAGGGCCGCGACCGATGCAGCGGTGCCCTCCGGGAGCACGAGCCGGCCGAGAACACCGGCGGCCGACTGTGCATCCACGTCGATGTCGGAGAGGAACGCCGCGAGCAGGAGGTCGTCGGCTCCCTCGGCCGATCTCGTGACACGGCGCCGGACCGCCTCCACGCACGCGAGTCCGGCATCGTGCACCGGGTTCAGTTCCGAGGACTCCGGCCGTCGCGAGGACAGCGCCCGCGCGTACTCGGGAATCGCCCGCTCGACCACACCTGCGAGCTCGAGGAAGCGCCATGCCCCCGGCCCGGCCTTCGCGAGCAGGTCCACGAAGAGGTCGGTGCTGTCACCGTCGAACACGAGCGGAACGTCGCGACGGGCGTCCATCCACGCGAGAAGTGCCGGCCCCGGTTCGCGGGAGTCGGCCTCGAGGGCCGCCTCGAGGGACACGACGAGGGTGTCGCGCTCCGCGGGGACGCCGGACAGTTCGATCATGTCGTCGTCGCGCGTGAACCACCCGCCCGCAGGTCGTGGTGTGGACTCGCCGACGTTTCCCGCGGGCCCGCCCGAGAGTCTCCAGCGCAGCAACGGTGGCGCAACGAGGGTGGACACGAGCACCACGAGCAGAACCACCGCGTAGAGATCGTCATCGAAGACACCGACGTTCAGGCCGATCGTGGCGAAGATGAGGCCGACCTCGCCGCGCGGAACCATCCCGAGACCGACCAGCAGCCGGTCGACGCCACGGCCGGCGAACCACCCGGCGACGACCTTGCCGACGACCGCGATGACCGACAGCACGGCGGCCACCCACAGCACATGGGGCTCCAGGAACCTGCCGACCTCTGTGTCGATTCCGATCTGGAGGAAGAACACGGGCACGAACACGTTCCCGAGGGCGGTCAGGTCACGTGCGATCCTCTCGTGGTGCACCGTGCGGCCGAGTGCGGCGCCGGCAACGAACGCACCGATGATGGGGGCGAGCCTCGCGCTGCTCGCAGCGGCCGAGAACCCGAACGTGAGCGCGGCCGCGAGCACGCCGACCGTGGCGGCGGAGTTCGCGCGCGAGCCGACGAGCACCATGATTCTCGGCACGAGGACGACGCCCGCAACCCCCGCCACCACGAGGAACCCGAGCGCGAGGCCGACGGTGCCGAGCACGCCCGCGACATCGACCGAGCCCTGCTCGACCACGCGCGTGACCACCGTGAGGATGACGAGACCGAGAACGTCGTCGGCTACTGCCGCGCCGAGGACAATCCGTGCCTCACGGGAGGCGAGGGCATGGAGATCACCGAACACGCGCGCGGTGATGCCCACGCTCGTGGCCGCCAGGGCCGCACCGAGAAACAGCGAGGCGTTCCCGGACTCGCCGAGAACTTCGCCCGCGCCGATCCCGATCAACATCGGGACCACGACCCCGACAACCGCAACGGTCATCGAGGCACGCCCGACCCTGCGGAGTTCGTCGAGGTCTGTCTCCATGCCGACCGTTGCGAGGAGGACCACCACGCCGATCTCGGCCATCACCTTGGTTGCGTCGGTCGACCCGACGAGGCCGAGCAGGGACGGACCGACGAGGATTCCCGCCGTGATCTCCCCGATGACCGCGGGGATGCCGATCCGCTCCGACAGCTCCGACGCGAGTTTTGCCACGAGGAGAATCACCGCGAGGTCGCGCAGGACCACGCCGTAGTCGATCGCGCCGCCGGCGGCGAGCAGTGCGGTCATGTCCCTAGTCTGCCGTGGGTCGCTGTCCGTCGAGGAGACGGTTCGCGTCGTTGATTCGTGCGCCGTCGAGTCTCCACCCGCGGCCCCTCACCGTGACCACCGCGTCGGCACCGAGCGCCCTGCGGATCGCAACGATGCAGGAGTCGCACCGCCGCTCGGCGAGGTGGCGCAGTCGACCGAGCCGCAGGATGGTGGACCGGCTGACCACCTTGCCCTGCGCCCGCACGAGCACGCCGAGGACGGCGAGGTCGGAGGGGGACAGGTCGTTCGGGGGCGGGAACTCCACATGCGGCACGGTACGGCGGACCTTTTACGGCTCCGTCAGGGTGGTGTGAACGGCGTGTGAACCGTCACACCCCCGGGACGGGTTGGAACGCGGTCCGTATGCGACAGACTGCGCGGGATGGAACTTGACTACTCCCCAGAGGACGAGGCCTTCCGCGCCGAGATCCGCACGTGGCTCGCCGACAACCTGCCGAAGGGCTGGTTCGACAAGGGCTTCGAGATGTCGGCCGATGAGCGCAAGAAGTTCAACGACGAGTGGCCGGCGAAGCTGTTCGAGGGCGGCTGGATCTGCGCGACATGGCCGAAGGAGTACGGCGGCAAGGGGCTCACCACGATGCAGGGTGTCGTGCTGTCGGAGGAGTTCGCCGCGGCGAAGGCGCCGATGCGCGCGGACTTCTTCGGTGACACACTCGTCGGTCCCACCATCCTGCAGTGGGGCACCGAGGAGCAGAAGAAGGAGTTCCTCCCGAAGATCCTGTCCGGCCAGATGCGCTGGTGCCAGGGCTTCAGCGAGCCGAACAGCGGCTCCGATCTCGCGTCGCTGAAGACCGAGGCGGTGCTCGACGGTGACGAGTGGGTCGTCAACGGCCAGAAGGTGTGGACCACGCAGGGCCACCACGCCGACTACTGCTTCCTCCTCACCCGCACCGACAAGGACGCCCCGAAGCACAAGGGAATCTCGTATCTCCTCGTGCCGATGCGCCAGCCCGGAGTTGAGGTGCGCGGCATCGTGCAGCCCGACGGCACCGCCGAGTTCTGCGAGGTGTTCTTCACCAATGCCCGTTGCCCGAAGGAGAACGTGGTGGGCGGCGTGAACAACGGCTGGCAGGTCGCGAACTCGACCCTCGCTTTCGAGCGCGGCATGAGCGCCACCACCGGGTACCGTCGCTTCGAGAGCGAGTACAAGGCGATGGTCCGCGGTGCGAAGGAGAAGGGTCTGGACAACGACCCGGTCGTGCGCCAGAGGCTCGTGCAGTACTACACGAAGATCCAGATTCTCCGGATCAACGGGCTGCGTTCGCTGTCCACCACGCTCATGGGCAGGAAGGACCCGGACATGATGGCGCTCGGCGCCACCAACAAGATGTTCTGGACCGAGATGCACAAGGAAGCAATGGAACTCGCCCTCGACATCAACGGGGCCGACTCGATGCTCGTGGACTCGGCGCTCGGCGACAGCAACTGGCCCGGGACCGCACGCGAGAAGCGCCGTGCCGGCTACCCGGTGAGCGGGATGATGTCGGCGTTCTTCTTCTCGCGCTCCGAGACGATCTGGGGCGGCACCAGCCAGATCCAGCGGAACATCGTCGGCGAGCGCGTGCTCGGGCTGCCGAAGGAACCGAGCAGCAAGTAACCGTCGGGCGCAACCGGAACGGAAGCGGTCCTCAGTCGGCGGCAGGCTCGCGCACGCTCGCGTCCTCGAACGCGGCGTGTTCGCGCAGCGGCAGCTCGCGAACCATCACTGTGAGCACCAGCGCCAGGACGATCAACGGAACTGCCCAACGGAACACGTTCGTGATCGCGCCGGAGATCGCCTCGAGCGCATCGGTGCGACCGGGTTCGGGGAGGTCGTTGATGTGGCGCGGTGCCCGCAGGAGCTGCGGGTCCACCCTCCCCTGGAGGTGACCGTTCAGAAGCGCCCCGTACGCGGCGAGGGACACCGTGCTCGCGAGGTTGCGGCACAGCTGCGAGAGCGAGCTCGCAACACCGAGGTCGGCAACGGCGACCGAGTTCTGGATCGCCGTGGTGGACGTGGGCATGGTGGCCCCGACGCACAGGCCCATGAGACCCATCCCGACGAGGCTCACGGCGATGCGTCCGTTGCTGTTCCCGACCATCGACACGAGCGCCATCCCGAACGCACCCGTCGCCGCGCCGGCGATGGGCCACATCCTGTAGTGCCCCGTGATCGTGACCCTGCGCCCCACCCACGTGCTCGCGAGCGTCATGCCGATCATCATCGGCACGAGGAGGAGCCCCGAGTTCGTGGGGGAGACCCCGGTGACGGCCTGGAGGAAGAGCGGCATGAACGCGCTCACGGTCGACATGCCGGCACTGATCAGGCTCACCATCGGGACCATCACCTGCACTGTGTGGTTGCGGAACAGGTGCGTGGGAACGATCGGGTTCGCCGCTCTCGGTTCCCACCACAGGAACACCGCGATCATGACCACGGTGCCTGCGAGCATCCCGAGCGTCTGCGCCGACACCCAGCCGTAGTGACCGGGTGCCCACGAGAGCCCGATGATGAGAAGGGCGACACCGGAGACGAGCAGGGCGGCGCCGGTGCGGTCGATGCTCGTGTCGCGGCGGATGACCGGCAGTCGCAGGTGGCGCTGGGTCATCCACAGCGCAAAGATGCCGAAGGGGACGTTCACCACGAAGATCCATCTCCATGAGGTGTTGTCCACGATGAGACCGCCGATCAGCGGTCCGGCCACGCTCGACACCGCGAAGATGCTCGTGAAGGCGCCCACGTACCTGCCGCGCTCCCGCGGCGGCACGAGGTCGGCAATCACGATGAACGACATGGCCATCGCGCCGCCGCTCCCGATTCCCTGCACGGCACGCGCGAGCACGAGGAGGGTCATGTTCGGGGCCACCGCACACATCAGGGACCCGGCAAGGAAGATGAGGATCGCGATCTGCGTGAACTTCTTGCGGCCGTAGAGGTCGCTGAACTTGCCGAACAACGGTGTGGCGGCGGTGGAGGTGAGCAGGTACGAGGTGGACACCCACGTGTAGGCCTTGATGCCGCCGATGTCGGAGATGATCGTGGTGAGTGCGGTGCTCACCATCTGCCCGTTGAGTGCGGAGAGCCCGGTGGCGGTCATGAGCGCCGCGTAGACCATGCGGATCTCGTGCCGGGAGATGGTGAAGTTCTCGGTTTCGATGGTTGCACCGTACAACGGACACCGGTCCGTGCGCCGAACCGTGCGTACAGTCATGGCCGTGGCGGACAGCGAGCGAGGATTCTTTGCGGAGCTCGCGACACCATTCGGCCCCGTCACCGTGGTGTGCGGCGAACGCGGGCTGCGAAGGATCCACATCGGGGCGGCCGGCTCACTCGCCTCCGGCGAGATGCCCGGTCTCGTCGAACGTCCGCGTCACAGCGAGGTGTCGACGGCCGTCCGTCAGCTGCGCGAGTACCTCGCGGGTCACCGAACCACGTTCGACCTGTCACTCGACCTGCGCGGCACCGTGTTCCAGGTAGCCGTGTGGAGGTCGCTCGCCCGTGTCCCGTTCGGGTGCACCTCCACGTACGCGGAACAGGCACGCTCCGTCGGCAGGCCGCGAGCGGTGCGCGCCGTGGGTTCGGCGAACGGACGCAATCCCGTGCCCATCGTGCTGCCGTGCCACAGGATCATCGCCTCGGACGGCACGCTCGGCGGGTACAGCGGCGGCCTCGACGTGAAAGAGTGGTTGCTCGGGCACGAATCCAGGGTTTCGGGGGGAGGTCGATCGCGGTGATCAGTGCATGGCAGGTCCTGTCGATCGTGCTCCTCGTGGTCCTCGGCACCACAGCAACATTCGACCTCGTGCGCAGCGAGCGGGCATTCGCGGTGACCGACAGGCTCGGCATCCCGCGCGAGTCCGTGCCGGTGCTCGGCGGGGTGAAGGTGGCCGCGGCACTCGGCGTGTTCATCGGCACCGACATGGTGCGGGCCGCCGAGGCAACCGGGCTGTTCCTCGTCCTCTATTTCTCGGTGGCGGTGCTGACCCACCTGCGCTCCCGTGACGGGGTGCGCGCTGTTGTGCCTGCTGTCGTGATGCTGGCGGTGTCGGCCGCCTATCTGCTCGTCACCGTGGCCCGCTGACGCCCGGGACCCGTCAGTCCCAGCCGGTCCATTCGTCGGGGTTCTTGCCGAGCCTCACCAGGCGCTTGCGCATCCACACGGGCACCTCCATCGGCTCGCCCCGGCGTATCTCGTTGACCATGTCACCGTTCTCGTCCCACATGTGACAGGTGTTCAGGTTCATCTCGTGGCCCCGGGCACGCTCCTCCGCGGACATCTCGGAACGCTTCTTTCCGTTGGCGGCACCGGCCCGCATCGACCAACCGCTCTGGATCGCCACGGGAGCCATCGCCGAGAGCAGGGCACCGATGTGGGTGCAGCCCCTCGGGCCGCCGAACATCTCGCGGATCTTGTTGTTGAACCCGCGTGCAATCGACAGTCCGACCAGACCGTCGTACTTGGGGAGGATGTTCGTGCACCGTGTGTGGGGGTGCTCCTTCATCTCCACGCTGACAGCCTCGATGCGGAACGCGGGGTACGACACCTCGAGGTCGACAACCATGTGGTGTACCCACAGCGGATCGGGGTCCTCCTGCAGGTACAGACCACCGGGCTTTTCGTCACAGAGCACCCCTCTCAGCAGGAAACGGTCGTCGCTCAGCTTGTACGTGCGCACCTCGTAGCGGCGCGAGTGGATCAACTCGGCACCGTCGGGTGGCGGGGGCATGAACTCGTAGGTCACGTGACGAACCTCTCAGCATCGGCGGGTGGTGCCCCCATTCTCGCCGCCCGGCCGGGTATTCCCGTCATTGGGACCATGCGAATAGTGCAAATCGGGTGGCGACAAACACGCATCCTGCGCGCACTGTGGCGGTGACAACCGCCGGTCCGCGGGCGTACCTTCGCAGTGGGGAGGCGTGTCCTCGCCGGGAGGTGCCAGGGAACACGTCGACTGACGAACGGAGAGGGAACTATCCCGGGGACGGCGGAGTGCTCGTCTCGTTGATGATGGTGCTGATGATCGCGATGGTGCTCGTGATCGGAGCCGTGGGAGTCGCTGCTGTCGCCGGCGGCAACAGCAGCACGAGCGGGGGCACCACGGTGAGTGTCACGCTCACGGAGTTCTCGATCACCCTGCAGCCGGCCGCTGCGCCGGCCGGCAAGGTGACACTCCAGATCCACAATGCCGGTTCGGCCGAGCACAACGTCGCCGTCGCGTCGCTCGGCAAGCGCACGCCGAGCATCGCGGTGGGGGGCAACGCGACCCTCGAACTGGGCGACATCTCCGAGGCTCTCGAACTGATCTGCGAGGTCCCGGGACACAAGGAGTCGGGGATGAAGGCAACTCTCTCCGTCGGCTCTGCGGACGCGATGGCAGGCATGGACGGTCACGGTTCGGGCACGTCGATGACGAACGACGAGATGGACGCCGCGATGGAGGCCGTTGCCAAGCAGTTCCCCGCGAAGACGGCCGGCTCGGGCAACCAGGAGCTCGTGCCGACCGTCGATGCGGACGGGACGAAGGTCTTCGACCTCACCGCGAAGATCGTGGACTGGGAGGTCGAGCCCGGAAAGACGGTGAAGGGCTGGAGCTACAACGGGCAGATTCCCGGACCGATCATCCGCGCGAACGTTGGTGACAAGGTGCGCATCAACCTGAAGAACGAACTCACCGAGTCGACCTCGCTGCATCTCCACGGCGTGCGCGTGCCGAACGCGATGGACGGTGTGGACCCGTACACGCAGCCGGCAATCAAGCCGGGCGAGACGTTCTCGTACGAGTTCACGGCCCTCGAGACCGCGGTGGGCATGTACCACTCGCATCACAACGGCCAGGTGCAGATCCCGAACGGGCTCGCCGGTGCGCTCATCATCGGCGACTGGAAGAACATCTCCATGAAGGCCGCGGCGGGGAAGACCGATGACACAGACGGGAGGGCCGAGCAGGAGGTGGTGATGGTGCTGAACGACGCGGGCACCATCGGCCTCTCGCTCAACGGCAAGTCATTTCCCGCCACCCAGCCGTATTCGCTCAAGGTCGGAGAGTCGATGGTGGTGCACTACTTCAACGAGGGACTGATGTCCCATCCGATGCATCTGCACCAGCCCCACGGGCTCGTGGTGGCGAAGGACGGCAAGGTGCTCCCCGAGCCCTTCCATACCGACACGCTGAACGTCGCGCCGGGGGAGCGCTGGACGGTCGTCTACACGGCGGTCGACAAGGGCGTGTGGGCGTGGCACTGCCACATCCTCAACCACGCCGAGACACCGCAGGGCATGAAGTACATGGTCACGGCGCTGATCGTCAGCTGAGATGCACTGCGCCGGGCCGGGTCCGGCGGGGTCAGGGACTCGACGGCCCCTGGTTCTGCGGTCCGGGTGCAGCCGGTCCCTGCCATGCGAAGTTGGTGGAGTTGCCCGCGCGGTCCGACGCCATGATCTTCCACTGTCCCTGGCCCGTGCGGCAGTTCGTGATGTCGACCACGGCCTGGATGAAGTTCGCGGGGTTGGGGGCCGCATCGGTCGCGGAATCCATCACCGTGGACCCCTTCTGGTCGCTCTGCACCTGGAGCGCGGCCCCGCCCGAGGTGGTTGCAGATTTGATTGCGCATCCACCCTTCGGTCCCTGGACCTGGTACGACAGCCCACCCACGTCCTGCCACGAGGTCTCGGTGCCGATCGGTGCGCGTTGCGGGCGCCAGAAGGTCAGCGTGAGCGTGTTGTTCACGGGCGAGCCCAGTTGCTGGGGCACGTTGTAGGTGCCGTCGGGGGAGTGGATCGTGAGCGCCTGGCTGGTCCCGTCCTGCCACGTGCGCAGCGACGGCGCGGTCTGGATGACACCCGAGATCACCTGACTGGATGACGCCACCTGCTTCCCGGCGCTGTCGGTGATCCTGTACCTGATCGTGTCGCCGACCTTCAGACCGTCCGGTCCGGGCATGCGCGGCTTGATCTCGTTCACCCAACTGAGTCCGGTCTGGAGCGTGTCCTTCGACGGGATCACGTTCGGCAGACCGTCGTTGTCGGGGTCACAGGAGCTGAACAACCACTCGTCCATCATCGAGTCGAACGCAATGTCCGCCGGCCAGCTCGCCGGCTTGTTGTTCGGGTTCAGCGGGTTGCGCGCGATCACCCTGGAACCGCAGAAGTCCGCGTAGTTGGACGACCCGCCGGACAGCGGGAGCGCGTTGCTCGCGGGCTGGTTCCCCGTGTCGTAATCGGGCGAGATGGTGACCGCCCTGCTCGAGGATCCCGAGCACCACGAGATGCCGGTGCAGTCCACGTTGAAGTAGCCGAAGTTCGCACCGGTGCGGCTCGAGAAGTACTTGGAGGTGGCACTGAAGCTGAAGAACACGCCCTGGAAGGTGTTGATCATCTTGTTGAGGCGAGTGTTCGCCACGGCGTTGTCCGCCGGGTTCTTGATGTTGAACGCGTTCAGGTTCACGCACTCTCCGCCGCAGATGAGGGCGGTGAAGATGTTCGCCTCGCCGAGGAGGGTTCCGTCGGCCTTCGTCTCGGTGTTGAAGAAAGTCGAGTCGACGAGGTCGAGCTTCCCGTCGTTGTCGTCGTCCACATCGACGAATGCGGGCAGGCCGTCCTTGTCGGCGTCGCCGCCGGCGGGGTTCTCGGTGGGGTCGGCCGCCGAGCGCACGCTCGCGCCCTGCACGCTGCTCTTGCCCAGGTTCTCGCGTGCGGGAGGGACGCCACCCGTGACCGCGACCGCAGTGCCCGACACGGCGATCGTGGAGGAGAGGCTCGTGTAGGCGTAGTTGCCCTTCACCGCGACCGTACCGAGGCTGAGAGTGGACTTGGTTGCGGTCTTGAGGGCCGTGTAGCCCGTCTTCGCCTTCGCGACGGACGTCGCCTTCTTCTTCGCCGACGCCATGTACTTGAGCATCACCGGCCCCACGTACGCGCCGCTCGTGTTCACCACCGAGAGCGTCATGCCGTTGGTGTCCGCCTTGGTCATTCCCGAGAGTGTGACCGACCCGCCGGACGACGTGGCCATGAACGCCTTGCCCGCCTTCGACACCGCGAGCATCCGGTAGCCCGCGGCGAGTTTCGCCTTCACTGTCACCGTCGCTGTGTCGGCCGACAGCGGACGGACTGAACCGACCACCGGTGCGACGAGAATCGCGGCCGCAAGTGACGCGGCGGCCCTGCGTGCGCGGATGTCCGGGAATGGTCTCATTGGCTGTGTCTCCCTGCGTATCGCCGTGCGATTCACAGAAGATAGTGGAGCGCCGGAGCCGCTTCCCCGGACCTCGCTGGGGCAGTATTGGGGGATGGCGTCACTGAAGGAAACACTGAAGGCTGACCTTGCCGCCGCGATGAAATCACGCGACGAGGTCACAAGGGCCGCCCTGCGCATGGCCCTCTCGGCGGTGTCGAACGCGGAGGTGGCCGGGACCGAGGCGGTGGAGCTCACCGACGACCAGGTGGTGGCGGTGCTCCAGGCCGAGGCGAAGAAGCGCACCGAGGCAGCAGAGATCTACGCGCAGGCGGGACGTGAGGAATCGGCCGGGCAGGAGCGGGCCGAACTTGCGGTGCTCGAGCGGTACCTGCCGGCCGCAATGGGCGAGGACGAGATCCGTGCCGTTGTCGCCGAGGAGGTCGCCGCGGCGGCCGCAGGGGGTGCGACCGGCCCGAAGGCGATGGGTGCCGTGGTGAAGGCCGTGCGGGCGAGAGCGGGTGCGTCCGCCGACGGTTCCCTCGTTGCACGGCTCGTGAAGGAGGCACTCGGCTGAGCGCCGGGGAGGGCACATGTCGAACGAACTGATCCTGGATTCCCTGAGGCGCCGGTTCCGCGCCATGTTCTCCCTCTACGAGGAGTGTCTGGAGACCACCACTCTCGAGCAGATCAACACGCATCTCGGCGAGAACGTGATGCCCATGGCGTTCTCTCTCTTCCACTACGTGAACATGCACGACGCCTCGTTCATGATCCTCTCGGGCGTGCCGTTCATCTGTGACGACGAATGGCTCGCGCGCATAGCACCCGCCATCCCCGACCACGGCAAGCACCGCACCCCGGGCGAGATGCACGTGCAGCAGATCGGCGACCTCGGCGCGTTCCGGGAGTACATGGGTCTCGTGTTCGACCGCACGGAGAGGTGGCTCGCGGACCTCGACCCGGCCGAGCTCGACAGGGTCCTGCTCACCAGGCCGTTCGGACCGGCGGTGGCGAGCACGTACTCCGCGCGGGTGGCGGGCGACGATGGTCTCACGGTGCTCGACGGCATCGAATGCTGGCTGTACCAGCACGGGTTGCGCCACATGGGGGAGATCGAGCACAGCCGTGCGTTCGTGGGCCTCACCGGATTCACCAGTTGACGTCCTGCGCCGTTGTGGCGCTCACGGCAGGACTTGAACCTGCGACCCCTTGCTCCGGAGGCAAGTGCTCTATCCGCTGAGCTACGTGAGCGTGGCGCGCGAACGCGACGCACGAAGGCTAGCCGTGCCGCGAAAGGAACCCTTCGGCGCGCTGCGGTGACGGCAGAATGGGTGCTTCATGGCCGATCCGTTCCTCACTGTCGCGAGCAGGCTCGCTCCCGCGTACTCGGCGGTTGCCGGAGGCCCCTCCGACCCCGTGGTGCGGCCGAGCGACCGGGCCGATGCCCAGTCGAACGGGGCCCTGCCGCTCGCCAAGGCCCTCGGCCGGCAGCCGCGCGAGGTCGCCGAGCAGGTTCTCGCGGCGGCAGGTGACCTCTCCGACATTCTCGCGTCGACCGAGGTGGCAGGCCCCGGGTTCATCAACCTCGTGTTCGCCGATCGTTTCGTTGCCGCCGGTCTCTCGTCGCTTGCGACCGACGCCCGGCTCGGGGTTGCCCCGGCACCGGACCCGCGCACGGTGACAGTGGACTACTCGGCACCGAACGTGGCGAAGGAGATGCACGTCGGTCACCTGCGCAGCACCGTGATCGGGGATGCGATCGTGCGGATGCTCGCGTTCGTGGGGCACCGCGTGGTGCGCGAGAACCACGTGGGGGACTGGGGGACGCCGTTCGGAATGCTGATCGAGCATCTCGTCGACCTAGGCGAGAAGGAGGCAGCGCACGAGCTCGGTGTGGGCGACCTCGACGGCTTCTACAAGGAGGCACGGCGCAAGTTCGACTCCGACGAGACCTTCGCCACGAGGGCCCGCAACCGTGTCGTGATGCTCCAGCAGGGCGACACGGAGACGCTCCGGCTGTGGCGCACGCTCGTCGCCGAGAGCACGAGCTATTTCAACAAGGTGTACCGACAGCTCGACGTTCTTCTCACGGACGAGGACCTCGCGGGCGAGAGCAAGTACAACGACCTGCTCGCCCCGGTGGTGGAGAGGCTCCGCGGTGCCGGTCTCCTGGTGGAGAGCGACGGTGCGGAAGTGGTGTTCCCCGCAGGATTCACGAACAGGGACAACGAACCGTTGCCGCTCATCATCCGGAAGGGGGACGGCGGCTACAACTACGCCACCACAGACCTCGCGTGCGTGATCGACCGGGTGGAGAACGTGGGGGCGACGTCGATGCTGTATGTCGTCGGTGCGCCCCAGGCACAGCACCTCGAGATGGTGGAGTCCGTGTCGCGGTCCGCCGGCTGGCTGGCCGAGGGCACCGAGTTCGTGCACGTGGCGTTCGGCAGCGTTCTCGGGTCTGACCGCAAGATGCTGAAGAGCCGGTCCGGGGAGTCCGTGAAACTTTCCGCACTCCTCGACGAGGCGGTGGAACGTGCCGCCTCCGCCATCGCGGAGAAGAACCCCGCGATGCCGGCCGACGAGCGCGCACAGGTGGCACGGATGGTCGGCATCGGTGCGGTGAAGTACGCCGACCTGAGCAGCGACCGCATCAAGGACTACGTGTTCGACTGGGACCGCATGCTCTCGTTCGAGGGCAACACCGCGCCCTACCTGCAGTACGCGCATGCGCGAATCTGCTCCATCTTCCGGCGAGCCGGGCTGGAGCGCGAAACCGTGAGGGCGGCGCGTCCCGTCCTCGGGGACCCGCGCGAGCGGGCACTTGCCCTGATGCTCATGCGATTCGACGGCGCGGTGCGCGAGGCCCTCGACGGCTACCACCCCCACAGGCTCTGCACCTACCTGTGGGACCTCGCGAGCGCGTTCACCTCCTTCTACGAGAACTGTCCGGTGCTGCGCGCGGAGGACGACGTCGTGCGCGCGTCGCGTCTCCTGCTGTGCGACACCACCGCCCGCGTGCTGGCGCAGGGACTCGGGTTGCTCGGCATCGGCGCACCGGAGCAGATGTGAACGCGGTACCCGCCCACCTGCTGCCGGACAACGCCCGGATCAGGCACGGGATGCTCGAGATCGCGGGCGTCCCCGTGTCGGGCATCGTGAACCGCCACGGGACGCCGCTCTATGTGTACGACGAGGAGCACATGCGCACCCGGTGCCGCGAGGCGGTCGCGGAGTTCGGGACGGGACGCGTGGTGTACGCGACGAAGGCGTTCCTGTGCCGCCGGATGGCCAAGTTGGTGCACGAGGAGGGCCTGATGCTCGACGTGGCGTCGGGCGGCGAGCTGCACACCGTGCTGGCGGCCGGTGTCCCGGCCTCGTCCTGCGTGCTCCACGGGAACAACAAGTCAACCGATGAGCTCCGGGCTGCGATCACGGCCGGAGTCGACCACATCGTGGTGGACAGCTTCGATGAGCTCGACCGGCTCGATGTGCTCCACGCTTCGGGGTTGCCCGCACCGCGCGTGCACATCCGCGTGACCCCCGGTGTGCATGCCGAGACCCACGAGTTCGTGTCCACCGGTCAGGACGACTCGAAGTTCGGGTTCAACCTGGCGAACGGCGATGCCGACCGTGCCGTCGCGCGCGCGGCCGCCTCGGGCTCGGTGGAGCTCGTGGGGCTGCACTGCCACATCGGCTCGAATGTCCTCAACGCCTCGCTGTTCGAGCAGGCGAGTGCGCTGATGGTGGAGATGGCCGCACGCTGCGGGCTGCCGGAGCTCACCCTCGGCGGCGGGCTGGGTGTCCCGTACGTCACCGGTGATTCCGCACCGACGATGAAGGAATGGGGCGCGGCGATCCGTTCGGCCACTGCCTCGTTGCCTGCAGGCACCGTGGTGCGCGTGGAGCCGGGACGGAGCATCGTGGCCACCGCCGGTATCACCGTGTACACGGTGGGCACCGTGAAGAGCATCCCGGGGGTGCGCGACTACGTCGCCGTGGACGGCGGCATGAGCGACAACATCCGTCCGATGCTCTACGGAAGTCGCTACGAAGTGTTCGACCCTGACCGGGCGGATGCAGAGCGCACCCACGTCGCCACGCTCGTCGGAAAGCACTGCGAGAGCGGTGACGTTCTCATCGAGGATGCACTCCTGCCCGAGGGGGTGAAGGTCGGCGACCTGCTGGCGGTCCCGGTGACGGGTGCGTACGGCCATTCGATGGCCAGCAACTACAACCGCCTGCCGCGACCCGCGGTGGTGTTCGCCGATGACGGCGATGCATACCTCGCGGTCCGGCGGGAGACGTACGAAGATCTCGATTCGCGCGACCTCGGCTGAACCGGTCACACCCTCTCCGTATGGTGAGCGCACCGTTCACAGGAGGTGCGTCATGTCGTCAATCGAGTTCTGCCCGGAGTGCGGGGGAGTGGTCGTCGGTTCCGGCCTCGACCAGAGGTGCACAACGTGCGGCCTCACGTACGAGGAGATGTCCGACCTGCTCGACGGGGACGACGAGCTCAGCGAGGACGACGCGCTCGACGGGTACGGGGATGACAGCGAGGACAGCGAGGACAGCGAGAACTTCGACCTCGACCTGGAAGAGGAGTCCGGCGGGGACTGGTAGTCCCGCAAACTCCCGCATCCGCGAGCGGGGCCAGCCCTAGGCTTGAGCCCCTATGGCCGCCTCTCAGCATCCACGCACCGTCCACATCGGCGTGCTCGGTTGCGGCAACGTCGGTGCCCCCTTCGTGCAGCTCGTCGAGCGTCAGGCCGACGTGATCGCCGCGCGCACCGGGATCCGCCTCGAGGTGGTGAAGGTCGCGGTGCGCAACGTCTCGAAGGACCGCGACGTGAAACTCGGTGCCGGGGTGCTCGTGCGCGATGCCCGTGCGGTGGTGGAGGACCCGTCGGTTGATCTCGTCGTGGAGCTGATCGGCGGGATCGAGCCCGCACGCGAGCTGATCATGTCGGCCATAGACCTCGGCAAGCCCGTCGTCACCGGCAACAAGGAACTGCTCGCGAACGTCGGCCACGAACTGTGGGCCCATTCGGACTCCGCCGGGGTCGACCTCCTCTTCGAGGCGGCGGTGGCCGGCGGAATCCCGCTCGTGCGCGCCCTGCGCGAATCGCTGCGCGGGGAACCCGTGCGACGGGTGATGGGCATCGTGAACGGCACCACCAACTACATCCTCACGAAAATGACCGAGGAGGGCGCCGACTACACCGCTGCGCTCGCGGAGGCGCAGCGACTCGGCTACGCCGAGCGTGACCCCACTGCCGACGTGGAGGGTTTCGACGCGGCCGCGAAGGCCGCCATCATCGCGAGCATTGCCTTCGGTGCGCGTGTGGTGGCGGGCGACGTGTACCACGAGGGGATCAGCGGCATCACCGCCGCCGACATCGCCGTGGCCCGCAGGCTCGGGTACGTGGTCAAGCTGCTCGCCATCGCCGAGCAGGACGAGAAGTCGGTGTCGGTGAGGGTGCACCCCGCCATGGTGCCGCTCACCCACCCGCTCGCCAGCGTGCGCGACAGCTACAACGCCGTGTTCGTGGAGGGCGATGCCGTCGGCTCGCTCATGTTCTACGGCCGCGGCGCGGGCGGCTTCCCCACGGCCTCGGCCGTGCTCGGTGACGTCATCGATGCCGCCGTGAACATCGCAAAGGGCACCCACGGCACGATCGGGTCGTTCGCCCGCACGCCCGTGTCGCCGATCGACGAGACCAGCAGCCAGTACCTCGTCGGCCTCGAGGTGGAGGACAAGCCCGGTGTGCTGCATGCCATCACCGGCGTCTTCGCGCAGCACGGAGTCAGCATCCGCGCGGCCGAACAGGAGGGCACCGACCGCGACGCGCGCCTCGTGTTCATCACGCACTCGGCGCGCGAGGCCGACGTGCAGGCCTGCCTCCGCGAGTTCCGCAACCTGTCGGTCGTGCGCCGTACGTCGGGACTGCTGCGCGTCATCGGCGAGTGAGCCCCGGCGCGCCATGAAGTACGTCTCCACGCGCGGCGCGGCCCCCGTGCTCGGCTTTGCCGACACGGTGCTCGCCGGGCTCGCATCCGACGGCGGCCTCTACGTGCCCGAGGAATGGCCCACACTCCCGGCGGTTCTCCCGGCCGCGTACGCGGACCTCGCCGCCGCGGTGTTTGCGCCGTTTGCCGCAGGCGACTTCGGGGTCGACGCGGTCGCCCGGGTGACGTCTGACGCGTACTCGTCGTTCCGCCATCCCGACGTTGTCCCGCTGGTGCCGCTCGAGGAGGGGCACAGCCTGATGGAGCTCTTCCACGGGCCCACACTCGCGTTCAAGGACGTCGCGCTCCAGTTCCTCGGCCGTCTCTTCGACGAGATCCTCACGGCGCGCGGCGAACGCATCACCATCGTGGGTGCCACAAGTGGCGACACCGGAAGCGCCGCGATCGACGGTGTTCTGGGCTGCGAGAACGTGGACATCGTGATTCTGTACCCGCACGGCCGGGTGAGCGAGGTGCAGCGCCGCCAGATGACGACGGTGGATGCACCGAACGTCCACGCAGTGGCGGTCGACGGAACGTTCGACGACTGCCAGGACCTCGTGAAGGCCATGTTCAACGACGCTGCCTTCCGCGAGAAGCACAGGCTGTCCGCGGTGAACTCCATCAACTGGGCTCGTGTGATGGCGCAGGTGACCTATTACGTGGAGGCGACCCGTCGTCTCGGCGGGGAGATCGACGTCACCGTGCCCACCGGGAACTTCGGGAACGTGTTGAGCGGCTGGATCGCGCGGCGCATGGGGGCCCCGATCGGTCGGCTCGTGGTTGCGAGCAACCAGAACGACATTCTCACGCGCTTCTTCGAGTCCGGTTCCATGCGCACCGCCGACGTGCGTCCCACGCTCAGCCCGAGCATGGACGTCCAGGTGTCGTCGAACTTCGAGCGCCTTCTGTTCGAGATGAACGACCGTGACGGGGCGGTCACGCGCGACCAGCTCACGGCGTTCCGCCGGAGCGGCCGTCTCGATGTGGAGCCGGACGTGTTCGCTGCATGGATAGAGCCCGTGTTCCGGTGGGGACGCGCGGGCGACCACGACACCCTCGCCACGATCCGCTCCGTCCACGAGGCCACGGACATGCTGATCGACCCGCACACCGCGGTGGGGGTGAAGGTGGCACGTGAGAACCTGCGGCCGGGGGTCCCGATGGTGACGATGGCAACGGCCCACCCGGCCAAGTTCCCCGATGCAGTGGAGCGTGCCACCGGGGAGCGCCCGCAGCTGCCGGAACACCTCGCCGATCTGTTGCAGCGCCCGGAGCGCGTGGTGCGCCTTGCGAACGACCTCGGCGCGGTCCAGAACTTCGTGGCGTCGGTCGTCCGCTGAGTCAGCGTGTTGCCGCTCCGAGGATCGACTCGGTGTCGGAGCAACGCCTCACGTCGCCGCTCCCGAACACCTCGTGCGCAAGGTCGATGACGGAGGTGCCGTCACTTCCCGCCGCATGCGCTGCAGCCCTCTCGAACAGTGTGAGCGACGACACGAACTTGGCGGCATCAACTGACCCGAAGAGTGCCGTGACCGCACCGAACTGCGGGGTGCCCGAAGCGGTGATGTGACGGACGGCTGCCCGGAGAATCTCCACGTACCTGCCGCCCAGCACCGGTTCGGCGAGATACGAGCATGCGGCCCCGAGATCAGGGAGGGCGTACAACCTGCTCGTCGGGGACGAACGATGACCGTGCAGCTCGGGAATGCCGGCGATCTGCGGGAAGACGTGCCACATCCAGTGGCTTGACTTCCTGCCGTCGCGAATCTCAGTGACCGCAGTGCGGAAGTCCCTCTCCTGCGCAGTCAGAAACAGATCCGCGTCGAACCCGGGGGAGCTCATGCGCCGCCCCCGCCGATTCCTGCCGCGGCAAGCACCGCGCCGATGATGATGAACCAGCCGATCACCACGACCGGTGCCACCACGAGCAGGCCGAAGATCAGCACCATCCAGAAGATGCTCGCGAACAGCCAGCCGATGCAGCCGCCTCCGTACGACGAGGGCCACATCAGGGAAGGTCCAGTTCGTCGGGCGACTCCTGTTCATCCCCGTCGTCCCAGCCACAGGCGGTGCAACGCTTGTCTGCCTGGCCGGGGAAGATGCAGCATCCGCCGATGACGAACTCGCCGCGTTCCGCCGCCTCGAAGGCCTCGGGCGTGGGCATGCCGTACAGGATCGGCCGCACGGCGCGCTCGCCGCACTCGGGGCACCTGGAAGCTGACCTACGGGTCATTGCGCGCTCCTGTGTGACCGGGCGGGTGCGTGACTGTGGTCCGTGGCGCATGGTTCGATCTCCCGGTCACCGAACAGTCGGTCAATCGCCGCCCTGAACCGGAGGATCGCAGGCCGTGCATCGGCATTCTGGAGCTTCTTCTCGAACTCCTCGTAGAGGCGTTCGTAGTACCACTGCTGGCAGGCGTCGCCGGCGTTGAACTTGGACCAGAAGCGGGTAGCCGAACCGCCATTGCGCAGTGCCGCCTCAAGGTCGTCGGCGGAGCTCTCGCAGTTGTGGATCTTGTCGCAGAGGCTGACGAGCAGCGACGGGTCAGAGGGGTTCTTGTGCTCAAGCTTCTCGAGGTAGGCCTGCTTGCGTACGGTCCACCTGAGCGCCTTCTGTTCGGATGTTCCGGTGCCATCGTCGTCGGAGCAGTCCTCGACGATCTTGCCGACCGCCCCGTCATCGTGGAGAGCAGCGGTGATCAGCGCCAACGTCTGTTTGGCATCCTCGATCGAGTCATGGAGGAGGCCTGCGGCGGCCTGCACATCGCTGCCGCCGTACTGGGTGACCATGGACGAGACCGCCATGAGATGGGAGATGTACGGGATGTCGGTGCCCTTGCGCACCTGTCCGGCGTGGAGCCGCGCCGCCAGATCAAATGCCCCGGCGAGCAGCCCGTCGGCCCTCCACCTCGGATCCAGTTTCTCGTTCCTGTTCCCTGTCAAGCGGCTTCCTCTCTCGTGATGTCTCCGGCGGCTTGATGTCTCCGGCGGAGGTTCCTCTCCGCACTGTCATCATGACGAAGGGGTGTGACGAGTCAGAGTCCGCAGTTCTTCGACATGAACGCCCTGAACCGCTCCGACGCCTTGGCGGTGTCGGGGTCGTTCGCGATCGAGTTCAGCTTCTCCGCCACCTCAGGCACGGCCTTCATCTCGCCCAGGTTGTAGGAGTACGAGGCGTAGACCTTGTCCATCTGCTTCATGCTCTCGAACATGCGGCTCACGTCACTCTTCACATCGAGCGGCGCAGCCTCCATGAGCAGACGGGAGGCCTCGATGATGGTCGTCCACGCCTCCTTCATCCGCGCCGGGTCGCTCATGGCCTCGGGGTCGTTGCCGTGCGTGGACTTGCTCTGGGCGTCGAGGTCGGCGGCCTGCACACAGAAGTCGGCGTACTCCGGGTTCACCTTCGGGGTGGAGGACTCAGATCCGCCGCACGAGACGAGCACGAGAGCCGTTGCCACGGCGATGACGGTCCGTCTCACGGCGGGAACGGTACCAGCGGTCCGGCGACCGAAGCCCGAGAACACCCTTCATGTACCTTCCACCCTAAGTGAAGGGAGCACGGATGGCACGAGAAAGTCGAAACAGCAAGAGGAACAGGAAGGGCGATACCGGTGGGAACGGTGGCAGGGACCGTGGCAGGGACGGATGGGTCCAGGACAGGCTCTGGGGCCAACAGCGCTGGTACGACGGTGACCATCCCGAGGAGGCGGTGGAGCCCTTGGGCGATCTGATCGTGGAGGCGTGCACGGAGTTCGCCCCCGACAGCAGGACTGTGATCGAGGTGCGGATGTGCCTCGGCCGTGCGCTGTGGCGCTGCGGATGTGCCGACGAGGCGGTCGAGATCCTCCGTGCGGCGCTCGCCGATTCGGAGAGGACCTGCGGCGCGTGCGACCGGCTCACGTTCTCGTGTGCCGGCAACCTCGTGGCGGCACTCAGTGCGCTGCGCAGGTTCGACGAGGCACTCGAGCTCGCGAATGCGAACTGGCGGGCCCGCGAGGAGGCATTCGGACGGCTAGACAACGGCACGCTCTACTCATTGGCGGCGCTCGGACAGATCGCGAACGCTGCGGGACGTCTCGATGAGGCAGCCCGGTACTACGGCCAGCTGGAGATGCTCCGTACCGAGGCATTCGGCAAGGATGACGGTCGCACGAAACTCGCCTCGTTCCGGCTGGGTCTCGTGACGTCACGAATCGCACGCGACAGCGACGGCATCAGGGAGCTGCTCACCGGGTGGATTGCTTCGCAGGGTCCCGCCGATTCCTACACGCAGGAGATCCGTCAGGCTCTCGCTGCGACTCTCGAGGATGAAGGTCGGTTCGACGAGGCGGCCGACCAGTGGGCCGACCAGGAGCGTGCATGTTTCGACGCGTACGGCGAGGTCGCGGTGCCGACCCTTGTGGCGGGCGCGAACCGTCTGCGCATGCTGGTGAAGTCGGGCCGCGACGGGGAACGCCGGTTGCTCGCGGCGGTGTGCAGGGCGATCGGGAGGATCGCCGGCCCCGGCCATCCCGCCGCACGGTTCTCCGACGAACCGAACTGCGCCTGAGCAGGCACGAACCGGTCGGCGGCGGGCACCACCGATGATCAGGCGCTTCAGCGGGACGCCCACTCGCGGACGGTGAGAAGGTGCCACGACACGATGTCGTCCATCGTGTGCCCGCCCCAGGTGTAACCGCCGGCGAACGCGAACACGGCCGGCGTGTCACCCACGAAGTCGCGCACCATCTTCTCGCGGGTTTGCATCACGCGTGCCGGGACACCGTCGTTCACGGGGTCCATCCCGGAGTTCACAATGATGAGGTCGAACGGGTCGAGGCCCGCCGCATGCACGAGGCCCTCCTCGATTGCCTCAAGGTACCGGTCCGTGCGGGCGTTGACGCGGCGGTGGTCACCGTGTGCCCGGTAGCGGTCGTACGTGAACGAGGTCGACACGTCGATTTGGGTGAACGCGGGGCAACCTTCCATGATCGAGAACGTCCCGCCGCCGCAGTGTGCGTCGTGGTCCCAGACGAGCACCCGGCCGCAGCCACGTGCGATTGCGGCGAGGCACGCCACCGCGAGACCGTTCAACGTGCAGAACCCCATCCCTTCGTTGCGCCGTGCGTGGTGCAGCCCGGAGGAGAAACTCCCGGCAGTGGTCCCGCCGGAGAGAGCGGTGTCCACCGCCGCCACCAGACCGGCCGAGTGCGCGAGTGCGATTCCCCAGGTCCCGGGAGTCCATGTGAGTCCCGATGAGCCCGCGAGGTCCGCCGGCGAGCCCGAGATGACCGCGTCGACGTAGTCGCCGCCGTGCGCCCGCCGCACCAGACGTTCGGTCTCTTCCATGAACTCCACGGGGTCCGCCAGTTCGACACCGGTGATCGGGTTCTTCCCGAGTGACCGTGCGACCGCTCCCGCCTTCGCCACGGTGGGGAACCCGTCCGTGGGGGAGACGTACGAATCGTTGTAGTAGACCTTCATTCCTGTTCCTTGTCTGGTCGGTCCGGCCCTCAGGGGTCGGTCTGTCCGGATACGAGGAACAGACGGAGAGACGGCGGGCATTTTCAGTGTGTCCGCGCCGGTGGGAGAGGTCCGATGGCCACAACACGCGACGGGGAGAAGGCGAGGGCCTCAGCCCACGGCGCGACCATGCTCGCGGCGCGTCACAAGCCGCTCGTGAAGCGCGTGGTGGCGGCCGCCGCCGCACGTGGCGCCTTCGAGCGCGCCCACAAGGACGAACTCATCACCGACGTCCTCAAACGTACCGTTGCCATGCTCCAGAAGCAGCCAGAGGCCAATCCTGAGGCAGTCGTGCGATGGCACCTGCGGCGTGCCGTGACCGACCTCTGGCGGACCCGCGCGACGAGGATCGAGAGGGAGAACGTCGCGATCCAGGGGCTCGACCTGCGGCCCGTGCGCACACGGAGCGCGCCCGTCTCGCGCGGGAACGCGACGGAGCGCGATGCAGTGCTGGCCGAGCAGCTCACTGCGGTGCTCGTGACCCACGTTCTCGACGAGAACGACCGTCGGGAGGCTGCACACACCTCGTTCCGTGCCATCCAGGGCGAGCAGATGCGGCGCACGAAGCAGCTGCTCCGCATGACCCTTGCCCTCATCGCCTCGCCGGAGGACCAGGACATGTTCTTCGCGCGGTTCGTCGCGCGGGGCCGCGAGGTCACGCTGCAGGAGCTCGCGGACACTCACGGTGTCGCCGTGGGCACGGTGTTCAACCGTCTGCGAAAGTCGCTCGGGCTGTTCGAGTTCGTCGCGGCGCATTTCCACATGCTCGACGAGGTGATTCTCGTGCATCTCGCGGAACGTCTCGAGAGGGAACAGACCCGGACGATCCCGCTCGAGGAACTCCTGCGGTCCGCGAGCAACTATGCCCGCATGCAGGCCGAGCTCTCGGCGCCGCACGCAGAAGTCGCGCGCGACATCGTGACCCACATGGACTGGATCCGTGCGAACCTCCCGGCCGGCAAGTCAGGGATGGCGGGGCCTCTGCGCCGGCTCGCCGAGGCGGCCGGCAGATACGTCCTCGACAAGGACGACGCGATCCACGACGTGTTCGCCGTGCGCGGACTCCACGATGACCGCAGGGTCGCGCGCCAGGTGCGCCTCGCCGTGCGCGACGCCACCAGGACGTCCCGTTCCGCCTGACCGGACCGGCCCCGGGGACCGTGGGGGGTCGTTGTGAACCGCGCGCCCCGGGGCTATGGTGGGGTTCGCTCGATACGAGCTCTCCCCGGATCACGGCGCCGACAGCGTCACCGGGTCGAGATTCCAGGTGCCTCACCGGCCAGTCGGTGCGTGCACACCCCCTAGACCCCACCCGGTACCGGGTGGCCGGAAAGCAGGAAGACACATGGCATCAGATGCCCTCGAAAAGTCCGCCCTCGAGTCGAAGGACAAGGACCAACTCGTCGCCATCGCCGAGGCACTCGGCGTGAAGACCACGGCCCGCGCCTCGAAGGCGATCCTCGTGGAGAAGATCCTCGAGAAGACCGGCGCGGCGACTCCCGCGGCGGCGCCCACCCCGACCCCGGCGCCCGTGTCTGCGGCGTCCGACCATGACTATCCCGGCAACGACGATTCCCGCAATGGTGGATCCCCCGCCGGCCGCGGCCGTCCTGCACGCGCCGAGAGCGACGAGCCGAAGGTGTACGTGGGGGCCGACGGTGAGCCCCTTGCCGACTGGGAGATAGAGCTTGCCCAGCACGAGGGCCGGCTCGATGAACTCTCCACCGCGGACAGCCGCAGCGGACGCCAGAACGACAGGGGCGGTGACAGGGGCGGCGACCGTGGTCCGCGCCGCAATGATGGCCGCAACGACGGCCAGAACGACCGCCAGGGCGGCGACCGTGGACCGCGCCGCAATGACGGCCGCAACGACGGCCAGAACCAGCAGCGTGACTGGGACGCAGAAGGCGGGCGCAACAGCCGCAGCCGAAACCGTCGTCGCCGCGGCCGCAACGGACGCGATGAAGGCCCGCAGGGCGATGATCGTTTCGGTGACGAGGGGGACGAGCCGATCAGCACCGACCCGGTACAGGTGGAGGGGTATCTCGACCTGCGCGACGAGGGCTACGGCTTCCTGCGCGTCGGCGGTTACCTGCCCACCCGTCAGGACGCCTACATCCCGGTGAAGCTCACCCGTCAGTACGGACTGCGCAAGGGTGACCATGTGACCGGTCTCTCGCGTCCTGCCGGGCGAAACGAGAAGAACCCGGCGATGCTCGAGATCCACACGGTGAACGGCAAGGACCCCGAGAAGGCGCGCCAGCGTCCCCGGTTCGAGGATCTCACGCCGCTCTTCCCGGATTCGAAGCTGCGGATGGAGAGCACCACAGACCCGCTCAACATGACGGCGCGCATCATCGACCTCGTGTCGCCGATCGGCAAGGGCCAGCGCGGTCTGATCGTCTCGCCGCCGAAGGCCGGCAAGACCACGGTGATGAAGACCATCGCCCAGTCCATCGAGGTGAACAACCCCGAGGTGAAACTCATCGTGCTGCTCATCGACGAGCGGCCCGAAGAGGTCACCGACATGAAGCGCACCGTGCGTGGCGAGGTCATCTCCAGCACGTTCGACCGTCCGAGCGACGAGCACACGCACATCGCGGAGATGACGATCGAGAAGGCCAAGCGGATGGTGGAGCTCGGCGAGGACGTCGTGATCATTCTGGACGGCATCACCCGTCTGTCACGTGCGTACAACCTCGCGGCGCCCGCGAGCGGGCGCATCATGTCGGGCGGCATCGACGCCGGCGCGCTGTACCCGCCGAAGAAGTTCTTCGGTGCGGCACGCAACGTGGAGGAGGGCGGGTCGCTCACCATCCTCGCCACCGCGCTGGTCGAGACGAACAGCCGCATGGACGAGGCGATCTTCGAGGAGTTCAAGGGCACCGGCAACATGGAACTGCGGCTCGACCGCCGCATCGCGGAGCGCCGCGTGTTCCCCGCGATCGACGTGGTCGGGTCCAGCACCCGTCATGACGAACTGCTCTTCGACCGCAAGCATTTCTCCGCGGCCGTGAAGCTGCGCAGGGTGCTCGGAGGCATGGCCCAGGACGGCAACCCCGCCCCCGGTCTCGAGATGCTGATGGACCGCCTGAAGACCTTCCGTTCCAACGAGGATTTCCTCGCCGAGGTCGCCAAGACCCCCGGCGTCTGATCCGTCCCGCAACGGTGCCCCGCCCCCGTGGGGCCGGGGCGCACCGCGGATACACTCGAAAACCGCGTTCCTAGGAGGAGCAATGAAGACCGAGACCCATCCCGAGTACGGCGACGTCACCGTGAAGTGCTCCTGCGGCAACGAGTTCACCACCCGCAGCACACGCGCGGGTGCACTCAACGTCGAACTCTGCAACGAGTGCCATCCCTTCTACACGGGCAAGCAGAAGCTGGTCGACACCGGCGGTCGGGTGGAGCGCTTCAACAAGCGCTACGGCACGCGCAAGAAGGCCACGAAGAAGGACGCCTAGTCGGTGGCCGACCAGGAGCGTCGGTCCCGTCTTCTCTCGCTGAAGCTGCGGGCTCTCGTCCGCGACCATTCCGGGCCCGACGCTGAGTCCGGCTCCGTCCCGCATCCGTACGGAGGCGGTGCCGCCCTCGTCACCGCCGATGCGGTGTGGATCCTCCACGACGGGGACAGCTCGCGTGCCGTCGGGCCAGCGGTCGCGTGGTCGGCATCGCGCGCTGCCGGGCTCCCGCTCAACATCGTGACAGAGAGCGGCGGTGCCATCGCCGCACGGCGGGCCGCATTCCTCGACGCCGACATCACCGTGTGGCATGCCGACGAACGCACCATCACCCCTGCAACACCGGCACCGCATCTCCCGGTTGTGGCTGCCGACGTGAGGCACGCGGCGTTCGCCGCGTTGATCGAGGACGCGGGTGCAGAGGTGATCGTTGAGCACGGCGTGGTGTCCGGCGAGGTTCGCGGGCTCGAGATGTGCCGAGTGGTCGACGACCCCGTCACCGGCGAGGCGAGGCTCGAGGCAGGAATGGGCACCCACGACCGCGAGGCGTTCGCGATGGTGCACGGTCACCTGCCCACGGTCGATGCGCTGCGCCAGGTCATCTCGGCGGTCACCCCGCACCGTCAGGACGGCGCCGAGCCCCACCCGTTCAATCGCTTCGCCGCGGAGAGACTGTTGCGCTGGCACGCCCTGCAGGACCCATCCTCCGTCGGCTGTGACACGTTGCTCCCGGCGGTGCCGCCGGTGCCGAGGGCGAACCTGAAGGACACGGTGCCGTGCGTGGCAACGGGAGTTGACCGCAACGGCCGCACGGTGGCGGTCACTTTCGTCCACGGTGTGGACCTCGATGCGGTTCCGTTCGCGCTCGATGCCGCTGATGCTGTCCACGCCGACCGTGCGGTTCTCGCTGCGCGCGAACGGGACATCACCGCATCGGTACGTGTGCTTGCCGGTCTCGCCCGCACACAGCTCGATGTGGTCACGGTCGGGTGGCCGCTCGCGCCCACGCCCTAGCCTGAGCACCGTGCAGGACCGTCTCGACGCCATCGAGCAGGAGTTCGAGGCTCTGGAGGCGAGTCTCGGGACACCCGAGGTGCTCGGAGACCAGGCACGTCTGCGTGACGCGAGCCGTCGGTACAAACAGATGGCCCCGCTCGTGGCATGCATCAGGGCACTCCGGGAGGCCCGTGATGATGCGGAGGCGGCCCGGTCCCTCATGGAGGACGCCGAGGGAAGCGACCGCGATGACCTGCGCGCCGAGGCCGAGTCCGCAGCAGTGCGCATCGACGAACTGGAGGAGCAACTGAAGGTGCTGCTCCTCCCGCCCGACGAGAACGACGGCCGCAACGTGATCATGGAGATCCGCGGGGCAGAGGGCGGCGAGGAAGCAAATCTCTTCGCCCGCGACCTCATGGAGATGTACCTCGCCTATGCGGTGCGGAGGGGATGGCGCGTGGAGACGATCCAGGCCGACGGCTCCCCGATGGGCGGCGTGAACCAGGCCACGCTGCTGTTCGCAGGCGACGACGCGTGGTCGCGGCTCAAGTTCGAGGGCGGTCCGCACCGTGTGCAGCGCGTGCCGGTCACCGAGAGCCAGGGACGGATCCACACGTCCTCTGCCACCGTCGCCGTGATGCCCGAGGCGGAGGAGGTCGACGTGGAGATCAACGACAACGACCTCGAGATCGACGTCTACCGCGCGTCCGGTGCCGGGGGCCAGCACGTGAACACCACGGACTCGGCGGTGCGCATCACCCACAAGCCGACGGGTCTCGTGGTGGCGATGCAGGACGAGCGCAGCCAGCTGCAGAACAGGGCGCGCGCGATGCAGGTGCTGCGTTCGCGTCTCCTGAAGCTGCGCCAGGACGAGCAGGAGGCGCGCGCCTCCGCGGAGCGGCGCGCCCAGATCGGTGGCGGCGGCCGCGGGGAGAAGATCCGCACCTACAACTTCAAGGAGAACCGCATCACCGACCACCGGATCGGCTTCACGTTGTACCAGTTGGAGTCCGTCCTCGGGGGTGACCTCGACCAGGTGGTCGATGCGCTCGCGGCGGATCTCCGCACACGCCAGCTCGCCGGCGATGCCTGACGGACCCACAACGTGGCGCGGCGCCGTGTCCGCTGCAGCCGCGAGGACGGGTGACGAACGTGCGGCGCGCTGGCTCTGCGAGACGGCGAGCGGTGCCGACGATGCGGACGAGTTCCGTTCGATGCTGGATGACACTGTGAGTGCGCGTGCGGCGGCACATCTCGAGTCCATGGTGGCGCGGGTCGAGGCGGGCGAACCTCTCCAGTACGCGCTCGGGAGGTGGTCGTTCCGCCGGCTCGACCTGATGGTGGACCGGCGCGTCCTCATCCCGCGGCCCGAGACCGAACTGATCGTCGACCATGTGCTCGCGCACCTGCGCACTCTCGGGCGGCATGCCGTGGTTGCCGACCTCGGTACCGGGAGCGGCGCGATCGGGTTGTCCGTGCTCCTCGAGACGCCGCCCGGGTCGGCGGAGGTGTGGATGACGGACGAATCAGCGGATGCACTGGACGTCGCGCGCGCGAACGCGGCGGGTGTCGCGCGGTCGGCCGCCGGCGCGAGGTTCGTGCAGGGGGACTGGTATGCGGCACTTCCGGATTCCCTGCGCGGGACCGTGGATGTGGTGGTGTCGAACCCGCCGTATGTCGCAACGGACGATCCCGATCTGGATCTCTCCGTCCGTGAATGGGAACCGGCGGACGCGCTCATCGCCGGCACCGACGGGCTCGAGGACATCCGCGTGATCGTCGCGGGTGCCCGCGGGTGGCTGGCGCCGGGCGGGATGCTCGTCGTGGAGACAGGTCATGCACAGGGTGCCGCCGTCACGGCATTGTGCGAAGCCGCCGGGCTCGCGGGCGCAACGGTGCTCGAGGACCTCGCAGGCCTCGGTCGGTTCGTGCGGGCCCTTGCGCCCTAGCCGAGCGCGCGGCGCAGGAAGTCGAGTTGGTGGAGGAGAAGGTTCTCCGCCACTTCCTCCTGCGGGGTCATGTGCGTGACCCCGGACAGCGGAAGCACCTCGTGCGACCGTCCGTGCGCGAGCAGTGCGGATGACAACTGCAGAGTGTGTGCCGCCACCACGTTGTCGTCGGCGAGCCCGTGGATGAGCAGGAGCGGCCGTTGCAGCCGGTGCGCATCGTTGAGCAATGACGTGCGCTCGTACGCGGAGTCGTCGTGGGTGGGGTTGCGCAGGTAGCGCTCCGTGTAGTGCGTGTCGTAGAGACGCCACTCGGTGACCGGCGCCCCCGCCACCGCGGCGTGGAACACATCCGGCCGGCGCAGCACGGCAAGGGCGGCGAGGTACCCGCCGAAGCTCCAGCCGCGGATGCCCACGCGCGTCATGTCCGCGCGCGGCTCCACCGACGAGAGCAACGAGGCAACGTCCACCTGGTCCTCCAGCACCGGGCCGGCAAGATCACCGAGCACCTCGCGCTCCCACTGAGAGCCCTTTCCGGGCGTGCCGCGGTTGTCGGCCACGACGACCACGAAGCCCTGGTCGGCGAACCACTGCGATGTTGCGAAGGCAGCGCGGGACGACACCACTCTCTGTGCGTGCGGGCCGCCGTACGGGTCGAACAGGACGGGCAACCGGGTGTCACGGCCGTCGCGCGGCGTCAGAACCGCCACCGGTGTCCCTCGTTCGCCGAGCGTCACGATCCGCACGTTCGGGTCCACCAAGGGTTCCTCGGCCAGCGAGCGGATGCCGATCTCACGGCCGTCGACATGGACCGAGAACGACGCGCGGGTCGTGGTGAGAGTTGACGTGCGCACGACGCGCACGGAGCCGGCAACCGAAGCCGACACAGCCGCGTCATCGGCGGAGAGCCGGTCGAGACCGGATCCGTCGGGGTTCACCGACCACAGCGACACGTTCCACGGTGTGTCGCGCTCGTTCGCGAGGAACGTGATCGCGGAGCCTCCCGACACCACGCTGCGCACCTGCAGCGCGGTCGGTGTCACTGCGGAACCGTCCACCATCACCCTCCGTGAGCCGTCGCGGTCCGCACACGTCACGAGATGTCCGTGGGTATCGAGGAAGGGCACGCCGGGCACGAGCTCGACCCATGCATCATCCATGTCCTCCCACACGGTCTCCCCGTCGCCGGTCGCGGGGTCGATCCGTCGCACCGTCACGGCGCGCTGGTCGCGGGTCTGGGTCTGCACGAGGAGACCGCCTTCGGTCCACGAGACCGAGTTGAGGTACTCGTGGTGTGCCGGAAGTGCAACCTGCACCCGTGCTCCTGTCACCGAGTCGATCACGAACAGTTCCACGACCGCGTTCTGCGTCCCGGCGGCGGGGTAGCGGTGGGGGGTTGCGGGGGAACCAGGCCGCGCGGGGTCCGCGATGTGCCACACGTCGACCGGTGCCACGTCCACCCTGCACGCCGCGATCCTCCGTCCGTCGGGGGACCACCAGTGACCACGGTGCCGGCCCATCTCCTCGGCCGCGATGAACTCGGCAGACCCCCACGAGACCGTGCCGCTGTCGCTCTCCTCCGCGAGAACGCGTTCGTCGCCGTGGCGGCGGCAGGCGCAGAGTGCGTCGCCGCGCACGAAGGCGATCTGCGATCCATCGGGGGAGAGTCGCGCGTCGAACACACCGGGTGCCACGTCCGGCATCGACACCTCGCCGGTGAGGAGGTCGACAACCACCATCTGTCCGCCGAGCACCGTGACCGCGGTGCGGACCTCCGCATCGCACGCGTACGTGACCACGCCCCCTGCCCCCTCCCGGGCGCGTTCGCGGCGTCTCTTCTCCGCCTCGGTGAGGCCGCCTTCGGGGATGTTGCGCGGGTCGAGCACGAGGCGTTCGGCGGCACCGTCGACATCCAGCACCCACAGCATGTTCGAGGGGTCGCTCCCTCCCGCCGACCTGCAGAAGACGACCCGCGCACCGTCGGGTGACACGGTGATGTTGCGAGGTTCGCCCAGCGTGAGCCGCTGCGTGCGGGCGTGCTGCCGGGGGAACGTGTCGGACATCAGACCCGCAGCACCCCGTCGGCATCGAGCGTGACCGTTGTGCCCACGAACTCAGTGCGGCACATCTCACGGCCGAGTTCCGCATCCACTGAATCGCCCCATGCGCGCCGACCGTCGGCGAGGATGCACGACGCGATCGTGCGCTCCGGGTTCCCGTCGCGGTCGTGCATCACCGAGTAGCCCTCCACCGTCGCCGGTCCGGCGGCATCAGCCGGGGATGCGAGCTCGCGCCGCGGGAGTGCATCGATGACATCCTGCGGGTAGTCGTACGCGAAGCCGTCCGCCGGTGGCTCGGTGGCGTACACACCGAAAGCATGCTTCGTTGTGTAGCCGCCGTTCGCCCAGACGAGCGCCTTCTCGCCCGGTGCCGCGCGGAGGTCGTTCATGACGGTGGCGATCGCATGCATCACGTAGTTGTTCCACGGTCCGCCCGCGAACGGGAGGCCTCCCGTGCGGGTGAGGCGGGAGGTGATGTCAAGGCCCAGCGACTGGGCGCCGAGCTGCACCGCCGAGGGGAAGCAGGAGTAGAGGTCAACTATGCCGATGTCGCCGATTCCTGCACCGGCGAGTTCCAGCACGCGGCGGCCGGCGAGCTCGATTGCCGGCGTCTTCCAGAAGTGCTCCCGGTTCGACACGAATGCGTGTTCGTGTGCGTCGCTTCCCGACTGCGGGAACACCCAGCGGTCCCGGGGGACACCCAGTGACTGCGCGCGTTCCGCCGAGCACATGATGAGCGCGGCAGACATGTCCACGTCGTTGTTCGAGTTCATCATCTTCGGGTACGGGAACCCGATCATGCGGTTCGCCGGGGTCACGGTCCGCAGCTCCTCGGCGGTGTAGCGCCTGCGCGTCCACGCGTTCGGGTTCCCCTCGGCCACTGCCGAGAAGCGTGACCACAACTCGCTGATGTGCCACTGGTGCTCGTCCACCGAACGGCCTGCCTTCGCGCGCAGCGCCGTCTCGAACAGCGGGTAGATCTGGATCGGCATCACGATCCTCCGCTCGCGCTCCTCGGGCATGTTCATCACGAGGTCCTCGGACACGGGGACCGGCATCTCCTCCGTCGTGCGCCAGTCCGGGGTGACACCGGCCTTCGTCATGCGTGCGCGAGTGCGCGTCGTCTCGCCCCCTGTGAGGATGACGAGGTCGAGTTTCCCGGCGAGGATCTCGCGGGAGGCGGTGTTCACGAGTGTCTGGGGGGTGTTGCCGCCCATCGCGGACAGTCCGAGCTCGCGGGGTGACTGCCCGAGGTCGTCGGCGATGAAGCGCGCGGGGTTGCCGTAACGCCAGGAGAGGAGGTTCACGACGCGGATGGAGTCGGCGGCGGGCACGCCCCGCAGCCCGGCATCGGCGGCGGCCATGCGGATTGCCTCCACCATCATCGCCACCGGGTCGAGTGCGTCATGGGTGTTCTCGACCCGCTGGAGGAACTGACCGGCCCCGATCAGGACGGGTGTGCGTGGGTCAAGCGTCATACGACGAACGCTAGGCGTTGCACGAGCCCCGACCACTACGCTGACCCGCGTGGCGCGCATCGCAATAGGGGCTGATCATGCCGGGTACGAACTGAAGCAGCACCTGATCGGCATCCTCGAGAGGGACGGTCACGGTGTCACCGACCTCGGCACGCACTCCACCGAGAGCTGCGACTACCCACCGATCTGCGCCGCGGTCGGCCGGGAGGTGCGCGACGGCCGGGCCGAGTTCGGCATTGTCCTCGGCGGCAGCGGCCAGGGCGAGCAGCTCGCGGCGAACAAGGTGCGGGGCGTGAGGGCTGCGCTCTGCAACTGTCTCTACACCGCGCGCATGGCGCGCGAGCACAACAATGCGAACGTGCTGAGCATGGGCGCGAGGGTGGTCGGCACGGGTCTCGCAGAGGAGATCCTGCGCACGTTCCTCACGGTCCCCTTCGAGGGCGGCCGGCATGAGCGTCGTGTGGCGATGCTCACCGACATCGAGGACGAGGAAGCGAGCCGCTGATGCCCTGGCCGTCCGAGCATGACCACGACACAGAGGTCTTTGCCCTCCTCGACAAGGAGAGGGTGCGCCAGAACACGGGACTGCAGCTGATCGCCAGCGAGAACTTCACGTCGCCCGACGTGATGCGTGCGACGGGGTCGGTCTTCACGAACAAGTACTCGGAGGGCTATCCGGGCAAGCGCTACTACGGCGGCAACGCGGTCGTCGACGAGGTCGAGGCACTGGCGATCGAGCGCGTGAAGAAGTTGTTCGGTGCCGACCACGCGAACGTGCAGCCGCATTCCGGCGCGGGCGCGAACATGGCTGTGTACCTCGGGCTCCTGAACCCGGGCGACACGATCCTCGGGCTCAGCCTCGACCACGGTGGTCACCTCACCCACGGTTCACCCGTGAACGCGAGCGGCATCCTCTACAACTTCGTGAACTACGGCGTGGGCAAGGGAGACCAGCGCATCGACATGGAGGAGGTGCGTGAGCTCGCACAGAAGCACCGTCCCAAGATGATCGTGGCCGGCACGACCAGCTACTCGCGCCGGCTCGAGCCGGAGCCGTTCCGCAAGGTCGCCGACGAGGTCGGGGCCCTCCTCATGTTCGACATTGCGCACCTCGCGGGGCTCGTCGCCGGTGGCGCCCACCCGAACCCCGTGCCGTTCGCCGATGTCGTCACGTTCACCACGCACAAGACACTCCGCGGTCCGCGCGGTGGTTGCATTCTCTGCAAGGCCGAGCACGCCCAGGCAATCGACAAGGCGGTGTTCCCCGGAAGCCAGGGCGGCCCGCTCGAGCACGCGGTGGCGGCGAAGGCTGTCGCGTTCCGTGAGGCCCTCGACCCCTCGTTCCGTGAGTACGCGCAGCAGATCGTGCGGAATGCGTCCGCGCTCGCGGAACAGCTCACGAAGCAGGGTTTCAGCATCGTGAGCGGCGGTACCGACAACCACTTGATGGTCGTCGACCTGCGTTCCTTCGACGCCAGTCTCACGGGCAAGGAGGCCCAGTCGGTGCTCGACGAGGCCGGCATCACCCTGAACAAGAACACGGTGCCCGATGACCCGCGCAGCCCGTTCGTCACGTCCGGTGTGCGCATCGGAACGCCCGCCGTCACCACCCAGGGGATGAAAGAGCCCGAGATGGCCGAGGTCGCCTCGCTCATCGCAGAGGCGCTGCGCAATCGAGCCGACTCCGCAGCGGTGTCCTCCGTGCGGGCAAAGGTCGCGGCGCTCTGTGCACGGTTCCCCGTGTACCCGAACCCGCTCTGACGCTCCTTCCTCGGCACCGCGGAAACCTAGGCTCGGGACGTGGGCGACCTGAACGGATACCTCATCGTCGGCGTGTGCGCTGCCGTCGTCACCTCGGTCCTCACGCCCGTCACCCGTCACCTGGCCCACCGCTTCTCGTGGGGCGTGGTGATGCCCGGCCCGCGGAAGGTGCACACCAAGCCGACCCCGCAGCTCGGCGGGATCGCGATGTTCGGCGGGTTCGTGGTCGCTCTCGCCATGGCATGGCAGATGGACCGGTTCGGCCCGCTCTTCGACGGCAACTCCGAACCACTCGGCGTGCTGATCGGTGGGGCGATCATCCTGGCCACCGGCGTACGCGACGACGTGAAGGAGGTGTCACCGCCGGCGCGCGTGCTCGCAACGGTCGCCGCCGGGATGGTGCTCGTGCAGTTCGGCGTGACCATGTTCTATTTCCGCATCCCGTTCCTCGGGGTCATCCAGCTCTCGTCCGATTGGATGCCGATCATCACCGTGGTGTGGTTGCTCGGGATGACACAGGCCATCAACCTGATCGACGGCCTGGACGGCCTTGCCGGGGGGATCGTGGCGATCGGGTCGGCGAGCTTCTTCGTGTACTCGCGCCATCTCAGTGACCTGAGACTTCTCAGCGAACCGAACATCGGCCCGCTCGTCGCCATCATCACCGTGGGGATCTGCGTGGGGTTCCTGCCCTACAATGCGAACCGGGCATCCATATTCATGGGCGACGGCGGTGCCTACTTCCTCGGCTTCATGATGGCGGTCTCATCAAGCGTGGTGGGCGGCCGTGCCGACCCGGTGACCCAAGGGTTCAGCGGCCAGACCTACTTCTTCCTTGCCCCGCTCGTCATCCCCATCATCATCCTCGGGGTCCCGATCTTCGACACCGGCTTTGCCATCCTGCGCCGCGTCGCGCGGCGGCAGTCGTTCCACATCGCCGACAAGGGTCATCTCCACCACCGGCTCATCAACCTCGGTCACGGCCCGCGCCGGGCCGTGGCGATTCTGTGGCTGTGGACAGCGCTCCTGTCGGGGTTCGTCCTGTACCCGGTCTTCTACCCCCGGGCGAACACCTTCGCGCCGTTCGTGCTGGTCGCGATTGTGCTCTTCCTCTACACAGTGCTGCACCCCGACCTGCGTCGCGGTCAGGCGTCCGGCGACGACCCGACCGGTGATGAACCAGCCGGTGCGACACCGCTGCGGGACGAGGCGGGCGACGTCCGCAGGGGCTGAGGTTTTCCACAGGCAGCCCGGTGGCGGATGCCACACGTCCGTCGTGCGGAGCCCGTTGGGCGGTGGGACCGGGCGCGCTTAATATCGTGCAGCGTTTCACAAACGCTGTGCGCGCCTTGCCGGCCGCGACCGATCAGAGGAGTACTGGCCGAGTGAGAATCGTGCCGAAGCAGAAGCCGGAGCCCACCGTTGAAGCGGGCGTCTCCCAGGGCTTCGAGACCGCGGGCGTTGTTCTCGTCTTCCTCCTGATCGGGTTGTACCTCGACTCCCGGTTCGGGACGGCTCCGGTCCTCACTCTTGTTCTCGCACTGTTCGCGCTGGTCGGGCAGTTCACGAAGATGTACCTCGTGTACACGCAGCGCATGAAGACGCTGGAGCAGCGCAGGGCCGACGAGTCATCGGGGAGGGGCACATGAGCTTCGTGACCGACGACACACAGCCCGAGCTGAGGGTGATGGCCGACATGGTCCGCCGCGGGGTGTGGGCACTTCCCGTCGTCGCTGCCGCGTCCGCGGCGATCTGGGGAGTCGACGGTCTCGTCGGTTCCGTCTACGGGTGGGCTCTCGTCGCGGTCAACTTCTTCGTTGCCGCACGGCTCATCGCGTGGGCCGCGCCCGTGTCGCCGGCGCTCCTTCTCGGTGCAGTGATGTTCGGGTATCTCGCCCGGCTCGCGCTTCTCTTCGTGGCCGTGTGGCCCGTGCGACATGCCGAGTGGATTTCGGTCCAATCGTTGTGCGCAACTATGCTCATCACACACCTCGGGCTCCTTGTGTGGGAGGTCAGGTACGTGTCGATATCGCTTGCCCATCCCGGGCTGAAACCCCGCCAAACCACGAAGAGCTGAGGAGAACACAGTGCTCGGACTCGAGTTCCCGCCGATCAATGAGGTGATCCGGTGGAAGGACCTCTTCCCGACGTTCAACAAGGTCGCAATGATCGCGGTCCTGGCGGCGCTCATCGGCTCGGTCATCTTCATCCTCGCCGGCAGGTACGAGTCCTCCAGGGCGCCGCGCGGCGTGCGCAACCTCGCCGAGATGATCGTCGAGTTCATCGAGGACAACATCGTGATGCAGACGATCGGCCGCGACGGTCTCGGCTGGACGCCGTTCCTCACCTCGCTCTTCGTCTTCATCTACCTCTGCAACGTTCCGGGCATCATCCCGATCTTCCAGATGCCCGCCACCGGGCGCATGGCCATCCCGCTGTTCCTCGCGCTCGTCGTGTGGGTGATCTACAACTCAGTGGGCATCAAGCACCAGGGGCTCATTCACTACTTCAAGGGCATCATGTTCCCGCCCGGCGTGCCCAAGCCGATCTACCTGCTCCTCACGCCGATCGAGCTCGTGTCGACCATCGTGGTGCGGCCGTTCTCGCTCGCCATCCGACTCTTCGCCAACATGCTCGCGGGTCACATGCTGCTCGTGACCTTCGCCCTCCTCTCGGAGGCGATGTTCCAGGCGACAACGAAGCAGTTCATCCTGGTGCCCATGGGCATCCTGCCGATGTTCATGCTCATCTTCCTCACCGTGTTCGAGGTGTTGGTCGGCTTCCTGCAGGCCTACATCTTCACGATCCTCACCGCCGTGTACATCGGCGGTGCGATGCACCCCGAGCACTGAGGAACAACCCACAAGGTCTCCCAACAACCACCTGACAGGAGAAAGACACAATGGAAGCAATTGCACATCTCGTCGCGGAGCTGAACGCGGCCGACCAGAAGGCGGCCCAGGCCGCCATCGGTGCCGGGTTCGCGTACGGTCTCGCGGCCATCGGGCCGGGCGTCGGCATCGGCTACGTCGTCGGCAAGGCCATCGAGGCCATGGCACGCCAGCCCGAGTCCGCGGGCATGGTCCGCACCACGATGTTCCTCGGCATCGCCTTCACCGAGGCGCTCGCCCTGATCGGCTTCGTGGTCTTCATCCTCCTCGGCCTCTGATCGGACGAACATGCATCTCGTTGCGCACATCAACGGCGCGCGGGTGACGGTCCGTTCCGCCACCGGGTCGCACGTGAGGGCCGAAGAGTCCTCCGCCGAATCCGGACAGGAACCGAAGGGTCCGAGCCCGATCGCACCGGAAGGCAAGGAACTCGCCTGGGGCGCAGGCGCGTTCCTGGTGTTCCTCATCCTCATGCGACTCGTGCTCGTGCCGCGCGTGAAGCGCGGCATGCAGGAGAGGTACGAGGGTGTCCGCGGCACGCTCGAATCCGCCGACAAGGCCACCGCCGACGCACGCGCCGACGTGTCCGCGTACGAGGGGCGCCTCGCGGCGCTCCGCGACGAAGCGGCCGGCCGTGTCGATGCCGCTCGCCGCACGGTCGACGCCGAGCGTTCGGCACGGCTCGCCGAGGTGAACTCCCGGATCGCCGACATGCGCGCCGAGGCCGACCGCCGGAACGCCGCTCTCCGCGAGGCGAACCGCGGGAACATCGTCGATGCGGTCACACAGGTCGCCTCTCGCGCTGCCGAGCTCGCAACCGGACGGCGTCCCGCCGACGCCGAGGTCCGCCAGATCGTGTCCACTCTCGTGCAGTCAGGAGGCTCCCGATGATGCACCGTCTCGCCGCACTTGTGGCCGAGGGTGACCCCACCCAGACGCACCACTGGCTCTGGCCGGAGACCGCCGAGATCATCTACGGCGGGATCGCGTCGGTGCTCGTGTTCTCGCTGCTCGTGAAGGTGGCCGGTCCGCTCGCCAAGAAGGCGTTTGCCGACCGCACCGCGCGCGTGCAGGGCGAGATGGACAACGCCGCCGCCGCGCTCGACAAGGCAACGCAGGAGGCGGCACGGATCCGCTCCGCCCTCGGCAACGTCGATGCAGAGCGTTCGAGGCTCTTCGCCGAGGCTGACTCGCAGGCCGCTGCCGTGCTCGCCGACGGGCGCGCCCGGATCGAGGCCGAGGCCGCCGATCTCGTGGCGAAGGCCGAGGCCGACATCGCGGCCGCTGCCGGCCGAGTGAACGAGGAACTGAAGAGTGAGATCGCCCGGCTGTCGGCACTCGCGGTCGAGCGGGTGGTCCGCTCCACCGTCGACGACTCGGCACGCCAGGCAATGGTCGAGGACTTCATCAACAAGGTGGGGGCCGCACGATGAGTGATGCACGCACATCCGCATGGGCCCGCGCCCTCTCGGCCATCGCCGATGCCGAGGGCGTCCTCGGACGGGTCGACGCAGAGTTCGCGGCCGTCGCCGCGGCATACGAGTCGAACGAGCAGCTGCGCTCCACGCTCGGTGACCAGGCCATCCCGGCCGAGCGTCGCCAGGCGGTGGTGGAACAGCTCCTCGCAGGAAAGGGTGCACACCCCGTGACCGCCCAGCTCCTCGGTCTCGTCGTCGGTGCCGGTCGCGCACGCGACCTCGCCGCGATCGCCTCGGCGATCGGACAGGACGCCGCGTCGTCACAGGGCCGCGCCGTCGCCGAGGTGCGCAGCGCCGTTGCCCTCTCCGAGGACCAGCAGCGCCGTCTCGGCGACGCACTCGCCAAGGCCGTGGGCACCCCGGTGAACATCCGGGTGATC
This sequence comes from Actinomycetota bacterium, assembly GCA_041181005.1. Taxonomy (GTDB): domain Bacteria; phylum Actinomycetota; class Acidimicrobiia; order Acidimicrobiales; family Ilumatobacteraceae; genus UBA2093. The sequence continues at coordinate 86,857 of JBEGQL010000026.1, forward strand.
GTCGACCCGTCCGTCGTCGGTGGTCTCGTGGCCACCGTCGGCGACACGGTCATCGACGGAACCGTCCGCACCAATCTCGACCGGGTGAAGGCCCGGTTGTCGTAGTCCCCAACACGCAAGTTCTCAGCACGGAAGAAGGAAGACATGGCAGACATCACGATCTCCGCCAGTGACATCGCGAGTGCGATCACGAAGGGTCTCGAGGGGTTCAGCCCCACACTCGAGCAGCAGACCGTCGGCCGCGTGGCCGAGGTCGGTGACGGCATCGCGCGCGTCTCCGGTCTCCCCGGGTGCGCGGTCAATGAGCTTCTGCAGTTCGAGGACGGCACGATCGGCCTCGCGCTGAATCTCGAGGAGGACCAGATCGGTGCGGTGGTGCTCGGCGACGCCGACTCGATCGAGGAGGGCCAGACGGTCCGCGCCACCGGGCGAATCCTCTCCGTGCCCGTCGGCGACGCGATGCTCGGCCGCGTGGTCAACGCGCTCGGCGAGCCGATCGACGGCAAGGGCGACATCGTCGGCGGCATCGACCGCCGCGTGGAGGTCCAGGCGCCCGGCATCATGGGCCGCAAGCCCGTGCACGAGCCGCTGCAGACCGGCATCAAGTCGATCGACGCGATGACCCCGATCGGCCGCGGCCAGCGCGAGCTGATCATCGGTGACCGCAAGACCGGCAAGACCACGATCGCGATCGACACGATCATCAACCAGCGCGGTCTCGGCGTGAAGTGCATCTACGTCGCAATCGGCCAGAAGGGTTCCACCGTCGCCCAGACCGTGGAGACGCTGCGCCAGTACGGTGCGCTCGAGTACACCGTGGTGGTCGCCGCGCCCGCGTCCGACCCCGCACCGTTCAAGTACCTCGCCCCGTACTCCGGCTGCGCCATGGGCCAGCACTGGATGGAGAACGGCGAGCACGCCCTCATCGTGTACGACGACCTGTCCAAGCAGGCCGAGGCGTACCGCCAGATGTCGCTGCTGCTGCGCCGCCCGCCGGGCCGCGAGGCGTACCCCGGCGACGTGTTCTACCTGCACAGCCGCCTTCTCGAGCGCGCAGCGAAGCTCTCCGACGAGCGCGGCGCCGGTTCGCTCACCGCTCTGCCGGTCATCGAGACCAAGGCGGGCGACGTGTCCGCGTACATCCCCACCAACGTGATCTCGATCACCGACGGCCAGGTGTACCTGCAGGACAACCTCTTCAAGTCGGGCGTGCGTCCGGCCGTCGACGTGGGCATCTCGGTGTCCCGTGTGGGCGGTGCCGCTCAGACGAAGGCAATGAAGTCGGTCTCCGGAACGCTGAAGCTCGACCTCGCCCAGTTCCGTGAGCTCGAGGCATTCGCCACGTTCGGCTCCGAGCTCGACGCGGTGTCGAAGGCGCAGCTCGAGCGCGGCTACCGCCTGGTGGAGCTGCTCAAGCAGGGCCTGAACAGCCCGATGCCGGTGGAGGAGCAGGTCGTCTCGATCTTCGCGGGCACGAAGGGCTACCTCGACGACATCCCGGTCGCAGACGTCCGCAGGTTCGAGACCGAGCTGCTCGAGTGGGTGCGTTCGCGTCACGGCGCGATGCTCTCCGAGCTGCGCGGCAACACCAAGGCCGACGTCCCCGCCGACCTCGCCGGCGTGGTCACCGCCTTCAAGGCGCAGTTCCGCACCAGCGCCGCGTCCGCGGCGAAGGCCGACCCCACCGCAACCGACGCAGACGCCCTGGGTGAGGCCCAGAGCGCGAAGACACTGGCCACGGAGTGATCTGAGTGGCAGGCGGTCAGGAAAGGATCCTGCGCGGGCGCATCCGCTCCGTGCAGGCAACCAAGAAGATCACGCGCGCGATGGAACTCATCGCTGCCTCACGCATCGTGAAGGCACAGCAGCGCGTGGTTGCCGCCGTGCCGTACTCCGATCGCATCACCGAGGTCGTGCGCGATCTCGCGGCCGCCGGTGCCGGCAGGAGCGACCCGTTGCTCGCCGGGCGCGAGTCTGTGAAGAACGTCTGCTACGTCGTGCTGTCCGCCGACCGCGGGCTCTGCGGCGGGTACAACGCCGGCGTGCTGCGCGCCACCGAGGGTGAGATCAAGCAGGACGCAGTCCATGGGCGCGGTCACCAGATCGTCGCGATCGGCCGCAAGGCCGAGGGCTACTTCCGGTTCCGCGGCTACAACATCGTGAGGTCGTTCTCCGGCTTCACCGAGAACCCCACCTACGACGTCGCGAAGGAGATCGGTGAGTTCGTCACCGGTCTGTACGCCTCGGGCGAGGTCGACCGGGTGGAGCTGGTCTACACGCGCTTCATCTCCGCCGGCAGCCAGGAGGTCGTCCAGCGTCCGCTGGTCCCGCTTGACACCCAGGTCACCGAGGGTGGCGACGCGAAGAACGCAGCCGGCCACGACTACGAGTTCGAGCCCACGCCCGAGCTCATCCTCTCGACACTCCTCCCGCGCTACGTGGAGGCGCGCGTGTACGCGGCGCTGCTGAACGCGGCGGCGTCCGAGCACGCGTTCCGCCAGCGCGCGATGAAGTCTGCAACCGACAATGCCGAGGAGCTCATCAAGAACCTCTCGCGCATCATGAACCGTGCCCGTCAGGACGCCATCACCACCGAGATCATGGAGATCGTCGGCGGTGCCGAGGCGTTGTCGGCGGGCGAGTAACCAGGAGACACACATGTCCATGACAGAGACCCAGCAAGACGGCAAGGTCGTCGCCATCGCCGGTCCGGTGATCGACGTCGAGTTCCCGCGCGGCGCGCTTCCGGAACTCAACAGTGCACTCGAGTTCACGGTGATGGTGGAGGGCAAGCCCAACATCATCCTGGCCGAGGTGGCCCAACAGCTCGGCGACAGCCGCGTGCGCGCCGTCTGCCTCAAGCCGACCGACGGCCTCCAGCGCGGCACCGCGGTGCGCGACACCGGTCACGGCATCCAGGTGCCGGTCGGCAACAAGACCCTCGGCCACGTGTGGAACGTGTGGGGCGATGTTCTCGACGGTGACAACAAGGATTTCGCCGACATCGAGCGCTGGGACATCCACCGCTCCGCGCCGGCATTCGACACCCTCGAGCCGTCGAAGCGCATGTTCGAGACGGGCATCAAGGTCATCGACCTCCTCACCCCGTACCTTGCCGGCGGCAAGATCGGCCTCTTCGGCGGCGCGGGTGTGGGCAAGACCGTGCTCATCACCGAGATGATCAACCGCGTGGCCTCCAAGCACGGCGGTGTGTCCGTGTTCGCGGGCGTGGGGGAGCGCACCCGCGAGGGCACCGACCTCCGCATCGAGATGGAGGAGTCGGGCGTGTTCGAGAAGGCCGCCCTCGTGTTCGGACAGATGGACGAGCCGCCGGGAGTTCGCCTGCGCGTCGCACTCTCCGCGCTCACGATGGCGGAGTACTTCCGTGACGTGCAGAACCAGGACGTGCTGCTGTTCATCGACAACATCTTCCGGTTCGTGCAGGCCGGCTCCGAGGTCTCCACACTCCTCGGTCGCATGCCGTCCGCGGTGGGCTACCAGCCCACGCTCGCCGACGAGATGGGCCAGCTGCAGGAGCGCATCACCTCCACCCGCGGTCGGTCCATCACCTCGCTGCAGGCCGTGTACGTGCCCGCCGACGACTACACCGACCCCGCGCCGTTCACCACGTTCACGTTCCTCGACGCCACCACGGAGCTCTCGCGCCAGATCGCCTCGCTCGGCATCTACCCGGCCGTGGACCCGCTGGCCTCCACCTCCACCATCCTCACCCCCGAGGTCGTGGGCGACCGCCACTACGCAGTGGCGCGCCGCGTGCAGGAGGTGCTGCAGCGCTACAAGGAACTCCAGGACATCATCGCGATCCTCGGTCTCGACGAGCTCTCCGAGGAGGACCGTCTCACCGTGGCGCGTGCGCGCAAGGTGCAGCGCTTCCTCAGCCAGCCGTTCTACGTTGCCGAGGTGTTCACCGGCGTGCAGGGCGAGTACGTGCCCGTGTCCGAGACGGTCGATTCGTTCGAGGCGCTCGTCAACGGTGAGCTCGACGAGGTTCCCGAGCAGGCGTTCCTCAACGTGGGCGGCGTCGAGCAGGTGCTCGCCAAGGCGAAGGCGCTCCAGGAGAACGCCTGATGGCCGGTGAGTCCGCGACGCTGCGCGTCGAGGTGGTGTCACCCGAGAGGGTGCTCTTCTCGGGTGACGCGACCCAGGTGATCACGCGCACGCTCATCGGGGGAGAGATCGCGTTCCTCCCCGGGCACGCAGCGTTTCTCGGTGCGCTCACGGAGAACCACACGCGCATCTACCTCGCGGACGGCCGGATCCAGAACCTCGCGGTGCACCTCGGCTTCGTCGAGGTGGGCGGCGACCATGTCACGATCCTCTCCGACTCGGCCGAGCTCGAGGAGGACATCGACATCGCCCGGGCGCAGGCCGCCAAGGCGCGCGCCGAGGAGCAGATGCGCAACGAGCACTCCGCCGAGGTGGAGGCCGACCTGCGCCGCGCCCATGCGCGCATCGCCGCGGCGGGCGGCATCTCCGGCACATCGCACTGAGCCGGGCCTCGTCCCCGTCCACTTCCATCCCTGACCCATTGCGGGGCGGTGCTTAGTCTGTGACGGTGCGTAGCCGTAACCCTTTGCTGGCCGTCTTCACCACTGTCCTCATGGACATGCTGGGGTTCGGCATTCTCATCCCCGTCTTCCCGCTGCTGATCAGCCCGGGCTCGCCGTTCCGTGTGACACCGGAGAGCTGGAGCTTCACCGAGGGTCTCGTGATGCTCGGCTGGCTGCAGGGCGTCTACCCGCTGTGCATCTTCGTCGCGGCCCCGATCCTCGGGCAGATGTCCGACCGGCACGGGCGCAGGCCCGTGCTTGCACTCAGCATCTTCGGCACCGCGATCGGATATTTCCTGTTCGCCGTGGGGATCATGACCTCGAACATCCCGCTCCTCTTCGTGTCCCGTGCGCTCGACGGGATCACGGGCGGGAACCTTGCGGTCGCGAACGCGGCGATCGGTGACATCAGTACCAACGAGAACAGGGCGAAGAACTTCGGTGTGCTCGGGGCCGCGTTCGGCATCGGCTTCGTGGTCGGTCCGTACCTGGGTGGGAAACTGAGCAGCCCGCACGTCAGCTTCTACGGCCTGTTCGACACGCCCGGCTGGTTCGGGGCCACCACCCCCTTCTGGTTCGCCGGCGGGCTCGCGCTGGTGAACTGCGCATTGATCCTCACTTCGCTGCCCGAGACGCTCGCGAACAAGGTCACCACGGGGAGGATCGAGGTGACCCAGGCCATCAGGAACGTGCGGGCGGGATTCACGTCCGAGCGCCTGCGGACCGTGATCCTCGCGTCGTTCCTGTTCAACGGCGGCTTCACGTTCTTCACCACCTTCTTCGGGGTGTACCTGCGGAACAACTTCGGGTTCGGTTCCTCCGAGACCGGTGACTACTTCGCGTACGTGGGCATCTGCATCGCGCTGGCCCAGGCGGTGCTCGTGCGCAGGGTTGCCCCGCATGTCGCCGACTGGCGGGTCCTCCGGTTCAGCATGTTCGGCACGGCCGCCGTCATGGCGCTGTTCTTCTTCGCACCGTCCGGGAACAACCTCTGGGTGCTGCTCCCGGTGCCGTTCTTCGCCGCGTGCAACGGACTCACCATGGCGAACATGCAGTCCCTCGTGTCGCGGTCGGCTGAGTTCGGCAGGCAGGGTGAGGCCATGGGCATCGCCTCGAGTGTCGGGAGCCTCGCACAGGTGCCTGCATCGGTACTGGTCGGCTACATCACCTCGGGGATCACGTCGGCGCAGCCGCTCATCGTTGCGTCACTGTGCATCACCGCCGCGGGCCTCGTGTTCGTGCTGCTGTTCCGCCCGAAGTTCGTGCAGGACATGCCTGCACCGACGGGAGCCGCCTGACCGGGTCGTGTCGTCAGCGGTAGCTGACCATCGAGAACTCGTCGATCTTGTCCAGCTTGTGCTGGGCATCGATCAACCGCACTGTGCCGCTCTTCGAGCGCATCACGAGGCTCTGCGTGTGCACGAGACCGGGCTCGAACCGCACCCCGTGCAGGAGGTCGCCGTCCGTCACGCCGGTCGCGGCGAAGAAGCAGTTGTCGCCGCTCACGAGGTCGTCGGTGGTGAGAACCGCCGAGAGGTCGTAGCCGAGGTCCACCGCTGCGTTCCGTTCCTCCTCGGTGCGCGGCCACAGCCGGCCCTGGATCTCGCCGCCCATGCACTTGAGTGCCGCGGCGGCCACCACCCCCTCCGGTGTGCCGCCGATGCCGATGAGGATGTCGATGCCCGCCGTGGGCCAGGAGGTCGCGATCGCGCCGAAGATGTCGCCGTCGCTCAGGAGCTTGATGCGTGCACCTGATTCCCTGACCTCCGTCACAAGGCCGGAGTGGCGGTCGCGGTCGAGGATCGCCACGGTGAGGTCCCGGACGCTCTCGCCCTTCGCCTTCGCCAGCCACTTCAGGTTCTGCGTGGGGGTGGCGGTGATGTCGATGCTGCCGACCCCGGCAGGTCCGACCGCGATCTTCTCCATGTAGAAGCACGGGCCGGGGTTGTACATGGTGCCGCGCTCGCTCACGGCAATCACCGAGATCGCGTTGTTGCGCCCCTGGGCCGTGAGCGTGGTGCCGTCGATCGGGTCCACGGCGACGTCAGTGGCCGGCAGGCTGCCGTCCCCCACCTTCTCCCCGTTGAAGAGCATCGGCGCCTCGTCCTTCTCTCCCTCGCCGATCACGATGAGGCCGTCCATCGGGACGGTGGAGAGGACGGCCCGCATCGCGTCGACTGCCGCACCGTCGGCACCGTTCTTGTCGCCACGACCCACCCAGCGCGATCCCGCCATCGCGGCCGCCTCCGTGACGCGGACGAGCTCGAGGGCGAGGTTGCGGTCGGGGCGCTGTTGTGCGGGCATGAACCAAAACTAGTGCGCTCACTAGCCTGCGCCCGTGGCCTCACTGCCCGTCGAACTCTGTCTCCCCGGGTCCGAGATAGGGGACGTACGGGTGAGGCCCGGTGGTCGGCAGGTGTCGGCAGTGGTGTCAGGTGTGCCTGACGGCACGGTGCCCGCACGGCTCACCTTGTGGGACACGGTCACGGGTGAGCCGGCCGAGATCTCCGGTGGACCCGAACCCGCCTCCGGACGTGGGTTGTCGGGCGGTGTGCACCATTGGCACCCCGACGGCGAGTCCGTCGTGTACGTCGCCTCGGACGGTTCGGTGTGGCGTTGCAACGTGACCACGCACCGCGCGACCGAGGTGCTGGCGGCCGGCGGTCGACGGTGGTGGGGCCCGGTCCATTCCCGTTCAGGACGGGCGGTCGCCGTGGTTGCGGACCAGAACGAACTCATGCGCGTCGACGCTGACGTCACGGTCGCCTCCGTCCACCGTGAGGACGACGGATGGGTGATGGACGCTGCGTGGTTCGGCGATTCACCGGTGGCGCTCCGGTGGTCGCGGCCCGAGATGTCGTGGACGACGAGCAGTCTCACGGGATCGCCTGGCCGGCCCGGTGTGTCGGTGCAGCAGCCGTTCTCGAACGGGACGTGCACGGGTTGGGTGTCGGACGAGAACGGTGCATGGAACGTCGTGGTGGACGGCATCACGGTCGACGACGGTCTGGAACATGCCGGCCCCGTGTGGGGTCCGGGCCAGCGCACCTGGTGCACCGACGACGAAGGAAGGAAGGTGGCCTACACGCGCAACGAGGCGGGGTTCGGTTCGCTGTGGGTGCTCGACCGCGTGTCGCGCTCGAGGGTGATGGCCGGCCGTGCGGTGCACGGCTGCGTCTCGTGGTCGGGCACGACGCTCGCCGCCGTGCGCTCGGGAGCGCGCACGCCGCCCCAGTTGGTTGCCTACGACATGTCGGACCCACTCGCGCCGCGCCGCGTGCTCACGGCCGGCACCGCACCGGGGGCATGGTCGTCATTCGACGGAGACCTGGTGGAACCCACCGTGCACGCCGCGGGCGATGTGCCGTACCGGCTGTACCGTGCGTCGCGACCGAACGGCCGGCTGATCGTGTGGGTCCACGGCGGGCCGGTCGACCAATGGCAGGTCACGTGGCGCCCGCGCTTCACCTACTGGTTGTCCCGCGGGTACTCGATCGCGGTGCCGGACCACCGCGGCAGCACGGGCCATGGGAGATCATTCAGGCTCGCGCTCGAGGGCAGCTGGGGCGCGGCGGATGCCGACGACACCGCCCTCGTCGTGCGACACGCGCAGGGTCTGCTCGGTGCCGCAGCGCGCAGCACTGCTCTCATGGGCGGCAGTGCAGGGGGGCTGTCCGTCCTCTCGGCGGCCGCGCGCCACGCCACGCTCGCGGCGTGTGCCGTTGTGTCGTACCCGGTCACCGATCTCGGGCTCCTGCTCGCCACGCCGGATCCGTTCGAGGGCCACTACAACCGCCGGCTCGTGGGCGACCCTGCTGTTTCGCCCGCCGTGTCACCCGGTCATCTCGTCGATGTGCCGGTGCTCTCGTTCCACGGCGATCTGGACGAAATCGTCGTGCCCGCGCATTCCCTCGGGCTGCGGGACGCGGTGATCTCGGCGGGGGGTTCGGTGCGTGTGGAGATGATGACGGGGGAGGGCCACGGGTTCAGGGAACCGGCGAACATCGTCCGGGAGTACGCGCTCACAGAGGCATTCCTCGGCGAGCATCTCGCCTAGGCCACAGGGCACAGCCCGGTCGGTGCGTGCCGTCGTGCGCACAATGCGTGGATGGGTAGCGTCGGGCGAATGGTGCTTGCAGAGGTCGAGATCTTTCATTCGAGACCGCTCGCGCCCACCCGACGTCTCTCGCTCGGACGCCTCGTCCTTCCGTGCGACCCTGCTCCCGGTTTCGGTGGGGTGCTGCTCGGCGCGATCGTCGCGTCACATGCACCCGAACTCGACGAGGACGTCACGGTCGACGTGCGGCGTCTCCTCGGCCAGGTCGAGCGCGGTGAGCGCGTCACGCAGCCGCGCCTCCGCCACAGGTTCCAGGTGGACCGTCACGGTCTCAGCATCAGCACCCACAGGCTGGTGCGCGACGGTGACGAGATCGTGTTCGATCTCGGTTCCACCGGAACCCCGCTGCAGCAGGTCCTCGGCGCGGTCTACGCGCTCGAGCGTCTCGAGCCCTCCCTCCGCCGGCACGTCGTCACGGGCCTGCGCAGGTCACTCGTGTGGCGTGGGCCGCTGGGACGGGCGTTCATCTCCCATCTCGCCGGCAACGCATCGTCCGACGTGAACGCGCTCGCAGACCCGCGCGCGTGGGCGCTGGATGTTCTCGGGTTCCCCGGCGGGACGCTCGGTGTGTCGCGGCGCGAGGTGATGGCCCGCTACCGCGAGAGCCTGAGGCGCGCGCACCCCGACCACGGCGGCGACGGCACCACGGCGCACAAGGTCATCCTCGACATCACCGAGGCGCGACGGGTGCTGCTCGACTCGTTGTGAGGAAGCCCGCCGGTCTCGTCCTGTTCCCCGGTGCGGGATCCTCGAAGGACCACCCCTCACTCGTGGCCGTCGAGCAGGCTCTCGCGCCGTTGCCCGTGAGGAGGGTCGACTTCCCGTACCGCCGCGAAGGCAGGCGTGCGCCGGACCGTGCGCCGGTTCTCGTTGCGTGCGTGAAGGACGAGGTGAGGGCGTTCGCGCGCGAGCTCGGTGTGCCGGTGTCGCGCATCGCGATCGGCGGGCGCTCCATGGGTGGCCGGATGTGCTCGATGGCGGTTGCCGACGGGGACGACCCGTTGCGCGCGGCGGCACTCGTTCTCGTGTCGTACCCGCTGCACCCGCCGGCCGAGCCGGAGAAGCTGCGCACAGCACATCTCCCCGCGGTGTCCGTTCCGGTGCTGTGCGTGAGCGGAACGAAGGACTCCTTCGGGACGCCCGCCGAACTGCGGCGCGCATTCCGGCGAGTGCCGGGGGACGTCACGTGGCTCTTCATCGACGGAAAGGGCCACGACCTGCGCGGCTGCGACGAACGGGTCGCGGCGGGGATCAGGGACTGGTTGGTTCCGCGACGTCCTCGGGGTTGATCTGCTCGAGCGTGAGGTTCGCGGTCTCGGGGTAACGCAACCACACCAGCACCGATGCCGCGGCGGGGAAGAGCGCGAGCACCATCATCACCGTCCCGTACGGGGTGCCGCTGTCGACGACCCTGCCTGCCCCGATGAGCCCGATGCTCCCTCCGATGAGGGATGACGCCATGATCAGGCCACCCGCGAGCCCGCGTTGGTGGGTGGGAAACAGCTCACCGCGGTACACGGCCATCGCCGGGTATGCGGCGCCGAGGAACACCGCGCCCACGATCGCCGTGGCCCACATTCCGGCCCCCGGGAGGGCGAACGATGCGGCCAGCAGGAACGAGCCGACCGGAACCAGCAGCGCACCGAGAAGACGCCGGCCCCGCCTGTCCGCGACCCTGCCCCCGAGCACGAGCCCGATCGCCGCGGGTGCTGACGTGACGGTGGTGAAGACGGCCACGAGAAGCGCGGAGTACCCGCGGGTTTCCTTGAGGTACCGGTTCTGGAAGATCGACGCGGTCGCGATGAAGACATTCGTGAGGAACACCACCGTGCAGATCCGACCGAGGTTCCGCGTGAGGCCGCGCCGCGCCGCGCCGCGGAAGTGACCCGCAAAACCGGCACGCCGGGCGAGGTAGCGGCCCGACTCCGGCAGCCGTCTCGTGATCACCCATGCCACCGGCAGCCAGACGAGCGAGACCGCATACACCCAGCGCCATGCCCCGGTGCCACCGTCGGCAACCGGGAGTGACGCGACGGCGACACCCGCACCCACACCGCTCAGCACGGCGAAGAGCGAGGTGGCATATGCGCGGGCGTCACGCGGCATCTCCTCGACCACGAGCACGGCGAGGAGGATGTCGAGCGCGAGCCCGAGAGGCCGGCCGACGGCCTGCGTCGCCACGAGGAACGGGAACCCGGGGGAGAGTGCGCCGAGTGCACACACGAGCGGTGCCGCCCACGAAGTGGCCACGATCATCGGCCGGCGGCCGCCGGAATCGGCACGCGCAACCACGGGGATCGCGATGAGGATTCCCCAGCGCACCACGGCCGCGCCGAGACCCTGGCCCGTGTTGTCCACCCCGAACTCATCTGCTGCGTACGCGACCGTCTGGGTGAAGAGTGTGTTCGTGAAAGCCGACAGCATCGAGCCGAGCCCGACGAGGACGAGGATGAGCCGTTGTCTCTCGTCGAAGCCGACGGGACCGGAGAACCGTGCCTTCATGCGTGCGACGCGATGACGGTCCTGCGTGGGCACGGCGGGAGCATACTTAGGGGATGGAGGAACTCACGGTGACGGGCGAGGACGTCATCGTCGCCTCCACCAGCGGCCCGCTGTCGGGCGAGGTGACGGTTCCCGGGGCGAAGAACTCGGTACTCAAGTTGATGGCGGCCGCCCTCCTCGCGGACGGACGTCACGTGCTCTCGAACGCACCCGTCATCGACGATGTCGCGATCATGGCCGATCTCCTCACCGCGGTCGGGCTGCGAATCGAACGGCTCCCCGCCGGGAACGGCGAGACGGGCCAGCGTCTCGTCATCACGAACGACGGGAACATCACCCCGGTCGCGCCGTTCGAGCTCGCCGACCGAATCCGCGCGTCGGTGAACCTCGTGGGCCCGCTGCTCGGGCGGTTCGGGAGGATCGACATCGCGCTCCCGGGTGGTGACGACTTCGGGGGCCGGCCGATCGACCTGCACCTCACTGCACTCGAGGCGATGGGTGCCGAGTTCGAGGTCACGGACACCGGCGTCACGGGCACGTGCGACCGTCTTCACGGTGCCGACATCGAGTTCGTGTTCCCCAGCGTCGGTGCCACGGAGAACATCGTGATGGCGGCAGTCCTTGCCGACGGTGTCACCACGGTGCGCAACGCCGCCCGTGAACCCGAGATCGTCGACCTCTGCTCGATGCTGCGCCGGATGGGAGCGAGAATCGAGGGGGAGGGGACCGACGTGATCCGCGTGAGCGGTGTCGCACAGTCGGCGCTCTCCGCCGCCAGTCACGAGGTGGTGACCGACAGGGTGCAGGCGGCCACGTACATGGCGGCCGTGGCGATGTGCAAGGGCGACGTTCACGTGCGGCGCGCGAACCTCGGGCACATGCACATGCTCGTCGACCGGTTCCGTGCGATGGGGGTGACGATCGAGCCCGACCCCGACGGGGCGCGGGTGTCGTGCCACCGGCCGCTGTCGCCCGTGAACGTCGCCACGCTTCCGTACCCCGGGTTCGCCACCGACTACAAGCCGCTCATCGTCGCGATGCTCGCGGTGTCAGGGGGCACGGGGATCGTCACGGAGAACCTCTACCCCGGGAGGTTCCGCTACGTGGAGGAGCTGCGCCGGCTGGGCGGCGACATCACGATCGACGGCCACCATGCCGTCGTCCGCGGAGTGGAGCATCTCCACGGAGCAACGGTGTGCGCGCCCGACATCCGTGCGGGTGCGGCGCTCGTCGTGGCGGGCCTGGCGGCAGGCGGCATCACCGAGATACGCGACGTGCACCACATCGACCGCGGCTACGACGACATCGTGGGTCGACTCGCGGGCCTCGGTGCGAGCATCAGCCGGGTGCGTCGCTAGGCGACGAACCGCGCGAGCGAGCGATCCTCTTCGCCCTGCGGTTGGCCACCCACAGCAGGAAGGCGATGAACCCGATGGGCACCAGCACCTGCGCGATCTCGTCCCATCCACCCTGGTGAGCAAGCATCCGACAAGCGTAGGCGGTCGCGCACTCGGTATCGTTCAATCTCGGGTACACAGGAGTCGAATGTCCATCAGGCAGCAGGTCGAGGAGACCATCGAGGTGATACGGCCGGCGCTCATCGCCGACGGTGGCGACATCATCCTGCGTGACGTCGACGAGACGAGCGGCATCGTCACCGTCACCCTCACCGGTGCGTGCACGACCTGTCCGGCCTCCGACCAGACCCTGAAGGCCGGCATCGAGCGCATCATGAAGGACCGCATCGACGGCGTCACCGAGGTCGTGCAGGTCGCCTGAGTGGGCCGGCGCAGCCTCTCCCCGGCGGAACTCTTCGACGCGGCCTGCGCCGGTGACCGTGGCGCGCTCGCGAGGGCGCTCTCGGTGCTGGAACGCGGTGACGCCGACTCCCGCACGCTCGGCAGGCTCGCCTACTCGCGCGGCGGTGCCGCCTACACCGTGGGCATCACGGGTGCACCCGGGGCGGGCAAGAGCACGCTCACGAACGGCGTGATCCGCCACCTCAGGTCGTCCGGCACGGAGGTTGCGGTACTTGCGATCGACCCCTCGTCGCCGTTCACCGGCGGTGCGATCCTCGGCGACCGCGTGCGCATGCAGGACCACGCCACCGACCCGGGTGTGTTCATCCGTTCCATGGCCACGCGCGGCCACCTCGGAGGGCTCTCGCTGTCCACGCCCGAGGCGATCCGGCTGCTCGATGCGGTCGGCCGGGGTTGGGTGCTCGTGGAGACCGTGGGTGTCGGACAGGTGGAGGTGGAGATTGCCGGCAAGGCCGACACCACCGTGGTGGTGCTGAACCCCGGGTGGGGCGACAGCGTGCAGGCCAACAAGGCCGGCCTCATGGAGATTGCCGACATCTTCGTGATCAACAAGGCAGACCGCAAGGGTGTGGAGGAGACCCGGCGCGACATCGAGCAGATGCTCGAGCTGAGCGACCTGCCTCACGAGGCCTGGCACCCGCCGATCATCGCCACCGTTGCGAGCACCGGCGAGGGCATCACCGATCTCTGGGAGGCAGTGGAGCGGCACCGTGCGGAGATCACGGCGAACGGCCTGTTGTCGCAGCGCCGGGAGTTCCGCCTGCGGGAGGAACTCCGCGAGATCGTCGCGCGGCGCCTCGAGCACCGCGCCCGGGAGATCTGCACCGGAGAACGGTGGGAGAAACTGCAGTCAGACGTGCTCGCGCGCACGACCGACCCGTGGAGTGCGGCAGACGAGATGCTGAGGGGAGTGGGGGCCTGACATGGAGAACAGGAACCTGGTGCTGGTCGAGCGCACGGACGAGAACGTCTTTGTGCTCACCCTGAACTCGCCGAAGGTGAACGCGCTGTCCACCGCGATGCTGGGGCGGATCCACGACATCATCACGGACCCGACTCTCATGGCTGCGCCGGCGATCATCATCACGGGCGGCGAGCGCATTTTCGCCGCGGGGGCGGAGATCTCCGAGTTCGGCGGGCCCGCCGAGGCGCGCGAGATCGGTGCCGCGTTCCACCGCACATTGAATGCGGTCGCCGCACACCCCGGCTTCGTGATGGCGGCCGTCAGTGGCTATGCGCTCGGCGGAGGGTGCGAACTTGCGATGGCGTGCGACTACCGCATCGCGAGCTCCAGGGCCGTGTTCGGCCAGCCCGAGATCCTGCTCGGCATCATCCCCGGCGGCGGCGGCACGCAGCGCCTGCCCCGGCTGGTCGGTCCGTCGCGTGCCAAGGAGATCATGGTCACCGGACGCCAGGTGAAGGCCGAGGAGGCCCTGCGCATCGGTCTTGCCGACGAGATCGTGGACCCCGAACAGCTGATGCCCCGCGCGCTCGCGCTCGGGACTGCTGTTGCATCAGGCGCCTCGCAGGCCGCACGGCTCGTGAAACGCGCGGTCAACGAGGGACTCGACACGGACCTCGCGTCCGGGCTCGCGCTCGAGCTGCGGCTCTTCGAGGAGGTCTTCGGCACCGAGGACTCCCGCATCGGCGTGAAGAGCTTCCTGGAGAACGGGCCGGGCAAGGCCGAGTTCACCGGCCACTGACATGCACCACTTCCGCGCCCCGGGGGCGCGCAGGTTCGTCTCGGCCTCGCTCGTCATCGGGGTGGCGTTCGTGGTGTTCGGGATGTCGTTCGGGGTGCTCGCCGTGGGTGCGGGGGCGACTGTCGCCCAGGCCTGTGTCATGTCGTTGTTCGTGTTCACGGGTGCATCGCAGCTCTCGCTCGTGAGCGTGATCGGCGCCGGCGGCTCGGTGGCGAGCGCGTTCGGTGGCGCCGTGCTGCTGGCCGCGCGCAACGCCGTGTACGGCCTCGCGATGTCGCCGCTCCTGCGCGGCCCGCTCGTGTCGCGTCTCGTGGGCACGCAGTGGGTCATCGACGAGACCACCGCGCTCGTCACGGCCGAACATGACCCCGACGACAGGCGGACCGCATTCTGGGTGTCAGCGCCGATTCTCTATTCAGCGTGGAATCTCGGGACGTTCCTCGGGGCGCTCGCGGGAAGCGCCATCGACCCCGCCACCTTCGGTCTCGACGTTGCGGCACCGGTCATGTTCACGGCGATGATCGTTCCCCATCTGCGCACGCGCAACGGGAGGCGGGCGGCGGCGTTCGGTGCTGCGTCATCGGTTGCGCTCGCGCCGTTCCTGCCCGTCGGCCTCCCGATTCTCGTGGCGGCGTTCGGGATGCTGTTCGGGCTCGCACCCGACACTGAACGGGAAGGCGAGCCGGCATGAGCTGGCCACTGGTGCTGTCGCTCGGCGCGGTCGCGTACTCACTGAAGGCACTCGGTGCACTTGTTCTCGGCGGGAGGCGGGTGCCGGCGGCCCTCCAGCGCTGTCTCCTGCTCATTCCCGCCGCGCTGCTCGCCGCCCTCATCACGAAGGATGTGTTCACCACGGGCAGGGAACTCACCGTTGACGCGCGTCTCGCCGGTCTTGTCACCGCGGCGCTGCTGTCGTGGCGGCGTGCCCCGTTCGCGGTGACTGTCCTGTTCGGCGTGGGTGCCACGGCCCTCCTGCGGGCGGTGGCCTGAGTCAGGCCGACTCGACGAGCTTCTTCAGGGCGCGGAGGTTGCGCCGCCAGATCGCCTTCATCACGATCTGTCCACCCACAAGGGCGCCGAGCGGCCCTCCGAGCCACCACGGGAACACGAGACGCTCCGTCCAGGTGAACCTCGTGCCACCGTCAGCGCTCGGCTCGAGTGTGAACTCGCCGCTGCCCGTGACCACTCCGGTGTGGCGCACGCCCATGACCCTGTTCGGTTCCCATGCGGTGATGGTCATCTCGTCGACGAGCTTGATCGGGCCCACCTTGGTGTCGCAGAAGAACTCGGTGCCGACCCCCCGGGTCTGGTCCGACTTGAAACGGATCGCGACGGCATCCTCCATCCAGTCGACGTGGCGCTCGACGGGCTCGACGACCTGCCACACCCTCTCCGGTGCTGCGGAGATGTCGACGGCGACCCGGATGCCGGGCATCAGGCGGTGACGGAGGCACGGCGGAGGGCCGCCGCGGCGGCCTCCGGGGCCACGATGTTGATCATCACTCCCGTGCCGCGCTCGAAACCGGCCGTTGTGGTGAGCTTGGGGAAGAGGTGGGCATGCCAGTGGTACTGGCCGGCGTGGTGTGCCGGCGCAGTGTGGAACACGAGGTTGTAGGCGACGTCGCCGAGGACGGTCACGAGGTGGCGGATCGAGTCGCGGATGGCGGTGCCCACGCCCGCAAGAAGGTCGTCGGCCGAGTCGGTGATGTGCTGCTCGTGCCTGCGCGGCATGATCAGCATCTCGTACGGGCCGCTGCTCCAGAACGGGCACACCACCACGGCGTGGTCGTTCTGCATGACGAGCCTCTCACCGGATTCCTCGGTCTCGATGGTTGTGCACACGATGCAGCCACCCTTGAAGCGCTCGAACGCCCGCTCCTCCTCGAGAATCTCGCCCGGCACGAAGGGCAACCCGAGGAGCTGGCCGTGCGGGTGGGCAAGCGATGCTCCTGCCTCGCGGCCGTGGTTCACGATGGCCTGCGTGTAGCGGATGTGAGGTGTGTCGGCATGCGCGCGGAACCTGTCGCGCAACGTACGCATCATGGTGGCCACCACATCATCGGAGAAACGCTCGAGGCGAGTGTCGTGGTCACGGGTGAACACGAAGACCTCGTGGGCGCCGCTCGCCTCGGCGAGAACGTGCACCGGACCGAGATTGCGCACAGCCATCGACTCGTCGCCGACGAACGCGGGGTAACGGTTGGCGACGACACGCATGGTCCAGTCGGCGGACCCGTCGGTGATCTCGGTGATGGAGGGGTCGGGATCGGCGGCACCGGGGCAGAACGGGCACGGAAGGTTCGGGTCGGACTCGACCTGCGAGGTGCGCGGCGCGAAGTCGGTGGTGCGCCCGGCGCGGTCGGGCACGATCGTGACCCATCGGCCGTTCAGGAGGTTCAGTCGGAGTTGACTCACTGTCCCAAAGGATAGGGGCGGACATGCAGGGACGTGCGTGCATCCCCGGTGTCGATCGTCCTCAGGTTCGCCGCCACACCGAGACGTGTCGGGTGCTCTCCTGCGTGAACGGGGCACCGTTGCCGTCCGCCGCGCGGGACACGAGGGCGAGACCGGCAACCTCGGCGAACCTGTCGAGATCGGCCACGGGGACGTAACGGACCGACCACGGCCTCAGCACGGGTGCCGCACCGTTTGCGAACTCGATGAACTGGCCCATGATGCGCCGCGCCGCGGGGTCGTGGGTGCTGACAGAGAGCACCACCCTGTCGGCCGTGATGGTGCGCACGCTCACGTCATCGCCGGCGCCGTCGTCGAGCGGGAGGGACGCATCCACGACGAAGGACCCGCCCGGTGCGAGCACGCGCGCGACGTTCGCGAAGGCACGGCACACCGCCACGTCGTCCGGAAGGTTGAGGAAGGTGTTCCACCCGCAGAACACGAGGTCGAACGGGCCCGGAGGGAGCGAAACGGAGAAGTCGTGCAGTTCGAGCGAGGCACCGGCGAGCCCCGGCACCGAGCGAGCTCTCGACAGCATCGCCGCGGATGTGTCGACACCAAGGAGCACATCGTCGTTGTGTCCGCGGGCCGTCACGAACCCCGAGAGGAGCCGACCCGTGCCCACCCCCAGCTCGAGCACCCGAACGGGTGCCTGCTGCACGGTGCGGCACAGGAGCGACACGAGGTCGCCGTCGCCGAGGCCGCCGTACCACTCGTCGTACACGTCGGCGAACGCGTCCCCGTACGAGGCCGGACCGTACCCGTCCATTCCCCATGCGTTCGCGTCCACCGGTGACATTCCACCACGGTGCCGCGAGGGCCAGCGCATCGGGAACCGCAGGGAGACGCATCGGTAGCCTGACCGCATGACACGCGAGGCGAGCACCCGGCGCGAGGTGTACCTCGACCATGCCGCGTCGACCACGATGCACCCGGAGGCTCTCGGGGCCATGCAGGCGGTGCTCGCCTCGACGCACGCGAACCCGTCGGGGTCCCACCGGAAGTCGCGCGAGGCGCGCAGGGCGGTGGACGAGGCGCGTGACCTGGTGGCCGAACTGGTCGGGTGCATGCCGGGTGAGGTGGTGTTCACGAGCGGGGGCACCGAGTCCGCGAACGCAGCCGTGCTCGGTGCGGTCCGTCGCCGGGGCGGGGTGTCGGTGTGCCCCGCAACGGAGCACCACGCCGTGCTGCACTGCGTGGAGCACACGGGGGGAGTGGTGCTTGCGGTGCGCGACGACGGCACCGTCGACCCGCTCACGGTGGATGCCGCGCTCGCGGCGAACGAGCGCGTGGCGGTCGTCTCGGTGATGGCGGTGAACAACGAGGTCGGTTCGCTGAACGACCTCGCGGGCGTCTCGCGCGCGGTGCGCAGGCGGGCTCCCGGTGCGGTGCTGCACACGGATGCCGTGCAGGCGGTCACGTGGATCGACCCCTCCTCGTTGTGGCCGCATGTCGACGTTCTCTCGATCTCGGCGCACAAGTTCGGCGGCCCGAAGGGGGTGGGTGTGATGGTGGTGCGCGACGGCACGGATCTCGAGCCGCTCGTCCTCGGCGGCGGCCAGGAGCGGGACCGGCGCAGCGGAACACTGAACGTCGCCGGGATCGTGGCCACCGCGGCGGCGCTCGCCGTGACGCACCGCGAGCGTGCCGCCACGCTCGGGCGGGTTGCCGCGCTCAGGCGCCGTCTCGTGGACGGGATCTGCTCCGCCGTCCCCGTTGCGTCGCAGACCGTGGTGAACGCCGTGCCGGGCATCGCGCACCTGTGTCTCGAAGGTCTCGAGAGTGAGTCACTGCTCTTCCTCCTCGACGAGATGGGCGTGTGCGCCTCCGCGGCCTCGGCCTGTGCGAGCGGGGCGATGGAACCGTCGCACGTTCTCGCCGCGATGGGCGTTCCTGCGGCCCGCGCCGGCGGTGCGTTGCGGCTCAGCCTCGGGCACGACACCACCGATGCCGACATTGATGCGGCGGTGGAGGCAGTGACCACCGTGGCGTCTCGTCTCCTCGCGGGAGTGTCACGGTGAAGGTCCTCGTCGCGATGTCGGGCGGGGTGGACTCCTCGGTCGCGGCGTTCCTGCTTCACGAGGAGGGGCACGACACGGTCGGGGTGACGATGCGTCTGTGGGGCGGCGAGAGCGACACCGGGTGCTGCTCGGTGTCCGACGTGGACGATGCACGGCGCGTGGCGCAGCAGATCGGCATCGACCACGTGGTGTTCAACTTCTCCGAAGACTTCTCCGCGTCGGTGGTGGAACCGTACGTGGGGGCGCACGTCCGCGGGGAGACCCCGAACCCCTGCATCGAGTGCAACAGGCACCTCAAGTTCGACAGGCTCGTGCGGCGCGCGAGGGAACTCGGGTTCGACGCGGTCGCCACCGGTCACCACGCCCGCATTCTCGGCACTCCGGACGGCCCGAGAGTGGCGCGGGGTGCGGATGCGGCGAAGGACCAGAGCTACGTGGTGCACATGATCGCCCGCGACGATCTCTCGTACGTGCGTTTCCCCGTCGGCTCCATGGACAAGGCCGCGGTACGCGCCATCGCGACACGCGCCGGGCTGCGCACCGCCTCCAAGCCCGACAGCCAGGATGTGTGCTTCATCGGCTCCACTGTGGGTCGCGACGGTTTCCTTGCGAAGCGAATGGATCTCCACCCGGCCGATGTGGTGGACACGTCCGGGGGCACTGTCGGCGGGGTCGATGCAGTGGAGCTCGTGACCGTGGGCCAGCGCAGGGGGCTCGGCCTGGGCGGAGGGGACAAGAGGTATGTCGTGGATGTCGACGTCCCTGCACGGCGCGTGACGGTTGGCCCCGAGGAACTTCTCCGCACCGCAGTCACACGAGTCTCGTCCCTCGCATGGCCGCACCCCGGCGATGCTGCCCGCGTGAACGGTTGCGAGGTGCTCGTCCAGGCGAGTGCCCACGGTGCGAGACACCGGGCATTGGTTCGTGTCAACGGTGATTCGGCGACAGTGGAGTGGAACGTGCCCCAGCGCCGCGTGTCACCCGGGCAGACGGTCGTGTTCTACGACGACGACGACATGCACGTGCTCGGCGCCGGCATAGTCACGCCCGCATAGTCGGGCGACCCAGTCACCGGCCGCCGGTGAGCACCGCGAGGGCGGGCCGGCGCCGCAGCGGGTTCACGGTGAACGCCTGCACGTGAAGCGCCTGCGATGTGCGCAGCACACGCATCGCGACCGTCGTGAGCAGCACCTTGTCGGCGGTGCCGAGTCTCATCTCGATCCGTCCCCCGAACGTGCCACCGGTGAGATCGGCAGCCTCGCCTTCAGCACCGCACTCGCGCACTCCGGCGAGATTGGCCCGTCGCACCATCACTGTCTCTGCGAGCACGAGATGGTCGTGCACCACCGTTCCGGCGGGGACGAGAACGAGCCAGCGTCGCGACATCCGGTGGAGCCTGGCGGGCACCGTCCGGGCAAGCACCGCCGCAAGCAGCACCGAGGGCACACCGAGAACCGGGTTGCCCGCTGCCAACGCAAGAGGTCCGACGAGGACGCACCCGGCGAACACCGCCCACACGGGCACTGCGGCGAGTGCCTGAACGAACGGCGTGCGCAGGCAGAACCTCGTTTCTGCACCGTATGCACCGCCCTGAACGAGCCAGTCGGCGACTGATGCGTTCCACAGAAGACCGGCGGCGGGCAGCGCGAGCGCGACGGACAACGGGTCTCCCGACCAGACGGCACTGACGACCACGAGTGGTGTCACCGTGCGGACCACCGTCAGCGAGAGTGCGGACGGCACGAGCAATGCGAGGAACACCCCGCCCCAGGCCGCCCATCCGAGGACGGCGAGGACCGCGGTGACCGATGTCGAACGGCCGTCGCCGATTGCCGTCCACGGTGCGACGGCGCCGGGAGCAATCCACAGCACGCGCGCGGCCCACGGCACGACGGCATGGACGTTGTTCGCGCTCCTCTTCACGTCCCCAAGCCTGCCCCCGCGGTCGCTGTCCTGCACCATCGTCCCCGGTCATCGGGGCCACCCGCCTCGTCGCGCCGTGTGCCGGGGTGATAACCCATGAGGGCAGGACGGCCCGGGCCATTGTTGCGCGGACTCGCGGAGAGGAGGAGGACCATGACGCGGCATGTTGCATCTCCCGACGGAATCGTCTTGCGCCCCGGCGAGTCGTTCGCGGTGGGGAGCCTTCCGCACCGCGACACACACGAGGCGGTGGGGTTCGCCCTCGCGGCCACCGGCATCCCCACGGTGCCGTCGCTCCCGCGCCGTTCCCCCGCTGAGGGAATGATCGCCCAGGCGCTGGTCGGGATCGAGGGCGTCTCCCTCGTGCACTACGGCTCGATCAGCGTGGACCCGGATGCACTCGACCTCGCCGGAGATGTCACCACCGACCTCTCAGGTGATGCGTACGCAGGGTTCGCCGCATTCCTCGACTCGGTGCGCGGTCTCGAGACGCCGCCCGACACCGTGAAGTGGCAGTTCGTCGGTCCGCTCACGCTCGCGTTCGCGCTCGCGCGCTCCGGACTCGTGACCGAGGTCGCCGCGCCGCTCGCCATGCAGGCGGTGCGTTGCCACGTGCGTGCACTCCAGGCAGAGGTCGCGGCCGTGCTGCCGCGTGCGACCCAGATCGTCGTGTTCGACGAGCCGCTCCTCCACGACGCGCTCGTGCCCGGTTTCCGCGTGCCGGCCGACGAAGTGATCGACTTCGTCTCGGGTGCCCTCGCCGCGGTGGAGCCGGGCAACATCGCCGGGGTGCACAGTTGCGGCGAGACCGACTGGGCCGCACTCCTCGCGACCGGTGCGAACATCATCTCGGTCCCCGTGCCGAGCGCATCCGACGAGGCCGAGATGGACCGCCTCGCCCACGCCGCCGCACGGATCTCCGAGCACCTCGAGCACGGCGGGAGGATCGCATGGGGTGCGGTGCGCACCGACGGTCCCATTGCCGTGTCTGCCGACAGACCGTGGAAGAACCTGGCGTCCGTCATGTGCGCGCTCGTGCGCAGCGGTGTCGACCCGCACCTCGTGCGCCGCAACAGCTTCGTGACGTCGGCGTGCGGTCTCGGCACGCACAGCGTCGCCGTGGCGGAGCGCGTGATGACGCACGTTCGTGACATCTCCGGTCGTGTCGCGGAACAGGCCACGGCATCCCTGCTCACGCTCGGGTCCTGAGTCCCTGTGCCGGTCCGTGACGGACCTGCACCATCTTGTTTGTAATTTGGTGTGATGCCGCGCAAGCCCACTCCCGCCGAGCAGGTTGCGCGGCTGCGCGAGGAGATCCGTCGTCACGACAACGCGTACTACGGCCTCGACCAGCCGGTGGTGAGCGATGCCGAGTACGACGAGATGAAGCGCGAGCTCGAGGCGCTCGAGTCCGCTCACCCGGATCTCGCCGACGAGTCATCGCCGGTGCGCACCGTGGGCGCCGCCGACGTGACAACGTTCGATCCCGTCGTGCACAGGGTTCCCATGACGAGCCTCGACAACGCGATGGACGAGGCTGAGCTCCGTGCATGGGGGGAGAGGGTCGCGAAGGGCCTCCCCGACGAGCGTGTCGAGTACGTGTGCGAGCTGAAGATCGACGGTCTCGCCATCAGCATCCGGTTCGAGAACGGCAGGTTCGTGCAGGCCGCGACACGCGGTGACGGTCGCACCGGGGAGGACGTCACGCCGAACGTGGCCACCATCCGCGGCCTCCCGAAGGAGCTGAAGGGAACGAAGAAGGTTCCCGTTCCCACGGTTCTCGAGGTGCGCGGCGAGATCTACATGTCGGTCGCGGCGTTCGGCCGTCTCCGCGCGGAGAAGGAAGCCGAGAACGCGGAACGCGCTGCGGCCGGCCGTGCCGCCGTGGCGGTGCCGGTCAACCCGCGCAATGCGGGGGCGGGCAGTCTCCGCCAGAAGGACCCCGCGGTCACGGCATCCCGTGATCTCTCGCTGTGGACGTACCAGCTGGGTGAGGTCGTCGGCGGGCCGACCTTCACCAGCCACCACGGCACGCTCGAGTGGCTGGAGGCTCTCGGTTTCCCCGTGAACCCGGAGATCCGCGCGGTGGGAGGCCTCGACGAGGTGGTCGCGTTCTGTGGACACTGGCAGCAACACCGCCACGACCTCCCGTACGAGATCGACGGGGTCGTGGTGAAGGTCGACGACCTCGCCCAGCGCGAGCGCCTCGGATTCACCGCGAAGGCACCACGGTGGGCGATTGCGGTGAAGTTCCCCCCGGAGGAGAGAAACACCGTCCTGCGCGACATCCAGGTCTCGATCGGGCGCACCGGCCGCGCCACCCCGTTCGCCGTGCTCGAGCCCGTGTTCGTCGGCGGATCCACCGTGTCGATGGCGACTCTCCACAACCGTGACCAGGTCGCGCTCAAGGACGTGCGACCCGGCGACACGGTCGTCGTGCGCAAGGCGGGGGACGTGATCCCGGAAGTCGTCGGACCGGTGCTCGCTCTGCGGCCGGAGAAGTGTCCACCGTGGACGTTCCCCGAGAAGTGCCCTTGTCCCATCGGCAGCACGCTCGTGAAGGACGACGATGTCGCCGACACGCGGTGCGTGGAACCCGGCTGCCCGTTCCAGCGTGACCAGCGCATCATCCACTTCGCGTCGCGCGGCGCGATGGACATCGAGGGGCTCGGCGAGAAGACCGTGTTCGCGCTCTCCGACGCCGGTCTCGTCGCCGACCCCGGTGACCTCTACTCACTCACCGTCGAGCAGCTGCTCATGCTCGACGGCTTCGCCGAGAAGGGTGCCACCAACCTCGTCGAGGGAATCCAGCGTTCGCGCACGAGACCGTTGCCGAAACTGCTCACCGCGCTCGGCGTGAAGCATCTCGGGCCGTCAGCGAGCGAGGCGCTTGCCGCCCACTTCGGCACGCTCGATGCGATCGCCTCCGCCACGACAGATGAGCTGTCGGCCGTGGACGGAGTGGGTGAGGTGATCGCTGCATCGGTCTCGACATGGTTCGCTGCGAAGGAGAACTCCGCGATCGTCGGCAAGCTGCGCGCGGCGGGGGTCGACTTCGGGCGGGTCGAGGTGAGCACCGAACCCCAGACACTCGTCGGCAAGGCGGTGGTCGTCACGGGGACACTCAGCGGTTACTCGCGGGAGGCGGCCGAGCAGGCCATCAAGTCGCGCGGGGGCAAGAGCCCGGGGAGCGTGAGCGCAAAGACATTCGCGGTGGTCGTGGGCGCCGATCCGGGCGCCAGCAAGGTCACGAAGGCGGGAGAACTCGGCATCCCGGTGCTCGACGAGGCCGGATTCGAGGTTCTCCTCGCCACCGGCAACCTCCCGGAATGAGCGGGCTCGTCCCGAACGGAGACCGTCGCATCCGTCAGTTCGCGGCGAACTCCCAGGTGAAGGATTTCGACTTCGACTTGTCGTCCGTGACCTTCCAGTAGACGACCGTTGCGCGGTGGTCACCCTGATCGAAACCCTCGATCGCCGCGCCGTCCTGCGGCAGGAAGCTGATCGTGAAGTTGCCGGGGTCGTAGATGGCGGTCGGCGGGATGTTCACCTGTGACCCCGGTTTCGAGTTCGCCTGTGCCGAGAGCTCGTCGAGTCGTGTCGTCTCGAGCGTGATGCCGTCGATGATCAGCTCGGCGTTGTAACCCTCGACGAGGTCGACGAACACCTGGCTCTGCCGGAGCACCTCGTCGCCCGGGCCGGGGTTGATCGACTCGATCACGTCGGGGAGTCGTTGTGCATCGCGGCCTGTCTCTGCTGACCCGAGCCCCATGAGAATGAGGAAGAGCCCGATTCCCACGCCCGTGGAAACAACGAGTTTCTGGCGGTTCAGGGGAAGTTTCACGCCACCAGTCTCGCGTCACACGGCCCCCGCCCCACCCCTGTTGGGCGAACCTTGTAGCGTCGGACGGGTCATGAGGGACCCAGCGAACATGCCGGGGACCGTCCTCGGCGGGCGGTACCTGATCGATGCCGTGCGCTCCGAGCCCACCGCGGCGAACAACGGGGCGATGCAATGCGACGCCACCGACCTGTCGTCCACGAACCAGGTCTCGGTGCGCATCGGACCCCTCTCCAACCTCGTCGACCCGCTTCTCGGATCCACCACCGCGAACGATGCCCTCGCCGTGTTCGAGTCCCAGTGTGCGGTCGCCGAGAGCCTCAGCCATCCCTGCATCGAGACCATCTACGACCACGGGGAGGCCACCCTCGACGGCGAGCGATACGTCTACACCGTGGCCGAGCGCCTGGCCGGGGGGTCACTGCGTGAACTGATCGACCGGGGCCGCCGGCTCACCCCCAGCCAGGCCCTGGTGGTGGGGATCGATGCCTGCCGGGCACTCGACGCCGCCGCCAAACAGGGAGTCATCCACGGGGACATCCGTCCCAGTCGCCTCGTGTTCGGACTCGACAGACGGGTCCGGATCGTGGGTTTCGGGGCGCCACTCAGGCCGGTCGACTCGCTGAATCTGGATCAAGCCCTGTTCTCTGCCCCCGAACTGGCCGACGGGAGCCCCCGCACCGCATCGTCCGATGTGTACTCGCTCACTCTTGTCCTCATGGAGGCGATGACCGGGGAGGTGCCGTTCGCCGCCGACACCACCGCTGCGGCGTTCGCGAACCGCGCCGACCGGTTGCTCCCGGTGAACGCCGATTTCGGTGCGCTCGCGCAGGTGCTCGAGCGCGCGGGTCGTCCTGCCCCGTCGGAACGTCACACGGCACGTGAGTTCGGTCAGGCGCTCGTGCAGGCCGCCGAGAGGCTGCCGCGCCCGACACCGATCGACATCGTCGGCGCCGGACTGTTCGACGAGGAGGTGTCCGCCACCGACCCGTCGCGTCCGACCGAGCGACCGCGCATCGAGGACCTGCCGCCTGTGCAGAACGACGAGCGCAGCGGACCCATCCTCATCCGCACCACACCGAACATCGGCGAGGTCGACATCACCGCGCCGAAGGGCACGCAACGATCCGGTGATGGTTCCGGCCAGGTGCCGCTCACGATCGGCGGCGACGAGACCGGCCCGACCGCTCTCGACATCGAGCAACTGCACCGCCTCTCCGCGGAGGACCCCACGGAGCCGGCACCCCGCGTGAAGAAGCGACGCTGGGGCCTTCGCATCGCCGCAGCCGTCGTTGCGGTGGCGCTCATCGCCGGCGGCGGCTTCGCCGCGTACGTGACCGTCCTGAACCCGAAGAACCCCGTGCCGCAGCTCGCAGGGCTCACCGAGGCAGAGGCACGCAACCAGGTCTCCCGCTTCGGCTGGAAGATCGCGGTGGTGAAGCAGCGAAGCGACGAGGTGCAGGCCGGACAGGTGATCTCCACCGACCCCGTTCTGGGTGCGAACGTCGCGAAGCGCGACACGCTCACGCTCGTCGTGAGCGAGGGCCCGACACTGTCTGTTCTCGAGGAGTTCACGGGGCTCACCGCCGACGCCGCCAAGACGCGGATCGCCGACCTGGGCCTCCAGGCGGCACCCGTCGACGTGCCCGACGAGTCCGTTGCGGCGGGTGTGGTGGTGTCGTGGTCGGTGCCCGACCAGGCCGCGCTGAAGGCCGGGGACTCCGTGGTGAAGGGGACAACGATCGCTCTGAACATCTCCACCGGGCCGGCCCTGCGTGACGTGCCCGACCTCGCGAAGCTGACTGTTGCCGAGGCAACCGCGAAACTCGCCGAGATGGGACTGGTGCTCGCGGAGGGCGAGAAGAAGCCCCACCCCGAGATCGGCGCCGGCAGGGTGTCCGCACAGGTGCCGGCCGCGGGGGAGAAGCTCGCGAAGGGCGGCACCGTGACCGTGACCGTGTCCGTCGGCCAGCAGACCACCCTCATCCCCAGCATCTACGGCAAGGACTTCGCCACCGTGAAGGAACGCCTCGAGCGCTACGGCATGGTGATCGGCAAGGTCACGGGCGACAAGGCGAGAGGGCTGCGCGAGGCCGCGATCGACGGCAAGAAGGTGAAGAACTTCGACAGGGTCATCGTCGGTAAGACGGTCGACCTCACGTTCCCCTAGTCTCGCCACGAACCACACACCCGAGGAGGAGCCATGGGGGAACTGCAGGGAAGAGTCGCGATCATCACGGGTGCCGGCCGCGGCATCGGCCGCGAGCACGCGCTCCTGTTCGCGCGCGAGGGTGCCAAGGTCGTGGTGAACGACCTCGGCGGAGCCAACGACGGCACCGGCAGTGACGCCACGCCCGCACAGGAAGTGGTGAACGAGATCAAGGCCATGGGCGGCGAAGCAGTCGCCAACTACGACAACGTGGCCGACTGGGAGGGTGCCCAGCGCATGGTGAACGCGGCCGTCGGGACCTTCGGGGACCTCGACATCCTCGTGAACAACGCAGGAATCCTGCGTGACCGTGTTCTCGTGAACATGACCGAGGCCGAGTGGGACGCCGTGATCGAGGTGCACCTGAAGGGACACTTTGCGCCGTCCCGCTGGGCGGCCGCGTACTGGCGCGAGCAGCACAAGGCCGGGGTCACGAAAGTGCGCAACATCGTGCACACATCGTCCACCTCCGGCCTCTTCGCGAACCCCGGCCAGTCCAACTACGGGGCAGCAAAGACCGGAATCGCGACGTTCTCGCAGATCCTCGCGAAGGAACTCGTGCGCTACAACGTGCGCAGCAACTCCATCGCGCCGGCCGCGCGCACGCGTCTCACGATGGCCACGCCCGGCCTCGGCGATCGCATCGCCGAGCCGGAGAACAAGGCCCAGTTCGACGAGTGGGACCCGGCGAACATCTCGCCGCTCGTGGCGTACCTCTCGTCGGAGAAGTGCAACTTCACCGGTGAGACGTTCTTCGTGCGGGCGGGCGAGGTGACGCGCATCAAGTCGTGGGAGCGGGCCGAGTCGGTGGAGCAGAACGACCGCTGGGACGTGGCGAAACTCACCGACGCGATGAACAAGATGGCCGCGGAGGTCAGCAAGTAGGGCATTACCCTCGGTAAGGCCCATGAATCCCCCCGACAGCGAGAAGACGGACGGCCGGCGGAGCCCCCGTCACGACGAGGAACTTGCCCCCCACGGCCGCGAGAGCGTGGCGGTGGAGTTCGCCGGCGTCGATGAGGTGTCCGTCCTCCCGTGGTCGGGTCTCATCCAGCGGGGCACGGCCACGAAAGCCGCCAAACGCGTGGCCCGCCGGATCGGGCTCACCCGCAAGTGGGCGACCCTCCTCGTCGTGCTCGGCGGTCTCTTCACCACCAGTTCCACGATCACCGTGCTGGTCGTGTCCCTCGAGACGATCGCGAAGGACCTCGGCACCACCGTCACCGTCCTCAACTGGTCGATCACCGGCCCGATGCTCGCGTTCGGGGTGGTGGGGCCCGCCTACGGAAAGATCGGCGACCTGCACGGGCACAAGAAGGTGTATGTCTACGGTCTCCTGCTCGCGGGGATCTTCGCCGGGGCAACGGCGTTCGCGTGGAACGCGGCATCGATGGTGACGTTCCGTCTGCTCTCTGCCGTGGCCGGCGCCGCCACCGGCCCCGCCGCGATGGCATACGTGAACCGGCTCTTCGAGCCGCACGAAAGGGTCCGCCCGCTCGGGCTCTGGAGCTTCACCACCGCCGGTGCGCCGGTGCTCGGAGTGGTGATGGGCGGGCCGCTCGTGCAGGCAGTGGGCTGGCAGATGATCTTCGTGATCCAGGCGCCGCTGCTCGTCGGTGCCAGTCTCGTCGCGTGGCGCCTCCTGCCCCAGACGAGCCGCTCGCGTGACGTGACGTTCGACGTGAAGGGCACCGTCACGCTCGGTGTCGGCGCCACGCTCCTCCTCCTCGCCGTGAACCGAGGGCACTCGTGGGGGTGGACCTCGCCGCTCATCCTCGCGTCGGCCGCCGTGTCTGTCGGTTCGCTATGGCTCTTCGTGAGGGTGGAGCGCACGGCGAATGCGCCGCTCCTCCCGCTCGAGTGGCTGCGCACCCCGAACATCATCCTGCCGATCGCCATCCAGTCGCTCCTCAACTTCGCCTACATGGGCGGGTTCATCGTTGTTCCCCAGATGCTCGAGATCGGCCTCGGCTTCACTCCGGCGCACATCGGTTGGCTCGTGATCGCGCGTCCGTTGTCGTTCTCGATCGTCGCCCCGATCGGCAGCTTCTTCACGATGCGCGTGGGCGAGAGGGTCGCCGGCGTGGTGGGTGCGCTGGGCATCGTGGGCTCGATGGTGCTCCTCGGCACCGTCGGTGCGGGCACGTCCGATCTCGTGATTGCCCTCGGGCTCGGCCTGTCGGGTGTGGGGTTCGGCATCGCGGGGCCGGCACTGGGTGCGCTCGTGTCGAACTCCGTCGACGACGAGACGGTCGGGGTCGCCGGCGCGATGCAGCAGCTTCTCAGCCAGATGGGCGCCGTGCTCGGCTCCACCGTGATGATCTCGATCCACGAGATGACCGCCTCGAGCGGCGTCGTGCAGAGCTACGCGTACGCCCTGATGAGCGGCGCCGTCACCGCGGTGCTCGCGACGCTCCTCGCGTTCCGCCTGCGGCCGTCCGACCGCACTGTGGCTGCCTGACCGCCGCGCTTCTCCCCGGCCGCGCTCGCCCCACGGCCGGTCAGGCAGTGATCGCGCGTATCTCGGCGGCCACCTCGAGCGCCCGCTCGTCCTGGGGCACCGACATCTGGAGCATCATGATCCGGGAGATGTCGCCCTCCACCTTGATCCGCCCGCTCATGAACGCCTGCATCGTGCTCGCGGGGTCCTGCTCCACGAACAGGGCCCGGGCGGTCTCGTAGTCGGTGGTGACGGTGACGTCGGGGGAGTCGACCGCCCCGAGCTCCATCTGCAGGCTGCCCTGCGAGGTGTCGATGTGGGCGTGGACCGTTCCCTCACCGAACGGCACGCCGACCGCGACAACGTTGACCCGTACGGCAACCGGGATGGGCGGCACTGCCGACTCATGGCGGGCCCTGATGCCGCGGGCGGCCTCGACCCATTCGTCGGAGAGGAAGAGATGTGACATGCGCGTCCGTCCGTTGGTTAACAGTCTGTAAAGCACCGTGGAATCTAGGGCGCGAGGGACGACAATTGCCGAATGCCCCGGATTCTCGTGACGGAAGAACTTGCCGAGGGCGGCCTGCAGAAGATGCGCGCCGCCGGACACGACGTGGACGTGCGCCTCGGACTCTCTCCCGAGGAGCTGTGCGGCGTGATCCCCGGTGCGCACGCACTCGTGGTGCGCTCGGCCACCCAGGTCGATGATGCGGTCCTTGCGGCGGGCACCGACCTCGTGGTGGTCGGCCGTGCCGGTGTCGGACTCGACAACGTCGACATCGAGTCCGCAACGCGCCGCGGCGTGATGGTGGCGAACGCCCCCGAGTCGAACATCGTCTCGGCGGCCGAGCACACCATGGCGATGCTTCTCGCAGTGGCCCGCAACGTCCCCCAGGCCCACGCTGCCCTCGTGCAGGGTCGCTGGGAACGCAGCAAGTGGGAGGGCGTGGAGCTCTTCGACAAGGTCCTCGGCGTCGCCGGTCTCGGCCGCATCGGCAAGCTGGTCGCCCAGCGGGCCGCCGCGTTCGGCATGCACGTGATCGCCTACGACCCGTGGGTGAGCGAGGAGAGGGCGCGGGCGATGAACGTCGAGCTCGTCGACCTCGACGGGCTCGTGGAACGGTCCGACTTCCTCACGGTCCACCTCCCGAAGAACAAGGACACCGTCGGGTTGATCAATGCCGCGCGGATGGCCCGTGCCAAGAGGTCCCTGCGCATCATCAACGTGGCCCGTGGCGGGATCGTGGACGAGGCCGATCTTGCCGATGCAGTGAAGAACGGCGTCATCGCAGGCGCCGCACTCGACGTGTTCTCCAAGGAACCGATGACCGACTCGCCGCTGTTCGGAGTCGACGGGATCGTCGTCACGCCGCATCTCGGGGCGAGCACGACCGAGGCTCAGGACCGTGCCGGCGACGACATCGCCGACCAGGTCATCCTGGCGCTCGCAGGAGACTTCGTGCCGTATGCGGTGAACATCTCCGCGGCGGATGCCAACGAGACCCTGAAGCCGTACCTGCCGCTCGCCGAGCGACTCGGTGCGCTGTTTGCGGGTGCGGCGGGGGACGCCACCGAGATCGAGGTCATCGCTTCCGGTGAGATCGGTGCCTATGACACGCGCATCCTCACCCTGAGCGCGCTGAAGGGATTCCTCGGCCGCCGCGTGACCGAGTCGGTCACGTTCGTGAACGCGCCCCAGATCGCCGAGCGGCTCGGTCTGTCGGTGAAGGAGACGAAGAACCCCGGCAGCGCGAACAGCGATTACGTCAACCTCGTGACTCTGCGTGCCGGTTCGCACAGCATCGCGGCGACCCTCGTGGGCCAGCGCCGGCAGGCCCGCATCGTGCTGGTCGACGACCACATCACCGACGTGCCGCCGTCGGACAACATGCTCGTGGTGCGCAACGACGACCGCCCGGGCGTGATCGGCATCGTGGGCACACTGCTGGGCAACCGCAACGTGAACATCGCCGACATGGACGTGGGCCGCGCGCTCACCCCGGGCACTGCACTCATGGTGATCGCCCCGACGGCAGAGGTCGACGAGGCCACGGTGACCGAGCTGCGCGCAGCCCCCGGCATCATCGAAGTGACGGTGCTGCGCGGCTGAGACGCGTCAGCGCGCTGCGTTGAGGGCGTCGCGGGTCTCTCGCGCCACACGGGCCGCCCCCGCCATGTGGTCGGCAGCGTCCGCATACAGCACCGCCCGCGATGAGTTCACGATGAGGCCCGCACCGGAGGGGCCCACACCGCTGCGCACCACCTCGGCCGGGTCGCCACCCTGGGCGCCGACGCCGGGAACGAGGATCGGCATGTCTCCCACCACCGCACGTACACCTGCGAGTTCAGCGGGGTAGGTGGCACCCACCACCAGCGAGACGTCCCCGCGCCTCGACCATTCGGTCGCGGCCCGGCGGGCAACGTGGATGTACATCGGTTGGCCGTCGGCGGCGAGCGACTGGAACTCCCCGCTGCCCGGGTTCGAGGTGCGGCACAGAACCACGATGCCCCTGCCCTCGTGCTCCTGGTACGGGGCGAGCGTGTCACCTCCCATCCACGGGTTCACGGTGACCGCATGTGCGCCGTAGCGCTCGAATGCCTCGCGTGCGTACATGCGTGCGGTGTCCCCGATGTCGCCGCGCTTCGCATCGAGGATCAGGGGGATGTCCGGGTGGTTCGCGAGGATGTGCGCGCACACGGCCTCGAGCTCGCCCTCGGCGCCCTCGGCGGCGAAGTAGGCGACCTGCGGTTTGAACGCGCACGCGTACTGCGCGGTGGCATCCACGATGTCGGTGCAGAAGCGCGCGATCCCTGCGCGGTCACGCGCCAGTGCGGCCGGCATCCGGGAGCGGTCGGGGTCGAGACCCACGCACAGGAGAGAACCGGAGGAGCGCCACCGGTCGCGCAGGAGCGAGTGGAACCCCACGTCAGTTCACGCCCCGGTCAGTCCTCAATGGAGATGGCCGCGGTGGGGCACATGTCGGCGGCCTGCCGTGCGAGGTCGGCGTTCGCGCCCTCCGGGCTCTCCTGGAGAACGTAGAGGTACCCGTCGGTCCGTACCTCGAACACCTCGGGTGCGATCTGGCTGCAGGCACCGGTCGAGGCGCACACGTTGAAATCCACGACGATCCTCATCTCGTCTCCTCTCCGTTCCCGACGCTACTTCACGGCGCCGGGGGTTCAGTCGCCGAGAACCGGTGTGATCTCCCGTGTCCGTCTCTCGTGCGCGCCGAGCACGGCGCGCAGCGAGGCCGTGGTGGTGTTCGGGTCGGTGCCCACGCCCCAGCGGATCTCGCCGGAAGCGTCGCGGGTCTCCACGTAGGCGACCGCGGTGGCCTCGGAGCCCTGGCTTAGCGCGTGCTCGCTGTAGTCGGTGACGTCGATGTCGGCACCGATCCCCTCCCGCAGCGCGTGCACGAACGCGTCGATCGGTCCGTTGCCCTCGCCCACCACGGTCAGGTGGCCGTTCCCGGTCTCGAGCTGCGCGGTGATGGAGGTGCGACCGCTGCGGGAGTCGCTGCGGAGCTCGTGCGAGGTGAGCGTGATCGACGGCCGCTCCGGCAGGTACTCGGTGCGGAACGAGTCCCAGATGGCGACGGGGCTCACCTCGGTGCCTGTCTCCTCGGTGACGTGCTGGATCACCTGGCTGAACTCGATCTGGAGGCGCCTCGGCAGGTCGAAGCCGTGCTCCTCCTTCATCACGTACGCGACGCCGCCCTTGCCGCTCTGGCTGTTCACCCGCACCACCTTCTCGTAGGTGCGGCCCACGTGCTTGGGGTCGATGGGCAGGTACGGCACGCCCCACTCGGCGTAGTCCTTCGGGAGCGCCTCGAAGCCCTTCTTGATGGCGTCCTGGTGGCTGCCTGAGAACGAGGTGTACACGAGGTCGCCCACGTACGGGTGGCGCTCGGGCACGGGGAGCCTGTTGCAGTACTCCGCCACGCGTCGCAGTGCGTCGATGTCGCTGATGTCGAGACGCGGGTCCACCCCGTTCATGAAGAGGTTCATCGCCACGTTCACGAGGTCGAGGTTGCCGGTGCGCTCGCCGTTCCCGAAGAGCGTGCCCTCCACCCGGTCGGCGCCGGCCATGATCCCGAACTCGGCGGCGGCGGTGCCCGTGCCGCGGTCGTTGTGGGGGTGCAGCGAGATGATCACCGAGTCACGGTTCTTGATGGTGCGGCAGAACCACTCGATCACGTCGCCGTAGACGTTCGCGGTGTACGACTCCACCGTTGCGGGGAGGTTCAGGATGAGCGGTCGCTCCGGGGTGGGCCGGATCACGTCCATCACCGCCTCGCACACCTCGAGGGCGTACTCGGGCTCGGTCAGGGTGAACGACTCGGGGGAGTACTCGTAGCGCACGTTCGTGCCCGCGAGCATCGGCTCGAACTCGAGGCACAGGCGCGCCGCATCGACAGCGATCTGCTTCACGCCGTCCTTGTCGAGGTTGAACACCACGCGTCGCTGCAGCGGGTTGGTGGAGTTGTAGAAGTGCACGATCGCGTTCCTCGCGCCGCGCAGGCACTCGTACGTGCGCTCGATCAGTTCGGGACGGCACTGCACGAGAACCTGGATGGTCACATCGTCGGGCACCAGGTCCTCCTCGATGATCTGGCGCACGAAGTCGAAGTCGGGCTGGCTCGCCGACGGGAAGCCGACCTCGATCTCCTTGAAGCCCATCCTGACGAGCGTGTTGAACATGCGCAGCTTGCGCTCCGGGTTCATCGGCTCGATGAGGGCCTGGTTGCCGTCGCGCAGGTCCACCGAGCACCACAGCGGCGCGGAGTCGATCACGCGGTCCGGCCAGGTGCGGTCGGCGAGGACGATCGGCACCCACGGCCGGTACTTCTCGAAGGGCATCTTCTTCGGGGTCACGTTCTGGGGAGGCATGGTCTTGGTTCCTTGGGTCGGTCTGGCGTGTTCTGGTCTGGTTCGGGTCGTACGGGGAAAAGAAAAAACCCCCTGCCCGGGCAGAGGGTTTCGACAACAGCGATATGCGGCTGTTGCCGTTACATAAGAAGAAGCAGGCTGGTCGCGGTCGTCATCGGTTCCGAGGCTATCTGCGGTCGGCTGCGTTGTCCACCCCCACGCCGGTCACCCGACCCGGGAGCCCGCTCGGGGCTCAGGAGACGAGGAAGTTGCAGAACTGCCACGGGTCGGAGCGGTCGAGCCCGTCGGTGGCGTTGCTCCACTGGTCGAAGATGTCGCGGCGTGTCACCAGCGGGTCCCAGTCGATCGCACCGGAGAACATGGTGCCGAGGTAGGGGACGGCGAGCTCGAGGATCCGTTCGTGGGGAAGGTCGTCGGGCACGCAGAGTCCACGGGAGGGTTCCTCGAACATCCACCGCACCGCCGACACCACGGAGGCCGCGACCTGCAGCGTCGTGGCGCTCTGGTGCGGCACCTTCGCGCGGGCCTCCTCGATCGACAGGCACGAGCCCGTCCACCACGACCTGTACGGGTGGCCCATCAGCAGCACGCCGAGCTCGTCCTTCCCGTGGTCGATCTCGTCGTTCAGGATCCTCTGGCGCGACTGCATCTCCCAGTTGCGCCATCTCAGCTCCTGCACGCTCATGATCGCGGCGTCAGTGGGGCAGTAGGCGTAGTGAACAGTCGGTCTGTACGTCACGTCGCCGTTCCCGTCGCGCACGGTGAGGTGGTCACACATGGTGTACGCCTCCCCGTGGCGGATGACCATCCCGTGGATCTCGGAGGACGGCACGCGGCTGCGCACCAGCACCTCCATCCCCGGTCGCGCGATGCAGATCTGGTTGCGCGGACCGTTCTTCGTGTGCACGTGCGCGTTCACCGGCAGGGTCAGTTCGTGCGTGCCCCAACCGAGCTCGGCCGGCGCGATTCCCTCCTCGAAGAAACCCTCCACGCTCCAGGTGTTCACGAACTCATCCGGGGCCTTCGGCACGAGGCTCGTCTGTGTGTCGCGTTCCGCGATGTGGATCACCTTCGTGCCGGTCAGCATCGCCAGCCTGTTGAACTCCCGCGCGGCGAGCGCCGACTCGAGAGCGGCCGCATCGCCGCCCGCCAGTCCGTCGGTGAGCATCCGCGAGGCGATCTCGGTGAGGGCCTGCTTCACGAAGTGCGAGACGAGGCCGGGGTTCGCGCCGTGCTCCACCACCGCCGTCGGCCCGTCATTGCGTCCCCAGCGGCGCACCATCTCCGCGAGCGACTGGTGGCGCACGTAGAGGGTGCGGTCGAGCGGGTCCGTGGCGGCCATGTCGGCGTACGGGTCCCACAGCTCGACCGATGTGTTGAGGTACCGCACGCCGTGCCCGTGGCACCAGTCGATGATCGTCGGGGCGTCGATGTTCCAGGCGAGGTCGATGAGCACGTCCCCCTCTCCGCAGCGGGCGGAGAGGAACTCGTCGAGGTTCTCCCTCGTGACGCGGCCGGTCTCGTACGTCACGCCCTTTTCGATCGAGTCGGCGATGCGGTGGCGGTTGTCCACGAAGTCGACGACACGTATGGACGACGGCGCAAGGCCGGTGTCGGAGATCAGCAGCGGGACCGTGCACTGTGCCACGCTCCCGCACCCGAGCACGAGGACGCGCCCGGGGATCCGGAGGTTCGGTTGAGCGACGATGGGTATCGGCTAGTCGCGCTCGGTGACGAACTCGTCGTCGATCAGGTCGGTGAGCCCGGCGGTGAAGGCCGGCTCAACGGGGACCAGCAGAACCTGCCAGTCGTACGGGATTCCCTTGCCGCCACGCGTCTGCGTGCCGTCGGGGTGTGTGAGTTGTGCGTCCATGTGAACTCCTACCTGTGAAGTAGAGGGTTCGCCCGTGGCGGGTGGCGCACGCCGTTGTCATGGTGACCCGGTCCGTACGACTTTTGCTCGGTGCTGATCCGTGGGTGTGTGGTCCTTTCTGGCCGGCTCGTTGCCGGCGCAGCGAGGGGGAACCCTATTCACTCGCGACCTCCGACGCCACTGTTTCGCGAGTCAGGAATTCCTGAGCCACGGGTCAGGGCGCCGTCACATCCCGCCGATACCCTGTTCAACCGTCATGTCGAAGCCCCCCGCGAACTCTCCCTCGCCCGAATCACCGCGCGTGGAGACGCCGACCGGCTTCGCGGCCCTCGGAGTCCCGGCCGAGGTCGACGAGGGCCTCGCCCGCGCGGGGTTCTCCGCCCCGTTCGCGATCCAGACCGAGGCGATCCCGGTGGCCATGCGCGGGGTCGACCTGTGCGGCAGGGCCCGCACCGGCTCGGGCAAGACCCTCGCGTTCGGGGTGCCCATGATCGCCCGCATCGACAAGGCGGCCCGGGTCCGCGCCCCGCGCGGTCTCGTGCTCGTGCCCACCCGTGAGCTCGCTCTCCAGGTGGCCGAGGTGCTGGAGCCGATCGGCAGGGCCTGCGGGGTGCGCACTCTCGCCGTGTACGGCGGTGCCTCCCGCGACGACCAGATCGACGTGCTCGAAAATGGCGTGGAGATAGTTGTGGCCACGCCGCTGCGTCTCATTGACCTCATGAAGGCGGGCGAGGTCGTGATGGAGGACGTGCAGGTGGTGGTGCTGGATGAGGCCGACCGCATGGCCGACGAGGGTTTCACCCCGCAGGTCGAGTGGGTGCTGCGCCACGTCACCGGTGAGCACCAGACCATGCTCTTTTCCGCCACGCTCGATGGCCAGGTGGGCAATCTCGTGCGTCGCTACATGAAGAACCCCGAGGAAGTGTCGATCGACGCCCCCACCGACACAGTCGGCACCATGTACCACCTCTTTCTCGCCGTGCACCGCCTCGACAAGGACAAGGTCGTGAACGCAATGGTGCAGGGCGCCGGCAAGACCGTGGTGTTCTGCGACACGAAGCGCCTGTGCGACAGGGTGGCCGACAGGCTCGACGAGCTCGGCGCAAAGGTGGCCGCCATCCACGGCGACCTCACCCAGGCGGCACGCGAGAAGGCGCTCGCGCGGTTCACGCGTGGCGAGCTCACGATTCTCGTGGCCACCGACGTGGCGGCGCGCGGCATCGACATCGACGACATCGCTCTCGTTGTGCACTACGAGCCGCCCATGGACCCCAAGACGTACCTGCATCGCTCCGGCCGCACCGCACGCGCCGGGCGCGACGGCTGGGCGGTGACGCTCGCGGAGTACAACCAGCACACCACGTGCCGGATCATTCAGCGCGCCCTGCGACTGCCCACGAACCCCCCGGTCGAGGTCTTCTCGAACGACGCCCGTCTGAAGGACCTGCGCAGGTTCCTCACCGACTGACGCCCGGGGCCCGGTCACACCCTTGTGTCAGCATGTGTGACCCCACCCAGCTGTTTGCGATGGTGGGTCGTACTGTGGAGGTTGAATGGCGCTGAAAGTCCGCTTCGTGGAGAATCTCCACGACATCGTCGATCCGGTCGTGGGCTACCTCACCCGCGGGTCGGATGCGGCGGACCTCTTCGCCCCGCAGCATCTCATCGTGCCCACTGCCGGTGTGCGTGCCTGGCTGGCCCCGCAGGTGGCGGCGCGGCTGGGCGCAACTGCAGGGAACACTGATGGCGTCCTGGCCAACGTGCGCATCGGGTACATCGGCATGCTGAACGGTCTCCTGCGCGGAGGAGTCGAGGACGAGGACGACGCGTGGTCGATCGAGCGGGTCACCATGGCCGTGCTCCGTGTCATCCACGGTCGGGACCCGTCCGACCCGCTGGTCCGCAAGCACGGTGGCCACCTGCGTGCGGCCCGTGCAGTTGCCGACAGGTTCGACCGTTATGCCGCCCGGCGCCCGGCACTCATCCGTGAGTGGGAGGACGCCCACCGCACGAACGCCGAGGTCGGCCGTGACAACGCGCAGGCCGAGTGGCAGTTCGAGCTGTGGCGGAGGGTCCGCGACATCATCGGTGTCCCGTCATGGCCCGCCCGCACCCGCGAGCTGTGTGACCGGCTCGCTGCGGGCGAACTCCTCGAGGGCCTCCCGCCACGCCTCATGGTCGCAGGGGTCGAGACCCTGTCGGTGCCGAACATCGACATCCTCCGTGCTCTCGGCACGGTGATCGATGTCGAGGTCATCGGCGTCCACCCGTCTGCCCACCTGTGGGGTGAATGGGGCCCCGCCGTCCGGGCGCTGCCCGTCACCCCGGGTACGGCGCCGCAACGGGCTGACGATGCCCATGTCGTTCCCGACTGTGACGTGCTCGTCACCACCTGGTTGAGGGGTGCGTTCGAGCTCCAGGCCCTGCTCGCGTCGCAGGGACTGGTCGTCGACGGTCCGTCGCATTCAACCGGGACCGCGGGCGGGTCGTTGCTGGCCCGGATGCAGGCCGCTGTCGCCAGGCCGCACGAAGTGCGCGCCGGCGAACCCACCGAGGGCGACATGTCGTTCCAGATCCACCGTGCACACAACCTCGCCCGTCAGGTGGACATCCTCCGCGACGCGGTTCTCCATGCATTCCACGACCTGCCGGACCTCCGGCCCCATGAGGTGCTCGTTGTGTGCGCCGACATAGAAGCCGCGGCCCCGTTCCTCACCGCAACCTTCGACCAACCGGTCACGCTCGCCGACGGCCGCAAGGTCCGGGTGCCGTTGGTCGTTGCCGACCGCTCACTGCGCGACGTGAGCGCAGGTGCCGACCTTCTCGCTGCTGTGCTCGGGCTCGTTGGTTCGCGCTTCGACGTGTCGTCTGTTCTCGCGGTTGCGTCCCACGATCTCGTCATGCGACACCTCAGGCTCGACACCGAGGACGTGGAGGTGTGGCAGCGACTGGCCGATGTCACGCGGGTCAGGTGGGGCCTCGACCCAAGTCACAGGGGCAGCGCCGGGCTCGCGGCCACGGGAATAACTGCCCACACGTGGAAGCAGATGCTCGACCGCGCGCTGCTCGGTGCTCTTCTGCCCGACGCTGAGTCACCCGCTCACGAGCTCGGCGGCGTGGTGCCGTTGAACCAGGTCGACTCTTCCGAGATCGACTCCATCGCCGCTCTCGCCGACGTGCTCGGCGTGCTCGCGCAGCTGGAGAACAGGTCCCGCGAGGACGGGCCGGTGAGGGTGTGGTGCGACCATCTGGAGGAACTGTTGGTGGCACTCTGCGGTGCATCATGCACCGAACTGGACGACGCGCTGGCGGTCATCCAGCAGTTCCGTGACTCCTCGCTCATGACAGGTTCCGCGGGCCCGAGCGAGGTCATCGAGAACGTGCGATTCGAGGAGTTCGCCGACCTTCTCGTGCAGAAACTCTCCACCAGTCCCGGCCGCCAGCCGTTGCGCACCGGCGCGGTCACGGCGACGTCGTTCGTTCCGTTGCGCGCCGTGCCGTTCCGGGTTGTGTGCATCGTCGGGCTCGACGACGGGACGCTCGCGGTCGGTGAGGCCGAGGGTGATGACATCGTGGCGAACGACCCGTTGATGGGCGACCCCGATGCACGGATCGATGCGCGTCGCGTCCTGCTCGACGCAGTCACCGCCGCGCAGGACCGGCTGATCGTCACCTGCATCGGCCGCAGCATCAAGAACAACTCGCACGTTCCGTTGGTCACTCCTCTCGCAGAGCTGCTCGACCTCTGCGGCCGGCTCGGGATCGACATTCCGGACGACCCCGAGAAGTTGAGTTCCGTCGAGCATCTTCACCCGCGCCACGCGAGCGGCCGGGCGAACTTCGTGGCGAACGGCGGACCGGTGCCCGACCGCCGTTGGTCGCATGACGCCGCCGCTCTGTCGGCAGCCCGCGGGATGTTCGCCGGGACGGACGACGGTCACGATTCCACAGGGACAGTGCCCGTTGCCGAGGCGTTCGCCGAGGTTCCGCTGAAGAAGCTAGAGGCGATGGTGGTCAGTCCTCTGC
This sequence comes from Actinomycetota bacterium, assembly GCA_041181005.1. Taxonomy (GTDB): domain Bacteria; phylum Actinomycetota; class Acidimicrobiia; order Acidimicrobiales; family Ilumatobacteraceae; genus UBA2093. The sequence goes on from JBEGQL010000026.1 coordinate 127,247, forward strand.
AGTACTACCTGCGCGAGTCGCTCCGCATCTTCACCGAGCGCGAGACCGGCGACGAGGGGGCAGTGCTCCCGGTGGACATCGACGAGTTTGCTCTCGCGGACCTCGCCGAGGGTCTTGTGTCGGCCGCGGGCGCGTCGCCCATGGAGGTCGCGCGGCAGGACTGGGAGGCAGCGGCACTTGCGACCGACACTCTCCCCGCCGGCGGGTTCGCCCGGGGTGCGATCGACACCGCCTTCGGTGTCGCCACGGCCGTTCGCCGCGCGGCAACTGCCCACGGTGCCCCGCTCGTCCATCCCGACCCGGTCGAGTTCAAGGTGCGCGACCAGCACGGCACCACGGTGGACTGCCACGTCCCGAATGTCGTGGAGGCGGCGCCGGGGGACGCCGCGGGAGGGCTCGTGTACTCCGTGCTGTACCACACGAGGGCCGAGAAGGAGATCGAACGGTTGGCGCTCCGTCTGCTCGCGCTCCGCGCCGCCGGCCGGAATGTCGGGCGCGCAGTGGTGGTGCAACGGGACACGGTCCAGATCGGGTATCTGGCACATGTCATCGAGCTGGATCCCACGATCGACACGGACGCCGCCGCGAGCCGGCTGTGCACGCTCGCGCGCATCGAGCCCGTGGCACGCGTCGTGCCCTGTCCTGAGTTCGGCAAGGCCGCCGACGAGATCGCCGTCGCAGGAACGGTGGATTCCGACAAGGCAATGGACGGGTTCGAGGACTTCGTCGAGGGATCCAACTACGGGAACTCCCGGGAGTTCATCGTCTTCGGCGGGTCCCCGGAGTACGAACGGGTCTTCCCCGACAACAGCAGTGCGGCGGTCGGTTTTCACATCGCACGCAACGGGGCGTTCCGCGTGGAGAAGAACGAGGGGAAGAAGGACGGGCTGCAGAAGTGGGTGGTGAAGTGATGGAGGCGGTGTTCCCCGACTTCGACATCCTCGACCCAGCCGTCGTGAACGGCACCGTCATCGAGGCGAGTGCGGGCACGGGGAAGACCTTCTCCGTGGCGGCGTTCGTGGCGCGAACCGTTGCCCTGAACGACGACATCCGCATCAGCAACTTCCTGGTCACCACGTTCACGCGCAATGCCGCGGCCGAGCTGCGGGACCGTATCCGTCGACGGCTCGTGAGCCTCGAGCGACAGCTCAGGACAGGGACCGCCCGCGAGGACGACCCCCTCGCTGTGTCCCTCGTCTCCGTAGGTGACAAGGGCATGGCCGACCGTCTCGCTCGGGCCCTCAGGGAGTTCGACACGGCCACGATCTCCACCATCCATTCCGTGTGCGCGCGGATCCTCACCATGGCCGGCCTTCCCGCCGTGGGGGAAGGGGACGAGACCGACCTTGCCCGGATCATCGCGGAGGTCGTGAACGACGCGGTTGTGGAGGAGTCGATGAACGGTGTCGACATTGATTCCTCGAGGCTGGCCTCCGTTGTCGAGAAGAGGCTCGGCTCTCCACTGGCAGTGCTCGATTACGAGCCGTACAAGAGGGACACGGCGAAGGGCAAGAAGGACGACCTGAACGCTGCGCTCGAGCATCTGCTCGAGGTCGTGGACCGGTGCGTGGCGCGGGTGCGCGCGCGGACCGAGCTGGAACCCACCTTCGACGACATGCTGCGGCGTGCCGCCGAGCTCGTGGCCGACGGTTCCCAGGTGGCGCTCACGTCCGCGCTGCGCCAGCGATTCCGCATCGCCGTCATCGACGAGGCGCAGGACACCGACAAGCTCCAGTGGGCGATCTTCCGCCACATCTTCGACCCGGGGTCCACAACCCACACACTGCTCGCCGTCGGTGACCCGAAGCAGGCGATCTACAGGTTCCGAGGTGCCGACGTGGAGGCATATCTCTCCGTGCGCCGTGACGACAGGAGGCTCACCCTGCGCAGGAACTGGCGCAGCGACTCCGACCTTCTCGTTGCCCTCAATCACCTGTTCGAGGGATGGACGTTCGGCGAGGGGATCGACTACGTGCCGGTGACCGCGAGGGACGGAGCAGCGGGTTCGGCGGTATCGGGCACGAAGCCGCTGCGGATCATCGACCTCGGAGCGGTGGGGAACAAGAACCGCATCGTGGGGCCCACGGCGCGCCGTGTGCACGAGATCCTCGAGACCGTCACCATCACCAGGGACGGCACCACCGAGAAGGTGACCCCCGGCGACATCTGTGTCCTGGTGACCAGCCGGGGAACCGGCGCCGCGGTCGAGTCTGCGCTGCGCGGACTCGGCATCAGTGCGGTCAGCTCCGGAACCGAGAACGTGATGAAGGGGGAGATGGCCACTGCGTTCGTTCGTCTGTTCCGCGCGATGGACGAACCGTACGACTCGTCCATCGTCCGGCTCGCCGCGGCGACCCCCTTCTTCGGCGTGGATCTCGCCGATGCCGGCATGATCACCGAGGACCGCATCAACGACATCCAGCGCACGGTCACCGAATGGGCGCGCACGCTCCGATCAAGGGGTGTCGCGGCGGTTGGGGCGAGGCTTCGCGGCGAGGTCGAGGTCGCGGCGCGGATCGTCAGCGGCGAGAACGGCGAACGGCGCGAGACCGACTTCGCCCACGTGATGGAGCTGCTGCACAGCGGAACCGGCGGTTCGGGATGCTCGCCGGCCGTCGTGCTCGATGTCATGGCAGATCTCGCGGCGCGCCAGGACCAGACCGAGACTGTCGCGCGCCGCGTGGAGAGCGACCGCGAGGCTGTCCGCATCATGACCGTTCACGCCGCCAAGGGTCTCGAGTTCCCGGTGGTGGTGGTGGCCGATCTCTGGAAGACGCGCAAGACCGGCCACGGAGCCAACGCCTACAACAGGCCGCGGGCAGATGACGCATCGCAGAAAGAGCTCGTCATCGACGCGGGCTGGGTCGGCGGGCGGGAGTCGGCGGCGGCAAAGGCCGGCCGTCAGCAGGAGGAAGCCGACGAGACCCTGCGTCTCTTCTACGTCGCACTCACGCGTGCGCGCCACCACGTGTCGCTTCTGGTGGCCGACCCGAAGGAAAAGGGGGACAAGGGCGGCCCGCGTGTCACCGAAGGTCTCAACGACCCCGGACGGTTTGCCGGCGTCGCCGCCGTCGTGGAGACCGTGAGCGCTTCTCAGATCCCCACCTTCCCGCGGTACTCGCAACCTGCGGTCGGCGAGAACAAGCTCGGTCTTGCGCCGTTCGCGGGCTCGGTCGACCAGACCTACCGGAGGATGTCCTTCACGGGCATCACGAAGAAGCGCGAGGGTCGCGGCGACTCCTTGGGTGACGAGGACGAGCGGAGCGGTGCCGGGCACCATGATGACGACGAGCAGATCATCAGGATGAACTCCGGCTACACCGACGACTCCGTCGACCTCGGGGTGCCCGAGATGCCGTTCGCGCGCCTGCCCGGCGGGACGTACTTCGGGAAGGTGATCCACAAGGTGTACGAGCGTGTCGACTTCGGTGCGCACGACCTCGAGGCGGAGGTGTCGCGCGTCGTCGATGCGGTGGTGAACGGTGCGCTCCTGCGCAACCACCGCGACGAACTCGTGAGGGGAGTGACACTCTCTCTCCGCACGCCCCTCGGTGCCCGGTTCGGCACGACCGAACTCTCGTCGGTCGGGAAGAACGACCGGCTGAACGAGCTCGGGTTCGAGATCGGTCTCGCACCGGTCGATGAGCGCGTCACGGTGCGCGACATCGGCACGGTGCTGGGGGATGCCCTCGTCGGTGCGGGCCGCCGTGACGACATCCTCATGCCGTACGCGGGGGAACTCGCGTCGTCGGCATTCGACATCCCTCTCATCGGGTTGATGAACGGTTCGATCGACACGCTCCTTCGGGTGGAGCATGACGGAGAGAAGGTGCTCTGGATCACGGACTGGAAGAGCAACCGCCTCGACGAGGACGGGATGGAGAACGTCATCCACGGTTACGCGCGTGACCGGATGTGCGCCGAGATGGAGCACCACCACTACCCGCTGCAGGCGCTCATCTACGGCGCGGCGGTCCACCGCTACGTACGGTCCCGCGGGAGCAGCATCGGCATCGCGGGGCTCGCGTACTTCTTCATTCGGGGGATGGTGGGGCAGGAGACTCCCCGGGACGATGCCGGTCACCGGAACGGTGTGTTCGTGTGGGAGGCCCCCGACGGCCTGTGGGCCCGGCTCTCCGACGTGATGTCGGGGGTGCGGCCGTGAGTTCCCTGTACGCCGCCACGCAGTTCCCTGACGACCTGCATCCCTACGTCGCGGCAGGTGCCGTGCGGACGGGGGACTTCCGTGCGGTCTCCGGCCTCTTCCGGCTCGCTTCACTTCCGCGGACCGCGGACCCCCTCTCGTGGGTGGCATTCGCGTTGGTGCTCGGTGCGTCCCGGTCCGGGCACACATGCGTCGACCTCGCCCACATCTCCCTCTGGGCACCCGAGGGTTCCGAGGACGCGGCCCTGAACTGGCCGGGTGATCCCGCACCGTGGCTCGCGGCGGTTGCCTCGTGCGGGGGGCTCGTCTGTGCGCCGACGGAGCGCAACGATCACCCCCGGAAGCCGTTCGTGCTCGACGGAACGAGGCTGTACTCGGCACGCTCGTACGACGAGGAACTGAAAGTTGCCGCATTCCTCCGCGAGGCGACGGGTGAGGGGCGGCTCACGATCGTGACCGGCGGACCGGGGTCGGGCAAGACGACGAAGGTCGCCGAGACCATCGTTGCCCACGTGCAGTCGACCGCCGGCACCGACACCGTCGCACTTGCCGCGCCCACGGGGCTCGCCGCAAAGAGGATGGCGAGGGCGCTGCGCGGCGCGGTCGCGCGGGTCATCGCCGAGGGCGGCGCCGATACCTCGGCCGAGACACTTGTCGCGGGGCTCCCGAAGCTCACGGTGCACAAGCTCCTGAAGTACAACCCGGTCGCGCGGGTGAGATGGCAGTTCAACAGGTCGGACCGGATGCCGTACGACCTTGTGGTGGTCGACGAAGTGTCGATGATGCCGCTCAGCATGATGGCGCGGCTTCTCGAGGCGATGAAGGAGGGGGCCCGCCTCATTCTCGTGGGAGACCCCCACCAGCTGGCGAGCGTGGAGGCCGGCACGGTGCTCGCCGACATCGTGGAGGCATCAGCCAGGGGTTCGGTCGGTGTGGACCGGCTCGACAAGAAGTTCCGCTTTCCCGAGGGATCCCCGGTGGATGACATCGCGACGCACACGAAGTCCGGTGATGCCGACGGAGTGTCTGCCGCGGTGCGCAGGCACCATGGTGAAAGCGGCGGGGACGGCCGCTTCACCTGGGTGGACCCTGTGGCCGACGGGCCCGCACTGCAGGAGGTGGCCCGGGCTGTCGTCGAGCACGCGAGGCACCTGTGTGAACTCGCAGCAGGCGCGACCACGCAGGAGCAGTACCTCGCGCTTCTGGCAGAGCGTGACAGGCTCCAGGTGGTCTGCGCACATCGCCGCGGCAACCTCGGCGTGTCGGGGTGGAATGCGGCCGTGGAGAGACAACTCGGGGCGCTCGCCCGCGGCCAGTGGTACCCGGGCCGCCCGGTGATGGTGACCCGCAACGACTACTTCAGCGGGCTCTCGAACGGCGACATCGGGGTCGTGTGCAGGGACGCATCCGGAAGTCCTGTAGTCGTGTTCGGTGACCCCGAAGGTGTCACCGTGCTCCCCGTCGCCCGTGTCCCCCAGGTGGAGACCGTGCACGCCCTCACCATCCACAAGAGCCAGGGCAGCGAGTTCGGCCACACGATCGTGGTGCTGCCGCGACGCCCCTCGCGGATCCTCACGCGTGAGCTCCTCTACACCGGCATCACGCGCGCGAAGCCCGACCTCACCCTGGTTGCCACGGAGGACGTGCTGAGGTCTGCAGTGGAAACGAATGTCCAGCGGGCCACCGGCCTCGCCGACCTGATCTGATCGCGCCCTACAGCCAGGCGGGGCGGCTCTTCTCGAACGACGAGATCGCGTCGGCATGCGAGAGCGTGATGCCGATGTCGTCGAGGCCTTTCAGGAAGCGGTGCTGCGTGGGCGCGTCCATCGGGAACGATTCGGTGAACCCGGCAGCGGGCACCTCCACCGTGAGCCGCTCCATGTCGATAGTGATCTCGGTGCCCGGGTCGGACTCGATCAGTGACCACAGTTTCTCCACCGAGGCGAGCGGCAGCACCACCGGCGCGAGACCGTTCTTGGTGCAGTTGTTGCGGAAGATGTCGGAGAAGCTCGGCGCGATCACGGCGTCGAACCCGTACTGCTGGATCGCCCACACCGCATGCTCGCGCGACGAGCCCACGCCGAACGACGGGCCGGCCACGAGGACCGTGGCGCCGGCGTAGCGCTCGTCGTTCAGCACGAAGCCGCGGTCGTCGCGCCACGTGCTGAACAGGCCCTTCTCGAAGCCGGTGCGCTCCACGCGCTTCAGCCAGTCGGCGGGGATGATCTGGTCGGTGTC
>JBEGQL010000027.1:0-23492 GCA_041181005.1 Actinomycetota bacterium
CTCGCGATGGCGAGCTACCCGAACTTCGACAACCGTTGGTTCAACGCCGGCATCACGTCGGAGAAGTTCAACCAGCTCTTCCCGAAGACCGACGACCCCGACCAGTCGATCCTCGTGAACCGCGCGATCAGCGGCCGCTACAACCTCGGGTCGTCGTTCAAGCCGTTCGTCGCGTACGCGGCGCTCAACACGGGCCAGCTCCCGGGTGGCACCGAGTACCGCCTGCGCGACACGGGCACCTACAAACTGACGAGCATCCCCGAGGAACGCTGCCAACTGAACGTGAAGTGCATCTTCAAGAACGCGAACTGCGGCAACGGTGCCCCGTGCAGGTACGGGAGCGTGAACATCGTGGACGCCCTCGCCGTGTCCTCCGACGTGTTCTTCTACAAGATCGGCGAGGAGATCTTCGCCGAGCGCGGGTACCGACCGATCCTCGAGGAGCAGGTGCGCCAGTTCGGCTTCGGGTCGCCCACGGGGATCGACCTCCCGTACGAGTACATCGGCACGGTGCCCAGCAAGGCCCTCAAGCAGCGTCTCGCCGCGAGCGGCGCCATCACCGAGGACGAGGGCCGCGGCTACTACGTCGGTGACAACGTGCAGTTCTCGATCGGCCAGGGTCTGCTCTCGGCGACTCCGCTCCAGCTCGCCGTTGCCTACGGTGTCATTGCGAACGGCGGCAAGGTGGTTCAGCCCCATGTCGTGCGCGCAGTGTGGGGACCGGGAACACCGAAGGGTCGCTCCGGCCGGCTCGACCTCGCGAACGGTGTCGTGGTGCAGGACTTCTCGGCACCCATGATCAAGCGCGACATCAACATGGACCCGACCGCGCGTGAGGCAATCGTGGAGGGGCTCACGCGCGTGATCGACGGGCCCGGGGTGCGGTCCGACATCTACCACTCCACCACCGGCGAGAAGCTCTTCCGCTCGTACCCCAAGCAGGCGTTGCCGATCGCCGGGAAGACGGGCACCGCGCAGGGTTCCGGCAACCTGCCGTGGAATGACTCGTCGGTGTTCGGCGCTTTCAGCAAGAACCCGAGGATCCCCTACACCGTCGTTGCGTATCTCGAGAAGTCCGGGTTCGGGTCGCGCGCGGCGGCGCCGGTGGCCAAGTGCGCGTTCACGGCGCTGTCCGGCAAGCTGCGGCTCAACCCTGCCCAACCGGCCGACCCACTCGACGTGAACAGCGTGACCGCGGCGGGCGAGCAGCTCCTGAAGAACCCACTCTGTCTCGTGGGTGCAGGATCGGCGGTGAGGGACTGATGACGTCGATCATGCGCCGCCGTCCCGACTCCGGGCTCGGGAACATCCGCCGCGGGTTCGCCGACCCCGGCCGGAACATCGACTGGGTGCTGATGGCCGCAGTGGGGGCGCTGTCGGTGATCGGGCTGTTCCTCGTCTTCTCCACCACGAGACCGAGGCTCCTTGCGAACGGTCTCGACCCCTTCCAGGTCGTGCAGCGCCAGATGGCGTTCCTGATCGTCGCGATCATCGCGATGGCCGCGGTGATGTGGGTGGACTACGTGCAGCTTCGGGGGAGCGCGAACGCCCTGTACGCGCTCACGTTGTTCCTGCTCGTGATGGTCCTCGTCATCGGCGGCGTGAGGGGCGGAGCCCGTCTGTCCTTCGACGTCGGGCCGATCTCCGTGCAACCGTCGGAGCTGGCGAAGTTCACGTCACTTCTGATGCTCGCCGGCTTCCTGGCCTACGACTACTCGGAGTCCGTGAGCTACGAGCGGCTCATCCAGTCGCTCATCGTTGTCGGCGCACCGGCTCTGCTCGTGCTCATCGAGCCCGACCTCGGCTCCGCGTCCGTCCTCGTCGCCTGTGCCATGGGCGTGCTCCTCGTCGCGGGTGCGCAGACGAAGTACGTCGCGCTCGTGACGGGGCTCGGGTTGGTGTCGGCGGTCGCGGGTGTCCTCTCGGGTGCCGTTCGCTCGTACCAGCTGCGACGCGTCACGGCCTTCCTGCAGCAGAACTCCGAGTCCGCCGAGCTGCAGAACCTCGTCACCCAGGTTCGCTTCGCCAAGCGCGCAGTTGCCACGGGCGGCTTCTTCGGCAAGGGCTACCTCGAAGGTCCGCTGACGAACGGCCGTTTCATCCCGGTGCAGTCCACCGACTTCGTGTTCTCGGCCCTGGGGGAGCAGTTCGGGATGCTGGGTTGTGCCACGGTGCTCGGGCTCTTTGCCGTGGTCCTGTGGCGGATCTACCGCATCGCCCGGCTCTCCAACGACCGGCTCGGCCTGCTCGTCTGCGCAGGGGTCTTCACCATGGTGCTGTGGCAGTCGTTCCAGAACATTGGCATGACGATGGGCATCACCCCCGTCTCCGGGGTGCCCCTGCCGTTCCTGTCCTACGGGGGCTCCCACACCGTGGCGTTCGCGATGATGATCGGCCTCGTCCAGAGCGTCCACATGCGCCGTTTCCGCTGAGCCCAGGGCTAACCTTTCCACAGGCCCCCGTGGCCCCGGCGGCGCCCCCGCGCCGGCCGAACGGATCGCTCATGGCGCGCCTCACCGGGCGCGACAGACAAGGAACTAGCGCACAATGGACAACGACGGATCGCCCAACGGGGCCGATGCCAGCCCCTCCTCCACGACACCCCGCACCGACGGGCCCTCTGCCTCCCCTCAGTCGGGTCAACCCGGACAGGGGGGCCCGAGGAAGCGCCGTCGCGGCAGCCGCGGCGGCAAGAACCACAAGAAGCCCCAGAGCGAGCAGCTGCGCGATGGGTCGACGAACGACCGCAATCCGCAGGAACTCCCCGACCCCCCGGCCGAGGGACGCATTTCTGACCCTGCAGTCGCGGAGCGGGCGCTCGTGCGCAAGCCGCAGATCGGCGACACCCGGCCCGCGCCGGTGAAGCCACCCGACACGGGGCAGACGACAGACGGCCAGAAGCAGTCCGGCCAGAAACAGGGCAAGCGGCGCCGCGGCGGGCGCGGGCGTTCGCGCCAGGGCGGCGGTGACGGAGGCGGCTCCCCGAGGCAGGGCCGTTCCCAAGAGGAGATCGAGGCCGAGATCATCGAGCGCCGGCGCGGCCGCGAGCGCGACGGCCGCCCGCTCGGGCGCTACCTCATGTGCGTCCAGGTGCGCGAGGGCGTCACGCAGGTCGCAGTGCTCGAGGGCCGTGCCCTGATCGAGCACTACGTGAGCCGGCCCGCCGATGACATCAGCCAGATCCACGGCAACATCTACCTCGGCCGCGTCCAGAACGTGCTGCCCGGCATGGAGGCAGCGTTCGTGGACATCGCCACCCCGAAGAATGCAGTGCTGTACCGCGGCGACGTGCAGTACGACAAGGAGGACCTCGACACGCCCGCAGGCGAGGCGCGCATCGAGAACATCCTCCGTGCCAAGCAGAACATCGTCTGTCAGGTCACGAAGAACCCGATCGGCGCGAAAGGGGCACGTCTCACCCAGGAAGTGTCCCTGCCCGGCCGTTTCGTGGTGCTGGTTCCGAACTCGAAGACGTACGGCATCTCGAAGCGCCTGCCGGACGCGGAGCGTCGCCGTCTGCGCAGCGTGCTCGACAGGGTGAAGCCCGCCGAGCACGGCGTCATCGTGCGCACGGCCGCCGAGCACGCCACCGAGCACGAACTCCGGGCCGACATGCTCCGTCTCCTCGACGAGTGGCAGAAGGTGGAGGACGCCGCGAAGGCCGCGTCCGGCCCCGCGCTCCTGCACCGCGAGCCCGACATGGCCGTGCGGGTCATCCGCGAGGAGTTCAACGCCGACTACCGCGGCGTCATCATCGATGACCACGAACTGTTCGAGGAGGTCCGCGCCTATGTCGCTGACTTCAACCCCGAGCTCGCCGACCGCGTCACCTACTACGACCGTGAGGCCGAGGGTCTGTCGCTCTTCGAGCAGCAGCACGTCCACGAGCAGGTTCACAAGGCGCTCGACCGCAAGGTGTGGCTGCCCTCGGGTGGCTCCCTGATCATCGAGCACACCGAGGCCCTCACCGTGATCGACGTGAACACGGGCAAGAACGTGGGCAAGAACAACCTCGAGGACACCGTGTTCCAGAACAACCTCGAGGCGGCCGACGAGATCGCGCGGCAGCTGCGACTCCGTGACATCGGCGGCATCATCGTGATCGATTTCATCGACATGGAGATCAAGGACAACCGCCGCAAGGTGGTTGACTCCTTCCGCCAGGCGCTGTCCCGGGACAAGACCCGCACACAGGTGTTCGAGATCTCCGAGCTCGGCCTCGTGGAGATGACCCGCAAGCGCATCGGGGAGGGCCTTCTCACCGAGTTCGCCGAGAGGTGCCCCGACTGCGAGGGCCGGGGTGTGAGGGTGGATTTCGGGCTGCTCGACTGATCCCCCGGGGACCGGGGGGTCGATTGTCCGGCCCCGAATCGGCAGGTAGGGTGGGAAACCGCTATGTACGCAGTGATCGCATCAGGTGGCAAGCAGGAGAAGGTGGCCCAGGGCCAGCAGGTCCAGCTCGAGCTTCTCGGGGTCGCCGACGGCGCCGAGGTTTCCCTCACGCCCGTTCTCCTCGTTGACGGCTCCACCGTCCTGTCCACTCCCGACCAGCTCAAGGGCGCAACGGTGAAGGGCCGGGTCGTCGGCACCGTGAAGGGCGACAAGGTGCGTGGCTTCGTGTACAAGCGCCGCACCAACCAGCGCCGCCGCTACGGCCACCGCCAGCAGTACTCGCTGGTCGAGATCACCTCCATCGCGAAAGGCTGAACCACCATGTCAAAGACAAAGGGCGGCGGGTCAACCCGCAACGGTCGCGACTCGAACGCTCAGCGCCTCGGTGTGAAGGTGTTCGACGGCACCGCCATCACGGCCGGCACCATCATCATCCGCCAGCGCGGCACCAAGACGCACCCCGGCAAGAACGTGGGAATCGGCAAGGACGACACCCTGTTCGCACTGTGCGACGGCGCCGTGAAGTTCGGCGAGCGCCGAGGTCGCAAGGTCGTGGACGTGATCCCCGCGTCCTAGCGGGAGAGCAACGTGTCGATGCCCCGGGGCAGTCTGTCCTCCGGGTAACCGAGCAACTGAACCGCCTGCTTGCAGGCGAACCTGTCGGTCATGCCGCCCACGTAGGCGACCGCCTGCCGTGAGGCCTCCTCGGTGTGCGGGTCGAACGGGGCCTCCGCGTGGGCGGGGAGGAGATGGGGAGACCCGACGTAATGCTCGACGAGGGCGCGCAGCATGGAAATCACGGCGTCGGCCTGCTCGCGGGACTCGGGCCGGTTGTAGATGGCCTCGTAGTTGAACCTGCGGAACTCCGCGAGAGCTTCGGCGGTGCCGGGCACCATGCCGATGCGGCCGGTGGCGGCGGTTGCCTCGATCATTGCGGTGACGAAGGAACCGAGTTGCTCGCGACGTTCCGTGCCGCACCGGTCCCGGACCACGGAGGGGAGCATGTCCGGCACCACCACGCCGGCATCGACTGCGTCCTCGAAGTCGTGGCACACGTACGCGATGCGGTCGGCCCAGCTCACCACCTCGCCCTCCGGCGTGGACGGCGCAGGCCGTGACCAACTGTGGTTGCGGATGCCGTCCAGGGTCTCGACACACAGGTTCAGCGGGGCGAGTGCGACGTCGGCTCCCCACACGGCGTGGTCGTAGCCGCCCGGAACGAACGGCGCGAGTGCGTCCTCGGACGCGTGACCCCCGGGGCCGTGGCCGCAGTCGTGACCGAGCGCAATCGCCTCGGCGAGCGGCACGTTGAGGCGAAGCACTCTCGCGACGGACACGGCGATCTGGGCAACCTCGAGCGCGTGCGTGAGACGGGTGCGCTGGTGGTCATCGGGGAACACGAACACCTGCGTCTTGCCGGCGAGCCTGCGGAACGATGCGGCGTGAAGGATGCGGTCCCGGTCGCGCTCGAAACATGTGCGGAACTCGTCGGGTTCCTCGGGCCTGGCGCGGTGCCCGCCGCCCGCTGACCGCGTGGCGAGGGGCGCGAGACCGTCCTGGCCGTTGCCGTGGTTCTGGCCCTCGCGCTCGACCCTGTCCGCGATGTCGCGGGTGCCCGTGCCGGCCCAGGAGTCTGCATGGGCGAAGGTGATGCCGTCACCCGACGGACTTCCGCCCATGGTGGAGATCCACTTGTCGCTTCGCTCCGTGACGGGTGTGTGTTCCACGTGCACAGCGTATGTGAACGGTGTGACCGGGGTTCGGGCATCAGGAAGCACCGAGAAGGGCACAGGTAGCCTCGGGAGGTCCCTATGAGCGCGTTCGTCGACGAAGCACAACTGAACGTGCGCGGCGGTGACGGCGGAGCCGGGTGCGTGAGTTTCCGGCGCGAGGGCCCCGTCGCGTTCGGCGGCCCCAACGGGGGTGACGGCGGGAAAGGCGGCGACGTGTGGCTGGTGGCGGACCGCAACGTTGCGTCCCTGCTCGCGTTCCGTGACCACCCCCACCGCAGGGCCGGAAACGGCGTGCACGGGAAGGGCAAGGACCTCCACGGCAAGAGGGGAGAGGACATGGAGGTGCATGTCCCCGAAGGCACCGTTGCGCGCGACATGTACACGGGTGAACTGCTCGCCGACCTCGTGAGCCACGGGGACCGCTGGCTCGCCGCGTCCGGCGGGCGGGGAGGCAGAGGCAACGCACGGTTCCTCAACAACGCGAGACGGGCGCCGTCCTTTGCGGAGCAGGGAGAGCCCGGCGCGGAGAAGTGGCTGCTCCTCGAGCTCAAGTTGATGGCCGACGTGGCGCTCGTAGGGTTCCCGAACGCCGGCAAGAGCACCTTCATCAGCACGGTGTCTGCAGCAAAGCCGAAGGTCGCCAACTACCCGTTCACCACGCTCGAGCCCCACCTGGGTGTCGTGCGGGTCGATGACTCCACGGAGTTCGTGATGGCCGACATCCCCGGCCTGATCGAGGGTGCGAGCGAGGGGAAGGGTCTCGGCCTCCAGTTTCTCCGCCATGTCGAGCGGGCACGGGCACTCTGCTACCTCGTCGATCTCTCAGAGCCCGACGGGATCGCGCCGCTCGAGCAGCTGCGCATCCTGCGTCATGAGCTCGGCAACTACCGCCCCGAGCTCCTCGAGCGGCCGAGCCTCGTCGTGGGCACAAAGACCGACAGTGCGACGGAGGTGTCGATGTCGGCATGGCCGCACGAGTCGATGTCCGCTGTCACGCACCACAATGTCCGCAAGGTGGTGGGGCTCCTCGCCACAATGGTCGAACGCGCGCGGCGTGAGGAACCGGTGGGGGAGTCCACGGTGATCGTGCGTCCCGAGCCGGAGCACGCGTGGGTGGAGCAGCTGGGTGAGGGCGAGTACAGGGTGCACGGACGCTCCGCGGAGCGGGCGGTGGCGCTGAACGACGTCACCTCCTCCGAGGCGCTCAACTACATCGATGCCCGCCTCGCCAGGCTCGGCGTTCCGAGGCTGCTCGCCCGGGCAGGTGTCCGCGAGGGCGACACCGTGTGGATCGCCGAATTCAGTTTCGAATTCGTCCCGGAAGTGTGAGTCTGTGGGGATGGAGGAGTCCGGGTCCATGCGTGTGGTGGTGAAGATCGGCAGCTCGTCGCTCACGGACGACGCCGGTCAGCTGCGTCTCGACGTCATCGGCTCCCTCGTGGACCAGCTGGCGGCCGTGCGTGCACAGGGCCACGAGGTGCTGCTCGTGACCTCAGGGGCGGTGGCCTCCGGAGTGTCGGGAATGGGTCTCGCCGACCGCCCGGGTGACGTGCTGTCGCTGCAGGCGCTCTCCGCGATCGGCCAGCCCCGGCTGATGGCGGCGTACGCAGGGGCGCTCTCGCGGCACGGTCTCGTGGCGGCGCAGGTTCTGCTCGTGCCGCACGACTTCGTGGACCGAACCCAGTATCTCCACGCACGCGCCACCCTCGAACGACTCCTCGACTACGGCTGTCTGCCGATCATCAACGAGAACGACGCAATCGCGAACGACGGGATCCGCTACGGCGACAACGACCACATGTCGGCACTGGTGTCGCACCTGGTGTCGGCCGACCTCCTCGTCCTGCTCACCGACACGGACGGCCTCTTCACCGACAACCCGCGCACGAACCCGGCAGCGGTGCGCATCGAGGAGGTCGCAGCAGACGACCCGTTGCTCGGGGTCACTGCCGACGCACGCGGCTCCGACAGGGGGAGCGGCGGCATGGAGTCGAAGCTCGCTGCGGCGCGCATCGCGTCGTGGTCGGGTGTCACCACCGTGATTGCGGGTGCGGCCACGGAAGGTTCCGTACTCGCGGCCGTGTCGGGCGACCCGCTCCACGGCACCCGCTTCCTGGCCCATGACCGCGACCTGCCCGCGCGGAAACTCTGGATTGCGTTCGCCGCCGAGGAGTCAGGCCGGGTCACTGTGGACGACGGAGCGCGCAACGCGCTCGTCACTCGCGGTACGTCCTTGCTGCCGGCCGGCGTGGTTGCCGTGGACGGCGGCTTCGATGCGGGCGAGGTGGTGAGCGTCGTCACCCGCGGTGGGGAGGTCGTGGCGCGCGGGCTCACGCTGATGTCGTCGGTCCAGGTGTCGGCGGCGATGGGGCGACGGTCGGCCGATCTCGGTGTGGAGTCGCCGTCGGTGGTCATCCACCGCGACGACCTCGTCGTGCTCGCACGCTGAACCGCGGCGGTCAGATCTCCGAGCCCACGTCGGTCGACCTTCTCGGCACGAGGGTGCGGGCATCGTGCATCTCGGGCACCCGCAGCGCGGTGAGCCCCGTCACGTAGACGAGGAAACCCGCGGCCACGCACATGAACAACTCCGCGAGACGCGTGAAGCCGGAACGTGCCGTGAGACCCGCCTGGATGCCCCACACCGCGACCCCCATGATGGCCGCCGCCGTGACGGTGCGGGTGAAAATGAACACGATTCCGTTCCAGTTGATCGCACCGTGACGCGTGTGGAGGAGCCACATCACGACCACCGCCGACACCATGTACGCGAGGCCGAACGCGAGCCCCAGTCCGAGGACACCGTGCCTGCCGACGAGCACCGCGGCGAAGAGAACGTTCAGGCCGTTCTCGAACAGGTTCACGAAGAACGGGGTGCGGGTGTCCTCGTGGGCGTAGAACCCCCGGAGGGCGAAGATGTAGACGGAGAAACCGACGAGGCCCACCGACAGGCCGGCGAGGGCGTGGGCCGTGTTGACGGCTGCTCCGCTGCTGAAGTGGCCGTGCTCGAGGAGCGTGGAGATGATGGGCTTCGAGAGCACCACCATCGCCACCGACGACGGCACGGTGAGGATCATGATCCACCGGATGCCCGACGTGGTCCACTCGCGGAACCCGGCGCGGTCGCCCACCCGCACGCGGCGCACGAGCTCGGGCACGAAGGTCGTGGCGATGGAGATGGCGAGGAGTCCGTGGGGCAGCTGGAAGAACGTGTAGGCCTTCGAGTACGCGTCCTGGTTGCCGCTTCCCGGCCTGGCGAGGTTCTTCACCACCACGAGCGCGACCTGGTTGGTCACGACGAACCCGAACGTCCAGGTCGACAGGCTCACCATGGTGCGCACCGCCGGGTGCGAGAAGCCGGGCCGGAACCGGAACGGGATCCCTGCGCGGCCCATCGCGGGGATGAGAACGAGCCCCATCGCCATCACGCCCCCCGTTGCCGACAGGGTGAAGAGCCAGAAGAACGCAGGGTCATTGAACACGTCCTGCAGTTTCGGGGTGCCGTCCCGGGTGAAAGGGATGAGCATGAGCAGCGTGATGGTGACGACATTGGACAGCGCAGGGGCCCACGCGGCCGCGAAGAACCGGCGCCGGGAGTTCAGGACCGCGGAGCAGATTGCGGTGAGGCCGTAGAAGAAGATCTGGACGAGGAAGATCCGCGACATCATGGTGCCCGCGCGCCGGAAGGTGTCGGGGTTGACGGCAGGACTCGGGTGGAGAGAGAAGAGCCGGAAGATGAGGGGGGCGGCGAGGACCGCGAGAACAGTGGCGACCAGCAGAACCACGAGCGAGGCCGAGATGACGGCGTCCTTCGCCTCCTCGTCGTCGTCCTCGGCGAACCGCGTGAACAACGGCACCAGACTGGCCGAGAGGAGACCGCCCACCAGAAGCTCGTAGATGGAGTTCGGGGAGTTGTTCGCACCGTCGAAGGCGTCGGCGAGCGCCGTCTGGCCGATGATCACGCCGAACACGACCACCCGCAGCAACCCTGTGAGCCGCGACACGGCTGTACCGATCGCGACGACGAGGGTGTCCTTGAACATCCCAAGACATTAGGGCGGGACCACCGCCCGATGAGTGGGAAGCGTGGCCCCAACAACTAGTTTGGAGAAGTTATGGCCAATCGCTTCGAATCAGTACAGCAGGTCCGCGACGGCCTGAAGAACGTCAACTACCTGGCGGACGACGGGATCGCCGGTGTCGCGTTCCTCGCCGACCGCCTCGGCAAGCCCGTTCTCGTGGAGGGACCCGCCGGCACCGGGAAGACCCAGCTCGCCAAGTCGATCGCAGAGGTCACCGGCGCGCGACTCATCCGTCTCCAGTGCTACGAGGGTCTCGACGAGTCGAAGGCGCTCTACGAGTGGAACTACAAGAAGCAACTCCTGCGCATCCAGGCCGACCGCGCCTCGGACTCGTGGTCGGAGATCCACGACGACATCTTCGGCAAGGAGTTCCTCCTCACACGCCCGTTGCTCGAGGCCATCACGGCCGAGGAGCCGGTGGTCCTCCTCATCGACGAGGTCGACCGCGTCGAGGTCGAGACCGAGGCCCTCCTTCTCGAGATACTTTCCGAGTACCAGGTGTCGATTCCCGAGCTCGGCACGATCACGGCCCGCCAGGTGCCGCTCGTGTTCCTCACGTCGAACAACACGCGCGAACTGTCCGAGGCACTCAAGCGCCGTTGCCTGTTCCTGCATGTCGACTATCCGCAGCTGGAGCGGGAGAAGGAGATCGTCCTCGCGAAGGTCGAAGGAGTCACCGAGGCCCTCGCCGACCAGATCGCGCGGATCGTGCGCAGCATCCGCCAGCTCGACCTGAAGAAGGCCCCGTCGGTCTCCGAGACCCTCGACTGGGCCCGCACCCTCGTGCTGCTCGGCATCCAGAGCATCGACGCGGAGCAGGCAAAGGAGACTCTCCATGTCCTCCTGAAATACCAGACCGACATTGCCAAGGCGGCGAAGGAGCTGTCGACCGACTAGGTCGGCCCTGCCATGCTCGATCTCCTCTCCGGTTTCATCGTGGAGCTCCGCAACGCGGGGCTGCCCGTCAGCCTCACGGAGAACCTCGACGCGATGGAGGCGGTGATGCACATCCCGCTCGAGGACCGCGAGGCGTTCAAATACGCCCTCGGCGCGACCCTCGTGAAGAACCATTCGCACTGGCGCTCGTTCGAGACGGTGTTCGAGGTGTACTTCAGCCTCCGTGGCCCGGAGTACTCGATCTCCGACGGCGACGGCGCCGAAGGCGACCTGGCGGACTTCATGCGCCAGATGCAGCAGCTGCAGGGTCAGGGTGACGGCAAGGGCGGCGGTGCCATGGACGGTCTCACGCCCGAGGAGCTCATGAACATCCTCATGCAGGCCCTCATGAACGGCGACCAGGCCATGATGCGCGCGCTCGCCAAGCAGGCCGTGCAGCGGTTCGCCGGGATGGAGCCGGGCAGGCCGGTGGGTGGCACGTATTACCTCTACCGGACCCTGCGCAACCTCGATCTCGACGGGATGCTCGACAAGCTGATGGATGCGAGCCGTCAACAGGTGGGCGGCGAGCTCACCAACCTGGAGGAGAGACTGGAGCGCGACGAGTTCCAGGACCGCATCGAGAAGTTCAAGCAGGAGGTCGAGGCGGAGATCCGGCGTCGCCTCGTCGCCGACCGCGGCGCCGAGGCGATGGCAAAGACGCTGCGCAAGCCCCTTCCCGAGGACGTCGAGTTCATGCACGCGAGCCGCGACGAGATGCAGCACCTGAAGAAGGCCCTGCAGCCGCTCACGAGGAAGCTCGCGGCACGGCTCGCGCGCAAGCGCCGCCACGGACGCAAGGGACCGCTCGATTTCCGCAACACGGTGCGCCACAGCCTGGCCTACGGAGGCGTGCCCGCCGAGCCGAAGTTCAAGTACCCGCGGCCGGCCAAGCCCGAGCTCATTGTGGTGGCCGACATCTCCGGTTCCGTGGCAGCCTTCGCCCGGTTCACCCTGATGCTGGTCTACGCGATCTCGAACCAGTTCTCGAAGGTGCGCGCCTTCGTGTTCATCGACGGCATCGACGAGGTCACCGAATACTTCAAGAAGACCGAGGACATCGGCGAGGCGATCCACCGCATCAACACCGAGGCCGACGTGATCTGGGTGGACGGCCACAGCGACTACGGACACGCATTCGAGGTGTTCTGGGACAGGTGGGGCAACGAGATCGGGCCGAAGTCCACGGTGATGCTCCTCGGGGATGCGCGCAACAACTACCACGCGTCCCAGGCGTGGATCATCAAGGAGATGCGCCAGAAGGCCCGCCACGTGTACTGGCTGAACCCCGAGCCGAAGTCCTACTGGAACACAGGTGACTCCATCGTGGGCGAGTACGGGACGTTCACCGACGGCGTGTACGAGTGCCGCAACCTGCGCCAGCTCGAGGCCTTCGTAGAGAAGCTCGCCTGACAGAAGTGACCGGCACCCGGATCATCCTCGTCCGCCACGGCGAGTCCCACGCCAATGCCGGACGGTTCATCGGTGGGCTCCGCTCGTGCACCGGTCTCACCGACACGGGGCGATGGCAGGTGGAACGCCTGCGCGACCGGTTGCTCGCG
The DNA here is from genome assembly GCA_041181005.1 of Actinomycetota bacterium. Lineage (GTDB taxonomy): Bacteria > Actinomycetota > Acidimicrobiia > Acidimicrobiales > Ilumatobacteraceae > UBA2093. The sequence continues at coordinate 12,706 of JBEGQL010000027.1, forward strand.
ACCCCCGAGTTCGCTGCCACGGCACTGTTGAGCAGTTCTTATCCGCGTGCGATCGAGACCGCGCGCATCATCGCCCCGGCGGTCGGCAGCCTGCCGGTCACCGTCGATGCGGGCTGGGGCGAGCACGATCCCGGCCCCGACTGTGACGGCATGCACTACGAGGAGTTCGTGAAGCGCTTCGGCCAGCCCAACTGGGACGGCGATCCGTACGACGTCACCTACCCGGGCGGGGAGACCAAGGCGGCCTTCTTCGACCGGGTGCGCGACGCGATGCGGCGCACAGTGGCCGCGAACGAGGGCGGAACGGTCGTTGTCGCATGCCACGGCGGGGTGGTGGACGTTGCGATGCGGCTCGCGCTCCATGCACCGGTGAACGGCAAGTTCGAGCTCTACACCACGAATGCCTCCATCACCGAGGTGGTGCACGTGGACGGCACCAAGTGGCGGCTCGTGCGCTACAACGACTCGTCGCACCTGAACGGGGGCTGAGCGCGATGGACCCCGTGGTCATCGTGGGCGGTGGCACGGCTGGTTGCATCGTGGCGCGCACGCTCGCAGACCTCACGGGTGTTCCGCTGGTCCTGGTGGAGCCCGGTCCCCGCACCGACGACGATGCGCCCAGGTTCATGGACGGTCTCTCCGATGCGGTCATGTGGCCGGGGCTCGACTACCCCCAGGCGAGGGCGCTCGGCGGGGGGAGCGCGGTGAACGGCATGATCCTGTCGGGAGAGGAACCCGGATGGCTGAAGGGTCTCACACGTCAGGCGAGACCCGAGGAGGCAGGACCGTTGGGCACGGCACTTCTCCGCAGCGGTGGTCGTCTGTCGCGACTGTGGTGGAACAACGGACGGTGGAACCCGGCGCGGGCAGTCCTGCACCTGGAGGAGGAGGGGCGGATGGAGATCGTCAGGGGCACCGTGGGGGAGCTGGTGGTCGACGGTGCACGGGTCCCGGAGGTTGTGGTCGATGGCCGGGCAGTCCGTTGTTCGCACGTGGTGCTGTGCTGCGGAGCCGTTCTCACCCCGCTGCTCCTGCGGGCGTCCGGCGTGCGCGGTTCCACAGGCGAGGGTCTCCAGAACCATCCCACGGTCACCTTCACTGTTGACCGTCCGGAGGGCGTCGCGGGCAGGTTCGACGCAACCACCGTGCTCGACATCGACTCCGACGGCGCGGTGGGGCTCGCGGTGGGGTTCGAACGTGCGCACGCAGGCGATTCCGGGCACGGCCTCGTGACGGTGTCGCTCATGAACCCCCGGTCGCGAGGGGCCGTTGCCGACCGGGTGGAGTTCGCGCTCCTTGATGACCCGTGGGATGCCGCCGCGATGGAAAGGCTCACAGGCACCGCGGAGAAGGTCCTCGCCCGCGCCGGTCTGACCGTCCGGGAGGTCTCGGACCCCCATCCTGTGTCGCATCCGACCTCGTCGTGTGCGTCGGTCGTTGACGGACGGGGAATGCTGCATTCGCTCACCAACGTCACGGTCGCGGACGCCTCCGTGCTGCCCGGGGTACCGCCCGAGACACCGGCCGCGTCTGTCACAATCTCTGCGCTGCGCATCGCGCGCCTTCTCGGGGAGGAACTCGCATGAACTACACACTTGGGCTCCACGAAGTGGCGGCCGGCACGCATGCGTACCTGCAGCCAGACGGCGGATGGGGATGGTCGAACGCCGGTCTCGTCGTGGGTGACGGTGTCTCGCTCCTCGTCGACACCTTGTTCGACCTCAGGATCACGGAGCGGATGCTCGACACGATGGCGCCGGTCACGGCCGGTGCGCCGATCGGCACGGTGGTGAACACCCACGCGAACGGCGACCACTGCTACGGCAACTCTCTGGTGAAGGGCGCCACCATCGTGGCAACCGAGGCTGCGGCGCATGAGATGCGCGAGGTGCCGCCGTCGATGCTCGCGGGCCTGAACCGCGCTCCGGGCGAGGTGGGGGAGCTGTTCCGGCACTTCTTCGGCGAGTTCGAGTTCGACGGGATCGAGATGGCGTTCCCCGACACGACCTTCACCGGCCGTCACACGCTGGATGTCGGAGGGCGCAGAGTGGAGCTGGTGGAGGTCGGCCCCGCACACACCGCGGGGGATGCCGTGGTGTTCGTGCCGGACACGCGCACCGTGTTCACCGGCGACATCCTCTTCATCGGCGGCACCCCGATCGTGTGGGCCGGCCCGCTCGACAACTGGATCTCTGCGTGCGAGATGATGCTGGATGCGGACATCGACACCGTGGTGCCCGGGCACGGCCCCGTGACCGACAAGAACGGCGTGCGCCAGGTGCGCGACTACCTCGTGTTCGTGCGTGACGCGGCCACCGAGAGGTTCCACGGCGGAATGGACGCGTGGGACGCTGCCCGGGACATCGCCCTGAACGGCTACTCGCAGTGGGGCGAGTTCGGCAGGATCGCCGTCAACGTGGACACCGTGTACCGCTCGCTCGACCCGTCCCACTCGAGCCCGAACGTGGTGGAACAGTTCAAGCGGATGTTCACGCTGGAGTCGGGTCCGCGCTGACGGCGCCCGCGCGCCACTTGCGCCGCACCACCACGACCCACGCCACCGCCGCGACGGCGGAGAAGAAGAACCACTGGAACGCATACGACAGGTGCGGCCCCTCGTCGAGTTCCGGGAACGGCACGGGGTCGGGCCACGGGGCGTTCGTGGACGGGGATTCCTCGAGCAACTGCAGCCACATGGGGAACACCGGTCCGTCGAGCCGTCTTGCGATCAGCGGAATGTCGAAGCGTTGGAAATCCTCGTTCGCCGTGTCGGTGGAGTCCACGGCGCCGAGGGTTCCCCTCTTCTGGGAGAGCCTGAGATAGCCCACCACATCGGTCCTCCCGGTTGCGGGCGGGGTGGGGTCTGCGCCTGACAGCGGCACGAAGCCGCGGTTCACTATCACCCAGCCGAGGGCGTCTGTGCGCAGGGGGACAACCTCGTTGTACCCCGCGGTGCCGTCCTGGCTGCGGTTCACGACGCGAACGGCGCGCGAGAGGTCATACGTGCCGTCCACCGACACCCGCAGCCACTCGGCGGCCGCCGGTTCGGCGGGGATGCCGATCGTCTCGAGTTCGCTCAACGGCCGGCCGGAGCGTTCGGTGACGAGTGCGTTGAACTCCCGCTTGCCGTTGAGCCGGTGAAGCTGCCACACGCCGAGGTTCATCATGAGCACGATGAGCAGTCCGACTCCCGCGTGGACGAGGAGCCAGCGGGGTCGCAGGAGTCCACGGAGCACGTCGCAAGGCTAGATGGGCGGGCCGTGCGTACTACCGTCGGCACCGTGGCGCGCAGGGAGTACACGGCGGAGAACATCGACAGCGCGTTCCTGGGCGAGGTGCTCGGTGCGAGCGTGCGTGCATCCAGCCCCGCGCGGATCGGTTCCGGGCAGGTGGGGATGAACCTCCGCTTCACGCTCGAGAGCGATGCACCCGGCGTGCCCCGTTCGGTGGTCGTGAAGCTTGCCTCGCCCGACGAGACGAGTCGCGCAACGGGCATGGCACTGCGCAACTACGAGCGCGAAGTGAAGTTCTACAACGAGATCCAGCCCACCGTCGACATCCGAGTGCCGCACTGCCACTTCGCAGACTGGAACGAGACCACCGGTGACTTCGTGCTGGTGATGGAGGACATGGCACCCGCCGAGCAGGGCGACCAGATCGCGGGCTGCTCCGTCGCCGAGGCAGAGGCGGCAGTCGAGGAACTGGCACGTCTGCACGCACCGAGGTGGAACGACGAGTCCCTGTTCTCGGTGGAGTGGATGGAGCGCCGTTCGTCACCCGCCGACGGCGAGCGCCTGAACGGCATCGTGTCCATGATGTACCCGGGTTTCGCGGCCACGCTCGGCGAGCGGGTGCAGGAGGAGACGGGCGGCAGGGGGATGGCATTCATCGAGGAGATGACGAAGGCCATCGTGCCCTACGTCGAGGCCAAGGGTGACCCGTTCTGCGTGACCCACGGGGACTACCGGCTCGACAACATCCTCTTTGACCGATCCGGCGCCGGCCTCACGTGCGCGGTGGTCGACTGGCAGACGCCGGGCCACGGCAACGGCATCGCCGATCTCGCCTACTTCATCGGCGCCGGGCTCATGCCGGGGGATCGACGGGCACATGAGTGGGACCTGGTCGACCGCTACATCGCCGGACTCGCCCGGTACGGCGTGACCCCCGAGCGCTCGTGGGTGGAAGGCCATTACAGGCGCGAGGCCATCAGCGGTGCCGTGATGGCGGTGGTTGCGTCGCAGATCGTGGGGCGCACGGAGCGCGGCGACGAGATGTTCGTGGCGATGGCGTCGCGCCACGCCCTGCAGGGAATCGAGAACGGGGCCCTCTCGCAGCTGTGACACAGCCGCGGGAAGACCCCGTCGTGGTCGTCCAGTTTCCGCCCGCTGGAACGCACCGAACCTATCCGTGGGTGCCCGCACCCGCAACCCGCCGGCGCAACCCCAGTGACGGTTGGTGAGGCTGTGCAGGTGCGTTGCTACCGTTCCATGACACGGGGCGGTGCGTCCCGCGGGCACGAGGGGGATCTGCGGTGGGTGTGTGGAACTACGGGTTGCTGTTCAGGGGAATTGCGGGTCGTGACCCCGGCCGTCCGGCGCTGATCCACGGGCCGACGACGCGCACGTGGGGCGAATTCCATTCGCGTGCGAACGCACTCGCGCACGACATGCTGTCGGCGGGGATGTCGCACCAGGCGAAGGTCGCGCACTACCTCTACAACTGCCCCGAGTACCTCGAGGGAACGCTCGGTTCCTGGCTCGGCGGGTTTGTGCCGTTCAACGTGAACTACCGCTACGGACCGGAGGAGGTGCACTACCTCTTCGACAATGCCGACGCTGAGGCCGTGATCTTCCACGGCACCTTCGCCCCGCTGATCGACAAGGTGCGCGACCGCCTTCCTCTCGTGAGGCGCTGGTACATGGTGCCCGATGCCGACAACGCCGTTGTCCCATCCTGGGCGGTGGACTACGGGAGTGTCGTGGGCACGGCGGTGGCCGATGTGACGCCGCTGCAGCCCCTCTCGGGCGACGACATGCTGTTCCTCTACACCGGCGGCACCACGGGCATGCCCAAGGGTGTGATGTGGCGGCAGGAGGACCTCTTCGAGGTGCTCGGGTTCGGCGCGAACGCGCTCTTCGGGATCGCCCCCGGGGCTTCGGTGGAGGAACTCGTGCAGCGGGTCGGTTCCGGGTGGTCCTCGCTGCGTGCATATGTCGCGTGTCCGCTCATGCACGGCACCGGGCTGTTCTCGTCGTTCATCACGCTTGCGACAGCGGGTGCGATCGTCACGAACCCGAACCGCACGTTCGACCCAGCCGAGCTCTTCGACATCGTGGAGCGCGAGAAAGTGAACGCCATCGTGATCGTGGGCCAGGCGTTCGCCGGCCCCATGCTCGAGACACTGAACGCGAACCCCGGGCGATGGGATCTCTCGAGTGTCGGCCAGATGGGTTCCTCGGGTGTGATGTGGAGCCAGGAGAACAAGAACGGACTGCTCGAGCACATCCCGCAGATGGCGATCACCGACAGCTTCGGTTCGTCCGAGGCGGTCGGCATGGGTGCGTCCGTCGCCGTGAAGGGTGCGGCGCCGACCACGGCGAAGTTCCAGCTCGGTCCGAAATGCGCGGTGTTCACCGAGGACGGTCGGCGCGTGCAGCCAGGCAGCGGCGAGCGGGGGCTCGTTGCGGTGGGTGGGGCGATCCCCGTCGGGTACTACAAGGACAAGGCGAAGACCGACGCCACCTTCCGGATGTTCGAGGGCCAGCGCTGGACGGTGCCGGGCGACTGGGCCGAGGTGAACGAGGACGGCACGCTCACGTTGCTCGGGCGCGGATCGGTGTGCATCAACACCGGTGGCGAGAAGGTCTTCCCCGAGGAAGTGGAGGAGTGCCTGAAGACGCACCCGTCGGTGCGTGACGCGGTGGCAGTGGGAATCCCGGACACACGGTTCGGTGAGACGATCTGTGCGGTGGTCGAGGCCGAACCCGGTGCGGCGCCCGTGCTCGCGGAACTCAGCGAGCACGTGAAGTCCCGCATCGCCGCGTACAAGGCTCCGCGGAACCTCGTCGTCGTCCCCACCATCGGCCGCGCGCCGAATGGCAAGGTGGACTACAAGCGGCTCAAGCAGCACGCAATGGACGAACTCGGGGTGAAGTGAGCCACGCCTCCGCGCTGCGCGGGCACCTCGCCTCCGGCGGGACTGTGCTCATGCCCGGCGTGTGGGACCCCATGTCCGCGCTGCTCGCCGAGAAGGCCGGGTTCTCCACCCTCTTCCTGTCGGGGTTCGCACTCAGCGGCACCCTCCTCGGCGAACCCGACATCGGCATTATCGGGCAGAGCGAGATGGCCGATGCCGCACGCCGCGTGTGCTCTGCCGTGCCGGGGATCCAGGTCGTGGTCGACGCCGACACCGGGTACGGAGATGATTCCGACATCGCGCGCACCGTGGCGCTGTGGGAGGGCGCGGGGGCGGCAGGCATCTTCCTGGAGGACCAGGAGTGGCCCAAGAAGTGCGGTCACATGGAGGACAAGCGGGTGGTGAGCCGCGAGGAGTGGCTCGGTCGTCTCCGCACCGTGCTGCGCTGCCGGTCCGAACTGCATGTCACCGCGCGCACGGATGCGCTCGCGGTGGAGGGGATCGACGAGGCGATCGAACGGGCGAGGATGGCGCGCGACCTCGGGGTGGATGCGGTGTTCGTGGAGGCACCTTGCTCGGTGGCCGACCTCGAGCGCATCGCATCGGAGGTCGATGGTGTCGTCCTCGTGGCGAACATGGTGGAGAAGGGCAAGACCCCGCTGCTGACCCCCGGGGAACTCGCCGCGCTCGGCTTCCGCCTCGTCGTGTCGCCGCTGTCCGGACTGCTGTCGGCGGCGCGTGCCCTCGGCGATGCGTACGCACACCTGCACAAGGAGGGCACGATGCGCGACGTGCTCGGTTCGATGACCTCCTTTGACGGGTTCACGGACCTGGTCGGCCTCGAAAAGCACCTCGCCGCTGGGCCCGACGGGCGGTAGCCTTCGTCCAACGCATTCAGAGAGACCGACAGGTCCGGCAACCGGGGTTCAGACCGCACGGTGCCTCCCCACCCAGGTGGGGGATGTGGTCCCGCAAGGGGCAACAGGCTGTCACTCCCCGGTGCGGACGAACCACGAGATCACGCCGCCGCGTCGCACCGAGAAAGGGGAACCACGTGCAGCCCACGCACCATTCGTACGCGCCGTTCCCCGCCACGGGCGCATGGCTCCCCGGTGACCCCGCCGGCAACCGCAGGTTCCACACCTTCGCGACGTCGCGGCCGTTCGTGCTCGAGGGGGGCGGCCAGCTCACCGACGTGACCGTTGCGTACGAGACGTGGGGGACCCTGAACGCCGACGCATCGAACGCGGTGCTCGTGTGCCACGCATGGACCGGTGACAGCCACGTGAGCGGACCGGCGGGCGAGGGACACCCGACCCCGGGCTGGTGGGAGGGCATCGTGGGCCCCGGCCGTGCCATCGACACCGACAGGTGGTTCGTGGTGTGCGCGAACGTGCTCGGGGGGTGCCAGGGCAGCACCGGTCCTTCCTCGCCGCACCCGGCTGACGGCAGGCCGTGGGCGCTGCGTTTCCCCGTGGTGACGATCCGTGACATGGTGCGTGCCCAGGCGTCGCTCGCAGATTCGCTCGGTGTCCGCAGGTGGGCGAGCGTGGTGGGCGGGTCGATGGGAGGCATGCAGGTTCTCGAGTGGGCGATCATGTTCCCGGGCCGGGTCGGCTCGATCATCCCCATCGCCACATGCGCAGAGGCGAGCGCCCAGCAGATCGCGTGGGGCTCCATCGGACGTCGCGCACTTCTGATGGACCCGAAGTGGAACGACGGCGACTACTACGGGGCCGGACCCGACGGCGGGCCGTGGCACGGTCTCGCCGTGGCCCGGATGATCGCGCAGGTCACGTTCCGCACCGACAACAAGTTCAGCGAGAAGTTCGGCCGCCGTCTGCGCAACGAGGACTTCCACGAGGACGGCCTTCACCTGCTGTCGAAGTTCGAGGTGGAGGGCTACCTCGACCACCACGGGGAGAGGCTGGTGCGCCGGTTCGACGCGAACAGCTACCTCTACATCGCGAAGGCCATGGACCTCCACGACGTCGGCCGCGGACGCGGGGGAGTGCCGCGCGCAATGTCACGCATCACCGCGCCCGCGCTCACACTCGGCATCAGCAGCGACATCCTCTACCCCGCGTACCAACAGCAGACGATCCATGCGCTCGTCACGAACGGTGACGCCCGCAACCGGTACGTCGAGATCGAGAGCGACGAGGGTCACGACGGGTTCCTCATCGCGACGCTCCAGGTCGGTGCCGAGATCGGCCGGTTCCTGGCTCAGGTGTCCTGAGCGGACATCGCATCGAGCTTTGCCACCAGCGGACTCGTGCGGGGGATGCGCAGGAGCACGAGCCCCTCGCCCTGCAGCGTGTACAGCACGTGGCCGTGGTGGTCGTCGGCGGCACGACCCGCGACCGAGTAGGTGCCCGCAATGGCTCGTGACCCCGTGAGCCCCGGCTGAAGCACCACCGCAGTCCGCCCCGCCCCGCCCCTCACGGGCTGCCACCTGCCGGGTCGTCCGCCGCGAGTGTCGAGCACCCGCGCGCGGCTGATGAACCGCGTGCCGTCGCTGTCCACCCAGTGCGGTTCCCTGCGCCGGCCGAGCACGACGAGTCCCGCCAGCACCGCCACGAAGAGGAGCGAGGTGAGCAGGTTCAGCATGTGCTTTTGTTGGTCCTAGTTTCTTGCGGTGACGGCGTGCGTGGTGCCGGCACGGAGGTGTCGCGTGAAAGAATAGGAGCGATGTCCTCAGCCGCGCTCGTTGCCGCCGACGTGACCGTGAACGCCGTGTCGCTCGCCATGATCGCTCTCGGTGTGGCCGTGTTCGTGCTCACTGTGCGGTTCTGGCGGTCCGCGGGCGAGGACCCTGCCGCCCTCGCACCGCTCGAGGTCATGGGGGACCGAAGTTTCGCCAGGGCCGACGGGGAGAAGCGTGTGGCGCTCCTCAACGCGGTGCGGCCGGAGGATGCCGACCATCCCGGACACATCGAGGCGCCCCCGGTGCTCGACCACGAGCCGCAGGAGCAGGAACGCCCGTTCAGGGACACGTTCGACCACAGTGATGATTCAGTGGACGTCGTCCCGCCGCCGGTGACCGTGCCCGGCGTCATCGACCCGTTGCTCAGCCGCTCCCGGCAGGACGACAGCGAGACCCGTTGACGGGCCCGAACGACAGGAGAGACCCATGGCAACCTTCGACCCCGACGAGATGATCACCCGTTTCCGGGACCGCGCGGCGGCGGTGCGCAGGCGCCCACTCCCGCCTGTCGCCGGTGAGGAACGGCAGCTGTTCATCGCGCAGGCCGAAGCGGATTTCCGTGATTTCGCCATCATCGGCGACGCCACCGCCACGCTCGAGGACGGCGTGCTCACGTTGCGCATCGACCTGAACCCGAAGAAGTGAGCCGCCTCGCCGGCCGGCCTGCCCGCACGCGTCTCGGCCGGCGCGACGACATCCACGTCATCGCCGCCGTGACGGCGGTGTGCGCGTGGGGTGTCGGGCCCATCCTCAACAAGTCGATGTCGGTCGGCACCCCGTCGATCGTGTTCGCGCGGATGGTGGTCGGCGTGCCGCTCATGGTCGCGATGGCGTATCTCTTCGGGGACGGCATCAACCGTGGGCTCCTCCGGTCCACGGCACTGCCCGGCATCCTGTTCTCCCTCTCCTTCATCACGGGGTTCGCCTCCATCAAGATGACATCGATCGCCAACGCCACGCTGATGAGCAACCTGCAACCAGTCCTCGTTCTCCTCGTGGCGGGGCGGCTGTTCGGGGAACGACTCACCGCCCGCCAGCTCGTCTACGGAGCATCTTCGCTCGCCGGGGTTCTCACTGTCGTGCTCGCGGCGGCCTCCACCAGTGGTGCGCACGTGAGGGGCGACCTCATGGCGGCAGCCAACGTGGTGATCTGGACCGGTTACTTCCTGCTTGCGAAACGCCAGCGGATGGACGGTGTGGACAGCTGGTCGTTCCTTGCCGCGATCTTCGTGTGGGCGTCCGTCGTCGTCATTCCCTTCGGACTGGTTGCATCGAGCGACCTCGGGCAGATGACGGGCCGCGACTGGCTGCTCGCGCTCGGGATGGCGGTCGGTCCGGGCATCGTGGGGCACGGGCTGATGACATGGTCACAGAGCCACGTGGGGGTCACGCTCGCGTCGGTGCTGGGCCTGCTCAGTCCGGTTCTGTCCACCACGCTCGCGTGGATTGTGTTCGATCAGGCGCTGACCGGTGTGCAGATGGCGGGGGCCGCGGTGGTGATCACGTCACTTGTCCTGCTGGTGCGGGAGCAGTCGGTCCCCGCCGAGGCGGCGGCCCGGAGGGAAGAACTCTGACCCCGTTGCGGGGGGCCGGACCCTCGCTAGAATCTGGGACTCACGCGGACGTGGCTCAGTTGGTAGAGCATCACCTTGCCAAGGTGAGGGTCGCGGGTTCGAATCCCGTCGTCCGCTCCAGTTTGTTCTCGTCGCACGAAAGCGTCCCGTGTAGCCGGGGGTAGGTTTCACTCGTGCGCCAGTTGACGGGCCTCGATGCCACGTTCCTTCACATGGAGACGTCCACCACGTTCGGCCACGTGTCCGGACTCGGTCTCTACAGCCGACCCACCCCTGATTTCGACCCCTACTCGGTGGTGTACGGGCGGTTCGAGGCACTCGCCGGACACGTTGGCCCCCTGCATCAGAAGCTCCACAACGTCCCGCT
>JBEGQL010000028.1:0-120975 GCA_041181005.1 Actinomycetota bacterium
GGGCCGTACGATGCCTTGAACACGCCCTGGTTCAGCAGAACTGACGCGACCAGTGCGCCCGTGGACGGATCGGTGATGACGGTGTCCGTCCAGTAGAACTCCACCCGCCTCGTCTGGCCCGTCGCAACGACGGTGCGCGCCAGCTCGTACTCGCGGCCCACGAACACGGGTCCGTTGTGCATGCGTATCTCGAGGTCCATGAACAGGCCCACTGCGGGGCCGCGCACTTCCCCGGCCGGGGGACACTTGGCCGCCAGCACGCTGATCATCTCGGTCGGCACGATGGCGGACCCCCACGGCGAGGAGGCTCCTGTGTCGCGGTGGTACCAGGGGGAATCCTCGGTGATCACCGCGAGCTTCTCCTCGAGTGAGAAGGGGTACAGGTTCCCGTTTCGATGTTCATGGCTCATCCCTGCACGCACCATCGCGGAACGGTCCCCGACCGACAGGAGGTCAAGGATGAACAGTTCGCCCGCGGGCTTGAGTGACTCCCTCCGGCGGTCGAGCTCGCTCGGCGGGTGCACGGGACCCACCGACAGGGTGCCGCTCAGCACGGGAGTGCCGTCCCCTTTCTCGGCGCGTATCACTGCAGCGTTGCCGCCGCCCCATGACACGAGGGGCCGCACCTGTTCGCCCTCCACCACCATGTTCTCGAAATGCGCGCTGATGCACCCGTGCTCGAACCATGCAGCACCCCACAGCGCCGTTCCGATGGGGTCGAACTGGCTGAAGTGGGTGGGGCCCTCGATCGGCGCACCCGCAAGACCGAGCTTCGCCGCTGTGTCTCCGTCATGCACGCTCGCATGCCCGTCGTACTCCTGGTCGGCGAGCATCTGGCGGGGCGAACGCAACGGACCTGCGATCTCGAGCGGGGTCCCGAACGGTGCGCTGCTCACTTGGCGATCCTCTCGGCGCGGAGGGCAGAGCGGCGCACCTTGCCGTCGTCGCCGCGGAGCGGGAACGTGACGTACTCGAACGTGCGCGGGATCTTGTAGACCACCAGACGCTCCGCGAGGAACGTGCGCAGCTCGTCCTCGCCCACCCTTGACGGGTCGGCCTCGAGGATCGCGTGCACTGTGGCGCCCTTGTCCTCGTCGGGGAGACCGATCACCGCGCAGCTCTGCACCGCCGGATGTTCCTGGATCGCCGCCTCGACCTCGGCGGGATAGATGTTCGCGCCGCCCGAGAGGATCATGTCGCTCGCCCTGTCGCCGAGGTACAGGTACCCCTCGTCGTCCAGCCTGCCCATGTCGCCGAGGGACTCCCAGCCGCCGTTTCGGGTGCGGGCGCTCGCGCCCACATAGCGGTACGTGGGTGTCCCGCGCAGCGATCGCATCCACACCTCGCCCATCTCCCCGGTGGGCACCTCGTTGCCGTCCTCGTCGGTGATCATCACCGTGCCGGGCTGCACCCGTCCCACGGAACCACGGTGCGCGAGCCATTCGGGCCCGCTGATCACCGTTGCGGTCTGGGCCTCGGTGCCCGCGTACAGCTCGAAGATCCGCTCTGCACCGAGCCAGTCGACCCACGCCTGCTTCAGCCACTCCGGGCAGGGCTCCGCGAGGTGCCACACCACCTCGAGCGACGAGAGGTCGTGACGGTCGCGCACCTCCTCGGGGAGACGCCAGATGCGCTTCATCATCGTGGGCACCATGTAGAGGACCGTGCCGCGGTGCCTCTCTATCTCGGCCAGCGTGCCCTCGGGGTCGAAACGGGTCATGAGCGCGACCCGCAACCCGTTCAACAGCGCCTGCCAGCTCCACACCGCCGGACCGTTGTGGTACAGAGGGCCGGGCATCACGAGACAGCCGCCCTTCTTCATGAGGAGCGGCAGCGGCGCGTTCTCGTCCATCACCGCGGGGTCACCGGACACGATGAGCTTCGGCCTGCCGGTGCTCCCGCCGGAGGTCGGTGCCTTCCACGCCGGCGAGACCACGTCGGGAAGACCCGATGCATCGACGGGCGGCGCAACGAACCCGACGGGAATCGCGTGGCGGCCCTTCACCGTCCCGGGGTCGGCGCCGATGACGACGGGCGGGTCGGCGAGCTCGATGATTGCCTCGAGTTCCCGTTGCGGCAGGCGCGACGACACCGGTTGGGGCGTGCCGCCGAGCATCCACACCGCAACATACGACACGAACCACTCGATGCTGTTCGGCACCGCCACCGTGACGAGGTCACCCACTCCGACACCGAGTCCCTTCAGGTGCACGGCGAGATCCCCGCCACGGCGCACCAGTTCGGATCGCGTGATCACCTCGTTGCCGCAGGTCACCGCGGGCGTATCGGGCGCCTCCGCGGCGAGTTCACGCAGTCGGTTCACGAACGAGATCACGGTGCACCCCCTCCCCCATGTTGTCGCACCGCTCAGCCGACGAACGAAACGAGCACCGCGGCGAGGAGACCGACAACCGTTCCCGCCGCGACGAGGCCAGTCGCGAGTTCCTCGTCGAGACCGGCGCCGGCGGCCACGATCCCGGCGGTGACCATCGGTGGCATCGCCGCCTCGGCAACGGCGGACCGCCACGCAACCGACCCGATGTCGCCCGCAACGAGCGCAAGGACCACCACGAGGACAGGCAGGAGGACCATCTTCAGCGCGAGCCCCGTCGTCACGAGGCATGCACGACCCTCCAGCCTTGTCACGCGCAGCCGCAGACCCGTCGCGAGCATCGCCGCGGGCGCCACCGTGCTGCCGACAGTCCGCAACGCATCGTGAGCAACATCGGTCAACGGCCACTGCCGGAGAAGGAAGCTCGCGGCCAACGCGACGAACGGCGGGAACGTCGCGATGCGCAGGGCCACATCCGCGGGCCGTCCGTCGCCGTTCCCGTACCGTGCCGCCACCCATGTGCCGTACGTGGCGAGCGCCAGGAACGTGCCGAGCTGGTCGAACGCGAGCGCCGCGGGGAGATGGTCCTCACCGAGGAGACTCGACACGACCGGCAGACCGAGGAAGCTCGTGTTCCCGAGCGGCACGAGCAGGAGCATCACACCGGTGACCTCGCCCGGCCAACGCGACGTGCGCGCAACGATGAGCACCGCGGCCGCACCCGCCCCGACGCACAGCCATGCCGCGATGACGGGGACCGCCGCGTCGGAGTCGAGACGCATCGTCGGGACCTTCGCGAGCACCAGTGCGGGAAGAGCCGCCCACAGCACCCACTTGTGGAGCACTCCCCCGATGGCCGCGGCGCCCTTCCACCCACGCGACAGCACGACGCCCGCAGCGAACCACAGTGCAACCGCGAGCATCCCGTGAGTCTTGTCCGCGGGCACCCCGCACCGCACGGACCAGGGACGGCCGGCGGACGAACCCGCATCTGACCGAGGACGGGGACGGACTGAAGACAGGGGCGGAGCGACTGGTAGAACGAAGCACATGACGGTCACCGTGAACTCTCCGCTCCTCGGCACGGTGCTGAGGTTGCGCGTCTCCGTCGGTGACATGGTGCGGGCCGGACAGGAGATCATCGTCATCGAGTCGATGAAGATGGAGCACCCGGTGGAGGCCACAACCGACGGCACTGTTGCGTCCCTGGCGGTCTCTGAGGGCGACACAGTGAGCGCCGGGCAGGCCCTGTTCACGCTCGTGCCGGGTGAAGTCGGGGTCGTGGACGGCACCAGCGATGCCTCGCCGACCACGGGAGAACGAGCCGACCTGCGCCGCTACCGCGAGCGCCGGTTCCTCACCACAGACGAGGCCCGCCCCGAGGCTGTCGCACGCAGGGCAGCGAAGGGTCACCGCACAGCGCGCGCCAACATCGCTGACCTTGTCGACGAGGGGTCGTTCGTCGAGTACGGCTCGTTCGCGATTGCCGCGCAGCGGCGCCGGCGCGACCTCGACGACCTCATCCGCAACACGCCCGCCGACGGGATGGTCGGCGGGCTCGCGACGGTCAATGCGTCTCGCTTTCCCGGCAACGCGGCCCGTGTTGCCGTGGCGTCGTACGACTACACGGTGCTGGCGGGGACGCAGGGCCAGAAGAACCACACCAAAAAGGACCGGCTGTTCGACGTGGCCGAGCGCCTGCGTCTGCCGTTCGTGCTGTTTGCGGAGGGCGGCGGAGGGCGGCCCGGCGACACGGACGCATCGGGCGTGGCGGGGCTCGACTGCCACGCGTTCGCCTACTTCGCGCAGTTGTCCGGTCTCGTGCCCCTCGTGGGGATCACGAACGGCTACTGCTTCGCCGGGAACGCGGCGCTCCTCGGCTGCTGCGACGTGATCATCGCGACCGAGGACAGTTACACAGGCATGGCGGGACCCGCGATGATCGAGGGCGGAGGGCTCGGCATCGTGAAGCCGACCGACATCGGGCCGATCGACGTGCAGACCGCGAACGGCGTGGTCGACATCCGCGTCGCCGACGAGGCGGCAGCCGTCGAGACTGCGAAGCAGTACCTCTCGTACTTCCAGGGCCCACTCGACACCTGGGAGCGTCACGACGACGAACTGATGCGCGACGTGGTGCCCGAGCAGCGCACGCGTGTGTACGACGTTCGGCGTGCGCTCGAGCTCCTCGCCGACAAGGGGACCCTGCTCGAGCTCCGACCCGTCTTCGGCATCGGCATCCTCACGGCACTCATGCGCATCGAGGGCCGCGCCGTCGGCGTGATCGCGAACAACCCCGCCCACCTCGGCGGTGCGATCGACTCCGACGCGGCCGACAAGGCATCACGTTTCGTGCAGCTCTGCGACGCGTTCGACCTGCCGGTCGTGAGCCTCTGCGACACCCCGGGTTTCATGGTCGGCCCCGAGGCGGAGAAGTCGGCCCAGGTGCGCCACTTCGGGCGCATGTTCGTCACCGCCGCGAGCATCACGGTCCCCTGGGTCACCGTGGTGCTGCGCAAGGGGTACGGCCTCGGTGCCCAGGCGATGGCGGGCGGCAGTTTCCACGGCAACGCAATGACGGTGTCGTGGCCCACCGGCGAGTTCGGCGGCATGGGCCTCGAGGGTGCGGTGCGGCTCGGCTACCGCAAGGAACTCGAGGCCGAGACCGACCCGCAGAAGCGCCGCGAACTGGAGGCGGCGCTCATCGAGCGCTCGTACGAGAACGGGAGCGCGCTGAACATGGCCAGTCACGTGGAGATCGATGACGTGATCGACCCTGCCGACACCCGAAGCCGGATCCTCGCGGTGATCGGTGAGCCGCCGTCGTGGCGCGACCGTGCGGGCAAGAAGCGCCCGATGGTCGACGCCTGGTGATCAGAACGCCGCGAGCGCCGACCGCAGCGAACCGGCCAGTTCGTCATCGGTGACGGTGTCGGAGTCAGCAGCCATCTTCTCGTGGATGGCGGCGGCCGTGATCACACCGACCACCTCGTTGCCGAACAACGGGAGCAGGTCCGAGAGTGTCTTCGCGATGCGCTGGCCCCCGCCCGGCCCCGGTGTGACCGCGATCACCATGATCTTCTTGTTCATGAGCGCTCCCTGGCGCATCGGGCGGGTCAGCCAGTCGATCGTGTTCTTCGTGAGGGCCGAGTACGAGCCGTTGTACTCAGGAGCAGCAAGGATCACGCCGTCGGCCTCCGTGACCGCCGCGCGCATCGCCGTGACGGATCCGGGCAGACCGCCGTCCTCCATGTCCTGGTTGTAGAACGGCACGTCGGACAGGTCGAAATGCGCGACCTGCACGCCGTCCGGGGCGAGTGCCGGCAGGGCCCTGATGAGGCGGGTGTGGAAGGAAGCGGCGCGGGTCGAGCCCGAGAAGGCAACGAGGGTCTTCATCCCGTGAAGATTACGGCCCGAATGACGGAATACTGTCCCGGTGACCGTCTCTGCGATCTTCGACCCCGCCGCGTGGCGCGAGGTGCCCGGCTTCTCCTTCACCGACATCACGTACCACCGTGCGCTCGACCAGGGCACCGTGCGTGTCGCCTTCAACAGGCCCGAGGTGCGCAATGCGTTCCGTCCGCACACCGTCGACGAGCTGTACACCGCGCTCGACCACGCACGTCAGCAGACCGACGTCGGCGTCGTGCTCCTCACCGGCAACGGTCCGTCACCGAAGGACGGCGGGTGGGCGTTCTGCAGCGGAGGCGACCAGCGCATCCGCGGCCGTGACGGCTACAAGTACGCCGACGGCGAGGGACGCGAGTCGATGGACCGCGGACGCGCGGGCCGGTTGCACATTCTCGAGGTGCAGCGCCTCATCCGTTTCATGCCCAAGATCGTGATCTGCGTGGTTCCCGGCTGGGCTGCCGGTGGCGGGCACAGTCTGCACGTCGTGAGCGACCTCACGCTCGCGAGCCGTGAGCACGCGCGCTTCAAGCAGACCGATGCAGATGTCGCCTCGTTCGACGGTGGCTACGGGTCCGCCTACCTCGCACGGCAGGTGGGCCAGAAGTTCGCGCGGGAGATCTTCTTCCTCGGCCGCGAGTACACCGCCGACCAGATGCACGCGATGGGCGCGGTGAACGAGGTGGTGGAACACGCTGATCTGGAACGCACCGCGCTCCGGTGGGCACGGGAGATCAACGCAAAGAGCCCCACGGCGCAGCGGATGCTCAAGTTCGCGTTCAACCTGATCGACGACGGCCTCGTCGGCCAGCAGGTGTTCGCCGGCGAGGCCACGCGTCTCGCCTACGGCACCGACGAGGCGGAGGAGGGCCGCGCATCCTTCGTGGAGAAGCGCCCGCCCGACTGGTCGCCCTACCCGTGGTCGTACTGACGCCTTCCCGCGCGGCGGGCACGGCATGATCGTCCCCGTCTCCGACCCCCTGGACGCGCGGCTCGACCCCTTCAGGTGGCGTGAGCGCCGGCTCGCGAGCGGCCCCGAGCGCAGGGAGACGGCGGGCGCCGGGATGTTCGTTGCCGAGGGCGACCTCGTGGTGGAGCGAGCCCTCGCCGCGGGGCGTGAACCCGTTGCCCTCCTGTGCGACGAGCGGCACGGGGACGCACTCGCTGCGCGGATGACGGGCACCGTGCCCGTCTACGTGGGCGGCGACGCACTGCGCAAGGAGGTCACCGGTCTCGGCGTGCCGCTGTCGGTCACCGGGTTGTTCCGCAGGCCCCCGGTGACGGCGCCCGCCAAGCTCCTGTCAGTTGCGCGACGTGTGGTGGTGGCCGAGGCGGTCGACAACCCCACGAATCTCGGCGCCGTGGTGCGCAGTGCGGTCGCGCTCGGTTGGGACGGCCTTCTTCTCGACTCGACGAGTGCAGACCCGCTCGCCCGACGCGCACTGCGCGTGAGCATGGGCACCGCGCTGTCGCTCCCCCACGCGCGCACGTCGCCGGGCGAGGACATCACCGCCCTGCTCGCCGCACACGGGCACGTGACGTACGCGCTCACACCGGATCCCTCCGCAGTCGACATCTCGCGGGTGCGCACAGCAGATGCTCCGGTCGCACTTCTTCTCGGAAGCGAGCGGTCGGGGCTGTCGGGCACGATGCTCTCGGGTGCCGCACACAGGGTGCGCATCCCGATGCACGCGGGCACCGACAGCCTGAACGTGGGCGCGGCCGCAGCGGTCGCCCTGCATCTGCTCGGCCCGAACGGCGGTTGACCGGGTTCAGACGGAGTTGCGGAGGTGTTCCGCGGCGTTCACGAGGTAGGCCGACAACTGTGCGTGCACCTCGTCGCGCTCCTCAGCACCGAGCGGTGACCCGGCCATCACCTCCTCGAGCGCGGCAAGCATGTGCACCAGCCAACGGTCGCGCTCCCTTGCGCCGATCGTCCACTGGTTGTGTCTGGCACGCAGCATCGGGTGGCCGCGCCTCTCCATGTAGTCGTGCGGGCCGCCCCAGTACTGCGCGAGGAACATCGCGAGCCGCTCGCGGGCATGCACCGTGTCGGCCCCGTCGGGATAGAGCGGGATGAGCACGGGGTCGTTCACCACCCCGTCGTAGAAGCGGTCCACGAGGTCCACGAAGAAGCCGGCGCCGACGGTCCCGAAGACGGACCTCTCCGTCACGTCAGTGGTCCCGTGCTCAGGAGAACTCGGGATCGTGCCAACCGGGGAACACGTCCGGCAGGCCGTCACTCACCTTGTCGGGGTAGCGCGCCGGCCTCTTCTCGAGGAAGCTGACGACACCCTCCCGCGAGTCCGCGCTGCGTCCGCGTTCCATGATGCCCCTCGAGTCCACCTTGTGGGCGTCCATCGGGTGGGAGGCACCGAGCATCCGCCACAGCATCCGGCGCGACAGCGCGACCGACACGGGGGCCGTGTTGTCTGCAATCTCGCGGGCAAGCTCGCGCGCGGCGGGAAGAAGGTCGTCAGGTGCGTGAACGCTCCGTACGAGTCCCGCGTCGAGCGCCTCCTGCGCGCCGAAGACCCGCCCGGTGAACACCCACTCCGTGGCGCGCTGGATCCCCACGATGCGCGGCAGAAAGTAGCTGCTGCACGCCTCGGGCACGATGCCGCGACGCGCAAAGACGAACCCGAACCGGGCCGCCTCGCTCGCGAGCCTGATGTCCATCGGAAGGGTCATCGTCACGCCGACCCCCACTGCAGGTCCGTTCACGGCACCGATCACGGGCTTCAGGCTCTCGAAGATGCGCAGCGTGAGGAGACCACCACCGTCGCGGGGGACTCCCTGGCGGCTCAACACGTCACTCCCGCCGCGCGAGAATGTGTCGCCTCCGGAGGAGAGATCGGCCCCGGCGCAGAAGCCACGCCCCGCACCGGTGATGATCACTGCCTTCACGTCGTCGTCGGCGTCGGTACGGTCGAAGATGTCGATCATCTCGTTCATCATCCGGCCCGTGAAGGCGTTCAGCTTGTCCGGCCGGTTCAGGGTGACGGTTGCGATGCCGTCGGAGATGTCGAGTGAGGTGTCCTGGAGTTCCACGGACCCGAGACTATGCGCGGTGCTCAGACGTCGAGGAAGCGACTGGATGCGACGCCCGAGCCGACCGCACCCGCGACCGCCCCGATGACGAGGAGCGAGACCATCACACCGTTCAGGTAACCACCGGGCACGACGAGGGCGCTCACGCCCGAGCCGGCCTTGAACCCTGCGACGCCGTTCGACCATGCGGTGTTGAGGGCCCACAGGCCGCCGCAGGACACCGCTGCGCCAACGAGACCCTGCACGAGACCCTCGAGCACGAACGGCACGCGGATGAACCAGTCGGTGGCACCCACAAGCTTCATCACCTCTATCTCCCGCCGCCTCGCGAAGATGGCCGTGCGGATCGTGTTCCAGATGAGGATCACCGCAACGGCGAGGAGCACGAGCGACATGCCGATGGTGACCGTGCGCACGAAGCCCGAGAGCGTGCTGATCACCTCGAACTCGTCCTCGGCGAGCGCCACGCCCGACACACCCGGGAGCGTTCGGAACTGTGACGCGAGCCCGCGCACGAGCTCGGGGTCGGTGGTGAGCGGAACCACCTTGAACTGGGTGGGGATCGTGTCGATGGAGAGGAGGCTGAGCGTCGTGGGGTCGCCCGCGAACACGCGCTTGGCCTCCTCGTAACTCGCGGGCTTGTCGAGGTACTCGAGCCTGTCGAGGTCGATGAGATTGGGCTGGGAACGGAGGTTCTGGTCGATGAAGGAAAGCGCCTCGGGCGTGACGTCGGGACGGACGAACACGATCATCCCGACGTCGCCCTTCCACTGCACCAGCAGGTTGTCGAAGGCGCGCTGGATGAGGAACGTGGTTCCCACGAGGAGGAGCGACACAGCGGAGGTGATCACGGCCGCGAGCGACAGTGTGACGTTGCGGCGGAAGTTGGCGAGCGTCTCGCGCAGTGCGTAGGAGATGCGCTGGATCACTCGTACACCCCGCGCTCCTGGTCGCGGACGATGACCCCGCGGTCGAGCTGGATCACTCTCCGGCGCATCGCGTTCACCACCCGGTGGTCGTGGGTGGCCATCACCACGGTGGTGCCCGTGCGGTTGATGGCGTCGAGCAACTGCATGATGCCCTCGCCGGTGGCGGGGTCGAGGTTGCCGGTGGGCTCGTCGGCGAGGAGGATGACGGGTCTGTTCACGAAGGCACGCGCGATCGACACCCGCTGCTGCTCGCCGCCGGACAACTGGTCGGGGAACCGGTCCTCCTTGCCCGCGAGGCCGACGAGGTCGAGCACGGCGGGGACCTGCTGGGCAATGACGTGGCGCGGCTTGCCGATCACCTCGAGCGCGAACGCCACGTTCTCGAACACGGTCTTGTTCGGCAGCAGCTTGTAGTCCTGGAACACGTTGCCGATCATGCGCCTCAACTGCGGCACCTGACTGTTCGGGAGCTCGTTGACGTTGCGGCCGGTGACCCACACTGTCCCGCGCTCCGGCCGCTCCTGGCGGTTCATGAGACGCAGGAGGGTGGACTTGCCGGACCCCGAGGGGCCCACGAGGAAGACGAAGTCACCCTTTGCGACGTCGAACGAGGCGTCGCGGAGGGCGACAGTCTCGTTGCCGTACACCTTCGACACGTTCTCGAGACGGATCATGAAGAACCCGAAACTACCAGCACCCACCGAACGGGTGCCGTCGCCCTAGCCCTGCGCCCTGCGCCAGCGCAGGAAGCCCTCCATGAAACCGTCGAGTTCTCCGTCGAGAACCGCTGCGACGTTCCCGGACTCCACTTCGCTGCGCAGGTCCTTCACCATCTGGTACGGCTGCAGGACGTACGAGCGGATCTGGCTGCCCCATCCGACCATCGCGGTCTTTCCCGCGATGCGGTCGCGCTCTGCCTGTCGTTCCTCCTCGATGCGCGCGGCGAGCATCGCCTTGAGGCGCGTCATCGCCTTCTCGCGGTTCTGCAGCTGACTGCGTTCTTCCTGGCTGCTCGCCACGGTGCCTGTCGGCTCGTGGATGAGCCTCACCGCCGACGACGTCTTGTTCACGTGCTGGCCGCCCGCGCCGCTCGCACGGAACACCTCCATGCGGATGTCGCTCTCGTTCACCTCGACATCCGGTGCGTCCATGACGGGCCACACCTGGACGGTTGCAAAGCTCGTCTGTCGGCGTCCCTGGTTGTCGAACGGACTGATCCGCACGAGGCGGTGCGTGCCGCGCTCGGCCGTCATCAGACCGTAGGCGTAACGGCCCTTCACGGTCAGTTCGGCCGAGAGGATGCCTGCCTCGGTCCCCTCGCTCACATCGTCGACCTCCACGGAGAAGCCACGGCGCTCCGCCCACCGCGAGTACATGCGCAGGAGAATCTCGGCCCAGTCCTGGGCGTCCACTCCCCCGTCCTTCGCGTTGATCTGCACGATCGCGTCGGCGGCATCATGCTCGCCCGTGAAGAGGCTGCGCAGCTCGAGCACGTCGAGCGCACGACCCACTTTCACCGCTCCTGCCTCGATCTCGGGCTCCTGTGACTCGTCCCCCTCCTCGCGCGCGAGTTCGTGCAGGACCTCGAGGTCCTCGATCTCCGCCGCAAGTCCGTCCCAGCCGTCCACATCGGACTTCACGTTTGCGTACTCGGAGTTCACGCGCTTCGCGAGGTCCTGGTCGTCCCACAGGTCGGGCCGCGAGACCTCGGCCTCGAGTTCCGCGAGGCGCACCCTCGAGTCGTCGATCCGCAGGTAACCCTTCGCCTCGTCGAGACGGCGCCGAAGGTCGCGCAGGTCGGATGTGAAGTCACGCACCGGGGACCGCTCCGTTCAGGCCGCGCCGTGGCACTGCTTGTACTTGCGGCCCGAGCCGCAGGGGCAGGGTGCGTTGCGCGGGGTCTTCGACCAGTCCTCTGCATCACGGACGAACGGCTTGTTCTGGCCGTGTGCCGCCTCCTCGACACGCGCCATCAGCTCGGGGTCAACGTCCCCGCCGGCGCGTGCGGCCTCGATGAAGCCGTCGGTCTCGACCGTGTCGCTGCTCGTGACAGTGATGTCACGGACACGGTTCGTGGTCTCCTGCTCCATCACGACCTGGACGTGCATGACGTAGCGCACGAAATCCTGTGCAATCGTGCTCATCATCTGCCCGAACATCTCGTAACCCTCGCGCTGCCACTCGGTGAGGGGGTCCTTCTGGCCCATTGCACGCAGGTTGATGCCCTCCTGGAGATAGTCCATCTCGTCGAGGTGCTCGCGCCAGCGCTGGTCGATGATGCTGAGCATCACCTGCCGCTCGATCTGGCGCATGACGTCCTCGCCGAGCTCTGCCTCCCGCCTCGCGTAGTGCGCGCTCGCATCGGCCATCACGAGGTCGTAGATGGCATCGGTGTCGACGCAGGAGGCGATGCTGTCGGTGCCGGCGGACGCAGGCCAGAACGTGCGCAGCTCGAGCACGAGACCCTCCACGTCCCATTCATCGGTTGCCTCGGACACGCAGTAGGTGGCGATGAGGGAGTCGACCGCCTCGGCGAGGTACTCCATTGCAGCTGACTTGAGGTCCTCGCCGGCGAGGATCTGGTCGCGGCGCTGGTAGATGACCTTGCGCTGCTCGTTCATCACCTCGTCGTACTTGAGGACGTTCTTGCGGATCTCGGCGTTGCGCTGCTCCACCGTGGACTGTGCGCGCTCGATCGCCTTCGTGACCATCTTCGCCTCGATCGCCTCGTCGTCGGGGAGGGCGCGGCCCATCACCCATGACAGGGCGCCGGTGGCGAACAGGCGCATCAACTCATCGTCGAGCGAGAGATAGAAGCGGCTCGCGCCCGGGTCCCCCTGCCGGCCGGAACGACCGCGGAGCTGGTTGTCGATGCGGCGGCTCTCGTGGCGCTCGGTGCCGAGGACATAAAGGCCCCCGAGTGCCCTCACCTTCTCGCCGTCCTCCGCGCACTGCACCGCAAACTCCTTCACGAGTTCCCCGTATCGCGCGAGCGCCCTCGCGCGCGCCTCCCTGAACTCCTCGGGCATCTCCTCGAGGGGTGCGGGAAGATCGTGGGCCTCCACGAGGAGCTCGGGCCTGTTGCCCTCGGCGATGACCTGCTGGCGCGCGAGACCCTCCGGATTGCCGCCGAGGAGAATGTCGACGCCACGGCCCGCCATGTTGGTGGCGACGGTGACCGCACCGAGCTGGCCCGCCTGGGTGATGATCAATGCCTCACGCGTGTGCTGCTTGGCGTTCAGGACCTCGTGACGGACACCGTGCTTGACGAGTTCGCGGCTCAGCAACTCGCTCTTCTCCACGCTCACGGTGCCCACGAGGACGGGCTGGCCCTTCCTGTTGCGCTCCACGATGTCATCCACGACGGCACGGAACTTGGCCTCTTCGGTCTTGTAGATGAGGTCGGCCTCGTCAAACCGGCGCACGGGCTTGTTGGTTGGGATCGGGACGACCTGCATGGAGTAGGTGTTCACGAACTCCGCCGCCTCGGTCTGCGCGGTGCCGGTCATGCCGGCGAGCTTCTCGTACATGCGGAAGTAGTTCTGGAGGGTGATGGTGGCGAGAGTCTGGTTCTCCTCGTTGATGCGCACCCCCTCCTTCGCCTCCACGGCCTGGTGGATGCCCTCGCTCCACCGACGCCCCTCGAGGATGCGGCCGGTGAACTCATCGACGATCTTCACCTCGCCCGCCTGGATGATGTAGTCCTTGTCGCGTCGGTACAGCTCCTTCGCCTTGAGGGCCACCTGCAGCTGGTGGACGAGATCCTGCTGCACCGCGTCATAGAGGTTCTCGATACCGAGAGCCTGCTCCACCTTCTCGATCCCCTGCTCGGTGGGGACAACGATGCGCTTGTCCTCCTCCACCTCGTAATCGGCGTTGCGCTCGAGCGTGCGGACGATCGAAGCGAACTTGTAGTACAGCTGCGCCGCGTCGGCCACCCGGCCCGAGATGATCAGCGGGGTCCGCGCCTCGTCGATGAGGATGGAGTCGACCTCGTCCACGATCGCGAAGTAGTGGCCGCGCTGGACCTTGTCGGCGAGGGAACCGGCCATGTTGTCGCGCAGGTAGTCGAAGCCGAACTCGTTGTTCGTGCCGTAGGTGATGTCGGCCGCGTACTCCGCCCTCTTCTCGGCCGGACTCTCCCTGCGGCCCGGGATGACGAGACCGACCTCGAGCCCCATGAACCGGTGGATCCGACCCATCCACTCGGCGTGGAACCGTGCGAGGTAGTCGTTCACCGTGATGAGGTGCACCCCGCGTCCGGTGAGCCCGTTCAGGTACGCCGGGAGCGTGGATACGAGGGTCTTGCCCTCTCCGGTCTTCATCTCCGCCACCCAGCCGAAGTGCAGCGCGGCACCACCCATGACCTGTACGTCGAAGTGGCGCTGGCCGATCACACGGCCGGCCGCCTCGCGCACGGTTGCGAAGGCCTCGATGAGGAGGTCATCGAGGTCCGCCCCGTTCGCGAGGCGTTGACGGAACTCTGCGGTCTTTCCGCGGAGCTCCTCGTCTGTGAGGGTGCGGAACTGCGCCTCGAGCGCGTTCACGTCGGGAACGAGTCCCTGCAGGGCCTTCACACGCTTGCCGTCGCCGGCGCGGAGGACTTTGTCGAGCAAGGACATGCGGTTTTCGAGCCTACCCGTGCGGCACTCTGCGCTGCCCGACAGGACCTGCGACTTCTGTGCCGTCGGTGCGCTCACTGGCTGTCGGTGAACTCAGGCGACGATGCGCGGTGCGGTGGCAGCGAACACGAGAGCACACACTGCGCGCCGGTTCGGCCGCGACACGTACCGCTTCAGTTCAGGTGCGTCGTGACCGGTGCGTCTTGTCTCGTGTGCTGCGCACCGGTTCGGCCGCGGCGCAGCGGTGCATCTTCGTCGCAGCGACGATCGACGGCTCTGACACCCAATGGTTAGCAACAATAACACCTGCGGCGCCGGTGCGCCAAGTTGGCTTCTCCCCCCGTTGATGACGTCGGCAACACTTGACCCATGAATGCAAGGGTGGACACGGTGATATTCGACCTCGGGGGCGTGATCATGTCGAACGGAGGGCCGCGCGACTTCACCCGTCGCTACCCCGACCACGACCCGGCGGTCGTTGCAGAGATCGTGATGGGTCCGCACCATCTCGACACCGACCATCAATGGCACAGGGTGGAGCGCGGCGAGATCTCCCTCGCCGAGTGCCGTGACATCACGAAGAGGATGCTCGATGACGCGGGGATCGTGGCCAGCGTCCCTCCACCCCAACAGGCATCGCAGGGCGGTTTCAACTTCGCGCTCAGCGAACCGATGGTGTCACTCGTGCACGACCTCAAGTCGGCCGGCCGGCGCATCGGGATACTCACGAACAACGTGCGCGAGTTCCGGGACTTCTGGTGGCCGCTCATGGACTTCGAGAACGTGTTCGACACGATCGTCGACAGCCACGAGGTCGGCATCCGCAAGCCCGACCCCGCGATCTACAGGCTCACGCTCGACAGGCTCGGCGCACGGGCCGGCAGCACGGCGTTCCTCGACGACCTGATCGCGAACGTGGAGGCGGCACGACAGCTCGGGATCCACGGCGTCCACGTGGGCGAGGACCAGACCGAGGCGATCGCCACGACGAGGGAGCTCGCCGGGATCGGCTGATCGTCAGTCGCCGAGGACCGCGCGGAGAACCGCCGCGCGGGCGACCTCCGTCCACTTCTCGACCGAGTCCGCGTCGTGGCCGAACTCCATCGCAGCCATCGACGTGATGAGACCCTGTGCCCAGAGGGCAACAGCCCGCATGTCGGTCCCGGGTGCGGTCCAGCCCGCCGATGTGGCCTTTTCGTACGCCGAGGCGATGCGGTCCGCATACTCGGTGTCCACCCGGACAATCGCCTCCCGCAGGGCGGGTCTGGACACGGCGCAGCCGATCACCTCCGCCCGCAGGCGCCTCGCCGCGGCTCGTGACGGCGAGAAGATGAAATCGAGGGTCTCTGAGAGGTTTGCCCTCAGTTCGTCACGGCTGTTCGCGTTCGCGACATGCGAGATGAGGAACTCGGCGGCGGAGGAGGAGGACCTGCGGTACCGCTCGGCCTGGGCGGCGATGACGAGCCCGTCCCTGTTCGCGAACGCGCGGTAGAGGATCGGTGGGGTCACCCCGCACTCCGCTGCAATCGTGTTGGTGCGGATGGCCGTCTCACCCCCGGCCTCGATCACCTCGATGGCGCGCTCCAGGATCCTCCCGGCGGACGAGAGCCCCGGGGACCTGCGCTTCCGGGGTGCGGCCACGGACCGACGGTACTAGGCGTCCACCGTCGCCACGCACGCCCCCGAGACCCTCTCGGCCCCGGCCAGGAGCAACGCCGACGCCGCGGCCCTCAGCGTTGCGCCGGTCGTGACCACGTCATCGACGACACACACGTTGCGCCGCGAGGCGACGGGTGCGGCCACGAAGCGCGGAGCCACGAGCCGTTGTGCACGCGTGCGTCCCGTCTGACCGGCACCATCGAGCCGGCGCAGCAAACGCGACCAGGGGACACCGGTGTGCGCCGAGAGGTGCCGTGCGAGAAGTTCCGCCTGGTCGTAGCCGCGTTCCCCCGTCCGCAGCGCGGAAGTCGGCGCCCACGTGATGACATCAGCGTGAGGCGGAATGCACACCGACATCAATCCCGCGAGCGCGCGCGCCCGCTGCCGCTCGTTCCGGTACTTGAGCCCGATGACCGCGTCTCTCAGCTCCCCCTCGAACGGGCCGAGCGCGCGGATCTCCAGCAGTTCGGTGTGTCCGCCGTGCAGCGCGAGAGTCTCTGTACGGTGTGTGCCCATGTCGTCGACTGCCCTCCGGCCGCTGCGCGAGAACTTCACGCGACGGTTCGTCAGATGTGCGGCGGGGCTGGCGATGTTCGGAACCGGGATCGCGCTCTTCGTGGAGTCACACCTCGGGGTGCCGCCGTGGGACGTGTTCCACCAGGGCATCGAGCAGATCACGGGGCTCCCGCTCGGCACGAACATCGTGGTCGTCTCCTTCGGGGTGCTGCTGCTGTGGATCCCGTTGCGGATCAGGCCCGGACTGGGGACGCTCATGAACGCGATCGAGATCGGGCTGGTGGAGAACGTCGCACAGGAGCTTCTCCCCTCCCCCCACATTGCCGCTGTGCGGTTGTTGTTCCTCGTGCTCGGGATGCTCGCGATCGCTGCAGGCTCGGGTCTCTACATCGGTGCCGAACTGGGCAGCGGCCCCCGCGACGGCCTGATGCTCGGCATCAACGCTCGCTACGGCATCAGCATCCGTGCCGCACGCACCGCAGTGGAGGTCACCGTGATGCTCGTCGGGCTCGCGCTCGGGGGGACGCTCGGCCTCGGCACCTTCGTGTTCGCGTTCGGCATCGGCCCGTTGGTCCAGGTGACGCTCGGGTTGTTCAGGATGTCACCGTCGCAGCGCGAGGCAGCCGAGGGCGAGGCTCTCGAGGGCTGAGCCCCGGGGCCGGTGACTCCCGGTCGGTCAGTACCTGTAGTGCTCGGGCTTGAAGGGGCCCGACGGGTTCACGTCGAGGTACTCCGCCTGCTCGTCGGTGAGGCGGGTGAGCTTCACGCCGAGTGCGTCGAGATGGGCGCGCGCAACCTGCTCGTCGAGGTGTTTCGGCAGGACGTACACCCCCGTGGGGTAGTTCTCGAGGTTGTTGAAGAGCTCGATCTGGGCGATCACCTGGTTCGAGAACGAGCAGCTCATCACGAAGCTCGGGTGACCGGTGGCGCACCCCAGGTTCACGAGGCGTCCCTCGGCGAGGACGATCACGGAGTGCCCGTCCGGGAACGTCCAGAGGTCGGTCCCCGGCTTGAGCTCGTCGCGGCTCGCCCCGCTGCGGGCGAGTCCGGCCATGTCGATCTCGTTGTCAAAGTGACCGATGTTGCACACGATGGCGTTGTGCTTCATCGCGGCCATGTGCTCGGTGGTGATGATCGCCTCGTTGCCTGTCGCAGTGACGAAGATGTCCGCCTCGCCCAGGACCGACTCGAGAGTGTCGACCTGGAAACCCTCCATCGCGGCCTGCAGGGCGTTGATCGGGTCGATCTCGGTGACGATGACCCTCGCGCCCTGTCCGCGGAGGGACTGGGCACAACCCTTGCCGACGTCGCCGTAGCCGCACACGACCGCGAGCTTGCCGGCGATCATCACGTCGGTGGCGCGGTTGATCGCGTCGATCAGCGAGTGCCGGCAGCCGTACAGGTTGTCGAACTTGCTCTTGGTGACGGAGTCGTTCACGTTTATGGCGGGGAACAGGAGCTCCCCGTCCTTCGCCATCTTGTAGAGACGCTTCACGCCGGTGGTGGTCTCCTCCGTCACGCCCTTGATGTGACGTGCCATCTCGCTCCACTTCGTGGGCTCGGTGCGCAGCGAGCGCTGGAGGAGGCCGAGCACGATCGCGAGCTCGGGGTTCGACGCCGAGGTCGGGTCCGGCACCTCGCCCTTGCGCTCGTACTCCGCGCCCTTGTGCACGAGGAGAGTGGCGTCCCCGCCGTCGTCGAGGATCATGTTCGCGTGCCCGCCGTCGGGCCAGGTCATCATCTGCTCGGTGCACCACCAGTACTCCTCGAGAGTCTCGCCCTTCCACGCGAACACGGGGACACCCTGCGGGTTCTCCGCGGTGCCCTCGGGACCGACCACGACAGCGGCGGCGGCATGGTCCTGCGTGGAGAAGATGTTGCAGCTGGCCCACCGCACCTCGGCACCGAGCTCGACGAGGGTCTCGATGAGAACAGCGGTCTGGATGGTCATGTGCAGCGAGCCCGAGATGCGCGCACCTGCGAGCGGCTTGGACGGACCGAACTCACGGCGCAGCCAGCGCAGGCCGGGCATCTCGTGCTCGGCGAGGTGGATCTCCTTGCGACCGAACGGTGCGAGGCTCAGGTCGGCCACGCGGTAGTCGTGCTTCTGAAGTGCGGGCATGGGAACTCCTGTGTCTGTGCGCGCGGGTAGAGGGGACCGTGCGGCTGGGGCCCACTGGCACCGATCGAGTCAGCCGAGTCGGTTCGTCACCCTAGCCGCGTCAGCCGCCGAAGGTGGGTCTGATGCCCCGCGAGGAGATGAGACCGGTGACACGACCGTGCTCCGCCTCGTCGGCGCTTGTCGCCTCGTCGGCGAGCATCACCGCGATGTCGTCGACCACCGGGTACTTGAGACGCAGGCGCGGGTTGTAGAGGAAATTCTCGTCCTCCACATAGAAGAGCGGCCCCTTGTCGGCGGGGCAGGCGAGGATCGAGAGGAGTCTGTTGTCCACTGCCATTGTCTTCTCCTTCTGCCGGGTGTTGCGGCGAGGTCAGCCTGCCGCCACCAGGGAAAGTATCTCGGCCACGTGCTCGTCGCACTCTTCCCTGGTCGCAGCCTCAAGGTTCAACCTCAAGAGGGGCTCGGTGTTGGAGGGGCGCAGGTTGAACCACCAGTCCCCGCAGTCCACCGTGAGCCCGTCGAGCCTGTCCTGTGGGTGACCGGAGAAGAGACTTGCGACCTTCTCGATGACTGCGGTTGTGTCGGGGACCTCGGTGTTGATCTCGCCGCTCGCCTCGTACCGCTCGAACGGGACACGAACCTCCGACAACGGCCGGCCGGCACGGGACATCTCCGCGAGCACCAGCATCGAGGCGATGATGCCGCTGTCGGCCCGGTAGTTGTCACGGAAGTAGTAGTGCGCGCTGTGCTCGCCGCCGAACACGGCGCCGGTCTCGGCCATCACCTGCTTGATGAACGAGTGACCGACCTTCGTGCGAACGGGCACCCCACCGTTCTCACGGATCACCTCCGGCACGGCGCGGGAGCAGATGAGGTTGTGCAGCACCGTCGCGCCCGGGTTCGAGCGGAGCACAGCGGCAGCGAGGATCGCGGTGGTGGCCGAACCGCTCAGCCCTCTCCCCTTCTCGTCGACGACGAACACGCGGTCGGCGTCACCGTCGAAGGCGAGCCCCACATCGAACCCGCCGGCCACGACCCGGGCCTGCAGGTCACGCTGGTTGGCCGGCTGGATGGGATCGGCCGGGTGGTTCGGGAACGTGCCGTCGAGCTCGCCGTACATCACCTCGAGCTCCACGGACGGGATGCGCGCGAACACCGCGGGCACGACGAGACCGCCCATCCCGTTCGCGGTGTCGGCCACCACGCGCAACGGTGCAACGGCGGCCGGGTCCACGAACGACACGACGTGTGCCGCGAACGCCTCCAGCAGGTCGCGCCGCGTCACCGTCCCGCGTGCCGCAACTGATGCGGGTCCGGCACCTGCGAGCACCGCCCGCGCGGTGTCGCGGACCGTGCCGAGACCGGACTCGATGCCCACCGGTCTCGCGCCGGAGAGGCAGAACTTCACGCCGTTGTACTGGGCCGGGTTGTGCGAGGCGGTGAACATCGCGCCGGGAAGACCGAGCGAGCCGGCTGCGAAGTACACGAGGTCGGTGCTCGCGAGCCCGAGGTCGATCACGTCGACGCCGCGCGACGTGGCGCCCTCGGCGAACGCGGCAGTCAGTGCCTCGCCGGTGCGCCGCATGTCGCGCGCCATCACCACGGTCGGTGAGCCGGTGAACTCCGCGAACCCCACGCCGAGTGCCCGGGCGACATCCTCGTTCATCTGGTCGGGCGTGGTGCCCCGTACGTCGTAGGCCTTCACGATGGCGTCGAGGACGCGCGGGTCAGTTGCCATCGCCATCCAACGCTAGTTCGGTGTCAGCGACATCACCTGCGTCTGCGGGACCGTCCGCGTCCGGAACCTCGTCAGCATCCGAGTGACGCGGCGGCAGTGCAGTGCCGTAACGGAATCGGCGTCGCGACCAGAGAACGACGAGACCGGTCCCCGCGAACGTCAGCAGGTAGCTGGCGCGGTCAAGCCCCGACGGACCGTACGACAGTTCCACCGTGGTGGAATCGGGCACCACGACCATCATGTTGGGCGCCGCGCGGTGGATCTCCTTCGCGCCCCTCACGCTCCAGTTGGGGAAGTAACTCACCTTCACGAGCACCGGCACGCCGGTGCGGTCGACCGTGAACTTGACCGACTCCTCCCCGACAACCACCCCGGACACCTTCACCCCGGGCAGCGGACGGGACTCCACGGTGGAAGAGGGGAGGACGATGTCGACCTGACGGCCGGGGTCACCGGGCTCGCCCACCTGTCGGGCGGGATCGGGCGCGACGTCGGTGTGCTGCCATGACCCGGGCCCCGATGCAACCGGCAGTGCGGGCCACTCGTCACCGTGCTGGAACCACGACATGCCCGTCTCGAGCCATCGTTCCCTCTGGTCGCCCGGCCGGGGATTCACCACGACAGGCTCGAACTCGAGCGGTTCGACGAGTGCGGTGTCGGCAATCTCGTAGATCCTCCACGGTCCGCTGCTCGCCACCTCGACCAGATCGGGCTGGGTCACCGCGGACTTGATCGCCTCCGGCGTGAATGCCATGTAGTAGCGGATGCCGAGAAGCCGCATGTAGCGCACTCCCTTGGCGGCGTCGTTGTTGTCGTACCGGAGTTCGCGCACCGGGTTGCTGCTCTGCTTCGAGAGCGCCGCGGCCGCGACGAAGTGGTACGGCGTTGTCCCTGCGGCCTCGAAGTAGAGGCCCTCCATGGAGCCGATGCAACCGTCGGTCCAGAACGGCAGCAGCATCAGCCCCATCGTGGTGCCGTACTTGTTGAGCTCCCCTGAGTTCTCCCACAGTGCCCTGCCGCACCCGTGCGCGGGATCCTCACCCAGCTTCTTCATCGCCTGCACCACGTCGTGGTACTCGCCGTATGCCCCCTTCCCCTCGTACCCGGAGAAGTTCCAGCGGGCCCACCCGTCACTGAAGGCCCTCACTGCGGGGAACTTGACCGGGCCCCACGTGTAACTCGTGCCTGAGGCGGTGGACTCGACCTTCGCCCCGGGCAGGCTCTGGTAACGAACCCCGAGAACAACGAGGCACACGAGAACCACGGACGCAACAACCGCCGAGAGCTCGTTCGTCCGGGGCATGGTCGGCAACACACCCGGCGCGCGCTGCACCTGGATCGACTGGCGCACGAAGGTCCACACCTCGAGCACGCCGACCATAGCGAGCATGTAGCGCAGCAGGTAGAAGAAGGGCAGGATCCGCGGGTTCCACAGGAGCCCGATGACGGGGAGGCTCCCCTGTGCGGCCTTCACCCCCACCATCAGGATGACCGCGTAGACCCCCATCCACGTGCCGAGAAACCGTCGGCGTGCGACCGAGCCGACGAAGCCCGCCACTGCGAGCAGCGCGATGAGCCAGTCAAGCGAGCTCACGAGCGGGAAGTACATCTGCCACAGCGAGTCCGATGCCCCGCTCGGCCGGGGCTCGTACTTCATGTCGGTCATGAACGAGTGCCCACCGAGGAAGGGCACGACCCAGAACGCGGACAGCAGCACCGCCCCGAGCAGGGTGGTGAACCCGAACCAGAGCCGCTGCAGGTCGAGCTTCATCACCGTCATGAGGGCGGCGCCGAGGAACACGAAGATGAGGACGATCCCGTGGCTCAGGGCAGACAACGAGATGACAACGGCTGTGAGCGCGCGGTAGCGGCCGTCGTCGAGACCCCGCGCCATGAGACCGAGGCCGAGGACCGCGAGGGTGATCGCGATGGAGAATGAGAACTCACCCGCCATCGTGGACGCCAGGTTGCCCCCGTAGATCGTGAAGCTCTCGTCGTAGAGGAAGAACACGGCACCCACCGCGA
Organism: Actinomycetota bacterium; assembly: GCA_041181005.1. Lineage (GTDB taxonomy): Bacteria > Actinomycetota > Acidimicrobiia > Acidimicrobiales > Ilumatobacteraceae > UBA2093. The sequence continues at coordinate 22,403 of JBEGQL010000028.1, forward strand.
ACAGCTCGGGAATCGGGTACGCGAGCCGGGCAACCCTGCCCATGCCCCAGGCCGAGGCCGGGAACGACACGAGGCCCGCGACTGCGACGATCTTGAACGCGATCCCGTACGGCAGGACGAAATCAAGCAGGAGAATGAAGAGCGCAGGCACGACCATGTAGAAGCGGTACACCGGCAGCCCCGCGTACCAGTCCATGCTCCAGCCGCTGAGACGGAGGTGCGGGATCAGCACGTCGCGGAGGTACGCGGGGGCCCACACGTGGGCTCCCATGTCACCGCCCGTCGGTGTGTTGTCCCGAAGTATCAGCGACGGCTGGACAGTGGCGAGGACCATCAGGGTCGCACCGAGAACCACGAACGTGGTGATCATCGAGCGGATGGTGAGCGCGGACTCCCGTTCTTCGGTCTGTCGGTCGGGTCCGTCGGCCACCGGAGCAGGATAGGTGTTCATCAACTCAGCGCGACGACGGCGATCCCGCACGCATTGAAGGTCATGTGGACCACGATCGGCAGGCCGAGTCGGTCGGTCCGCGCGTAACAGGTCCCGAGCACGAGGGCGAACGCGAACAGGCCCGGGAACTCCACCGGCTGGAGATGCACCGCCGCGAACACGACACCGCCGACGGTGACCGCCGCCGCACGCCCCCACGAGTTCGCGAGACCCTGCTGCAACAGTCCGCGGTACATCAGTTCCTCCACGAACGGGGCCGCGACCACGACCACGACCAGGAGCAGCACGAACCATGCCCCCGGCGCGGAGTCCGCGAGCTCGCGGGCGCGCCGTTCCACGTCGGCGGGGGCGAAGACACCGGGGAACAGGCGGCTGAGCGGCCAGTTCACGAGGACCACGAGCCCGAACTGGGAGGCGACCCCGACCGGGATGCCGATCCACAGGTCGGACCGGCGGAATGCGAGGCCGAAGTCGTGGCGCATCGAGCGGCTGCCGATCCCGCGGCTCAGCATCAGCGCGAACGCCACGAACACGCCCCACAACGCGATGCCCGACACCGAGGTGACCCACACGGGGAACTTGTCGGTGTCGTTCTCCGGCCGCCACACGAATCCCACCACGAAGAGTGCGGCGAGGTTCCCTAGGAGGAACGCGCCGAACCAGTAGGACAACGCGGTGCGCGCGGTGAGAGCGGGGAAGTTGGGGACGGACTCCATCGGCGGCGTCAGCCGGCGAGTCGACCGGCACCGTACACGTGTACCCGGTGACGTCGGTCCTCGAGGTGCCAGCCGCTCGGCGCCTTCGTGCGGTCCGCGTGGACCGTGCACAGGTCGTACGCATGCGGGTCACGCTCGACCGACAGGTCATCCAGCCACACGAGAGAACGCGAGTACTGGTACGTCAGCGTGACCGCCGCCGGATGGACGCAACCCTGTCTGGTGCAGTGACGCGACATGTGGACGACGGTAATGGAGCGAACCCTGTGCACCGTGCGATACCCCGTCCGGCACGTGCGCACGGGGCGTGGCGAACGACCTCGTGCGCCGCAGGGACGTTGCCGCCACCCCGCCCGTAGCATGGGCCCATGTCAGAGCTGCCTCCCCCGCCGCCTCCCCGACAGGACCCCCCGCGCACCCCGTTCAGGGGAATGAACAGGCGCACCGATGACGGCCAGGGCGGGCGTCCCCCGATGCCGCGCTGGGCCATCTGGGCGATCATCGCCGCGGTCGTCGCCCTCGCGTTCGGCGCGCAGTTCTTCGCTCCCAGCGCCGGCGAGCGTCTCACGTACACCGAGTTCCTCTCGCAGGTCCGCAACGGTGACGTCAAGACCGTCACCATCAACAACGCCACGAACACAATCAGCGGCACCCTTGACGACGGCAGCAAGTTCGTCACCACCGGTTCGGTCTCCCTGAGCGACGCAGACGAGCAGCTCCTGAAGGACATGGGCGTCGACTACGACTACAAGACCCCGCAGCCCAACTGGTTCACCAGCCTCGTGCCGATCCTCCTGCCGTTCGTGCTGGTCGTCGTGTTCTTCATGTGGATGCAGCGCCGCGCAATGGGCCAGCAGGGCAACATCATGTCCATCGGCCGCAGCAAGGCGAAGGCATACCAGGCGGACAAGCCCTCCACCACCTTCGCCGACGTCGCCGGCTACGACGGCGTGAAGCTCGAGATCAAGGAGGTCGTCGACTTCCTGCGCATGCCCGAACGCTTCAAGGAGATCGGCGCGCGCGTCCCCAAGGGCATCCTGCTCGTGGGCCCGCCCGGAACCGGCAAGACCCTGTTCGCCCGGGCAATCGCCGGTGAAGCCGGCGTGGGCTTCCTCTCCGTCACCGGTTCGGACTTCATGGAGATGTTCGTGGGTGTCGGCGCGAGCCGCGTGCGCGACCTGTTCCAGCAGGCCCGCAAGATGGGCAAGGCGATCATCTTCATCGACGAGATCGACTCGATCGGCCGAAAGCGCGGCGCCGGGCTCGGCGGCGGGCACGACGAGCGGGAGCAGACCCTGAACCAGTTGCTCGCCGAGATGGACGGCTTCGAGACGAGCGAGGGGATCGTGATCCTCGCCGCCACCAACCGCCCCGACATCCTCGACCCCGCACTGCTGCGGCCCGGCCGCTTCGACCGCCAGGTCGTGGTGCCCCTGCCCGAGTACGAGGAGCGCCTCGCGATCCTCAAGGTGCACTCCCGCGACAAGCGCATGGGTCCCGACGTAGACCTCGAGACGATGGCGAAGGCAACGCCCGGCATGAGCGGCGCCGACCTCGCGAACCTGGTGAACGAGTCTGCACTGTTCGCGGTGCGACGCGGAAGTGTGAACATCGAGCGCATCGACTTCGAGAATGCACGTGACCGTGTGGTCATGGGCGCACGCCGCGAGAGCCTCGTGCTGTCCGCCGAGGAGAAGCGCGCCACTGCGTACCACGAGGGCGGCCACGCCGTCCTCGCCGCGGTGCTGCCGAACAGCGACCCGCTCCACAAGGTCACGATCCTCCCCCGCGGCATGGCTCTCGGAGTCACCTGGACGCTCCCCGAGGAGCGCCACACCTATTCGCGCGAGTTCTTCGAGGACGTCATCTGCAAGGCGATGGGTGGCCGCGTGGCAGAGAAGATCGTGTTCGGTCACCTGAACAGCGGGGCCGCCAACGACCTCGAGCAGGCCACGAACATCGCGCGCAGGATGGTCCGTGAGTGGGGCATGTCGGAATCCGTCGGGCCGATGGCCTGGCAGGGTCAGCAGCAGGTGTTCCTCGGCGAGGACCTCATGACCAGCGGCCGTGAGTACTCCGATGCCACCGCGAAGATGCTCGACGACGAGATCGCCCGCATCCTCCGCGAGCAGGAGCAGCGCGCGCACGAGCTCCTGGTGCGCCACCGCAAGGGACTCGACCTCGTGGCCGAGGAACTGCTCCGGCAGGAGACGATCGACGGGGCGACCGTCGGCCGCCTCGTTCAGCAGGGGCTCGACTCCCCCGCCGCCACCGCCGAGTCACCGATCGCCTGAATCCCGTCCGCGATGTGCGGTCAGTCGTCGCCGTGCAGTGACCCCAGCCCGTGCTCGGGGGTGGACCCCGGGAATCGGCACTCGGCAACGGCCGCCCACAGGTCCTGTGCCTTCACCGGCCCCATGAAACCCGCCCGGACGGTGCCCTCTGAGTCCGCGACCACGATGCTCGGGACCGCATCGATCGAGTAACGGCGGTGGATGTCGGTTCGCGCTCCGTATTCGATCTCCACCACTGCCACGTCGTCCGAGCGGAGAACCCCGGCCTTGCGCACCATGTCCGTGCATGCGTCGCACGTCGCCGAGGTGAACAGCACGACGAGCCACGGCGCGTCGGGACCGGTGTCGCCCGGGACGCGGAAGTCGGCGCGGTCGATCTGCGTGGGAAGCGCGAACCCGCCCTGTGTCGGCGCGTCGGGCCGGCGACGGCGAAGCACCAGCGACAGCGCGAGCGCAACAAGCGCCACTGCCGCAACCGCGGCGACGTTGCTCACCGACCCGTCCTCACCGGCAGACCCCCCACGATGGTGAACCCCGCGAGCCCGTGGTTCCGTGCCATGCGACGCTGCACCGCAACAGGCACCGTCGCATCGATCAGCACCTCGCCCTGCGGAACGTCCACGGGCACGTTCAGGCTCACCACCGAAGCGCTGCCGATCGCCACGTTCTCGAGCCCGGGGATCGCAACCTTGCCGCCGGGACCGAATGCCGACACCGTGAATGTGCCTTCGGTGGCCGTGGTGTTCAGCACCGAGACGGCGTTCAGCGCGCTGCCCACGAGCCCGCTCGGGAGCCTCCATGAGTTCGACACGAGGCCGTCGGCGAGGCCGTTCGTGACGGCGGTGAACGACCCGTTCGGGGTGCTCTGCGAAAGGACGTGCTCCACCACTATGTCGGGCCCGTCGAGAACGGACACGACCATCGCATGATCGCCCTTCGGCAGGTCGGCGACCTGCGCGGTGTTGATCGCGACGATCCCGCCGGCAGGGATGGAGATCTCCTGGGTGGGCGTCGCCGCGACGTTGTTCTCGTCCACGGGGAGACCGTTCGTGATGCCCTCGCCGAAGAACGTGACCTGGACCGATGCGTCGGTGTCGGCGGGATTGTGGGCGACCAGCAGTTCCTCCACCTGTGGGCCGGTGCGACCCGACGTGAACCACCACTGGCCGAGCGGCCGCGGCACACCGACTGTTGTGGAGTAACCCAGCCGGCCGAGCCCCAGGTAGTGCTGGATGCGTGAGGTGACGACCCGTCCCGTCGTTGCCGAGACCGACACCGCGAGCCGCACCTCGTCGGCGGCCCCGATGTCGGGCATCGAGAAGCTGCGGGCGGTGCGCGGTCCGATGACGAGCCCGAGGAGATTGGCAGGCCGGCGCGGGCCGTCCTTGGTGGTGAACGTGAGGTCGACCACCGCGGGGTCCGGGTACGGGTTCGTGACCACGATGCGTTCCTTGCTGCCCGCCGCGGTGAAGCCGTCCGCGAAGTACCACGTGGGCGACGTGTCGGGTGCGCACTGTGACGTCACGTCTCCGCCCGGGAAGTCAAGCTGTTGTTCCACGGTGCCCGTGGTCCCGACAAGCTCGACGTGCGGAACCACGACCCCGACGCTGGCGCCACGGAGGAACTCGAACTGCGTGCGCGACCTCGGAGCCACCGTGACGGGCACCTGTGCGGACTTTTCCGCACCCATCATCGTGACGGTCGCGAGGAGGTCGGTCTCGCCGGGGTTCGAGATGTTCACGTACGCGCTCGTGACGCCGTCGCCACCGGCCGCACCGGGGCAGAACCACGACGAACTGATTCGACGGCCCGCAGGGACCTGCGGGAACGCGGCGAGCCTGTCGTTCGCCGCCGATGCCCCCTCGCGCGCACCGGTGTCGTGCCGATCGACGAGAACTATGCCCGTGGCTCCCGCAACGACGAGCAAGACGGTGACCACGCCGCGCAGGATCGACCTCATGACTCACCGCCCATCCGCAGCGCGGTGCCATCCATGACGACTGCCTCGGTGCGCCTCCTGCGGCGGCGGCGACGCGGCACGGCGACACGCAGGGTGCCCAGCCAGAGCAGCACGGTCAGGACCGCGAGTGTTGTCATGAGGACGGACGGTTCGTAGGACACGCTGACTGCGCCGGACCCGCTCGTGAGGTCGTACGCATTTGTCAGCCCGAACGCCGGCGACGGTGCGCGCCGTGAGCCGTCGGCGCCGGTCACGGTCCAGCGCGACGAGTACGGCACCGCGAGATGGAGCGTCCCTGCCGGCACGTCACCGGAAGCGGCGCGGTTGCCCGGCAGCCCCGGGAGCACCGCCGCGGCTCCTGCGAGATCGCTCGCCACGAGAGTCTCGGCTCCCGCCGAGCGGGCCGACTCCGCACCGCCGGGCGTGAGCACGGATGCCACGGGTACCCACGCCGCGTTCTCGAACACGGCGAGGTCGGGCGAGGAGTAGCGGCGCCGGAAGTCGAGCTGCCGTGCCATTGCGTCCACCAGCCCCGCAGGTGCCGCAACCGGACGGGAGCGAGTGGACTGACCGCCGTCAATGACCGGCACCACGACGAAACGTACGCCGAGCGGCCCGAGGATCCGTCCCGCGCGTGCCGTGGTGCCGCGGATTATTCCGCGCACCGCCCGGTCGGCTTCCTCGCCCGTGCGTGTGGGTGCCACCTCCCACAACTCGTCGACCGAACCGGACCGTCCGTTCACGATCGAGCTTCCTATCCCCCATCCGACGTTCATCGGTGCACCGGGCAGCGCGCGGGGGTCACCGATGAAGAGCGTGCGGAAACCGCCGGCCGCGTCGGTTGCGGGAAGCTGGCGCAACAGTCGCGCGAGCGAGGAGTCCGGTTGCGACCAGTCCCCGGGGACTGCGTTCACCGCCGAAGGCACGAGACCGACAGCGAAGGAGAGCGCAACGAGCGCCCCGAGCGGCTGGCGCCACGAGAGCCGCCCGCCGCGCAGGTCGACCGACAGTCCCGCCCCCATCGCCCCGGCGCAGACGGCAAGACCGAACGCGACGGGCACGAGCATCACTGCAGGCTCCGGAAGGTGTGCCGGGAGCATCGCCTTGTCGTCGAGAAGCGCGAGCAGGAGACCGGTGATGCTCAGCATCGCGCCGCGGATGGCCCACGGAAAACGCGAACCGCGCACGACGAGCATCGCTCCCACAACCGGGACCATCAGCAGGACCGACGGAGCCGCGAAGTGGAAATCCCCCACCTGGAAGCGCAGCAACGCGACGAGTCCCTCGCCGCGTCCGCCCTCCACCGGGGCGCCCGCGATCGACTCCCACCACCCGGAGCGGACGTATGCGCCGGTCCACGGGAGGTTGAGCACGAGTGCACCGAGCGAGACGAGACCGGGCAGGGCAAGCCAGCGCAAGGACCACTGGATGCCGGCTCCGTTCACGAACGTGACAACGGCCCACACCACCGCGAGGAGCAGCAGCGCAACGAGCGCACCGGGCTCGAACGCGACTAGGACGCCCGCCGCAAGCGATGCCGCAGCGAAGGTGCGCCACCATTCCCTGCGTGACAGGTCACCGAAGGTCTCGGTGTCGTCCGATGATGCGCGCAGAATCGGCACATGGCCCACGAGCCGGCGCAGTCCGTGCGCCAGCCACGGGAACAGTGCATACGTGAGGAGCCCGCCCCATCTCCCGGCTGCCGTGGATGCCCAGGCGAGCGGGACAGCCGCGTACGCGAGGGTGGCGGCGACTCGCGCGGCGCGCGTGGTGAGCACCGACGCGAACCGCCACACGCCGAGCCATCCGACGAGCGGCGCACCGACGATCGCGAGGGTGCGCAGGAGCCCAGTGTTCCCGAGAACGAGCCAGCCGCCGATGGCGGTCAGCCCGAGCCCCGTCGGGACGGCACCGGACTGCCCGAGACCCGCGTTCCACCAGCCCGACACGAAGCCGCGCGCGAGTTCGCCGGCCGAACGGTCGAGTGCGACGAACTGTCCGACCTCAGCCGGACCGTTGACGAGGAGACTGCGTCCGCCGGCAACGAGAACAACCGACAGGAGGGTCCACAGCACGATCGCGGAGCGCGGCGTGGCCTCCCTGTCGCCGGCAGCCGCGGCCTGCGCCTGCTCGAGCCCGCGCCGTCTGTCACGCCGCCGCAGGTACCCCACGACGTACGCACTGCCGCGCACCTGCAGTGCGCGCACTTCCGCGTCATCAACCGCGCGTCTCACGAGGGCCCGCCTCTCGCGCACCGATCGAACAGCGAACGGGAGCGAGAGAAGTGCACGCACCTCGTCGATCCCGCGCCGGGGGGACCCGGTGACGAACTGCACCGCGGCATGGACCAACGTGACGACGACAAGTTCCAACACGAGCGCGGGCAACCGGCCCAGGGACGTCATGGTGAGGACCGTCGCGAGCCGCGCCTCGTCGCGCTCCCGCTCGAGGTCGGCGATGTCGTCGTCGCTGCGCTCGAGCATCGACTCCCGGTGCATCGCGACGGCGGACGGCACGACGACCACCCGCGCGCCCGAGAGATGCACACGCCAGCAGAAATCGAGGTCGGTGCCCGCCGGTCCGGGTTGGGTCCCGAACCCCCCGAGGTCCCTGAACAGGTCGGAGCGAACGAGGATGCAGGCCGACGACAGGACGAACACGTCCTGCACCGCGTCGTGCTGCTCCTGGTCGATCTCGCCGTCATCGGCGAGCGGCATCTCCACCCCGAGCCGGTCCACGGCGGTGCCGACACCCTGGATCATCCGCGGGTCGTCCCAGTGGACCAGCTTCGGGCCCACCACACCCGCGTTCGAGCGGTGCAACTCCTCCACCATCCGCGACACTGCGTCCGGGGCGAGCGCGACATCGTCGTGCATGAAGCAGAACAGTCCTCCCTCCCCCTCGACCAGCGAGAGCACCGCGTTGCACGCGGCCGCGTACCCCGCGTTCGCCCCGGTGTGGCGCACGGCGGCACCCGGGAGGACCGTGGCGATCAGGTCCCGGGCTGGCTGCAGCCGGGGGTCATCGAGGGCTCCATTGAGGAGAAAGAGGTGCTGCAATGCCGGGTAGTCCTGGCCCGCGAGGGCATGGATGGTCTCGGCGAACCAGTCGCCCGGCTCATGGACCACCATGGCCGCCACCACAGGCGGGGAGAATGCAGGGGTGCTCTGGGACACTCGGGGCGAGGCTAGTGGCGACCCCGGGACCGGCCGGGGCGAGGATGCACCCCATATTGCGGGGTGCTTGCTTTTGTTAGCACCCGCCGATAGGGTCGCAGGCATGGCAACTCCCACCCTCCCCAAGTTCCCCAAGCTGAACGTCCCGCAGATCAACCTGCCCAAGCTCGACATTCCGAAGGTCACTCTTCCGAAGGTCACGCTTCCGAAGGTCGACCTCACCAAGGTGTCACTGCCGGCGATTCACTCGATCGACCTCACGAACGTCGACCTTCGCAAGGGCGCCGAGGCGGTCCTTGCGAATCCCGTCGTGAAGCAGGCACGCGATGCCGGCTACACCGCGATCGGATTCGTGGTTCTCGGTGTGCAGAAGCTGCAGGTGCGTCGCCGCGAACTGACCGCGGAAATCTCGGCACGCCGCAACACCGCGCAGTAAACCCCTGCATGGGGACTCGGCTGCGCACCACCGGTCGCCGACGAGTACCTCGGTCTCATGGTGCGCCACGGGGCGAGCACTAGCCTCGCGCGGAGTGTCTGACGCCCAGCAACAACCCGGGTCGCCCGCGGTCCGCACGGTCATCCCCGAGGGAACGCTGCCCGTGGGCGCGGGACTGCTCATCACCGGCCTCACCAGCTACGCGTTCTTCAAGGTGGGCCAGCAGGCCCTCGGCAAGGAGGACTTCAAGCCGGTGATGGCCCTCTGGTTCGTGATGTTCACGCTCGCACCGGGTTTCTTCATCCCGGTGGAGCAGGAACTCGGCAGGGCTCTCGCACACCGCCGCGCGCTCGGCCAGGGAGGAAGACCTGTGGTGCGCAGGACTGCACCGCTCGCCGCCGCCATCACCGCAGTGCTCGTTGTCGCGATTGCGGCGACATCGCCGTGGATCACCGCGAGCCTTTTCGAGGGTCACGTGGGGGTGACGGCGGCCCTGTTCGTGGGGGTGGTCGGGTACGCGCTCGGTCATCTCTCGCGCGGCATCGCGTCGGGGTCGGCACGGTTCCGCACGTACGGCGCCGTGCTGGGCATCGACAGCCTCGTGCGCATCATCGCATGCATCGTGCTCTGGCTCGCCGGGGTGACGGACGTGTGGGCGTACGCAGCAGCTGTGGCGGTCAGCCCCCTGGTTGCAGTTGGTTGGGTGTGGACGCGGGGTGAACTCGCCACCGATGACGGACCCTCGATCGAACTGCGGGACATCACCCCGAACCTCGGATGGTTGCTTCTCGGTTCGATCATGTCCGCCGCCCTCGTGAACGCGGGCCCGCTCGGGGTGGATGTGCTCGCGGCATCGAGCGAGGCCGCGCGTGTGACCGCATTCGGCAACGGGGTGATCCTCTCGAGGGTGCCGTTGTTCCTGTTCCAGGCGGTGCAGGCTGCGCTTCTCCCCCGCCTCGCTCGGCTCGCTGCCCGCGGCGACATCGACGAGTTCCGTGCCGGCTTCAGGAACCTCACTCTCGTGGTCGGCTTGATCGCTGTCGTCGGCGTGGCTGGTTCGTTCGCGGTCGGCCCTGCGGTCCTCGACCTCGTGTACGGGGGCGGGCTCGACCGTCGCACGCTCGGTCTGCTCGCACTTGCGAGCGGGCTGTTCATGCTCGCGCAGGCGTGTGCTCTCGCCGTGATCGCCCTCAGGGGACACCGGCAGGTTGCGATCGGGTGGCTCGCCAGCATCATGACGTTCGTGGTGGTCACCGCGCTCGTGTCGGATGATCTCTTCCTGCGCGTTGAGCTGGGCCTGGTCGCGGCGTGCTCGCTCGCGTTCGGCTACTTCGTGTCCGTCCTGCGCGTGCTCGTGGCGGCGGGCATCACTCCCGACGCGGAGTCGATGATCGACGGGGTGCTCGACAACCCGCTCGAGGGCTGAACCGGCGTCTCCGCCGGCAACGGCACTGCCCGATCAGCGGATCCTGGCGGCCTCGGTCTCGAGGTCGTGGCGCACCATCATCCGCACGAGTTCGGGGAAATCGATCTCGGGGGTCCAGCCCAGCTTCTCGCGTGCCTTTGTGGGGTCGCCGATCAGCAGGTCCACCTCTGCGGGCCGGAAGAACTTCGGATCCTGGCGCACGTACGGATGCCAGTCACCGAGACCGGCCTCCCGGAACGCGAGTGTGAGGTACTCCTCGATGGAGTGCGTCTCGCCGGTGGCCACGACGTAGTCATCGGGCTCGTTCTGCTGGAGCATCAGCCACATCGCCCTCACGTAGTCACCCGCATACCCCCAGTCACGCTTGGCATCGAGGTTGCCCATCACGAGCTCCTGCTGCAGGCCGAGTTTGATGCGTGCGGCAGAGTTCGAGATCTTGCGGGTGACGAACTCGAGCCCGCGGCGCGGGCCCTCGTGGTTGAAGAGGATCCCGGAGCATGCATAGATCCCGTAGCTCTCGCGGTAGTTCACCGTGATGTCGTGACCGAACACCTTGGCGCACCCGTACGGTGAGCGGGGATGGAACGGCGTTGTCTCGCGCTGGGGCACCTCACGCACCATCCCGAACATCTCCGATGACGACGCCTGGTAGAAGCGGATCTTGTTGTTCTGGGTGCCGCCCACCATCCGCACCGCCTCGAGCATGCGAAGCACACCGAGCCCGGTGATGTTCGATGTGAGCTCCGCCTGACCGAACGAGATGGCGACGAAGGAGATCGCACCGAGGTTGTACACCTCGTCCGGCTGGGCGTGCTCGAGGGCCGCGACGAGGCTCGGGAGATCGGCGAGGTCGCCGGGCACGAGTTCCACGTACGGGAACTCGTCACGCAGCTGGTGGGCGCGGGGGTTGTTCTGGCCCTTGAGCATGCCGAACACCTCGTAGCCCTTCCCGTGGAGGAACTCTGCAAGGTGCTGACCGTCCTGACCCGTGATACCTGTGATGAAAGCGCGTGGCATCGTGTGACCTTCCGGTGCTGATGTGACCGCCCGACGCTACCACCGGGGCAACCCGCGCCGGGGGGAACGGCGCGCAGGTCCCCACCGTACGCTGTGGCCCATGTACACGGTGCTCGCGGGTGGAGTCGGTGCGGCCCGGTTCCTCCGCGGCATGCAGGCTGCCGGTCTCGCCGGCTCGACAGTCGCTGTGGTGAACACCGGTGACGACACCGTGATGCACGGGCTCAGCATCAGTCCCGACATCGACACCGTCACCTACACACTTGCCGCGGCGATCGATCCCGAGCGGGGCTGGGGACTGAGGGGCGAGACGTGGCGTGCAATGGAGGCACTCGCGCGCTTCTCTCCGGCCAGACCGGCTGCATCGACTGCCGGCGGAACGTGGTTCAACCTCGGGGATGCGGACCTTGCGACCCACATGTACCGCACGGCGCGGCTCGCGGAAGGAGCGACTCTCGCGCAGGTGACCGACGAGATCCGCCGCGCGTTCGGTGTGGACGTCCGCATCGTGCCGATGTCCGACACCAGGGTCTCCACAGTCGTCACGCTCGCCGGGGACGGCAACGACGTGTCGTTCCAGGAGTACTTCGTGCGTCTCCGCCACGACGTCCCGGTGTCTGCAGTGCGCTTCGACGGGGCGAAGGTTGCGGAGTTCACCGACATGTCGCTCCTCACCGACTCGAGGGCGGTGGTGATCGCACCGTCGAACCCGGTCGTGTCCATCGGGCCGATCCGGGCGCTCGCAGGAGTCGACCGCGCCCTCGCGGACAGACGCGACTCCGTGGTCGCGGTGTCCCCGATCGTGGCCGGTGCGGCATTGAAGGGCCCCGCCGACCGGATGCTCGTCGAACTGGGGATGGAACCGACCGTGGTAGGCGTGGCGCGCCTGTACTCACCCGTGTGCGGCACGCTCGTGATCGACGAACAGGACGCGCACCTCGCCTCTTCCGTCGAGGAATGCGGCGTGCGATGCATCGTGACAGACACCATCATGTCGCGCCCGGGAGTGGCAGAGTCACTCGCGCGGACGGCGGTGGACGCAGCAGGAGGAGGCAGCTGACATGGCACGGATGAGCGCTTGGGGCGTGGAAGGCATCGGGGAGATCCGCCCGGGTGACCAGCTGGGCGACGTGATCGTCGATGCGTGCAGTGCGGAACCGAACGGCCCGCTCCTCGACAACGACGTGCTCATCGTGACCCAGAAGATCGTGTCGAAGGCAGAGGGTCGGCTCGTGGAGATCGACCCCGACGACCCGCTCTCGCACAAGGTGCTCGTGGAGCAGGAGGCGCGCCGCGTGGTGCGCAGACGCGGGGATCTGATCATCACCGAGACGAGGCACGGGTTCATCTGCGCCAACAGCGGCATCGATCTCTCGAACGTCGAACGCGGCTGGGCCGCGCTTCTCCCCCTCGACAGCGACAGATCGGCGCGCCGGATACGTGACATCGTGCGTGCGCGGGTCGGGGTGAAGGTCGGGGTCATCGTGAGCGACACGTTCGGCAGGCCGTGGCGCAAGGGCCTCACCGACGTGGCGATCGGCGTGGCGGGGATCGCCGGCGTCGTGGACCTGCGCGGCACCGAGGATGCACTCGGCCGCGTGATGCAGGTGACCGAGGTGGCCGTGGCCGACGAACTCGCTTCTGCGGGGGAGCTCGTGATGGGCAAGTCGAACGGCGTGCCCGTCGCGGTCATCCGCGGTGCCGACCCGTCCTGGTTCCGGGACTCGTCGGTGGAGGAACTCGTGCGGCCGCCCGCGGAGGACCTCTTCCGCTGACGGTGACGGGCGGCAGTGCCGAACCCGTCAGCGCAGAGTGCGCAGTCCGTCGCGGAGCCTGGTGAACGGGGACCACCCGAGCTGGATCCGCGCCCTCACCGGCGACAACGACAGCCGCGCGAGGTCATCGGGTCTCGGCGAGCCGGCGCGCGGGGCGAGCCCGGACTCCCCGGCCATGAGACCCCACAGGTCGCGCACCGACGTGGCGACACCCGTGCCGATGTTCAAGGTGAGCCCCGCGCCGCGGTCGGTTGCGCGCACGAGAGCGTCCACGGCGTCGTCGACGTGCAGAAAATCCCTCGTCTGCTTCCCGGTGCCGTGAAGGAGCGGCGGCTTGCCGCTGTCGAGTGCCTCGACGAACGCCGCCACCACACCGTCCTGCGGTCGCTGGCGCGGTCCGTAGACGTTCGCCGTGGCGAGCACCGTGAACTCGACTCCGTGACGGTCCCGGTACACGGAATGCAGATCGGCGATCGCTCGCGCGAACACCGCCGGTGCGGTGCGCGGCTGCGACACGTGGTCCTCCTTCACGGGCATCTCCTTCGCCTTCACCTCGCCGTAGAGAAGCCCTGCGGGGATGCACGCGACAACCTTTGCGGTGCCGGCGAGCCGCGCAGCCTCGAGCACCGCGATGGCGGACGCCACCGACGCGAGTCCGCCCGCCGCGTGACAGAGCGCAGGCGAGAGAGGTACCAGGTTGAAGATGATCGCCGGACGCCGCACGGAAACCAGCTCGGCGAACTCCGCCGACTCCACCGCCACGTTCTGCAGCTTGAACCGCCCGGTGGCCGCACGGCACGCGGCAAGGTTCGGGATGGAGCCGGTGGAGAGATCGTCGACCGCATCGACCTCGTTGCCCTCCGCCAGCAGTCTCTCGCACAGGTGCGAGCCGATGAACCCTGCACCGCCGCAGACCATCACCCGCATCGGGACGCCCGCTTCACCTGTTCACCCGTGCCACTCATCACCCCATCGTGGCAGGACCTGGTGCCGACGGGTCGGGAATGCGCGCACCCACCAGGTGGGCATGGGGTTCCACCGCGCCATCGAGGCCGACCACGCAGTCGGCGAGAGTCGCTCCGTCGCCGACTCTCCCCATCACTAGGCAACGCTCGAGACGCACGGATGCGCCGACGTGCGCACCGGGCAGCACGACCGAGTCGACCAGAACAGCGCCCGCCTCCACGGTGCTCGAATCGCCGATGACGCTGTGCGTGATCGACGCCGTGGGGGCCACCACCGCGTTGGTGCCCACAGAGGCGATGATCCTGCTGCGGGAGCCGTCGATCAGGTCAAGGTTCGCCTGCAGGTAGGTGTCGGGCCGTCCGGTGTCTATCCAGTAGTCGTCGGTGGCCATCGCCGCGAGCCTGCCCTCAGCCGCCATCGCAGGGAAGACTTCACGTTCCACCGAGGTTCGGCGGAGGTGCGGGATTCGGTCGATGACAGTCGGCTCGAGCACGTACGTGCCCGCATTGATGGTGCGGCTCTCGGTCTCCCCCGGTGCCGGTTTCTCCACGAACCGACGCACCCACCCGGTGGCATCGGTCTCCACCACGCCGTACTGGGAGGGGTCATCCACAGGGGTGAGATGGAGAGTTCCCTCTGCCGACCGGCTGCGGTGGAACCGCACCAGCGCGGAGACGTCGAGGTCGGTGAGGATGTCACCGTTCATCACCACGAACGTCTCGTCGATGCCGGCATCTCGTGCCGCGAAGGCAATCGCTCCCGCGGTGTCGAGCGGCTCGGGCTCGATCGCGTAGTGCAGCGCCACACCCGCACACGTCCCGTCGGGGAAGGCGCGCAGGAACGGCTCCGGCTTGAACCCGAGCGCCAGCACCACCCGGTCGACGCCGGCCGAACCGAGCGACGCGATGAGGTGCTCGAGCTGACGGACGTTCGCGATCGGCAGCAGGGGTTTTGGCACCGTGAATGTGAGCGGCCTCAGGCGGGTGCCGAAGCCCCCGACAAGGATGACTGCCTGCATCAGCCCGTGGTGGTGGAACTGGCCGGCACGGTGCTGTCGGACGACGGGACGCTCGAGTCGGACGACGGGACGCTCGTGCTGGCCGGGGCGCCGCTGTCGGCGGCACCGAGCTCGGGCAGGTTGGTCGCCGATGCCGGCATCGGGATCTCGGCGTCGGGCGCGGTGAAGGCGATCATGATCGCCATTCCGTCCTTGTCGATCCGGATGTTGTCGAAATCGGTGATGAACTTCTTCTTGGAGCCCGGGTTGTCGTACTGCTCCCACACCGCGACCGACACCTGCGCATCGACGAGCTTGCCGTTCTTGTCCTTGCACTTGTCGGTTGTGACGGAGTAGGACGTTCCGTCGTTCTGGTCACCGGGGAACCTGATGCCATCGGCGTTCACCTTCACCTGGTAGGTGTCGAAGAACACGCCGAGCTTCGCGCGCCGTCCGGTGGCGAGGGCGGTGGGGTGCCAGTGGATCACGCCGTCATCGTGACTGTGCACGCCGTACTTCTGGTAGAGCGGATCGACCGGGTCCTCCTTGTTGCCGGCGAGGTCCTTCAGCTGCTCGTCGCAGTGGTAGAAGCCGTACGACACGTGCCAATGGTCGTTCACCGTGGGAGGTGTGTTGCTGCTCGGCAACGACTGACGGGCGTAGAACACGAGCCCGAGACCGATGACGATCACGACTGCCATGGTGGCGGGGAACACGGTTCCGCCCTGGAAGCGCACCTTCCTGCCCTTGCCCTTGGACGCGAGTCGCGCGACCTTCCGCGCCGAGGAGCCGCGCCCCGCCGAACCGGGACCTGACGAACCGTTTGCCACGAGTAGTGGAGGCTACCGCCGCCGGTCGGCGAGTTTCAGGTACTCCCCTGCCACCGCAGCCGGTGACACGTGCTTCTCCACCCATTGCCTCCCGTTCGCACCCATCCTCGACATCGCCTCGGGGTCGGCGAGCATGTCCTCGATTGCACGGATGAATCGCTCCTCGTCGTCGGGGGGCACCGACACGCCGGCCCCGCTCGATGCGAGGAGCCGCGGTACCTCGGTGCCCTCGTCGATCGCCGCAACCACGGGCCTGCCGGCCGCGAGGATGCTGTATGTCTTCGAGGGGACGCTCACTGCGGCGAGCCCTGCACGCAGGGGCACCACGTGCACATCACCCGTGGCGAGCACCTCGGGGACTCTCCCGCGCGGCTGGTACCCGCTGAAACGCACGTTCGGGATGCCCGCCGCGCTCGCCTCGAGCCGTGCGCGCTCGCTCCCGTCGCCGTTGATCACGAACGTCGCGGCAGGGATGCGGCGGGCCGCTGCGAGCAGGAGATCGAGCGACTGCGAGAAGCCGACGTTCCCCGCGTACATCACCACGGGTCCCTCGCCGATGCCGAGTTCCCGGCGCAGCTGCGTGTCCCTAGGCGAGGGGACGATGAATCCCGCATCGACGAAGTTGGGGATGACGACGACTTTGTGGGCGTGACGCGGACCGATCTTCGCTGCCACGTTCGCGCGGAGGTCATCGGACAGAACCACCACCGAGTCACTTCGTCTGTAGCTCACGCGCTCGAGGAACCGCGCGGCGCGGATGACATGACGGTTGGTGATCGCGCCGGTGCTGACAGCAGCGTCGGGGAAGACGTCCTGGATGTTGAACACTGCCTGCGCGCCCCGCAGTCGCGCGGCGAGCCACCCCGTGAGACCGAGAGTCAGGGGCGGCGACATGGAGATGACGGCGGCCGGTCGGTGCCGCCAGCCCCCGGCGAACAGAGTGCACACGCCCGCGAGCACGCTGAACATCACGAAGCCGAGCGCTCGACGGGGCAGGTTCCTCTTGTCACCGCCGGGGAACGGATGGACCCTCGTGACCGAGCCCCACTCGGTCTTCTCGCGGCGCACGAGACGGCCGGTCCACCCCTCCTCGATCGCATGGCGCGCGTACCACGGCAGCGCCGTGACCACGTGCACGCGCCGGCCCTGTGAAGTCATCTGTCCGACGATCGTGGTGAAGATCTCGCCGGTGGGCGCAGTATCGGGCGCGAAGTGCGGGCACAGCACGACAACCGGACGCTCGCTCATGAGCCGTCCCCGGGACGGACCACCCTGTGGTACTCGGCAACGAGATCCTCCGCCGAGAGGGCGCTCGTGAACTCTGCCGCACGCGCGCGCCCCGCCGAGACGAGACCGACGCGGTCGCGACGGGCCGCGGCCAGCGCGCCCGCCCATGCCGCGGGCTCGAGTTTGCGGACGATGCCGCAGCCACCGAGCACCTCGGGAATGCTCGCACGGTCACTCGCGATGACCGGCGTGCCGGTGCGCATCGCCTCTATCAGCGGCGCGCCGAACCCCTCGTACTCGCTCGGGAACACCATCGCGTCCGAAGCCGCGAGCAGACCGTTGCGGTCGGACGGCGACACCCTCCCCGGCATCACGACGCGGTCGCCGAGCCCGAGGCGTTCGATCCGCGCGCGGACGTCCCCTTCGGCATTGCCCTGCGAGCCGGCGAACACGGCGACAAGCCCCGCATCGGACCATTCCGTCCCGGGCGCGGCCATGAGCTCCAGCAGGAACGCATGGTTCTTGTGGGGATGGGTGATCGCCGGGTACACGACGAAGGGTCTGTCGCCGATGCCGAACCTCGCCCTCACATCTGCCGCGTCCGCAGGTTCGTCGAAGGCGGTCTCGAGCCCGTGACGCACCACCCCGATGCGGGTGCGGGGCGTGCCGAACGCTGACTCGAGCGTGCCGGCCACGAACGAGGTCGGCACCGCAATCCGCGTTGCCCGCTCGAGCGAGCGGGGCACCATCCAACGCAGGTAGCGCAGCTTCACCGCACGCACGTATCCGGGGTAGTCGACCCACTGGACGTCGTGCACGGTGAGGAGCGTGCGCGGGTTGCCACGGCGCGGCACCGTTCCCCCGCCGTGGTGAACGAGGTCGAACCCCCGTGTGCGGGAGGCGAGCCACGTGTGCTCGAGGGCGACCCGCTCGGCGCGGCGTGTGCATGCACTCGGCGCCTCGTGGACCGTGAAGTTCGCTGCAACAGCGGGCAGCCTGGCGGAGAACCCGCGTGGCGCGAACACCTCGACGAGCACCTTGTGCCCGTTCGCCCTGATGCCGTCCAACTGCCGCACGAGGTACTCCTCGCTCCCGCCGACTCCGGGCCTGCACCACAGCAGGTTCATCGCGACCCGCAGCGTCACGGGCGGGCCGCCTCTGCGTACGCCTCGACGACGAGCGACGCCGTCCGCTCCCACGTCGCAGCCGCGGCTCGCTCCCGGCCGGCCGCGACGAGTTCGTCGCGCCTGTCGATAGCCCCCGCGATGCCGCGCGCAATCGACTCGACATCGAGCGGGTCCACGAGAACCGCCGCACCGCCAGCAACCTCCTCCGTGGATGTTCCCGCGGACGTGACAACTGCTGTCCCCGCCGCCATTGCCTCCAGCACCGGCATGCCGAACCCCTCGAGCAACGACGGGTACGCGAACACCGTGGATGCCGCATACAGGGCCGGCAGGTCGGCCTGCGGCACCCATCCGACGAACCGCACGTCGCCGGTGCCCGGCGCCGGCGTGTCCCCCCATCCGTGGACACCGGCAACAACGAGGGGAACCGGTTGCGGCAGGGTCGACATCGCAGCGATGAGCCGCTCGAGGTTCTTGCGCGGCTCGAGCGTGCCCACGAAGAGCACGAACCGATCGGGAAGGTCGTGGGCGGCGCGCACCCGTGCGATGTCGGCCTCGCCGATGTGGGCGGTGGCGACCCCGAGCGGGACGTGACGCAGCCGCGCGGCGGGGAACCCGGCCCCGAGACAATCGTCGACGGTTGCCCGCGACGAGCAGAGCACGAGCGCGGCACGCTCCCGCACCAGGCGCAGCGAACGACGGAACACGTTGTTGCCCCGCGCCGTGAAGAACTCGGGATGCCGGAGGAACGCGACGTCGTGGACGGTGACGACGAGAGGGCGACGGGTCGCCGCGGGTATCACGGTCGTTGCGTGCACGACATCGGCGTCGTGCACGACGGACTCCACGAGAGGCCAGCGCAACCTGGTCCACGTCTCGTACAGCCACGGCGACGCGACGGGCAGACTCGCGCACCGCACCGGAGGCTCGAAACCGGCGGTTGCGGGGCGCGAGTGTCTCCCCGCGACACCGACGAGATCCACGTCACCCCTCGCGACGATCGCGGACGCGAGAGCGATTGCCGCGGACCCCGTGCCGCCGGGCACGCGGTGCCAGCACTGTTCGAGGGTGTAGGCGACGCGCACCCATCCATTCTTGCTGTTCGCGTCCTACGATGGACCCCATGTCGCAGTTCTGGTCGGGACGTCGCGTGCTCGTCACGGGCGGGCACGGTTTTCTCGGCCGGGTGGTGGTGTCACGACTCGTGGCGGAGGGTGCCGACGTGGCGGTTCCCGGCCACGCCGAGTGCGACCTCACGGTGCCGGGCGAGGCGCACAGGGTTCTTGCCGACGTGCGCCCGAGCCACGTCATTCACCTCGCAGCGAGGGTGGGAGGAATCGGATACAACCAGGTGGACCCCGCCCGCCTCTACCTCGACAACCTCCTCATGGGCACGTACGTCATCGAGGCGGCGCGCGCGACCGGCGTGCAGAAGACCGTCCTGCTCGGCACGGTGTGCTCGTACCCGAAGTTCACTCCCGTCCCGTTCCGCGAGGAGTCGCTCTGGGACGGTTACCCCGAGGAGACGAACGCCCCCTACGGGGTCGCGAAGAAGGCTCACCTGCTCCACGCACAGGTCAACGCCCAGCAGTACGGCCAGCGGTTCGCCTACCTCATCCCCACCAACCTCTACGGGCCGGGCGACAAGTTCCATCCCTCGGTGTCGCACGTGATCCCCGCCCTTGTCAAGAAGTGCGTCGAGGCGCGGGAGTCCGGTGCGCGGCACATTGACGTGTGGGGAACCGGTTCGGCGAGCCGCGAGTACCTCTACGTCGACGATGCTGCGTCGGCAATCGTTCTCGCCGCAGAGAACCACGACGGCACAGAACCGATCAACCTCGGTGCCGACCGCGAGATCACGATCAAGGAGACTGCGCACGCCGTCGCCGAGGTCACGGGCTTCGACGGAGAGCTGAGATGGGACGCGAGCAAGCCGGACGGACAGCCGCGGCGGCGCATCGACCCCTCCCGTGCTGCCGCGCTGCTCGGCTGGCGCGCAGGAATGGACTTCCGGGAGGGCCTGAGGCGCACGGTGGAGTGGTATCTCGCCAACCGAGAGGCCGCCGAGCAGGCGCCCCGCTGACCGTGCCGAACCCACCTTCCCCCGCGCCGCCGCCGGTGTCCTGGTGCACCCGCCACCCCGACGTGCCGACCGGTCGCCGGTGCACCCGTTGCGAACGACCGGCGTGCAATGACTGCCTCGTCCAGGCCACGGTGGGGTCCCAGTGCGTGGACTGCGTGCGACGGGCACGGCCGCCGCTCGCCGAACGACTCCGTCGACGCAGTGCGGTGCAGACGACCCTCGCGACGCGCGTGCTCGTCGGCGCGAACGTCGCCGTGTATCTCTGGACGGTGGCGGGCGGTACCGGGTTCGGCACCGGCATCAACCGGAGACAGATCGAGATCGGGTTGTCGAAGGTGTTCCTCCAGGACGGCGAGATGTGGCGCGTCGTGTCCTCGGGGTTCCTCCACTTCGGGATCTTCCACCTCGGAATGAACATGCTCCTCCTGTGGCAGCTCGGTGGCCTGCTTGAACCGGCTCTCGGGCGTGCACGGTTCCTGCTGCTGTATCTCGCGTCACTCGTCGGCGGTGCGACCGGTGCGATCCTGCTGTCTCCCGATGCCCTCACGGGCGGCGCCTCGGGTGCGGTGTTCGGTTTGATGGGGGCCGCGGCCGTGGCGCTCCTCCACCGGGGCATAAACCCGATGCAGACCGGAATCGGGGCGACACTCGTGCTGAACCTTCTGATCACCTTCGCACTGCCGGGAATCTCCATCGGAGGGCATCTCGGCGGCGTGGTCGCCGGAGCAGGCGTGGGTTGGGTGATGTTTGACCCCGCGGTGAACCGTCAGGCGCGCTGGTTCACGTGGGTGACGCCGGTGCTCGTGACCGTGGCGTGCTGGATGGCGATCTCAGCGACTCTCTGATCCGCGGCGCTGCTGCGGCGCGAGCCGCAGCCCCGACAGGTTCAGCCGCGCGACAATCTCACGGCTCGGGACCTCGAGCGCACCGTGGAGCACCGCACGGTCCCGTACGTGCGCAGGGAGGTCGTAGTGGTCGCCCTGGAACCCGCGCCGAGGCACCTCGAGCAGGTCGGCGAATGCGTGCAGTTCGTCGAGCGAGACGTCAGAGATCATGTGGCACCACAGGAGATCGCGGTGCGGCCAGCGGCACTCATCGACGAGGATCACGGTGTGGAACCTGCCGGTCGGGGAGGTTCAGGAACAGCAGCCCCCGCCGCAGCACCCGCCGGTCTGCGGGGCGGACGGCAACGAGGACGGGGATGCACCGACGCTCGCGAACACGCTCAGCATCCGCACGGCGCCGGGGTGTCCGGCAGAACACGTGGCGGGCGAGTTGGCCTCCGACATCGGACGGCGCTCCTCGAACACTGACCCGCATGTGCGGCACTTGTACTCGTACAACGGCATGAAAGAGATGGTAGCCGCGGGCGCCCGACCGACCGTGACGACCGCGGACCTGCGGTGGTTGACTGTGCACGTGACCCCGACTCTCCCCGTCACCGCGCCGACCGTCCGCCCCGAGGAGGACCTCACCACCGAGACGGGTGAGCCGGTCGTCGCACACATCGTGAAGACCGAGCCCGGCGAGAACGCGGCGGCGAAGGTGCTGGAGGCACGCATCACGGGCACGCCGATCGAGGCGCTGTGCGGTCACGTGTGGGTGCCGTCCCGTGACCCGCGGCAGCTGCCGATGTGCCAGGCGTGCCGGGAGATCTACGACACGTACCGGATGTTCAACGAGGGTCTCGGCGAGACCCCGAACGAGTGACCGAGCGGGGGCTGCGCGCGGCCGTCCGCGCGCTCGTGCTCGACGAGAACGACCATGTGCTCATGGTGCGGCTCGTCTTCGACCACGGCGCGTACTGGGTGCTCCCCGGCGGCGGCATCGAACCCGGCGAGGACGAGACCACCGCGCTGCACAGGGAGCTGCGCGAGGAGGTCGGTCTCACCGACGCATGGATCGGCGGGCACGTCTGGAACCGTCTGCACGAGTTCCGTCTCGTGGACACCGACGGAATCGAGTGGCGTGGCCAGCGCGAGTCGGTGTTTCTCGTGCGGACCGCACGCTTCGATCCCGACCCGGCATTCGGCACCGAGCGCCTGCGCGCGGAGAACCTGCACGAGCACAGGTGGTGGACGGTGGATGAGATCGCCGGGTACGCGGGCAATGATCTCTTCGCCCCTCGCGACCTCCACGTCCACCTCCGTGCCGTGCTGGAGAACGGCGTGCCGACGGTGCCGTTCGAGATCCACCAGGTGAACTAGTCAACGGAAGTCGCGGCTCGGCACCGACGCCGGCGCGAAGAGTGGCACGAGGGACTCCGCCACCACGTTCACGGCACCGTCGGCGCACTCCACCCTCCCCCGCACGAGCAGTGCGGAGGCATCCCGCGCCACCGTGCGGTGGCGCGCCCAGCACCCGCGCGAGCACACCACGTTCAAGAGCCCCGTCTCGTCCTCGAGACTGATGAAGGTGGCACCGCGCGCGGTCATCGGCCGTTGGCGGTGCGTGACGATGCCCGCCACCAGCACCCGCTCCCCGTGCGGGACACGACCGAGTGCCTCCGCCGTGAGGACGCCGCGCGCATCGAGTTCCCCGCGCAGGAACACGGTGGGGTGGCCGTCGGGCGAGATGCCCGTGGCCCACAGGTCGGCGATCGCCTCCTCCACAGGCTCCATGCCCGGCAGTGTGGGCACCGACTGCGGGGCCGTGATGCCGTCGAGCGTGGACGCCGCGCCGGCGTGCGCACCCGCCTCCCACAGTGCGTCGCGACGCGTCTCCCCGAACGACTCACCGAACGCACCCGCCGTGGCGAGTGCCTCCACCTGGCGCCGCGACAGGCGCGGCACCCGCCGCACGAGGTCCTCGATGGATGCATAGGGACGGCCCGCCGCGATCTCCGCGGCGAGGTCCGCCCCGATGCCGCGCACCGCGCCGGTACCGAGACGCACCGCGAGGCCGCCGGCAGAACCACCGCACGGCTCGAGCGTGGCGGCGCCGGCGGAGGAGTTGATGTCGGGCGTGTGCACCGTGACGCCGTGGCGCCGCGCGTCGCGCACGAGGGTGTGCGGCGACCAGAAACCCATGGGCTGGGCGTTCAGCAGCGACGCGCAGAACACCGCCGGCTCGTGCAGCTTGATCCATGCGGAGGCGTACACGAGGTAGGCGAAGCTGACCGAGTGACTCTCGGGGAAGCCATAGTTCGCAAAGGCCGCCATCTTGTCGAAGATCTCGTCGGCGATGCCGCCGGTGATGCCCCGCTCGGCCATCCCCTCGTACAGACGCTCGCGCAGGCGGTTCATGCGCGCGGCGGAACGTTTCGATCCCATTGCCTGGCGCAGCTGGTCGGCCTCGCTCGGCGTGAACCCGGCCACGTCGATCGCCATCTGCATGAGTTGCTCCTGGAAGAGCGGCACGCCGAGCGTCTTGCCGAGCGAGTTCTCGAGCAACGGGTGCAGGTAGGTGACGGGCTCCTTCCCGTTGCGCCTGCGGATGTAGGGGTGCACCGAGCCGCCCTGGATGGGACCGGGACGGATCAGCGCGATCTCCACCACGAGGTCATAGAAACGCCGCGGCCGCAGCCGCGGGAGCGTGGACATCTGCGCACGTGACTCCACCTGGAACACGCCCACGGTGTCGGCCCGGCACAGCATCGCGTACACCTCGTCCTCCTGCGGGAGCGCCGCGAGGTCGAGCTCGACACCGCGCACCTCCCGCATGAGTCGCACTGCGTTCGACAGCGCCGACAGCATGCCGAGGCCGAGCAAGTCGAACTTCACGAGACCGACCGCGGCACAGTCGTCCTTGTCCCACTGCAGCACGCTGCGGTTCTCCATGCGTGCCCACTCCACCGGGCACACCTCCACCACGGGCCGGTCGCAGATGACCATGCCGCCCGAATGGATGCCGAGATGCCGCGGCATGTTCTCCACCTCCGCCGCCATCTCGAGCACGAGCGGGGGGATGGCATGGTCGCCCGACGCAGCGGTGACGGCCACCGTTCCCCAGGCGTCGACCTGCCTGCTCCACTCGTCCTGGCGCTCGGGGGCGTGGCCGAGCGCACGCGCCATGTCGCGCACCGCCGAGCGCGGCCGGTACGTGATGACGTTCGCCACCTGTGCCGCGTGGTGGCGACCATGGCGCGCGTACACGTACTGGATGACCTCCTCGCGCCTGCCGCTCTCGATGTCGATGTCGATGTCGGGCGGGCCGTCGCGCTCCGGCGAGAGGAAACGCTCGAACAGCAGGCCGAGCGAGACCGCATCGGCCTTGGTGATGCCGAGCGAGAAGCACACCGCGCTGTTGGCGGCGCTGCCGCGGCCCTGGCAGAGGATCCCGTTCTCCGTGCAGAAACGCACGATGTCCCACACCACGAGGAAATACCCCGCATAACCCAGTGCCTCGATCACCGACAGTTCGTGGTCGATGGTGCGCCACGCGCGTGCCCGCAGCGAGAGGTCCTCTGTGCTGTCGGACGGGCGCGCCCCGTAGCGTCGCGTGCCGCCCTCCTCCACCAGACGGCGCAGCCACGACATCTCATCCAGCCCGTGGGGGCACGGGAACGGCGGGAGCGACGGCGCCACGAGCGAGAGGTCGAACGCGAGCTCCGCGCCGACCGCCGCGGCGTTCTCCACCGCGCCCGGGTAACGGGCGAACCGGCGCGCCTGTTCGCCGCCGCTGCGCAGGTACGCAGTTGCCGCCGGCGGGAGGAGATGGTCGACCTCGTCGAGCGCGGTCCGGCCCGCGACAGCCGCGAACGCTGTGGCGAGACGGTGCTGCGAGGACACCGCGTACGACACGTTGTTGGTGGCCACGCACCGCAGGTCCATGTCGGCCGCCATGCGCACGAGCAGGTCGTTGCGCACCGCATCGGTGGGGTCTCCGTGGTCCCACAGTTCCACGAGCACCCTGTCGGGCCCGAACGCCTCCACCATGCACGCAAGCGAGCGCCGCGCCGCGGCAGGCCCGTGCCGCGCGAGTGCCCGCGGCACGATCCCCCCGGGTCCGCCCGTGAGCACGCTGCAGTGGCCGCGCACCGTGCCCGCGACGGCGTGGAGGCGGAACACCGGCTCGTTCTTGCTGCCGGCGAGCTGGCCCTCGCTCACCGCACGTGACAACCGCGCGTACCCCGCCGGCCCGTCGGCGAGCACCACGAGGTCACCGTCTGCTTCGTGTGTGCCGTCACCGCGTTCGTCGCCGGTGCAGCCGAGCTCGGCGCCGAACACCGTGGGCAGACCCACCGCGCGCGCTGCCTCGGCGAAGCGCACCACGCCGTACAGACCGTTGCGGTCGGTGAGCGCGAGTGCCGTGAGACCGAGCTCCGCGGCGCGTTCCGCCAGCTGCTCGGGATGGGCCGCCCCGTGGAGGAACGAGAAGTTCGACCGGCAGTGCAGTTCGGCGTACGCGACCGAATCCACGTGCCGCCGCACCGATGTCTCGAACTGCTTGCGACGTGCGCCGAACGCCGGGCCGTCGCCACCCCCGTTCCACGACACCGAGGACGGGGCACGCCCGTTCGACAGGCGCGCCTCCATCTCTGACCACGGCACGGGCGGGTTGTGGAACCCCATAGGGGTCTCCACAGTAGCGAACATATGTTCGTATGGAAAGCCCTGCGGACTGCCGGAGCCCTACTCCAACAAGGCTTTCGCCGCCACCAACGCGCCCGACAGACCGGGGTCGGCAATGGCAACGGCCTCGTCCCACCCGAACCAGGCGACCTCCCGGCTCTCGCCGTGCGCCGGTTGCGGTGTCACCTCGGGTGCGCGCACGAGGTAGCGCAGGTCAAGATGCGTGTGCCCCTTCGGGCCGGGATGGACGTCCACGTGCAGGAACAACCCGCCGTCACGCGCATGGCGCACCGGCACGCCGATCTCCTCGGCCGCCTCGCGCAGTGCGGCCTGCGCCGGATGCTCCCCCGGTTCGATGTGCCCTCCCGGCTGCAGCCACATGCCGAGCCGCTTGTGCAGGTGCAGCGCCACCTTGTCGCCACCGTCGCTCACCACGATCGCGGATGCGGTGACGTGCACGGGGTCCGCGTCCTCGTCGAACGGTCGCTCAAGACCGGCAACGAGCCCGGTGAAGCGTTCCATCGACTCGCGCTCACGCGCATCCACCGGCACGTGCGCCGCGAACAGGGACGAGACTCCATCCACCGCGCCGGACACGTTGTGAGGTTATGCGTTCAGTCGTAGCGCGCAAGAAGGGACCACGCACCCGACTCCAACACGAGGAGCAGCACGTGGCCCGCTGCGCTGCCGGACCCGACGGGCCGCACCAGCACCTGCAGACGCGCCACACGCCGGCGGCGCGCGGGGTCCCACCATCGTTCCTCCACGGGCCACGGGCCGGCATGCGCGGCCACCTCGAACTCACGCTCACCCACCGTCACCCGCGCCGGCACAGCCGACAGTTCGTGCCGGCCGGTGACCGTGACGCGGGTGCCGTCGGCTGCGTGCACCTCCACCTGCCGAGGCGATGCGTGCACGAGCGCCGGGGAGGGCACCGGGATTGCCCCCCTCCAGTCGCGTGGTGTTCCCCTGCCACTGTCCACGCGCGTCTCGGCCGCCGCCGCGTCGCGCAGGTCCACAATGTCCACCGGGATGCGCTCGTACTCCCCCGACACGTCGCGGCCGCCCGACCACTGCGGCACGGTGACCGACAACGTGCCGCCCGTGGCCACCGCGAGGCTCACCGCGCGCGCCGCACGCTCTGCGTTCTCCCTGTTGCCGCCCCACAGTTGCAGCTGGTCCACGAGCACCTCGCGGCACTCGAGCGGAGTGAGGGTGACGCGGGTGACGCCCGCAGACACCGTGTCACCGGAATCGCAGTCACCGGAATCACAGTCACCGGAATCACGGTCACCGGCGGGCACGAGCCAACCGTCGAGCTGCCAGGAGATCCGGCGCGCCACACCGGGCGCGTCGAAGCCGCGTGGTTCTGTCCAGATGCGCTCGTTCGTCTCGGCGTTGTCGGTCTCGCAGGCGACGAGCATGCGCACGCACTGGCGCCCCGTGGCCGCCACGGCGGCAACGGTGTCCTCGATGCACGCACGGGCGGAGAGCACCACGTTGTGCACCGCTACGAGCGGGTCATCGAAATGGACCGCACGCACGATGTCGGGTGGCGGCGCGCCGGGGTCGAGCATGCGTTCGTCGCGGCCCGTGACGAGACGGTGCACACGCATGCCGTCGAGCCCGAACCGTTCGATGAGGGCTCTCTCCCCCAGCCCCGCGACCGCACCGCAGGTGTGCAGGCCGAGCCGCCCGAAGAGATCGACCACGTCCCCGGGCACATCGGCGAGACCGACCAGCAACCCCACGGGGAGACGCGAGAGAAATGGCGTGGTTGCGTCGTCACCGATGATCACCGGCGCACCGCCGACGGCGGCGGCCGCAGCAGCCGCAGCGGCAAAGCGCGACCCGGCAATGCCGACACCGAACCGGGCCGAACCGACAGCGTGTATGCGCGCCTGCACATCATCGGCCATCGCCTGCTCACCGCCGAAATAGCGCGCGGGGCCGCGCGCGGCGAACACCAGCCGGCCCGCGGACTCCACCTCCACGAGCGGCGACACCCCCGTGACCGTGCGTACCACACGCTCGTACGTGCGGTACGAGTGCTCCGCGCCGTGCTCGCCGTGGACGGCATCCCACCCCGGGTGGAGAACGACGACGCTGCGCATCACACGGATGCCACGCGGCCCGCGGGGCCGGGCAGCAACACGGTGACGCGGCGCGGCCGGTGCACCCGGCGGCCCGCGGACTCCACCTCCACGGTGCGCTCGGTGGCCCGTACCTCAAAGCCCCAGCGCCTGGTGCGCC
The DNA here is from genome assembly GCA_041181005.1 of Actinomycetota bacterium. GTDB lineage: Bacteria > Actinomycetota > Acidimicrobiia > Acidimicrobiales > Ilumatobacteraceae > UBA2093. Next base: position 50,650 of record JBEGQL010000028.1, read on the forward strand.
CCGTGATCTCGACATCAGGCGCGAACGACGGTGCAGCACCGTGCACCACGAGGACAGCACCCTGCGCCTTCACACGCGAGGCAACCTTGCGCGCGTCAGCGGGCGGGCACGCAGGACTGCCGACGACCACGATGTCGAAGCCGTCCACGAGCGCGCCGATCACTGCACCGACCGATGACGGAACACGGCCGGTGTCGACGCACACCGTGCGCTGAAGTGCCACCCCGTGCTCGTGCGCGGCACGCAGGCCGGCGTGCGGCATGTCGACGAATGCGCACCATGCGCCGGCAGCGGTGGCCTCGGCGACGAGGGCGTACACGAGCGACATGGCGGCATCACCGCGCACCGCATGCACGAGGCCCCGCTCGAGACCGTGCACCGGCAGCAACGGCGCGAGCGGCGCAGCGACGGGCAGGGCCGTGTGCGGGCCGGAACGTGATGCGAGTTGTGCCGCGGTCTCCACCCCCACGGGCAGGCCGGCAGCGGACAGGACCGGGCGGGACAGACGGGGTTGCTGTGCGCTCACGCGCGCATGGTACCGAACAGGTGTTCGCCCCTGACCGGTCGGGTCGGGTGAGCCGGGTCAGCCCGACTGCTTGGCCAGCCAGCGCTCGCGACCGAGGCGGCTGCGCTCCCACAGATGTGCGGGCACGCGAGGGTCGAGTCCCGATGCAGCATCACCCGCCGGCGCGGCCACGGCCGGTTCGGCGGCGGCGGGCACCTGGGCCATCAGTTCCTCCACCGAGGGCGGCTCCATCCCCGGCTTCCAGTACTGGTAGAGGTCACGCACGATCGCATCGAGACCTGCCTGCGTGGCACCGGGGGCGAGGGTGGCCGTGACGATGTTGCCGTACACGTGCACCCGGGCGATCTGCCCGGAGCCAAACAGCCTGCGAGCGAGAACGGCAGCGGGGCGGGGGCCGCGGGCCTCCCCCTCGTGGGCGAAGGATTCATGACCCTGGCCGGTGAGGGACCGGTTCGTCTCGAAGCGCACCACCGCCGGTGCGAGCCCGGCTTTTTCCTCGACGGCAACGGGTTGACCCATGTCCGCGAGGCTAGTCGGGGCGCATCTCGTCTCGCCCATCAATCGGTTGCGCAGGTACCGTACGGACAACCTGTCGGCGGCCCCCGGCCGCCCCGGAACACGGAGACACACCATGGCCGACATCACCCTCGAACAGTTCCAGACCGAGGCGCTCAAGTGGCTCGAGGCGAACGCCGAGAGGCGCCCCGCCGAGAAGGCATTCGTGTGGGGCGAGGGCTCCGACAACTTCTACCGCGAGAAGGACCGCGCCGAGGAAGCGAAGAACGCCGAGGCAGGCAAGGTGTGGCGCCAGAAGAAGTTCGATGCGGGCTTCGGTTGGATCGGCGGCCCGAAGGAGATGGGCGGCCGCGCGCTCCCGAACTCCTACGACCGCGCCTACAACACGCTCGAGGCACTGTTCAAGACACCAGACCAGAGCGCGTTCGGCATCTCCCTCGGGATGGTGATCCCCACCATCCACGCTCACGGCTCGAAGAACGCAGTCGATTCCTACGTGCGCCAGGCATGGCGCGGCGACCTCATCGCCTGCCAGCTCTTCTCCGAGCCGGGTGCAGGCTCCGACCTCGCGTCTCTCACCACGAAGGCCGAGAAGGACGGCGACGAATGGGTGATCACCGGCCAGAAGGTGTGGACCACGGGCGCCCACTACTCCGACATCGGCGAGATCATCACCCGCACCGACTGGGACATGCCCAAGCACAAGGGCCTCACCGCGTTCATCGTGAACATGAAGGACCCGAACGTCGACATCCGCCCGCTGAAGCAGATGACCGGCGGTGCCTCGTTCAACGAGATCTTCTTCAACGAGGTGCGCGTGCCCGACGACCACCGTCTCGGCGACGTGAACAACGGCTGGAACGTGGCGCTCACCACGCTCATGAACGAGCGCTCCTCCATCGGCTCGGGCAACGCCGGCGACAAGAACCTGATGACCCGCATCCGTGCGATGGTGACCCACTACGGCCTCGACAAGGACCCGCTCGTGCGCATCCAGCTCGCGGACCTCATCATGGGCTACCAGGTGGCCTCCATGAACGTGGCACGAGCCCAGTCCAAGATCAAGCTCGGCCAGCTGCCCGGCCCCGAGATGTCAATCACCAAGATGGCGCTCGTCAACAACCAGGCGAAGCTCGTGAAGTTCCTCTCCCACACGCTCGGGCCCAAGCTCATCGCCGACTCCGGCGAATGGGGCACGTACGCATGGGCGAACTTCGTGCTCGGCACGCCCGGCCTGCGCATTGCGGGCGGCTCTGACGAGGTCATGCGCAACATCACCGGCGAGCGCGTGCTCGGCCTCCCGAAGGAGCCCGGCATCGACTCCGTGTCGCCGTTCCGAGACATCAAGGTCTCCGCGCCGAAGAAGTAGCCCGTCCGGGCGCCGCCGTGAGCAGCGCTCAGACGCCGAGGTTCCAGCTGGTGCGGTGGTGCTCCGTGGTTCCGTGCGACCTGATGGCCGCTGTGTGCACGGCTGCTCCGTAGCCCTTGTTCGAATCCCATCTGTAGTGCGGGTGGTCCGCGTGCAGCCGGGCCATCAGTTCGTCGCGTTCCACCTTCGCCACCACGCTCGCGGCCGCAACAGACGCGCAGTCCCGGTCGGCTTTCACCCGCAGCACCACCCGCGGACCACCCGGCTCCTCGAGCAGGAACGGGGTGTTGCCGTCCACGATGAGGACGTCGGCCGCCGCACCGAGAACGGCGATCGCCCTCGAGGCGGCGAGACCGAGTGCTGACACGATGCCGTGACGGTCGATCTCCGCCGCTGATGCCCACCCCGTCGCGCATGCGAGCGCCCAGCCGCGCACGAGCGGCACCATTGCCTCCCGACGGCGCGGTGTGAGCAGTTTCGAGTCCGCGAGGCCCTCGGGGAACGGCCCGCACCCCGCCGCGAGTGCGACAGCACCCACCGTGACCGGCCCGGCGATCGCGCCGCGGCCCACCTCGTCGATGCCCACAACGACACGCGCACCGTCGGCGAACAACGCGCGCTCCGTGTCGAGCGTGGGAACGGGTCTCGCCATCCCCGCGAGCGTAGGCTCGCCCGCATGCCGTCGGCCGAACGTGTGACAGTGGGCCACCACTCGTACTCGGCGCTCGACGCCCGGCGCTGCATCACCGAGATCGGTGCGACGTGGCTGGAGCACCGGCATGCATCCACCGTCCCCGACGGCTGGCTCGCGGGTGCCCGCGGGTTCGTGGCCGAGGCGGCGTCACTCGCCGGCCTCCCCCTGCCGCCGCTCGACAACCTCGACACCGCCTTCGAACGGCTCAATGAGGCACTCACCGGCACCTACGACTCGCTCGACGACCTGCAGGTCGAGGCACTGGTCGCGGCGATCTGGAGGTTCCTGCCCACCATGCGCATGCTCGACCGCGAGCACCGGGGCACCGTCGCGCATCTGCACGCATCCCGTGGCCTCCCGAAGAAGGAGGTTCCCACGGTGAGAGTCGGGTTCGGCGGCGTCGAGGGTGACGTGCAGCGCTCCCGGAAGCACCACGGCGCCCCGTACCAGGCACTGTGCATCTGGTCGGTTGACTCGATCGCGCGCCTCCGCTCGGAGGGTCACCCGATCGAGCACGGTTACGCCGGTGAGAACATCACAGTCGGCGGCATCCCGAACGAGGCCCTGAGACCGGGGGCCCAGTTCGAGGCCGGCACTGTCCGCGGGTTCCTTTCCGGGTACGCATACCCGTGCAGCCAGAACAAGGCGTGGTTCGCCGGCGGCGACTTCATGCGCATGTGGCACGAACGTGCCGACGACAGCCGGGTGTACGCGATGGTGACGACACCGGGCGTGATCAACGCCGGAGACTCGTTCGCGCTGTACACCGATCGTTGAGAGCCGGTCGTTGAGAACCGGTCACACCCCGACAGGGCTGAGCAACGTCTCGCCGGATGGGGCAGTGCTGTGCCAGCCCGAGTTGCCCGCACCACCCTCGAGAACGAGTCCCTGCGGGCCGGTCACCTCCCACAGGAGCGCGGGCCGCGTCGCGTGCCACCGCACGGCACACGAGAGTGTGCGCACGGGATCGGCGACAAGACCGTGCGCCTCGAGAGATGCGCCTTCCCATCCCTCAGGGATGCCCGCGGGCAGGACGATGCACGAGCCCCCGGACGGCGAACCTGCGGCGAACACGGACTCCGTCCATGCCACCACCTGTTGCCCGCCAGGAGGCGACGATGGGAGTGGCTCGCACGGGCGGTCGGCGAGCCTCAGCCACGCGGCCCCGATGTCACCCGCAGCTGTGTCATCACCGAGGACCACTGCCGCCCTCGCGGAAGCCGCGAGCAGATGCCTCGTGTCCCACCTCAGCACCCGCGCGCGCTTCTCTGCCTTCAGCCGGTTCTGCACGTGATCCACGAGCTCGACGATGCAGTCACGGTGAGTGTCACCGAGCCGCACCATGTCGGCGACGTCGTGGACACCGTCGCCGAGGAGCGCCCCGCAACGCGCCGACACGAACGATGCAGCGAGACCCGGGTCGGGCACCACCACGCGTGATGCTGCGGCACACGCGGTCTCCCATCCGCTCACCACCTGACGGTGGCCGGCGAGACCGTCAGGCAACGGTCCGGTGGCCCCGGAGTGGCTGATCGCGGCACGGGTCGTGCTGCGGTGCGCGAGCGGAAGCACAACGCTCCCCGCCGGCAGGTCGATCCCGCGGGGCTCACCGGCCTGAAGGGGGTGTGCGGTCAGCAGGTCGCCGCGCGTCACCGCCACTGCGACCGACGCCGGCGACTCGTTCTCGAACTCGACGATGGTGAGTCCTCCGTGGTCGGCGGCGCACCAGACCCGCTGCACGACGTCTCCTCCGCCGACGCGCATGCGCGTCTCGCACACCGGGGTGCCGCCGATCCACGTCTGGCGCACGGTGGATTCCGACGCCGGGGAGTACCAACGTTCCTCGCCGGCGACGTGCCATCCGAGCGGTGCCGAGCCATCGGCGGGAACGACGGTGCCGTGGACGTCCACACGGGCGCGCCACAGCGCACCCCGCACACCTATCGAGCGCACTGTCAGCGGACTTCCGGACGCGCGCGCCTGGTCATGAGCGAGGCCAGCCCGTCGGCGGCGCTCACACCGCCGTGGCAGATGCCCACGACCTGTTCCACGATCGGCATGTCGACCCCGTGCCGCTGCGCGAGGTCGAGAACCGCGCGCGAGCTCTTCACGCCCTCCGCGACCTGGGACGTGCTGGCGAGGATGTCGGCGAGAACCTCGCCGCGGCCGAGCCGCATGCCCACTGTCATGTTGCGGCTGCTCGTGGACGAGCACGTGGCGATCAGGTCCCCCATGCCGGCGAGACCGGCGAGCGACTCGAGACGGCCCCCCATGGCCATCGCGAGGCGGGTCATCTCGGCGAGTCCGCGCGTGATGAGGGTGGCGCGGGTGTTGTCGCCGAAACCCATGCCCGTGGCGATTCCTGATGCGATCGCAATCACGTTCTTCACCACGCCGGCAAGCTCGCATCCGACGACATCGGTGTTCGTGTACACGCGGAAGGTGGGACGCGAGAAGATCCCCTGGAGTGCATCAGCGATCACGGCGTCGTCTATTGCCACGACCGATGCGGCCGGCTGACCCGCGGCGATCTCACCCGCGAGGTTCGGACCGGTGAGAACCGCGACGGGGTGCCCCGGCATCACCTCGTTCGCCACTTCCGACATGCGCAGCAGCGAACCCTGCTCGAGCCCCTTCGAGAGGCTCACCACCGGCACCCACGGACGCACGTGCGGCGCCGCCTCGACGAGAACGTCGCGGAAGCCGTGGGAGGGAACCGCCATCACCACCACGTCGGCCCGGGACACCGCCCCCTCGAGTGAACTGGTCGCGGTGAGCCTCGCGCTCAACGGCCGGTCGGCGAGGTACGTCGAGTTCGTGTGTGCGTCATTGATCTCCCCTGCCACGCTCTCGCGCCTGGCCCAGAGCACCGTGGGGGTGTTCTCCGCGGCGAGCGATGCCACGGTGGTGCCCCAGCTGCCCGCGCCCACCACGGCCATCCGGATCGTCGACATGGAGCCAGCGTAGGGCAGCCGCGCGGGCGCGTTCGTAGGCTGAACGGATGGAAGTCGCTCTCGTCGTGCCGGTGAAGTCATTCGCCGCGGCGAAGGGCCGTCTCGCCGGTGCCATCACTGACGGGGAGCGAGAGAACCTCGCGCGCACCTGTGCGGCAAGGGTGGTCGGTGCGGGGTCACCATGGACCGTGTATGTCGTGTGCGATGACGATGCCACCGCCGAATGGGCGCAATCCCTCGGGGCGCGCCCGGTGCGGCAGACCGCGCCGGGACTGAATGCCGCGGTCGAGATCGGTGTCGACGCGGCCCGGGCAGGCGGGGCCGGCCACGTGGTGGTGAGCCACGCCGATCTCCCTCTCGCAACGTCCTTCGCCCACCTCGTGCATCCAGGGGAGGTCACACTCGTTCCCGACAGGCACCGGGACGGCACGAACGTGCTGTCGCTTCCGGCGGGCGCGAACTTCGCGTTCCGTTACGGGCCGGGCAGCTTCGCCGCACATGTGGAGAGCGCGCGACATGCCGGGCTCCCGTGCCGGATCGTGGACGATGCATCCCTCAGCCTCGATCTCGACACCGCTGACGATCTTGACGAACTCACACGAAGGAGAACTAGAACACCGTGAGCGCGAACGACCCCGGACAGACACCACCAGCAGGAGCCGCATGGTCCGCCTCCGCGCCGTGGAGCCGCAACCTGCAGACGCCCGGCCGGGTCCTCGCGATCGGCGCCCATCCGGACGACGTGGAGTTCGGCTGCGGCGGCACGCTCGCGAAGTGGGCGGCCGCCGGTGCGGAGGTCCATCACCTCGTGTGCACGGACGGCTCGAAGGGAACGTGGAATCCCGACGCCGACACCGTTGCATTGGTGGCCACCCGTCAGGACGAGCAACGCGCTGCGGCGGCCGCGCTCGGCGCGAAGGGCACCGTCTCGTTCCTCGGCTACGTGGACGGCGACCTCGAGCACTCGCGCACGGTCACCGAACGCATCGCACTCGCCATCCGCACGATCCGTCCCGACGTGGTGCTCTCGCACGACCCGTGGAAGCGCTACCGCCTGCATCCCGACCACAGGAACACCGGGCTGAACGTGTGCGACGCGATCGTCGCGGCCCGCGACCCGCACTTCCTGAAGCACCAGCTGACAGGGGGCATCACCCACCACCGTCCGTCCGCTCTCCTGCTCTGGGAGGCCGACGAACCGAACCACGTGGAGGACGTCGGCGCGTGGGTGGACACCAAGCTCGCCGCGTTGGAGCGCCACGAGTCCCAGTTCGAGTCCACGATGAAGGCGGTCGACACCTCGGGAATGGAGGTGTTCCGCGGGCGGATCAGGGACAGGCTCGCCGAACTCGGTGCCCCGCACGGTCTCGCCGCTGCGGAGATCTTCCACGCAATGACGCGCCTCTGACGGGCGTCAGCCGAACTGTCCGGGGCTGCGCCCCTCCCCGGGCGGCCCTGCGAACGCCTGGATGATCGACACCCACTTGGTCGCCACGTCGCCCGAGACCTCGAGCCCGCAGTCATCGGGATGGCGACGCTGGGTCGCCGCGAGACAGAAACCCAGTGCGTCGCCGCGCACGGTCTGGGTGTCCGATGACCCCCACGCCCATTCGGACCCGTCGGGTGTGCGCAGTTCCACCCGCACGTCATTCGTCGGCGGCTCGAGACCGTTCGTGACGAACGCAAAGGGACGTGCATTCACGGCGATGTGCGCCACGTGCCGCAGGCGTGCCGTGGGCTCCCTGTGCGCACCGGTTGCATCGACCACGTCCTGGCCGTGCGCCCACGCCTCCATGAGCCGTGCAGTGAGCATCGACGTCGCCGACATCGCGGGGCCGTACCAGGCGCATCTCTGCCGCGGGTCGCATGTGCGCGCGGCCGCGACCAGTGCATCCACGCCCTCGCGCCACCGCTCGAGCAGCCGGGACGCCCCGAACCCGCGGTAACCGTGATGGATCGAGCCGTACCGGCCCGGCTCGCGCAGCGACACAAGATCGGCCGCGAACCGATCGGGCTCGGCAATCGACCATGCACACCGCTCGTCGAACATCACGAGGTGAGCCACCTGGTCGCTCACCGTCCACCCCGGGGCCGGGGTGGGCACGTCCCAGTCGCCGGCGGCCAGGCCCGACAGGATCCTGTCGAGATCCCCGGTCTCGGCGACGAGATCGGCCGTCACCTGCTCGTGGGCCGAGGTGCGTTCTGAGGTCATGACACCAGTCTGTCGGGGAATTGAAAAGCGGGGGGCTTTCGCCCCCCGCTCTCAACACTCTTGTCCGATTGGATCGTTTGCTGAAGCGTGCGAAGAGAGAGCGGAGCTCTACTTCTTCGCGGCTGCCTTCTTGCGGCGAGCCGCCTTCTTGCGCTTCGGGGCTGCCTTCTTGGCGGCCTTCTTCGGCGCAGCCTTCTTGGCGGCCTTCTTCTTCTTCGGGGCTGCCTTCTTGGCGGCCTTCTTTGCTGTCTTCTTCTTTGCAGGAGCCTTCTTGGCTGCTGCCTTCTTCTTTGCTGCCACTTTGAGTTTCCTCTCGTTGGGTAAGTGGTTACTTACGGTTTGGGTTCAGCGAGGCCTTGAGTGTGGAACTCGCTGTGAACTTCATCGCAGTGGATGCCGGCACCGTGACTGTCGCCCCCGTTTGCGGGTTGCGACCGGTGCGAGCCTTGCGATTGGTTGTGCTGAACGCGCCGAAGCCCGGCCAGGCAACCTTCTCGCCCCTCTTGGTAGAGGCCACCACAAGCTCGAAGAACGCGGAGAGTGTCCGTTCGGCATCTGCCTTGGAACAGTCCGCGAGCCTCGCAACTTCTTCGATGAGCTCTGCTTTGGTCATTGCTGTGATCCTCCTCGGATGGAGTGGTGCACATATCTCACCTGCTTCCGGGACAGAAAGCAAGCATTTCGCTCGTTGCATTTGCAAATATCACGTCGATCGCGTGACCGTCGTCAACCTCCCGCGCGACACGTTCGCCGGCATCGCGCGCCTGAATCTGTGTGATCACGGTGTGATCACAATGCCGAGTGCAGCGTCGTCGTCCGCATCCCTTCTCCGGCCTCCGGAGATTGGTGCACCACGCTGAAACCGTTGGTGCACAAGGGTTTCAGCCGGTGGCTCGACGACCCAGGCGAGGTCGCCACGCCTTCAGTTGCGTGCAGAATGCGGCGAACGTTGGTCCGTGCATCGGTGCAGATTGGGACATGCGGATCAGTGTCGCGTCACTCCGTCTGACGTCGCACATCGGGTCGATCGGGAGCCAGAAAAAATCCGGAAAAATTTCTCGCAGGAGGCCCGAATGATGCTCACCGAGCTTCCCTGCGCACAGACCGTGACACACCGGGCGCAGTATCCACCGACGGGGTGTGTCGTCAGGCCATAGTGAGCGCGTCGCACGGAAGGCGGGACCGGGCGGCGTCACCGAGTCCGCCGGGAGCGTGTGTGAGCGAGAGGGTTGACACCGGCCAGATGCGTGCGATCACAGGAATCCACGATCCTCAACCTTTTCCACAGGAGAACAACGCGCACTCGCTGGGCACACGCACACGTGTCGTGCTCGACACTTCCGTCCTGGTGGCCGATCCGGGGTGCATTGCGGGCTTTTCCCGCTGCGATGTGGTGATCCCGCTCACGGTGATCGAGGAACTCGACGGCCTGAAATCGCGCGCCGACGACGTGGGCAGGGCCGCGCGCACCGCATTGCGCGCGATCGAGGAACTTCGCAAGAGGGCGGGCGGGGCAATCCACACCCCCGTTCCGCTCGGCCCCGGACCCGATGACGCCACCGTGCACATCGAGGTGAACGGGGTGGAGAAGGGGCGGCTCATAGAGAGCGGACTGGACCCCGCCGTGCCGGACAACCGGATCATCGGGGCCGCCATCGGCCAGTCCCTGTTGGCCCCAACCCGCCTCATCTCCAACGACGCCGGCCTGCGCATCAAGGCGGCCCACATGGGGCTCGAGGCGGCCGAGCACCACCCGGTGGGGCGATCGCTGATCATGCGACCGATGGGGTGGGTCACGTGCGAGACGCCCCGCGAGGTCATCGACACCCTCTACGGCGAGGGAACAGTGGGCGCCGACTCGACTGACGACCTGGCGATCCTCCACGAGAACGAGTTCGCCGTTGTGCGGGCGGGATCCCAATCGGCGCTCGTGCGCCGGACGGGCGACGACGTGGTCCTCCTGCCCTCGGCCTCTCCCGAGGCGTGGGGCCTGCGGGCCCGCTCCAAGGAGCAACGCTTCGCCCTCGAACTGCTCCTTGACCCCGACGTGAGCGTGGTGGCCCTCGACGGACGGGCCGGGACCGGCAAGACCGTCATGGCGATCGCTGCAGGTCTCGAGCAGGCAGTCGAGAGCCGCACCTACGAGAAGCTCGCGGTGTACCGGCCCCTCGTGCCGGTGGGGCGGGCGGACGTCGGTTTCCTGCCAGGGGGTCTCGACGAGAAGCTCGACCCGTGGATGTCGGCGATCCACGACGCGATCGTCGCCCTCACCGACCAGCGCAGCAGCCATGACGCGCGGCGGATGATCGACGACCTCGAGCAACGCGGCCAGCTCACGATGGAGTCGGTCACGTTCCTCCGGGGCCGTTCGCTCCACCGCCAGTTCGTGGTGGTGGACGAGGCACAGAACCTCGAACCCACCACACTGAAGACGATCCTCACCCGCATCGGCGAGGGCACGAAGGTGGTCTTCACCGGCGACACCAGCCAGATAGACGCGCCGTACATGGGCGAGTCGAACAATGCCCTCGCTGTCCTGATCCAGGCGTTCTCCAACCAGTCCTGCTTCGGCCACGTCACGCTCTCGGCGTGCGAACGCAGCGAGGTCGCGAGCCTCGCGGCCGAACTCCTGTGATGCAGGTGCCCGTGCCACAATCTGTGGCATGAGCACCCCAGATGCACTCGTCCGGTCGTTCATCGCGGCCCTGTCCAGCCGCGACATCGACACCGCGGCCACGATGGTGTCGGAAGGGTTCGAGTACGACAACGTCCCGATCGGCAAGGCCCACGGCGCGGAAGGGCTGAGGTCCACGCTCGGCGGCTTCTTCGCGATGCTCGAGGCGATCGACTGGGAGATACTGCGTCAGACGAGCAGCGGGAATCTCGACCGCGGAACGGTGCTGAACGAACGGGACGACCGGGTGCAGGTCGCCGGCGAATGGCGCACGTTGCCCGTGTGCGGGGTGTTCGAGATCGAGCACGGAAAGATCACGCTCTGGCGTGATTACTTCGACCGCGCCACGCTCATGACCGTGATGACGGCGGACGGGAAATGAGCGGCTGTCCCACCCCGCCCGTACTGTCGGGCACATGAACGACACACCGGGAAGACCGACAACGGGACCGGAGGCACGCCTCGAGGACACGCTCTTTGCGGTTGTCGACGTGGAGACCACCGGCCTTGACCCCGAGTCTGACCGCATCCTCCAGGTGGCGGCCGTGGTGGTGGATTCCTCCGGCCGCATCGTGGAGGAGTTCGACACGGTGGTGAAGCCCGAGTTCCCCGACGAGTACGAGCACGGCGGAGAGGAGATCCACCGGATCGCCCGCGAGACAGTGGAGCAAGGAATGCCGCTCAGCGCGGCCCTCGAGAACGTCATGTCAGTGGTGGACGGCCGTTTGTTCACCGCCCACAACGCCACGTTCGACCTCGGCTTCCTGCGCGCGGAGTCGCGCCGGGTGGGCAGGGAATGGACCATCTCGCAGTACGTCGACACGCTGGAACTTTCGCGGCGCACCGACTCTTCCGGCGACCGGAGACACAATCTCGAGGCCCTGTGCAAGTACTACGGGGTCTCCCGGGAACGCGCCCACGAGGCCGTGGCCGACGCCCGCGCCGCGGCATCGATCCTCGTGCGACTGATTGACGAACTGGGCGCGAGAACCTCAGACCAACTGCATCAGACGCTGGAGGAGTAGCGCGCCAGTACTGCCGTTGCGGTGGAGGTACCGAGGTCCTTCCACTTCGCGGGCGAGACAACGGTGGCATCACCACCCGCGCGCAGGAGAAGGCGTCCCAGCCAGTGTTCGCCGCGCGCGATCAGGGTGACGCGGGCGGATCCGTCGGCGCTTTCCTTCACGTCCACGCAGTGGTACGTCTCGGGCACCCACGAGGCACCGGGGGCGAGGTCGAGCACGACCTTCTCGCCCTCGGTCTCGGAGTCGAAGAACTTCGGTGCGCCGTCCGAAGGAAGAGCCGGCGGCACAGCGATGCCGGTCGGCGTGATCGACTTCATGCGGTCCACCCGGAAGGTGCGGCGCTCCCCGCGCAGACTGTCCTGCGCGCTCACGTACCAGTGCCCGCGGAACGTGAACACACCGGCGATGTCGATCTCCCGCTCGGTGAGATCATCACGGTCGGGGTTCCAGTACGTGATGGCGAGGCGCTCGCCCGCCGATGCAGCCGCCTGGACAGCCTCGAGGTTCGGGTTGCTGCCCATGTCGACCTCGACCGGGACCACACCCAGCTTCGAGGTGATCTTCGAGAGAGCCGACTTCAACGGGGCGCGACGGTGCCTGGCGACGAGGCCGCTCCCCGCCCCGGCGAGCAGCACCAACCCGAATGCCTCGCTCATCGTGAGTTCCAGCCGACGGTCGAAGCGCACGCCGGGGCTCACGTAGATCATGCCGTCGTCATCCACCCAGAACCCGGCGAGCATCTCGGGCGTGTATGGCGGCAGACCGCAAGTGCTCGCGAGCTCGAGCTCCGTGATCAGCTCGTCCTTCGGCAGACCGAACTCGCGCGCCATCTCGTCGGCAGACACGGACCTGCGGCTGAACAACCAGGGCAGCATTTTCAGGAGCAGCTCCACGCGTTCTGCAGCTTTTCTGGAGGAAGCGGCGGGGGCGGGAGTCTTCTTCGCGGGAGTCTTCTTCGCGGGAACCTTCTTCGCGGGAGTCTTCTTCGCGGGAACCTTCTTCGCGGGAACCTTCTTCGCGGGAACCCTCTTCGCGGGAACCCTCTTCGCGGGAACCTTCTTCGCGGGAGCCTTCTTCTTGTGGTTCGCGGTCATGCCCCGGCCCCCATCGACTGCAGGTCGGCCACGATGCGGTCGCGCACGCGCGCCGGCTCGATCACCACGGCACGGTCGACCATCGCAAAGAGCCACGTGCGGAACGCGCCGTAGTTGCCGCAGGCAACACGCACCTCCACCGCACCGGACCCCTCCATGATTCCCACCACGGCATCGTCGCCGAGCTCGGCGACCACCGCGGATGCGAGGTTTGCATCGACACGCACGATTGCGTGCTCGCGTCCGCCGTCGCCGAACAACTTGGCGTCGAGCACGAGAACCGTGTTGATGTCGAAGTCCTTCGGGCGATCGAACTCGCCGGGTTTGCCGAACGTGGGCGCGCTCTGCAGACGGTCGACACGGAAGTTGCGCTCGTCCTTGCGTGCCTCGTCGTAACCGACGACGTACCAGACACCGCTGTTGTTCGCGATGCCGTACGGCCGCAACGTACGGGCGATGCCGTTGTAACGGAACTTCGCCTTGCGGCGTTCCTGGGCGGCGGTGAAGAACGCCAGCGCCGCACCTGCACCGGACAGGCGGGCAACTGTGGAGCCGGGGGCAACCTCGCTCGCACCGCCCACCCACTGCACCGCCGACTTGAGCCACGGTTGCTCGATCTGCACGATTGCCGCGGCTGCCTGGAGTGCGTCCATCTCATCGCGATTCAGACCGAAGTCGACGCTGACGTACTTGTCCTTGTCGATGATGTAGGCACCGACCCCCGCCTTGTCGCCACCGAGCCAGGAGGTGAGAACCGGGACACCGATCTTCATCAGGGCCTTCTTGTCGCGGTTGAACGCCGCACGGCGCGCCTGCCCGGGTGCCGGGTAGCGGAAACGCGGTTCCACCTCGCTCAACTGGTCGGCGATCTGGTCGATCGTGAGCGGGACATTGGTGTGGCTGAGAAGCGCCATCAGGTTCAGCATGCGAACCGTGTTCTCGTAGGTGTTGCCCGCCCCCCGTGCCATGACAGGTGAGGATAGAGGCAAACACCTGTTCGCCCAACCGGAGTTCAGGTGTTTCGCACCCTCTCGGGTCCGGGGTCGCGTCAGTCCCGTCTGTACCAGTGGATAGCGGCCGCGGTGGCAGGTCCGGCGGCTGCGCGGGCGGTGCCCCGGACCGCCGGCAGGAGATCGCCGGCCGTCTCCTTGCCCAGCTCCACACCCCACTGGTCGAAGCTGTCGATCCCCCACAGCCAACCCTGCACGGCGGTGGAGTGCTCGTGCATCGCGACGAATGCACCGAGGCAGCGCGGCGAAAGAGTCTCGAGGAAGATGGTCGTGCTCGGCCGGTTGCCGGGGAAGCTGCGGTGGGGCTCGTGCTCGTTGTGCCGGCCCGAGGCGAGTGCCGCGGCCTGGGCGAGCATGTTCGCCACGAGCATGTCGTGTCCGCCACGGTCCGAGCCGACAGGTTCCCGCACCCCCACGAACTCCACAGGGACGATGCGGGTGCCCTGGTGGAGAAGCTGGAAGAACGCGTGCTGGCCGTCGGTTCCGGGCGCACCCCACAGGACCGGGCTCGTCGGCACGGTCACCTCCGCGCCGGACTCGGTGACCGACTTCCCGTTGCTCTCCATCACCAGCTGCTGCAGGAACGCCGGGAGCAGCGAAAGGTCGCGCGCATACGGCACGACGGCGCTCGAGTGCCGGCCGAGGACCACCGCATTCAGCCACGCCACCAACCCGTGAACGACCGGGAGATTCGCGCGCAGGGGCTGGCGGGCGAAATGTGCGTCCATCTCCGCCATGCCCGCGAGGAACTCCCGGAATGCCGCCGGCCCGGCACTCACCATGATGGGCAGGCCGATCACCGACGACACCGAGAAGCGTCCCCCCACCCAGTCCCAGAAGCGAAGGCACCGGTCGGGGCGGACACCCCACGCCACGGCACGGTCGGGGTCCGCAGTCACCGCGACGAATCGCTCGGTCCATGCCTCCCCCACGGATGCACGAACCCACTCGCGCGCACGCGATGCATTGTGCATCGTCTCCTGTGTGGTGAACGTCTTCGACGACACCACGAACACCGTGCTCGCGGGGTCGAGACCGGTGAGTGCCGTGTCGAGATCGGCCGGGTCGATGTTCGATACGAACCGGCATTCCGGTCCGTCGGCACGGGACCTCATTGCCGCACACGCCATCGCAGGGCCGAGGTGGCTACCGCCGATGCCGATGTTCACGAGAACCGAGGGACCACCTGCCGAGCGAAGAGCCTCGGCGAGTGCGAGTGCGCGGTCCAGTTCGCGCTGTGCCAGCGCAACCTCCGGCGCGGGTCCGCTCCCGCGCACGGCCGTGTGGAGCACCTTGCGCAGCTCGGTGACGTTCACATCCTCCCCGGCCAGCATCGCGTCGCGCCGTCCCGGCACGCCCCTCTCGGACGCGAAAGCCACGAGCATCGACAAGAGATTCTCGTCGACGTGCTGCATCGAGAAGTCGGCCCGGACGCCCCCCACCTCGAACACGAACCTCGAGTGCCGGGAGGGGTCGGCCGCGAAGGCCGAATCGATCGTCCCCACCCTGGATGCGGCCACCTCGAGCTCTGCGACCCAGTCGTTCGGTTCCACGGGACCGACGCTACTTGCGCACCGTGAGACATGCCCGTGACCGCCGGCGCATGCGGGCACTAGGACGGCGGCGGTACGGTCATTTGCGTGACTGACCTTCCCCCCGTGCACGACACACCCCGCGGGGCCGCGCTCCCGTGGTGGCGCAGTCCGCTCAACATCGTGCTCGCCGCCGCGCTTCTCGTTGTTGCCGGGTTCATGCTCGGGACCTTCATGCCCCGCGGGGACGACCCCGCCGTGCACAACGACGTCGACACCGGGTTCCTGCAGGACATGAGGATCCATCACGAGCAGGCGGTCACGATGGCGGTCGTGTACCGCAGCCTCGCTGCGACAGGGACCGACCTGAACGATGCACTGCAGACCCTCGCCCTCGAGATCCAGAACCACCAGTCGGCCGAGGCCGGCCGGATGGTGCAGTTGCTGAGGCTCTTCGGCGCGGCCGAGACGAACGAGTCCGACCGGGTGATGGGCTGGATGGGTCACACCACGGCGATCGACGACATGCCCGGTCTCGCCTCAGATGCGGAGCTCGATTCGCTGTACAAGGCGCGTGGCGCCGACGCCGACCGGATCTTCGCCGAACTCATGATCGCCCACCACGAGGGTGGGGTCCACATGGCGGAGTTCGCGGCCGAGAATGCGCGCAATCCGGAGGTCCGCGCACTCGCGGAGTCGATGGTGAAGGCCCAGACCGGCGAGCTCGCCGAGCTCGAGCGAACGCTCGGGAACTAGGCGCTGCGCCCCGCCGTCACGGGACCGTCGTCGTGGTGTTCGCGACCGGCGGCACGGAACCGGGCGGAACGGTCGTGCGCGGAACCGTGGTGCGCGGAACCAGCGTGGAGGTCGTGCTCGACGACGACGTGGTGGTCGTGTAGTTGGGGTCGTCCTTGTCCCACGGTGGCGGCTGCGAACCGTAGTCCTCGGGTTCCTTCACGCCGTCGAAGATGTAGACGCGGTCGTTGTACTTCACCAGCGCCGGGAAGTACTCGGAGACGAAGATCGGGATGCGCACGCATCCGTGCGAAGCCGGCTGGGCGGGCACCTGCTGGGCGCCGTGGATCGCGAGCCCGAAGTTGAAGTACACAGGGTTCCACATCGTGCCGAGCTTGCTCTCCCGCTTGCCGTACTTGCGGTTGTAGAAGCGGTAGATGCCGGGGGGTGTCACCGCCTGGCCACAGATGCCCTTCTTGATCGGTTCCTTGCCGTTGTTGCCTTCCTCACCGGGGTCGATCGTGACCTCCTCGCACCACTGTTCGCCGGTGCCCGACGAAATGTGCGTCACGAGGAGAAGGGTGGTCCCGCGCCACACGGCCATGTGCTGGCTCTTCAGGAAGATCTCCACATGCTGCGGCGAGCCGGGCTGGCGCTTCGGTTCGATCAGGACGTTGCCGCGCATGATGTCCCATGTCTCGGGTGTGACGAAGTCGACCATCGTGTCGCGCGAGCGGTCCATCACCGCACCCTGGAACGCCCAGACGGCCATGATCGTGTCGCCTCCGTAGACACCGTCGATGTAGCCGGGGTCGAAGTGAAGGTCCTTGAGACGCTGCTGGATGCGGCGCACGTCGTCGCCCTTGTCGCCGCGCCTCACGGTGCGGGTCTGGGAGAAACACGTGATCGCCTGGGTCGGTGTGCCGCACTCACCTGCCGGGCGCGTGGTGCTCGTGGTGGTCGCGGGACCCGCGTCGCCGGTGTCGCGCTGCGTGACCACCACACCGACAACCGCCGCACACAGAACGGCCGCGACCATCGTCCCGCGCCACCGCACCCACCAGCCGGCGGACACGGGGTCGCCGTCCGTGGCGGGGCCGGGAACGCCGTCGGTGGGGTTGCTCACGGGGACGGAAGGCTACCGACGACCGGCGCCGGGGTCGGGCCGCTCAGGCCGGACGGGCGGGGGCTATGCGCCGGATCTCCCGGCGCAGCACACGTGCCTCGTTCAGGATCTTGACGATGACGCCGGGCGAGCTGAGCGTGGACACGCCCCTCGTCCGCGGGAAATAGTCCACACCGAACTGGATCACCGAATAACCGTGCTTCGCGGCCCGCACCACGAGCTCGGCGTCGATGAACGAACCCTCGCTCTTCAGTTCCACCTTCTCGAAGATCCTCGTGCGGCAGAGCTTGAACGCGAAGTTGATGTCGCGCATCCTCACCCCGAACATCACCCGCACCATCAGGTTGTAGAGGGTGGAGTACACGGTCCTCACCAATCCCTCGCCGGTGCGGTCGAAGCGGTACGCACTCACCACGTCGGCTTCGTAGTAGCGCAGGAGCCTGATCGCCTTGTGCACGTCGTGCATGTCGAAGGGAAGGTCGGCATCGGTGTAGAGGACGAGGTCGCCCGTTGCGGCCGCGAAGCCGGACTTCATCGAGCCGCCGAGCTTCCGGTTGGCCGGGTGATGAACCACCCGCACCCGCGGGTCCGCGGCGGCCATCGCATCAGCCATCTCCGCGGTCCTGTCCGTGGACGCATCGTTCACGATGATGACCTCGTAGTCGGAGATCTCGCCGCCCGCCACGAGCTCGTCACACTCCTCGCGGGCGGCGTCGACGGCCCGCTCGATGTAGTCCTGCTCGTTCCACATCGGGAAGAACACGGACAACTTGCGGAATCGGGAGTGGTCCATGGGGCGTTCAGGCTAACGGCGGTGGTGTGCCGGCAGTCCCGCAGCGTCTACCGTCAGGACATGCGTCGCGTCCCTCCCGCACTCCCGCATGGCTGGCGTTCGGTCCTCATCGTCACGTGGTTGCTCGCATTCGCGGGCACGCTCGCCGTCGCGGTGTCCAGCCGCACCGTCGGCCGGCCGGTGTGGTGGCTCGGGCCCTCCGCCGCCCCCGCCCCCGCGGTCGCGATGCTGGTTCCCGTCGCCACCGTGCTCGTGCCGCTCGTCGCCGCCGTCCGCTCGTGGAGGCGCGCGCCGTCCGTGTCCATCCTGTGTTCCCTCCTGCTCATCGCCGTCGCGGTGCCGGACGCCCCCGACCGACTCGCAGTTGCCGTCGGGGCATGGACGGTGGGAGCCGCGGTGCTCCTCACAAACATCGGCGTGATGGTGGGCATGCGCCAGTACCGTTGAGAGGCATGTCGAAGGTCCTCACATCACTGCCGGCGGGCGAGCGCGTCGGCATCGCGTTCTCGGGCGGTCTCGACACGTCCGCGGCCGTGGCCTGGATGCGCGAGAAGGGCGCGGTGCCGTGCAGTTACACGGCCGACCTCGGCCAGCCCGACGAACCGGACCTCGCCGGCGTTCCCGGGCGTGCGCGTGAGTACGGCGCCGAGATCGCACGGCTGGTCGACTGCCGCGAGGAACTCGTGAACGAGGGCCTCCTCGCGCTCCAGTGCGGGGCGTTCCACATCACCACTGCCGGCAAGACGTACTTCAACACCACCCCGCTGGGGCGCGCGGTCACGGGCACACTTCTCGTGCGGGCGATGCACGACGACGGCGTGGACATCTGGGGCGACGGGAGCACCTACAAGGGCAACGACATCGAGCGCTTCTACCGCTACGGACTGATGGTGAACCCGTCGCTGCGCATCTACAAGCCCTGGCTCGACCCCACGTTCGTGGCCGAGCTCGGCGGTCGAAGCGAGATGAGCGAGTTCCTCGTCGCGCGGGGCCTGCCCTACCGCGCGAGCAAGGAGAAGGCGTACAGCACGGATGCGAACATCTGGGGCGCCACGCACGAGGCGAAGCTTCTCGAGGAGCTGTCGAACGGCATGGAGATCGTGGAGCCGATCATGGGCGCGGCTCACTGGCGCGAGGACGCAGCAATCAGCCCCGAGGAGGTCACGGTCGCGTTCCACGAGGGAATGCCGGTGTCCATCAACGGGCGCGAGTTCGCCTCGCGCGTCGACCTCGTGAACGAGGCGAACGCGATCGGCGGCCGTCACGGTCTCGGCATGAGCGACCAGATAGAGAACCGCATCATCGAGGCCAAGAGCCGCGGTATCTACGAGGCGCCGGGCCTCGCCCTGCTGCACATCGCCTACGAGAGGCTCGTCACCGCCATCCACAACGAGGCCACGATCGAGAACTACCGCACCATGGGCAGGCGACTCGGCAGGCTCCTCTACGAGGGCCGCTGGTTCGACCCACAGAGCCTCATGCTGCGCGAACCGCTGATGCGATGGGTCGGCACGGCAGTGACCGGGTCCGTCACGCTCCGCCTGCGCCGCGGCGATGACTACAGCATCCTCGACACGCAGGGCCCGAACCTCACCTACGCACCTGAGCGGCTCAGCATGGAGCGCGTCGACGATGCCGCGTTCGGTCCGCTCGACCGGATCGGTCAGCTCACGATGCGCAACCTCGACATAGACGACAGTCGGTCGAAGCTCGGCGTCTACCGGTCAGCGGGCACCCTCACGGGGTCCAACCTGCTCGCCATCGAGGACAACTCCTGACACAGTCCGGCGAGAAGCGCCGCGCGGTCGGCCATTCTCGACACGAGCACGTGCTCGTCGGCGCCGTGCGCACCTCCGCCCACCGCACCGAGTCCGTCGAGCGTGGCCACACCGACGGCTGCCGTGAAGTTGCCGTCGCTGCCCCCGCCCACCGTGACACCCTCAGCCGCGGGGAGACCGGCACCCGCTGACACCTTGCGGGCGATCGCCAGAAGGCTCACTGCGGCGGACTCGTGCATGGGAGGCCGGCCGATGCCACCGAGCACCTCCAGCCTTGCTCCCTCGACGGTCGGCCGGAGCGCGGCCATCGCTGCCTCCACACGTTCCTTCTCGGCGGGCACCGCGACTCTCACGTCGACGAACATCGATGCGGATTCCGGCACCACGTTGTCGGCGGTGCCGGCCGACGCAACTGTGGGCGTGACCGTGGTGCCGGTCCCGGGGTCGGCGATGGACACGATGCGGGGCACGAGATGGGCGAGCTCGACAAGCGAGTTGATGCCCTTCTCCGGCTCGAGGCCGGCATGCGACGCCCGGCCGTGGACCCGCACCTCGAACGTGCCTGTTCCCTTGCGGCCCGTCTTCAGCACTCCCCCGTCGGCGCTCGGCTCGATGACGAGCACCGCCCCGCACGCGAGCGCCCGCTCCTCGATGAGCGCCCGCGACGCCCGCGAACCGGTCTCCTCGTCGGCAGACAGGAGGACCTCGACGTGCGAGCGGTCGTCAAGCGCGGCCACCGCATGGATCGCCTGCACGATGCCGGCCTTCATGTCGAACACACCCGGCCCCGTGGCCCTGTCACCGTCCACCGTGAACGGGCGAGCCGCGAGCGTGCCGGCGGGGTGCACGGTGTCGTGGTGGCCGAGGATCAGCACGCGCGGCTCCCCGCCTCCGCGCCAGTGCACGTGCGGGCCGACCGGAGAGTCCACGAGTTCAGGTGCCGACCCGAGCAGGCGTGTCATCATGCCGGCGAGGAGCCGGGCGTGCACGGTGAGCCGGTCCACGTCACGCGACGGCGACTCCGCGCCGACCAGCAGAGCGAGGTCTGCGGTCATCGCTGCGGTGTCGAACGCGGACGTACGGATCATGCAGAGAATCGTGCCACGACTCAGCGCTCGAAGAGCGTCTCGATAACGGTGCCGGGGTCCCCCAGCACCTCCGGGCGGGGCACCACGCCCAGTCCGGGGCCGTCGGGTACATGCAACGTCCCGGCGTCGAGGACGAAGGGCTCGGTCACGTCCTGCTCGAAGTAGCGGTCGCTCGCCGACAGGTCGGCGGTCATGGTGCAGGCGGGGTGGGAAGCGAGCGCGAGACATCCCGCACGGCCGATGCCGGACTCGAGCATGCCCCCGACCCACGCATCGATCCCGTTCTCGGCACAAAGACGCAGGATTGCGGTGGCCTCGTGGAAGCCTCCGACACGCGACGGCTTCACGTTGATCACCGAGCACGCGGCCGTTGCGATCGCCTCCATCGCATCCACCAGCCCGCCAACGGATTCGTCCAGGCACACCGGCGTGGCGATCGCACGGGAGAGCAGGGCGTGGGAGACGAGGTCACCCGCTGCAAACGGCTGTTCCACCATCCCCACGCCGAGTTCGTCGAGGAACGACAGATGTGCGATGTCGGCGGCACCGTACGAGCCGTTTGCGTCGACGTGGACGTCGATTCCCGACGGAAGTGCGTCCCGCACCGCGGCGACCACCTCACGGTCACGGCCCGGGGCGATCTTCAGCTTCACCCTCGGGTAACCCTCGGCCGCGCGCCGGACTGCCTCCTCGACGGTCTCGCCGGGCGTGGCGTGCAGCCCCACCACGGCACCCACGCGCACGCGGGCCGCGCCGCGGCCACCGAGCACTGTGGCGAGGCTCACCCCGCGCCGGCGCGCCTCGATGTCGAAGATCGCCGACGAGACCGCATGCGACGCCATCGGGAGGGTGGGTGCATCGTCGTCCCAGTCGTCGCCCGGGTCGTCGTTGACGAGCGCGGGCACCACGACCTCGCGCATGTGCGCAACCGAGAGTGCCTGCGTCTCGCCGGTGTAGAAGTCACCCTCGGGTGCGACGTTCTCGCCCCAGCCCACCGTGCCGTCATCGGTCGTGATCTCCACGAGCACGGCGGTGCGCGACGCGTGGTCACCGCGGGAGGTGCGCAACGGCGACACCATCCGCAACGGGACGCACACGAGCCGGACCCGGTCGATGCGCATGCTCGAAGGCTATGCCGTCCTGTTGTTCAACCGGTTGCCGGGTCGCGGGGACGGTGTCCCCGCGACGGCGGCGATCAGGCGAGGTCGAACCTGTCGAGCTCCATCACCTTCGTCCACGCGGAGGCGAAGTCGCGGACGAACTTCTCCTTTGCGTCGTCGCAGCCGTACACCTCGGCGAGGGCGCGGAGCTGGGAGTTCGAGCCGAAGATGAGGTCGGCGCGGCTGGCCGTCCACTTCACGGCGCCGGACTTGCGGTCGCGGCCCTCGAAGGTCTCCTCGGACTTGTCCGTGGGGGCCCACTGAACCGACATGTCGGTGAGGTTCACGAAGAAGTCGTTGGTGAGCGCACCGGGTCTGGCGGTGAGCACGCCCGTCTTCGAGTTGCTGTGCGTCGCGCCGAGAGCGCGGAGGCCGCCGACGAGGACCGTCATCTCCGGTGCGGTGAGCGTGAGGAGCGTGGCCTTCTCGACGAGCAGCTGCTCGGTGGTGGCGATGTGGCCCGGCTTCAGGAAGTTGCGGAACCCGTCGAACGTGGGCTCGAGGACCGCGAACGACTCCGCGTCGGTCTGCCCGGCCGTTGCATCGGTGCGGCCCGGGGTGAATGCCACCTCCACCGCGACGCCGGCGTCCTTGGCGGCCTTCTCGACCGCCGCGGAGCCCGCGAGGACGATGAGGTCGGCCATGGACATCTGGGTCTTGCCCTTCGCGTTGAACTCCTTCTGGATGCCCTCGAGGGTGCCGAGCACCCTGGCGAGCTCCGCGGGCTCGTTCGCCTCCCAGTCCTTCTGAGGGGCGAGACGGATGCGCGCACCGTTTGCGCCACCGCGCTTGTCGGTGCCGCGGTACGTGGACGCAGAGGCCCATGCCGTCTTCACCAGCTGCTGGACGGTGAGGCCCGAACCGAGCACCTTCGCCTTCAGTTCGGCGACGTCGGCCGCACCCACGAGCGGGTGGTCCACCGCCGGCACGGGGTCCTGCCAGATGAGGTTCTCCGTCGGCACCAGCTTCCCGAGGTAACGGGCCTTCGGGCCCATGTCACGGTGGGTCAGCTTGAACCAGGCACGCGCGAATGCGTCGGCGAACTGGGCCGGGTTCTCGCGGAAACGCTTCGAGATCTTGGCGTACTCCGGGTCGAACTTCAGCGCAAGGTCGGCCGTGGTCATGATCGGCGCGTGCGAACGCGACTTGTCGTGTGCGTCGGGCACGGTGCCTGCGAGTGCTCCGCCCTTGGGGATCCACTGCTGCGCACCGGCCGGGCTCTTCGTCAGCTCCCACTCGTTGTCGAGGAGGATCTCGAAGTAGTCGTTGTCCCACGCGATCGGGTTGCGGGTCCACGCCCCCTCGATGCCGCTCGTGATGGTGGCCACGCCGTGGCCCTCACCCATCGTGTTGCGCCAGCCGAAGCCCATCTCCTGGATGGGTGCACCCTCGGGCTCGGGTCCGACGTGCTTGCCGGGGTCGCCCGCGCCGTGCGCCTTGCCGAAGGTGTGGCCGCCGGCGACGAGCGCCACGGTCTCCTCGTCGTTCATCGCCATGCGGCCGAACGTGTCGCGGATATCGCGCGCCGAGGCAATCGGGTCGGGGTTGCCGTTCGGGCCCTCGGGGTTCACGTAGATGAGGCCCATCTGCACCGCGGCGAGCGGGTTCTCGAGCTCGCGGTCACCCTTGTAACGGTTGTCCGCCAGCCAGGTGTTCTCGCTGCCCCAGTACGTGTCATCCGGCTCGAAGACGTCGGCACGGCCGCCACCGAACCCGAAGGTCTTGAACCCCATCGACTCGAGCGCGACGTTGCCCGCGAGCACGAAGAGATCGGCCCAGGAGATCTGCTTGCCGTACTTCTTCTTCACGGGCCACAGCAGACGGCGCGCCTTGTCGAGGTTGCCGTTGTCGGGCCAGCTGTTCTGCGGGGCGAAGCGGTGCATGCCCGTGCCTGCGCCGCCGCGTCCGTCCTGGATGCGGTACGTGCCCGCGGCGTGCCACGCCATGCGGATGAAGAACGGTCCGTAGTGGCCGTAGTCGGCGGGCCACCATGTCTGCGAGTCGGTCATCAGGGCGGTGAGGTCCTTCACCACCGCGTCGAGGTTGAGCTTCTTGAACTCCTCGGCGTAGTCGTAGTCCTCGTCCATCGGGTCGCCGACGGCGGGGTTGTTGTGCAGCACCTTCAGGTTGAGCTGGTTCGGCCACCAGTCAATGTTCCCTGTGCCCACTGCCGGTGTGGTCATTGCACCCGTCACCGGGCACTTGCTCACGTCAGTCATCTTGATGTCTCCTTGTGTGTTTCTGTCTGTGTGTTGTTCTGTGTGGTGGGTTGTCTGGTCAGGGAACGCTGACCGGCGCCGTCTGGCACTCCGGGCACCGCCCCCAATATGCGACTTCTGCTTCGTCGATCTCGTATCCCATGTCGTCGGCCGCCGTGAGACACGGCGTGTAACCCACCGCACAGTCCACGTCGACCACACGCGCGCAGCCGCGGCAGATGAGGTGGTGGTGGTTGTCGCTCACTCTGTCCTCGTAGAGGGCAGGCGACCCAATCGGCTGGATGCGACGGATCAGGCCCTTCTCCACGAGGAGACCGAGTGCGTCGTACACGGCCTGGCGCGAGATCGTTCCGATGTGGCCGCGTGCCTCGTCGATCACTTGGTCGGCGGCGATGTGGGGATGATCGGACACCACCTTCAGCACGGCGAGTCGCTGGGCGGTCACATGGAGCCCGTGCTGGCGGAGAAGATCCTCGGCGGGGGTGCTCATCGGCGCCAGAGAGTAGCGAGAACTCTGGACTCAGTCCACTTTCGTGGATGTGACGAAAGTCCCCGTCGGGCCGGTGCCCGGGGTGGGGATCGAACCCACAAGACCTCGCGGTCCGGGGGGTTTAAGCCCCCTGCGTCTGCCAGTTCCGCCACCCGGGCAGGGTGCGATGGGCTCAGGCTACGCGCGACCCGGCGAGCTCGATGGTGAAGCGCAGCATGGAGCGCCACAGAAGCGTGCGCACGCGGTCGGCCTCGGGTGGGGCGAGACGGTTCACCACGATGACACCCTCGATCATGTCGCCGAGGATTGCCGTGAGCGGACGGTCGGAGATCCGCACCGCCACCACTCCCCCGGTGCCGCCACGACCACGCCGGACGGTGCGGTCCACGCCCACGATGCGCGGTGGCGAACGGAACCCGGGGGCCGCGAGACCGAGCTCGGCGGCGCGCTCGGCGAGTGCGAGCGCCGCCGAGGTGAAGGTGCTGGTGCCCGCTGTCCGCATGCATGCATGGTGACAGGAGGGTGTGGCGTCCGGCCCCGGGGCAGCCCACCCACACCCCCCTCCTAATGTGGCGCGGTGCCCGACGACCTGAACCCCATCCAGCACGAGGTTCTCGCCGCGCTGCGCGTCCCCGACGAATGGGTGCCCCTCGAGGCCGGTGCCGTCGCACGCACCGAGCAGCTGCTCGTCGACGAACTCGCCCCGGTGAAGGGGCTGTTCACCGCCGACGACCCGTTGTGGATCAGCAAGCACGCGCTCACCACCGTGCACGGTTGCGAACGGCACCATGTGGAACAGGCCAAGGAGCCGTTCTCGTGGAACGTGAACACAGTGAAGGGCACGATCGTGCACAAGGCCGTGGAGCTGTACCTCAACTGGCCCGGCAGTGTCACTCCTGCCGAGCTGGTCGACGAGGCGGTCGCTGCCATCGCAGAGAACCCGAGGGAGAGAGCGAGCGACTTTCTCGACCAGCTCCCCGCCGCGGACATGGCGCAGCTCCGCGGGGCGGTGCTCGCGGCGGTCACGAACTACGTCGACACCTTCCCGCCGTTGAAGAAACAATGGCGTCCGCTCGTGGAGTACCCGGCGTACTACTCGCTCTTCTCCGATTCGGTGGTGTTCAGCACGCGAATGGACCTCGTGATCGGGGCGCCGGGGAGACGGGTCATCATCGACCTGAAGACGGGTCGCCTCACCTCCACCCACCGCGACGACCTCCGCTTCTACGCGCTCGTGGAGACCCTCAAGTCACGCCAGGTGCCGAGGCTCGTCGCGTCGTTCTCTCTTGATGCGTCCCGTCTCGACGAGGAGCAGGTCACCGAAGATGTGCTGCAGGCCGCGGTGAGGCGTACTGCGCGCGGTGCGGTAGCGATTGCGCAGTTGCGTTCGGGCGAGCGCGAGCCCACCGTGAGACCCGGGCCGCAGTGCCGATGGTGCCCCGTGTCGGCCGACTGCGCAGAGGGATCCGCACACCTCGAGGAACTGGCCGGCTGAACCGTCAGCCGCGCGCGGTCGGGTGCGGCGACATCACCGCGAACGGCACCCCGAGTCCTGCCGCCGCGCGCACCGTGGCGATCGACCGTCCCGGCTGCACGGCGGGCTTCGGGGCGGACATCACGTCGGGGCCGAGCCACGACGCGAGAGCATCCACGTCCTCGACGCTCAGCACCATTCCCCACAGGCTTGCGCCCGTTCCGGTGACATGCGGACCGGACACCACCTCGATCACGCAGTTGTCGAGCATGTGGAACCGCTGGCTCACGCCGCGGCCGGCATCTCGCACCCTGCGCAATCCGAGCCCGAGAACCTTCTCCATTGCTGCGCTCGTCCGCTCGCCATCGTCGGTGTTCACCACCACGTGATCGAGCCGCACGCCGTGAGTGGGTCCGATGGGAGTCCGGCTGTCCCCCTGCGGGTCGGGCATTGCGGGCAACATCCGGGTCTCGATGCCGTCGACCGACTCGGTGCGGGCGTCACCCCCGTCCGAGGAGACCTCCCACGAGACGAGCCCGGGTGCGGCGTCGGTGACGCGCAGCTCGACGTCGGCAAGTCGGGCGCGGTCACCCGTGAACGAAAGACCGATTCTCTCCCAAGGTCCGCGCCCGCCACCTGCGGTGAGCCGGACCAGTCGTGCCACGGACGGGTCAGCCCCGGCCCATGTTCGGGCGCTTGCCGTGGTTCGCCTTGGAGCGGCGCATCCGCGCCTTGCGCTTCTTGGTCTTCTTCGACATAAGTCTCAGAGGCTAGCGGTGCCGACCCCGTGACCCACAGGGTCAGGCCGGCCTCCACCGTCGCTTGCCGTCGGCGTACCGGCGTCCCCTGGGGTCCTTCACGGAGCAGATGTAGTTGCGACCCTTCAGCATTGCCCTCGCCCCCGCCACGGCGCACTTGCCCCCGGGGACGACCGCAGTGCCGGGGAGCGATGATTTCGGTGCGATGGACGTGGTGGACGTTGATGCACCTGCCGGCGTCGAGCTGCCGGCAGGGACGGAGGAGGTTGCTGCCGGAATCGACGTGGATGCATCGGGACTTGATGTCCCGCCCCACGCATGGATCCGTGTGGACGCGCACTCCCCCTCGAACCGCTTGCGGATGAAACCGTGCTCGCTTGCGTCCATGGAGAGCCCCCAATGGCTCTTCACCGCCACCCAGTTGGCGAGGTACTCGCATGTGTATGCGGTGCGTGTGGGCATCCACTGCGACGGGTCCTTGTCACCCTTCGACCTGTTCGAGGACGCCGACACGGCGATGAGCGCGCGCGGGTCGGAGAGGTCGTTCGCGAACGCCTCCCTCTTCGCCGCCGTCCAGGCCCACGCGCCGGAGTCCCATGCCTCCTTCAGCGCAACGACATGGTCTATGTCGAACGTGGACGGATCGGTGGTGGTCACGCCGTCGTATGCGGACCACCAGTCACCCTCCACCACCTTGCAGCCGTATGCGTCGACCTGCGCCTTCGAGGTGCTCTCCGCGATGAGGACCTCCTCGCGTGTGTCACAGGAGTCACCGTCTGCATCGACCCAGTGCCGGAAGTAGCTGCGCATGTACCCCGTCTCGCGCTCGTTCTCCACGGTGATCCCCGAGAGGACATCCGATGCCGACGGGTCGGCAGCGGCGGCGTGCGAAGTCACGAACGCAACGGCGAGAACGGGAAAGACGAGCGAGACGGCGACGGCGCGTGACATTCCCACGGACTCATGTTTACCCTGCACGACCGGCGACGGAGGGATGGTGGTCAGCCGCGGCACCACGTGTCGCCCCACGTCTCGAGGGCGGCGAGAGCCGGCGCGAGCGCGAGACCGGTGTCGGTGAGCACGTAGTCGTAGCGGGGCGGCTTTGCGCTGTAGGCCACCCGTTCGAGCACACCGGCGCCAACGAGGGTGTTCAGCCGGTCGGCCAGAATGTTGCGGGCGATTCCGAGACGGGACTGGATCGCGTCGAACCGTGTGCAGCCGTCCATGACGCTGTGCACGACGAGCAACGTCCACCACTCGCCCACCACGTCGAGTGCCGCGGCGAGCCCGTTGTCGATGTGACCGAGATCCGACCTCTTCACAGTGCGGGAGATTAGGAGAGGGGTGTCACCCGATCGATCAGGTCGGTTCGGTCGCGACCGGCTCCTCCTCGAGTTCCACGAAAATGCACTCTCCGGGGCACACGTCGGCGGCCTCCACCACCGACTGCATCCGCCGCGGGTGCACGACCGCCATGGAGCCTGCTCCGCCCGGGTCGTTCAGGACCGTTCCGTTCTCCACCACGTAGGCGATCCCGTCCTCGAGCAGGGTGAACACCTCCGGGCAGTGGTCCATGCACAGACCGTCCCCGGTGCACAGGTCCTGGTCGATCCACACGCGCACGCGGGCACGGTACCCGCGGCGCGCGCCCGCACGCTCGTAACCTCCGTGACTGATGTCCGACGAGGAAGAGAACCCGGCCGGGCCGCCGCCAGTCGCGCCGCGGTCACACCACGTGTGGCAGCGCCCCGGCGGACCGGAGACCGACGACTGGGCGTGGCTCGCCGACAGGGACGACCCGCGCACCGTTGCCTACCTCGACGCCGAGAACGGATGGGGCGACAAGTGGTTCGCACCGCACGCCCCGCTGATCGATGAGCTCTTCGCCGAGATCCGCTCCCGGGTGAAGGAAGACGACGACGCAGTTCCCGTGATGAGCAACGGCTGGTGGTACGGCACTCACACGGAGGCCGGGAAGTCGTATCCCGTCCACACCCGGGGCCGGACGGCTGACGACGCACGGGCCAGCGTGCTGCTGGACGAGAACGCCGAGTCCGACGGTCACGGGTACTTCGCCGTGAGCGTGCTCGACGTCTCGAACGACGGGAATCTGCTCGCGTGGTCGTGCGACACCGACGGGAGCGAGCACTACACCCTCAACTTCCGTCGCATCGACGACGGCGCGGCCGTCGACGCGCCGATACCCGGGACCACGTGGGGTGGTTCGGCATGGTCGGCCGATGACCGGCACTTCTTCTACGTGGTGCCGGACGCCGCGATGCGACCGTGGCGCGTGATGCGGCACGACATGGGGGCCGACCCGTCCGCCGATGCCGTCGTCTTCGAGGAACCCGACGAACGCTTCTTCGTCTCCGTGGAGCTCACACGCTCGCGCGAGTGGGTGGTGATCGAGACGGCGAGCCGCACGACCTCCGAGGTGCACCTGGTACCCGCGGCGTCGCCGCTCGGCACACCCCAAGTGGTGCGACCGCGGACCGAGGGTGTCGAGTACTCGCTCGACCACTGGGGCGACCGATTCCTCGTTCTCCACAACGACGGCGCCGAGGACTTCCGCATCGATTCCGCACCCCATGACGACCCCTCGGCATGGACACCGCTGGTGGCCCACTCGCCCGGCGCACGCATCACACGGGTGGATTGCTTCCGCTCGTTCGCGCTCATGCAACGGTGGGAGAAGGGGCAACAGACGCTCACGGTGATCGGCCGCGACGGGTCTGCCCGCCCCCTCCGGGTGATGGACGAACCGCACGAGCTCGAGACGGAGTCGAACCCGGAATGGGACACCACGGAGGTGAGGGTCGCGTACCAGTCGCTCACCGTGCCCCCGACGGTCGCGTCGTTCGCCGTGCACAACGGCGAGGTTGACGGTGGCACCCTGACTGTTCTCAAGCAGACCGAGGTCCCGAACACGCGGCTCGGCTCGTACGTGTCGCACCGCGAGTGGACCACTGCAGCGGACGGCACGAAGGTCCCGGTGGACGTCGTGCGCCACGGCGACACACCGCTCGACGGAACGGCGCCTTGTCTCCTCTATGCCTACGGGAGCTACGAGGCGTCGATGGCCCCGTGGTTCTCGGCCGCGCGGCTGTCGCTCCTCGACCGGGGATGGGTGTGGGCGCTCGCCCACCCAAGGGGCGGCGGCGAGATGGGGCGCCACTGGTACACCGAGGGCCGGCTGCTCAACAAGCGCAACACCTTCACCGACACGCTCGCGTGCGCGTCGCACCTCGGGAGCGGTCTCGTTGACCCTGCACGGATCGCGGTGCGCGGCGGGAGTGCGGGCGGCCTGCTCGTGGGTGCGTGCATCACGATGGATCCGACGATGTTCCGTGCGGCAGTGGCCGAGGTGCCGTTCGTCGACGTGGTGACCACGATGTCCGACCCGTCGTTGCCGCTCACTGTCACAGAGTGGGAGGAATGGGGCGACCCACGTGTCGAGCCGTGGGCGTCGTACATGCGGTCGTACTCCCCGTACGACAACACCGGCGCCGGCCCCTACCCCGACCTGTACGTGACCGCCGGACTGAACGACCCCCGGGTGAGCTATCACGAGCCGGCGAAGTGGGTCGCACGCCTGCGCGCCTTGTCACCTGCGACGCTCGTCGTGTTCAAGTGCGAGATGGGTGCGGGCCATGGCGGGCCTTCGGGCCGCTACGACCGCTGGCGCGACGAGGCCAGGACCCTCGCGTTCCTGTTGCGCACGGTGGGCGGCGAACCGGTCAGTTGAGCGCCGCGGCGATGACGAGCGCGGCGATCATCAGCACGTTGCGGGCGATGTCCCTGCCCGAGGGAGGATGCGACGTCCGCGTCCCGAAGCACGCGCACGGCACCGTGCTCCCCGCCGAGACCTGCACCACGAGGAACACGGTGAACACGAGAAGCAGCGCGGTCACTGACCCGAGCGTGACAGGGGCCGGCTCGAGCACCGCGAGTGCCGCACCGAGCAGAAGTTCGACCGGGGGCACCACGAGTGCCACCACCCGTGGCAGCGACTGCGCACGGGCCGCCGCGAACCAAGTGTCCATGGCGGTGAGTTTCTGGGCACCTGCCCACGCGACCGCGGCGCCGACCAGTGCGGCAAGGATGCGGGCGGCTGTGTCTGTGTCGATCATCGCGGGCCGTCCATCACACGCCGGTCAGTCGGTGGCAACTGCCCGCGTGACCTTGCCGCGGTAGAAGGCCATCGCGTCCCCGGCGTTGTCCACGTGGTCGAGCGACTCCACCAGCCCGATGACGAACAGATGATCCCCCGCCTCGGTCTCGGAGTGGACGCTGCACACGATGTTCGCGATGCACCCCGCGAGTTCGGGGAGACCATGGGCATTTGGCGCCCACTCGATCCCGGCGAACCGGTCCTCCGACTCGCGTGCGAAACGCCAGCACAGTTCGTCCTGCCCGCTCGCGAGCACGTTCACGCAGAACCGGCCCGTGGGGGAGATGCCCCGCCACGACCCGGAGTTGAGCCCGGGAAAGAACCCGACGAGCGGCGGCTCGAGTGACACCGACACGAACGAACCGATAGTGATCCCCTGCGGGGTGCCGTTCGTGTCGAGCCCGGTGACCACCACGACCGACGTGGGCACGTGGCCCAGGACGGCACGGAATCTTGCTGAGTCGAATGTTCCTGCCACGCGCCAACAGTAGACGCAGGAGGGTCAGACCGGGACGACGAGCCCTTCGCGGGCGGCGAACACTTCGAGTGTGGCCGGCGCGCAGGCACCGCGGGTATCGAGTTCGTCGTCGGTGCGAACCGGGTCGTGGTGGAAGAGCGCGAGCCTCTTCGCGCGGCAGGCCATCGCGATGCCGACCGCGAAGTCGTGGGTGCAATGGCCGAAGTAGTACTTCTCCGTGAACTCGGACGGCGTGTACTGCGAATCGTGGATGAGCAGGTCCACGCCGTCGGCGAGCTCGCGCACGGCATCGGGGACCGTGAGCGTTCCGTCGTAGGGCTGCTGATGGTCGGACACGTACGCCACCGAGGACCCGCCGAACTCGAGGCGATATCCGAGGGTGGGTCCGACGTGCGGGACGAACCGCGACACGACACGCACGCCCCCGACGCTGAACTCGTTGTCGCCGAGGTCATGGAACCTCACGGTGCCCGAGTAGAGGTCAAGCCCCACGGGGAACTGGGGCGGCGCGATGATCCTGTCGAACGCCTCTTTCACCGTGCGGCGGCGGCCCTGCCGCGGCGCGTACACATCGAGCTCGTTCCCCTCCTCGAGGATCGGCTGGAAGAACGGCAGACCCTGCACGTGGTCCCAGTGCAGATGCGACACGAGCGCGGTTCCGCGGAACGGACGCTCCGTGATCGCGTTGCCGAGATAGCGCACCCCGGTCCCGAGGTCGAGAATCACGAGCGTGCCGTCGGCCGCGACCACCGACACGCACGCGGTGTTTCCGCCGTAGCGAACGGTGTCGGGACCGTGGCACGGGGTCGACCCGCGCACGCCATGGAAAGTCACTTGAAGGTTCGGTGCCCCCACACGGGTCACGCTACGGACCGACTGCTCGGCGGGACAGGGGGCCGCGGGGTGACGCTTGTCGCAGGCGACGGGCTACGGTCGGCGCCATGACGCACGCCATCACCACCTCCGCCGTTTCCGCGAACGGGGTCGACTTTGCGTTGCTCGAGTGCGGCTCGGGTCCGCTCGCGCTGTGCCTCCACGGTTTCCCCGACAGCGCCCACTCGTGGCGCCACCTGCTGCCTGCACTGGCCGGGGTCGGGTTCCGCGCGGTGGCGCCGTTCATGCGCGGCTACGCACCCACGTCGGTGCCCGCCGACGGGCTCTTCCAGACCGGCGCACTGTCCGCCGACGCGAACGCACTCCACGAAGCCCTCGGCGCGGGACCCGACGCCGTGCTCATCGGGCACGACTGGGGTGCACCGGCCGTGTACGGCGCGGCCGCGAGCGCGCCCGACCGTTGGAGCAGGGTCGTGGGAATGGCGGTGCCACCCGGCGGGGCGATGGGAGCGGCGTTCGTCACCAACAATGACCAGTTGAAGCGCAGCTGGTACATGTTCTTTTTCCAGCACCCCCTCAGCGACATCGTGGTTCCGTCGAACGACCTCGCCTTCATCGACATGATCTGGGCCGACTGGTCACCGGGGCACCCGGCCGCCGAGGACGCCGAGAACGTGAAGAGGTGCCTGCGTGATCCCTCGAACATGCAGGCGGCGCTCGGCTACTACCGCGCGACCCTCGGCCAGGGCAAGCGCAGCCCCGCGTACGACGCGATCCAGGCGGCCGGCGGCGGCGAGCTCCCCCAGCCGACCCTCTATCTCCACGGGCGCAACGACGGCTGCATCGGCGTCGAGGTGGCTGAGTCCGCGCGCGCGATGTGTGCGTGGGCGCGCGTCGAGATCGTGGAGGGCGCCGGACATTTCCTCCAGCTCGAACAGCCGGCGCGGGTGAACGAGCTCGTCACCTCATTTGTCACCGCGGGTTGAGTTTCCTCACGGCAGACTGACGAGACCGCCCGACTCGCCGGCGAGACCCTCCGACACCAACGCATCAACGAGTGCCGCGGCACGTGCGGGATCGGAAGCGAGCTCCATGGCCGCAGCGAGCTCGGCCCGCGTGCGCGGTCCCTCGACCAGGGCACGCATCGCGCGCCCGCGCGCCTGGCGGTCGGAGCCCTCGAAGCGTGCCTGCGGTCTGCTGGCTGCCGCGGACC
The DNA here is from genome assembly GCA_041181005.1 of Actinomycetota bacterium. Lineage (GTDB taxonomy): Bacteria > Actinomycetota > Acidimicrobiia > Acidimicrobiales > Ilumatobacteraceae > UBA2093. The sequence continues at coordinate 84,576 of JBEGQL010000028.1, forward strand.
CCGGCGCCGGGTCGGGCAGTCCGGCGTCACCCGCCCACGAACACAGGTTGTGAACCGGGCAACGGCCGCACCCAGGGTTGCGTGCGGTGCACACGGTTGCACCGAAGTCCATCAGCACCTGGTTCCACTCCCATGCCCCGCCCCGCGGCACGAGAGAGTCGGCCCGTGCCTGCAGCACGCGCGCGTTCATCGAGCAACCGTCGATGCGCGAGAGCACCCGCGACACGTTCGTGTCCACCACAGCCGCATCGGCGGAACGCGTGAACGCGAGCACGGCACGCGCCGTGTACTGACCGACGCCCGGCAGCGCGAGCAGACCGTCGAGCGTGCGCGGGAACGAACCCCCGAGGTCAGTTGAGATCGTCACGGCAGCGGCGTGCAGGTTCCTGCAGCGCCGCGGGTAGCCGAGCCCCTGCCACAGCGCTAGTGCGTCCCCGAGCGGCGCCGCGGCGAGCGATTCAGGGGTGGGGAAACGCTCCACGAACTCCTCGTACCGCGGCAGCACACGGGCCACCGACGTCTGCTGCAGCATCACCTCGGACACGAGCACGAGCCACGGGTCGTCGGTGCGGCGCCACGGCAGGTCCCTCAGTTCGGGGCCGCCCCACGCGAGGAGGGCGGCAACTGTCCTCTCGTCGCGGGTCAGCCGGCCCACACGTCCTGGCCGTCGTACGGCCTGCGCCTGCCGGGCAGGAACTCGCGCTTCCACACCATCACGCGGCGACGGAAGTAGCAGACCTCCTTGCCGTCCTGGTTGAAGCCCTTCGTCTCCACCGTGACGACACCGCGGTCATTCTTCGACTTGCTCTCCTGCACATCGAGCACGCGCGTCTCGGCGTGGATGGTGTCACCATGGAACGTGGGGAACTTGTGCTGGAGGGTCTCCACCTCGAGGTTCGCAATGGCGGCGCCGCTCACGTCGGGAACGCTCATGCCGAGCACGAGCGAGTAGACGAGGTTGCCCACGACCACGTTCCTGCCCTGCACGCTCTCCTTCGCGAACCAGTCGTTCGTGTGGAGCGGGTGGTGGTTCATGGTGATCATGCAGAACAGATGGTCGTCGTACTCGGTGATGGTCTTGCCGGGCCAGTGCCGGTACACGTCACCGACGACGAAATCCTCGAGGCATCGACCGAACGGCCGTTCATGTGTCGTCATGACGGTGACGCTAATCGGGCTTCGGCTTGCCGCCAGTATCGTCGTTGTACTCGAGGTCGCCGGGCTCGAACTTCGGCATCGGGAACTGCCCGGTGCGGTCGCGCGGCGCATAGCGCTCCACCCAGTCGGTGGTGGTGAGGCCGCGCGCGGCCTGCGTGGAGACCACGGACTTGAGTGCGGCGAGACGGTGCGCACGGTCGATCGAGAACGGCCCGATGCGCAGCGACAGGTAGCTGAGCCACCCGACGAAGATCGGCATCCAGTACTGGGCAATGCGGTACGAGAGCACGCCCACGGCGGCGGTGGAGCCGGCGAGACCGAAGCCGGTGAGCGTGGGGATGTACACGCCCTCCACGATCCCGAGCCCGCCGGGCGTGATGGGGATCACGGACAGCACGTTCGCGATGCCGAACGAGACGACGAGGGCATCGAGATTGAGCGTGCCGCCGAACGCGCGCAGGAAGATCCACAATGACGCTGCGTCGAGCAACCAGTTCGCCGTGGCCCACCCGACGACGCGCACGAGCATCTGTCTGTCCTGGCCGAGCCCCTCGATCCGACCGCCGAGATGCGCGAGCACCTCCGCTGCGTGGTTCTCATCGAGCCGGAGGCGCCTCGCAACGGACCGCACCACTCTCTCTGCGCGACCCTGTCCGTCGACGAGTCCGACCACCACGAACGCGGCGAACGCCATGAGAATGACACCCACGATCGCCGCGGTGCCGTACACCGCGTTCACGCCGCGCCCCGGAATGGACACAACCAGCCCCAGCCACAGGATGAGGTTCAGCACGACTGCGGACCCGATGCCGGCTGTCGCCAGCGCGAATGCGGAGTCCGGCCCGCCCACACCGCTCATCGTGAGCAACCTGTAGCCGAGCGCGGTGCTTGCCGCACTGCCGCCGGGCATGATGTTCCCGAGCGACTTCGTGCTCAGCTGGATGCGGAAGAGACGCAGAAGCGGCACCTTGTGCCCCTCCTCGCCGAGCGCGGCGCGCGTGAGGAGCGAGTAACACAGCAACGACACGACCTGGAGACCCACGCCGACGATGAGGAGATTGGGTTCGATCCGGTTGAGGTCTCCGGCGGCATCGCGGAACTTCGGGAGGAGCGGCACCACGAAGAGGTACACGACGAGGGCCGCCAGCACCCACGACACGGTGCGCCACACACCCGACTTGCGGCGCGGTCCGTCCTCCGCGGTCAGGTCAGCCATGCCCAACACTCTTGTCCGCGCCCGCCGAGCCGCCGCGGAACGGGACCGGTGCGGGATGTGATCTCACCCTGGGGAAGGCGTTCACGATGTCGATGAGCCCCTGTCGCAACGCGGGGCCGAGCTCGGCAGGGGTCGTGCCGAGCCTCACGACAACGAGGTCGCGGTCGAAGTCGACCCAGATGTTCTGGCCCTCGTACCCGAACGCCGCCATGGAGCCGGGGACGCGCGCGTCGAGCCACCAGTGCGCGCCGTACCCGACACCGTTGCCGGGATCGGTCGCCACATACGTGCGCCCGTGGTCCACCCATCCCTCGGGGAGGATCCGCGCACCGTCCCACACGCCGTCGTTCAGGTACAGCCAGCCGAACCGGGCGAAGTCACGCGCAGTGGCGAACACGTACGACGAACCGACGAAGTTGCCTGCCCTGTCGTACTTCGGTGCCGCGGACCGCATCCCGATCCTGTCGAGCAGCCGTGAGCGAATGAACCCGTTCATCACGTCCGAGGAGGGTGGCACCTCACCGAGCGCGCGGGAGAGTATCCGTGTCACGAGGTTGGTGGTGCCCGACGAATAGCAGAACTCCGAGCCGGGCTCGTGGCCGAGCGACTTCGATGCCGCATATGCAGCAGTGTCGCCGTCGTGCTCGCCGAAGAGCATCTCGATCACGTCGGAGACCGTGTCGTCCACATAGTCCTCGACCCACGAGAGCCCGCTCGACATGTTCAGCAGGTGCTGGAGCGTGATTGCTGCACGCCCGTCGCCCGACCACTCCGGGAAGAGTCCGTCATCAGCGATGTCCAGCGTGCCGTCCCCCACCGCGATGCCGACCAGGGCGTGCGTCATCGACTTGGCCATGGACCACGAGATGTGCGTGGTCTCCGGGCCCGAACCCTCCCCGTAGTGTTCGAAGACGACCCTGCCCGCGTGGACGCCGAGGAGGGCGATGGTCCGGCCGTAGGGACCGTCGGGCGCGAGCATCGCGTCGGTCACTGTGCCGAGTGCCCTCGTGTCGGTGCCCCCGGGGAGCGGCCCGGTGGTCCAGTCCCCGCCGGGGAAGCGTGCGGCCATGGGCGAACCTTAGGCGTGACGGATGACGTGCGCCCGCCCGCCCCTTCGTTGTGCCACCGGACGAGCCACGTCACTAGCGTTTCGTGCCATGAGCGCGTCCCCCGACATCCAGACAGCCGCCGCAGTCATCTCCACCGCCAGGTCGATGGTCGACTCCGCCGTCGCGAAACTCGCGGCAACCGGCGGTCCGGATGCCAACCAGACACTTGCCTACGACCTCGCACACGTGGCGGCGGCGGTCGAGACCGCACGTTCTCTGCTCGACTACGGGAACAAGGGCCAGGTGGAAGCGGACATCACGTGCGCATTCACCGCGGACATGGTGCACGACCTCGTGTCGCGACTGATCGGCCGTGAGCAACTCTGGGGAGTGGACCCTTCCGCTCTCTCGCATGCGCATGAGTTCGTCCAGAAGTACCGCGACCCGGCGTTTCTCGTGTCGCTTCATGACCGGCAGGGCCCGCGCCACCTCGCGCAGGACTTCGAGATGGTGCAGGACACCTTCCGCTCGTACGCCACCAAGGAGGTGGCGCCGCGCGCCGAGCACGTGCACAGGCACAACGCCGACGTTCCGGAGGAGATCATCGCCGGGCTCGCCGAGATCGGCGCGTTCGGCCTGAGCGTGCCGGTGGAGTACGGCGGGTACAGCGAGGGCGGCGAGGGTGAGTACATGGCGTCCGTCATCGCCACCGAGGAGCTGTCCCGTGGGTCGCTCGGCATCGGTGGCTCGCTGATCACCCGGCCGGAGATCCTCACCCGCGCACTCGTGAAGGGCGGCACCGAGGAGCAGAAGCACGAATGGCTGCCGAAGCTCGCGACTGCGGAGGTTCTCTCGGCGGTCGCGGTGACCGAGCCCGACTACGGCAGCGACGTCGCAGGCCTGAAGACCACGGCGGTCGAGTCACCCGGACCGGACGGCGAGGCCGGTTGGCTGATCAACGGCGTGAAGACGTGGTGCACGTTCGGTGCCCGCGCGAACGTGCTGATGCTGCTCGCCCGCACCGACCCGGACCGCACGAAAGCGCACCGCGGCCTGAGCCTGTTCATCGTGCCGAAGCCTGTCGGGGACGCACACGGCTTCATGTTCACCCAGCCCGGCGGGGGGAAGATGGAGGGCAGGCCGATCGACACCATCGGCTACCGCGGGATGCACAGCTACGAGATCGCGATCGAGAACTGGTGGGTGCCCGAGACGAACCTCATCGGCGGGCGCGACGGGCTCGGCCGCGGGTTCTACCTGCAGATGGAGGGCTTCGAGAACGGCCGCCTCCAGACCGCCGCGCGCGCGGTGGGCGTGATGCAGGCCGCATACGAGGCGGCGCTCGACTATGCGCAGAACCGCAACGTGTTCGGCCGCAACATTGCGGAGTACGAGCTCACCAGGACGAAGCTCGCCCGCATGGCAGTGATCATCCAGGCGTCCCGGCAGTTCTCGTACTCGGTGGCCCGCATGATGGGCAAGGGAGAGGGCGCCATGGAGGCAAGCATGGTGAAGGCCTACGTGTGCAAGGCCGCGGAGTGGGTGACCCGCGAGGCGCTCCAGATCCACGGCGGCTACGGCTACGCCGAGGAGTACCCGGTGAGCCGCCTCTACGTGGATGCCCGCGTGCTGTCCATCTTCGAGGGTGCCGACGAGACTCTGTGCCTCAAGGTGATTGCCCGTCGCCTCTGCGACACGGTCGCCGGCTGAGCCTCTTCCCGCGGCACTGACCTACTGTTGACCCGTGCGCTCAGCAAAGGACTTCTTCAAGCCTCTCGCGGCCGGGGCTCCCGAGCCCCTGCGCGAGATTCCATTCAGGCCCAGCAGGGTCATCCACTTCTTCCCGCCCCACAACGAGAAGATGGTGTCGAAGCTCCCCGAGACGATCCCCACGGTCGACATCATTCTCGGCAATCTCGAGGACGCGATCCCCATGGCCGACAAGGAGGCCGCACGGGCCGGCCTCGTGCGCGTCGCGAACGAACTCGACTTCGGCACGACGCAACTGTGGACCCGGGTGAACAGCCTCGACTCGCCGTGGTTCCTCGACGACATGGTCGAGATCGTCACGAAGGCGGGCGCCAAGTTCGACGTGATCATGATCCCCAAGGTGGAGGGCCCCGAGGACATCCACTATGTGGACCGGCTTCTCGCCCAGCTCGAGGCCCGTGCGGGACTGAAGCGACCGATCCTCCTGCATGCCATCCTCGAGACGGCGCGCGGAGTGGCGAACGTCGAGGAGATCTGCGGCGCCTCCCCGCGCATGCAGGGCATCTCGCTCGGGCCGGCGGACCTCGCCGCGAACCGACGCATGAAGACCACACGCGTCGGCGGCGGCCACCCCGACTACGTGGTGCGCGTCGACCCGGAGGGTGACGATTACGCGGGTGAGCGCGCCACCTTCCAGCAGGACCTGTGGCACTACACCATGGCGCGCATGGTGGATGCCTGCGTGATGCACGGCGTGCTCCCCTTCTACGGGCCGTTCGGCGACATCAAGGACACCGTCGCGTGCGAGGACCAGTTCCGCAACGCCTATCTGCTCGGGTGCGTGGGTGCGTGGAGCCTCCACCCCGTGCAGATCGACATCGCCAAGCGCGTGTTCTCGCCCCGACCCCAGGACGTCGCACAGGCACAGCGTGTCATCGACGCGATGGGCGATGGGACGGGCGCCATCATGCTCGACGGCAAGATGGAGGACGACGCGAGCGTGAAGCAGTGCAAGGTGGTCGTGGAACTCGCCCGCCAGCTGGCCGCACGCGACCCCGAACTCGCCCGCGCCTACGGATTCTGAGGAGACAGTGATGCCCGCCCCGCGACCGCGTCGATCCGCCCTGTACATGCCCGCCGCGAACGAGCGTGCCCTCGAGAAGGCCAAGGGCATCCCGTCCGATGCGGTCATCTTCGACCTCGAGGATGCTGTGTCGCCCGACGCGAAGGACCTCGCCCGCGGCCAGGCCGTTGCCGCCGCCAACAGCGGCGAGTACGGAAGGCGCGAGCTCACCATCCGGTGCAACGCACTCGACACGCCCTGGGGCCGTGACGACGTCGCCGCGGCCGCCAAGGCCGCCATCAGTGCGGTGGTGATCCCCAAGGTGTCCGGCACCGCGGAGCTCGACGCGGTGTCGAACGCCCTCGATGCGGCGGGTGCACCGAAGGACATGATGATCTGGGCGATGATCGAGACCCCCACGGCGATCCTCGACGCCCGGGCCATCTGCTCCCACCCCCGGGTCGCTGTGCTCGTGATGGGCACGAACGACCTCGCGAAGGAACTGCGCGCCGCGCAGGTCCCCGGTCGTGCGCCTTTGGTGCCGCACCTCGCGAACGCCCTGCTGGCCGCACGGGAGGCCGGCAAGCCGGTCCTCGACGGTGTCTACAACGACATCAAGAACGCCGAGGGGTTCCGCTCCGAGTGCGAGCAGGGCATGCAGATGGGTTTCGACGGCAAGACCCTCATTCACCCTGACCAGGTGGCCGTTGCGAACGACGTGTGGGCACCGAGCGAGGCAGAAGTTGAGCATGCCCACCGCGTCATCGCCGCGTTCGACGAGGCACTCGCCGCGGGCAAGGGCGTGGTGCAGCTCGACGGCCGCATGATCGAGAACCTGCATGTCGACAATGCGCGCCGTGCGATCGCGATCGCCGAGGCGATTGCCGCCCTCAACTCCTGACCGCGACGATCTTCTTCGCGCGGCGCGTCAGAGGTTCGCGCGGAACAGCGCGAGCGTGCGCTCCCACGCAGTCTTTGACACGGCTGCGTCGTACACGTCCGGCCGCGTGTCATTGAAGAACGCGTGGTGGGTGCCGGGGTACACGTGGAACGTCGCCGACTTCCCCATCCCGCGCAGGTCGGACTCGAGCTGCCTCGCCGCTTCCGGTGCCGCGGTTCCCCTGTCGTTCTCGGCGTAGTGACCCTCGACTGCCGCGGCAATCGCCGACGGCTCGAACGGGGTGTCGGGGCGCATGCCGCCGTAGAACGGCGCGCACGCTGCGACTGCGTCGGGACGCTGCGAGGCGAGCATCAGCGCGAGACCTCCGCCCATGCAGAAGCCGGTCACGCCCACCTTCGGCCGGGCGGTGCGCTGCACGAGGTAGTCGACCGCACCGCTGAGGTCCTTGCCCGCCGTCGCGAGGTTCATGCTCATGAGCAGCTTTCCCGCCTGGTCGGGCTCGGTGGTCTGCTCACCGTGGTACATGTCGGGCGCGAGCGCCGTGAAGCCCTCCGCGGCGAACCTGTCGGCAATGTCCTTGATGTGGTCGACGAGACCCCACCATTCCTGGATCACGATGACACCCGGGCCCCTGCCGCCGGCGAGATACCCGCCGCATGTCCCGCCGTTCGACCTGAACTCCACCATCTCACCCATGTCGGCCCCCTCTGTCCGGTGGGCACACACTAAGCGGGGCCGATCAGACGACACTCCTCCGCAGGAGCTCGGTGGCAGGCGGACATGGCTCGGTGGCGGCGAGCGCGTCGGCACCAACGGGACCGCCGCGCGGGGAGAACACTGCTCCGACGAGTCCGTGGGGCACGACGTCGAACCCGCTCGCCCATGGGTCGGGACGTCCGCGCACCGCCTCCACCATCGGGTCATAGAGCGCGGCCGGGAGCCTGGTGGCCTCCGAGGCAACCATCCACACCGGCCTGCCCGCGCACCACGCCACCGAGGCGAGTGCGAGGGTCCCGCCGCAGGAGAGCACGTCGACATCTCCCACCGCCGCTGCGTGCACGAGCGTGAGGTCGGCCGACTCCACCGCAGTTGCCAGTCCCTCCGGCGCGACGAGCTCGCAATCGTTCCCGGCGCGGGAGAGATGGCGCAGCGTGTCCTGGCCGTCACCGAGCGAGTCGACGACGAGCGCGCGCACGTCGCCGCGGCGTTGCAGTGCATCGACGACGTGCCCGCTCCAGCCGATCGTGCACACGGTCGCGTCGTCGGGCAGCGCGGCCGCGAGATGAGCAGCAGTCCCGTCGTCCCGGAGGAGCCGTGCCCACGTGCGCAGTTCGGTGCGCGGGTCGAGCGCGGTGACGGCGCGCGCGCACACGTTCCACAGGGGCGCGTTCACCGGCTGGTGCTCGAGCAGGCGCCGCGCGGACACCATGAGCGCGCCGGGGTCGTTCGTCACGCCCGCGAGTGCATCGACCGCACCGAGAGTGACCTCGAGCGGGTCCGCCCCGTGGGTCCGGGCCACGTAGCGGAGGAACTCGAACGGGTTCACGGCCCCGACGCTACTGACGGGCACCTCCCCGTCGACCCTCGGTCAACTAGCGTTGAATCCGTGGCAGCCACGGAACTCCCCAACCCCAGCCTCGACGTCACCCTCACCCCCCTGGCCGGTGAAGCCCGGCCAATGCGCGAGTGGCTCACCACGTTCCACCTGGCCAGCTTCGTGCTCGACCCGTACACCAACGAGAGCAGCTGGATTCTCCCCGTGGCGGCCCGCATCATGCGCCAGTTCAGTGGTGCGGCAGTGCGGGTGAACTTCGTCATCGCCTGCGGACCCGACGACGCCCGCACCTTCCTCGGCCCGCTCGCCGACGAGTTCCTCGTGTACTGCGACCCGGGCCGCGACGCCATCAAGGCGCTCGGCCTGAGCGAACTGCCTGCGTTCGTGGTCGTGCAGTCGAACGGCACCATCCCCGCCGCCGCCCAGGGCTGGAACGCGACCGACTGGAAGCACGTCGCGGCGAAGGTCGCCGACCTGACGAGCTGGTCGAAACCGTCGTTGCCGGCTCCGGGCGATCCCGGCGCGTTCCGCGGCACGCCCGCACTTGTCTGACAGGCCCGCGCGCACGGACCTGCCCGTCGAGGATGTCATCGACGACCTCCGGGGGGCACTGAACCGATCAACCTCTGCAGTTCTTGTCGCGCCGCCGGGTGCCGGCAAGACCACGCTCGTGCCCCTGCGGCTGCTCGACGAACCGTGGGCCCACGGCAGGCGCATCCTGATGCTCGAGCCGCGCCGGCTCGCGGCCCGTGCTGCAGCACGGCGGATGGCATCGATGCTGGGGGAGGAACCGGGCGCGACGGTCGGCTACCAGACCCGCGACGAGCGGCGCATCGGTGCCTCGACGCGGGTGGAGGTCCTCACCGAGGGCATCCTCACCCGCCGCCTGCAGAACGACCCTTCGCTCGAGGGCACGGCGCTCGTGATCTTCGACGAGGTGCACGAGCGCAACGTCCCCACCGATCTCGGACTTGCCTTCCTCCTCGACGCGCGACGCACCCTCGGCTCGGCCGTGCGGGTGCTCGCGATGTCGGCGACGCCGCAGGTGTCGACGTTCGTGTCGGTACTCCGTGGCGACTCCCCGGCCGACGTGCCGGTGGTGATCTCCGACGGACGTGCGCACCCGGTCGACGTGAGGTTCGTGCCGAGGGGCCGCGACGAGCGGCTCGAGAACTCGGTGACCACCGCGGTCGTCTCGGCGTTGCGTGAGGACCCCGGCGACGTTCTCGTGTTCCTCCCCGGCGTCGGCGAGATCAACCGATGTGCGGAGTCGCTGCGGGCCGTGCTCCCGCCGGGCGTGCGGGTGTACCGGTTGGCCGGTGCGCTGCCGTTCGACGAGCAGGACGCCGCACTCGCCCCCTCGGAGCCCGGGACGAGACGGGTGGTGCTGAGCACCGACATCGCGGAGTCCTCCCTCACTGTGGACGGGGTGCGGATCGTCGTGGACGCCGGGCTCGCCCGCGTGCCCCGTCTCGACGTGCGCACGGGGCTCACCGAGATCGTCACGGTGACTTCCTCGCGCGCATCGGCTGACCAGCGTTCGGGGCGTGCGGGACGCACCGAGCCCGGTGTCGCATACAGGCTGTGGAGCCGCATGGAGGATGCGACGCGTCTCGCCCACCTGCCTGCGGAGATCACCCAGGTGGACCTCTGCGGCCCGGCGCTCGAGATCGCCGCATGGGGAACGCCGCACAACGAGCTGAGCCTGCCCGACCCTCTCCCCCGCCGGGCGCTCGAGTCAGCCACCGAGACGCTGCGAATGCTGCATCTTCTCGATGATGACGGCAGGCCGACGCAACCCGGACGGGAGGTGCTGCGCCTTCCGCTGCACCCGCGGCTCGGCACGATGGTGGCACGCAGCACCGGCTCACCACAGAGAGCATGGCTGGCGTGCGTGCTCGCAGCGTTGCTCGAGGAACGGGACATCATGCGCGGTCGTCCCGATGACCTTCCTGCCGACCTGGCTCTCCGCGCCCGCATCGTGCTGGGCCTCGACTCCCACGACGCCGCCGACAGGGGCGGGGTGCGCCGGGTGCGCGACGCCGCACGTGACATCGCGCGGCGCGCGGGGATCGCCACCGATGCAGCGATCGGGTCTGACGACGTGGACTCACTCGCCGGCCCGGTCCTTCTCGCTGCATACCCGGACAGGCTCGCCATCGCGCGCCAGAGCGCCGGGCAGTTCGTGATGCGCTCCGGTGGCGGCGCGACGTGTTCGCAGCGCGACCCGCTCGCGAGGGAACGTTTCGTGGTCGCCGCCGACATCGACGGCGGCCGCGGCTCGGCACGGTTGCGGCGTGGCGTCGGGATCGACCCCGACACGATCGCCGGCGTGCTCGGCGACGACCTGCGGACTGAGGAGACCCTCCTCTGGGACAAACAGCGCAACGACCTCGTGCTGCGCAGGGTGCGCTCCGTCGGGTCGCTGCGCATCGACGAACATGACATGCCGGCGCCCGCCGGTGACGCAACCACCCGCGCCCTCCTCGAGCGGGTGCGCGACACCTCGCTCGGGGTGCTGGGCGGCAGCGATGCGGCCGACTCCCTCCGCGCGAGGGTCGCGTTCCTTCGTCACCACGCCGGTGAGCCGTGGCCCGATCTCTCGCGCAGGGCGATGCTCGCCGGTGTGGAGGACTGGCTCGTGCCCTACCTCCCGGGTGCGACGTGCCGCGCCGACCTCGAGCGGGTGGACCTCGTGATGGTGATGCAGTCAGAACTCGGCTGGGACCGCTCCGGCGAGCTCGAGCGGCTCGCACCTGCCGACTACTCGCCGCCGCGGGGACGGCCCGTGACGATCGACTACTCCGACCCACAGCACCCCACGGTGTCGGTTCGTGTGCAGCACATGTTCGGTACAACCGTCCATCCCGCCGTTCTCGACGGTCGCGTGCCGCTGCGCTTCCGCCTTCTCTCGCCCGCCGACAGACCGATCCAGGTGACGTCCGACCTGCCGGGATTCTGGGGCGGGAGCTGGGCCGACGTGCGCAAGGACATGGCAGGCCGCTACCCGAAACATGACTGGCCCGTGGACCCCAACGCCTAGCGTTGGTCCCATGTCAGAGTTCGCGTTCACCGAGCTGCTTCCCCTCGGTCCCGACACCACCCCCTACCGGCTCGTCTCCACGGACGGTGTGGAGGAGGTGGACACCCCGCTCGGCACGTTCCTGAAGGTCTCGCCTGCGGCGATCACCGCTCTCACCGCCGAGGCGATGCGCGACATCGCCCACCTGCTGCGCACCGGCCACCTGCAGCAGCTGCGCAACATCCTCGATGACCCCGAAGCGAGCGCGAACGACCGCTTCGTCGCGCTCGACCTGCTGAAGAACGCCTCCATCTCCGCCGGCGGGGTTCTGCCGATGTGCCAGGACACCGGCACCGCGATCGTGAAGGCGAAGAAGGGCCAGTTCGTGGTGACCGGAGCGAACGACGAGGAGGCAATCGCACGGGGAGTGTTCGACACCTACCTCACGAGCAACCTGCGCTACAGCCAGTTGGCCCCCCTCACCACCTACGAGGAGAGGAACACCGGCAACAACCTCCCCGCCGAGATCAAGATCGCGGCCGTCCCCGGAAGCGAGTACAAGTTCCTCTTCATGGCGAAAGGCGGCGGCTCGGCGAACAAGAGCTACCTCTTCCAGGAGACGAAGGCGCTCCTCAACGAGAAGGCGCTCCTGCCGTGGGTCTTCGACAAACTCGTGTCGCTCGGTACTGCGGCGTGCCCGCCGTACCACCTCGCCGTGGTCATCGGCGGCACCTCGGCCGAACACGCAGTCGAGACGGCGAAGCTCGCGAGCGCCCGGTACCTCGACTCGCTCCCCACGTCCGGCTCGGCACTCGGACACGGCTTCCGCGACACCGACCTCGAGGGCAAGATCCTCGATCTCGCACGCCGGACCGGAATCGGCGCCCAGTTCGGCGGGAAGTACTTCTGTCACGACGTGCGGGTGGTGCGCCTCCCGCGCCATGGCGCGAGCTGCCCGGTTGCGTTCGCGGTGTCGTGCAGCGCCGACCGCCAGGCACTCGGCAAGATCACCCGCGAGGGTGTGTTCCTCGAGCAGCTGGAGACCGACCCAGCCCGGTTTCTTCCCGAGGTCACTCACGAGGAACTGAGCAGCGAGGTGGTGGAGATCGACCTCACGAGGCCGATGGACGAGATCCGCGCCACCTTGTCGCGCCACCCCGTGAAGACCCGTGTGATGCTGACCGGCCCGATGGTCGTCGCGCGCGACATCGCGCACGCCAAGTTGAAGGAACGGCTCGACTCCGGCGCGGGCCTGCCCGACTACATGAAGAACCACTGCATCTACTACGCGGGCCCGGCAAAGACCCCCGAGGGGATGGCGTCGGGTTCGTTCGGGCCGACGACAGCGGGCCGCATGGACAGCTACGTGCACGACTTCCAGGCGGCCGGCGGCTCGTTCGTGATGCTCGCGAAGGGCAACCGCTCCCGCCAGGTGACCGACGCGTGCAGGGAGTTCGGCGGTTTCTACCTCGGCTCGATCGGCGGACCCGCAGCCCGCCTCGCACAGGACTGCATCACGAAGGTCGAGGTTCTCGAGTACGCCGAGCTCGGGATGGAGGCTGTGTGGCGGATCGAGGTGAGGGACTTCCCCGCGTTCATCGTGGTCGACGACAAGGGCAACGACTTCTTCGACCAGGTCAGGTCCGGCACACCCGTCACCCTCCGCTGAGTGCCTGTTACCCCCGGAATTTTGCCCAACTTGCCTATTGCGGTGTCCCGACCTTCCGAATAGTGTTCGGTTGACGGGCCATACCGGCCCGGGACGGGGGTACCCATGAAGACACGGAAAGTCCTGGCTGTGACGGCCGGAATCGCACTGGCGGCGGGCTTCGCCCCCAGCCCGGTAGGCGCAGCAGGAAAGGCAACCGCCAAGGTCGTGATGACCGGTAGCTGCGCCGACGGGGAGATGCTCGAGGGAGAGGACGACGACGACTGCCAGATCATGGTCACGATCACTCCGAAGTCGAAGAACACCTCCGCCGTCCTCGAGGTCGCCTACGACCGGGAAGACCCGGAATGGGAGGAGTTCGACTCCGGCAAGACCCGTGGCGGCCGCCTCATCTTCGAGATCCCCTCCACCGACGAGGACGGCGTGTGGATGGACGGCGTCGTGATGTACCGCGTGAAGGTCAAGAAGTCGGCCGGAATACTGGTCCCGAAGGTCCGCGAGTACACGGTGGAATACGTGTCCGCCGAGAACGTGGACGAGGAGGACCTTGCCATGTCCGACGAGGACAAGGAGTTCAACGCCGAGATGGACAAGGCCCAGGCCGAGAACAAGCAGCACATCCAGCAGCAGCAGCCGAACTCGGACATCTACAACACCAAGGTTCCCGCGGCTCAGGCGGGATTCGACAAGGCTGGCGTGTTCAACCGGGCATGTGGCGCGATCGGGTTCCCGCAAGCAGACTGCCAGCGTCTCGTGGCCGCCAAGACTCCGATGGAAGCCTTCCAGATCCTCGGTGGCAAAGCCCCGAACTGGTGTGCCGCCATCGCGGAGTCGTTCGGCAAGAAGGCCACGTGCGACATGGTGATGCCGAACGTGTTCCCGCCGATACCCGGCATGGGACCGATGCCCGCTGGCACCTCGACAATGCCGACCGGCGGCTGAGACACGGCGAGACGAAGTCGCGGAGAGGGCCCCCGAGAGGGGGCCCTCTTTGTTGTCCCGGCGAGGCCGGCCGCCCACGCCAGTCGTCAACATCCCCGAACCCGTTGGCAAGGCGAAATGCGTCCAATAGTGTGCGCGCGACGGGCCGACACGGCCCGGGGACGGGGGCACAGATGACAACTCGCAGGATCCTGGCGGTGACGGCGGGCGTCGCGCTGGCGGCAGGGTTCGCACCCGCCCCGGCGGGCGCGGCGACCAAGGCCACAGCGAAGGTGGTGCTCACCGGGGCTTGTTTCGATGGCGAGATGATCGAGGGCAAGGACGATGACAACTGCCAGATCATGGTGACCGTCACCCCGAAGAACAGGAACGTGAGTGCGGTGCTGGAGGTTGCCTACGACGAGGAGGACCCGACCTGGGAGGAGTACGACGCCGGCAAGACCCGTGGCGGCCGCCTCATCTTCGAGATTGCCTCCACGAACCAGGACGAGGTGTGGATGGATGGTGTCATGCTGTACCGGGTCCGGGTGAGGAAATCCGGTGGTGTCACCGTTCCGAAGGTCCGCACGTACAAGGTCGAGTACGTCTCCGCCGCGTTCGCCGACGACGGGGACTCCTCTCTGACCGACGAGGAGAAGGCGCAACTGGATGCGATGGAGGCCGCGATGGCCGACAACGAAAAGAACATCCGCCGGCAACAACCGAACACCGACATCAGCCAGGGAAAACCGACTGGCCAGACGAAGTTCGACAAGGCGGCCGAGTTCAGCCGGGCGTGCGGCACCATCGGCGTTGCGAAGAACGGGTGCGACCTGCTCGTGGCGGCAAAGACACCGAAGGAGGCGCTCACCATCCTCGGGGACAAGGCCGAGGCATGGTGCAACGCCCTCGCGGCGAAGGTCGGGGTCACCGTTGCGTGCTCGAGCGTGCTCCCGAACGTCTTCCCGCCGTTCTGACCTTCTCCTGTTCCCTGTTCCCGTTCGACCATCAGTCAACTCGGGACCGCGGGATGACGATCTCCCCGGCCAAGTGACGACCGGTAGTACGCTCCGCATGCGATGAGAAGGCTGTCGCGCCTCGGGTTGGCTGTCGTGATGCTCTGCGGCATGTCGACACCTCTTGCAGACAGGCCGGCCGGTGCCGCACGGAAGATCACGGTCACGGGACGCCTGGACGGCCATTGCGCCAGGCCCGAGACGGTTCGCTTCTACTGGACCGACAGGTACTGCGCCTATTACATGTTCGTGAGTCCCGCGAACGCAAGGGTCAGGCTTTTCTCCTACGAGAAGTCGCCGCAGACCGGCAACAAGTGGGTTCAGGACCGAAACGTGTACGACGAACTCGTTCCGAAGTGGAACTTCACGGGGTCCACCGCAAAGTTGGTGGGGGGAATGTTCCCGGGACCCCTTCCCCTTGACCACAAGAACTACGGCAGCAAGGACGTCTACTTCACCGGGGAACGGGTGTTCCAGCGCCGCTTCAAGGTCACTGACACCCTCGGGAGGACGGTCTTTGACAGCGGGCCCATGACCTTCACGTACAACTATCTCGGCCGTGTGAATGGACAGTGGGTCATCCCCGAGGGTGGAGAGGGTTTCCCGCAGGGACGGTACGGATCGAAGTCCTGCCGCGAGGATTATTTTGAGGGTCGGCTCAAGCCGGGCGAGTACTGTGAACACGGGCCTTCGGTGCCCGTCCTGCAGAACCCGGTTCTCTCGAGCGACGAGCTTGCCGTGGTGCGTCGCATCCGGACGGCTCTGGACGGCGCCGAAGGGGCAGTGAGCAAGGGATTTCTTGCCTCGCTCGGACCGCCGGGAACCGGGGACAGTGCAGTCGAATCCGACCTGAGACTGTGGGCGCACGTCCTTGCCAGTGGGGGCTGCGCGGGTGTGGCGCGCGTGGGTTGTACGTGGCACCTCAATCGTCCCGTCGAACAGGTACTCCACTCCGTCACCGGGGTGAACCTGGAAAAGTGGTGCGCCGCCCTCGAGGAGCTTCTCGTTCTCTCCACCAAGTCGTGCCCTGAGACGCTCCTGCTCGTGGCCGGATGGGCCGTCACGGCGGAGGATCTCCGAAGAGCTGACGTTCTCGCGGCGTGCGAGCGGCGCATCTGGGGTCGTGACGTCGAGAAGGCCACGTGGGCCGCTTGCGACCGTTTGCTCACCGCGAGATCCCTGGATGAGGTCTTCGGCATCCTCGTTGACCCGCTCGATCTCCACGAAGAGACGATCGCGATGGACATACGTGTGGTGAAAGCACGTCGGACAGTCGGCATCTTCTGCCATGAAGTGAAGACAATGCGCACCCCGTCTTCGCGCCTGATGAAGAGCGACAAGGCGAACTGCAAGGGCATCCTTCCTGCCGCCGGCTGAACGGGGATTTCCACTCGACCGGCCCGTTCCCCGCACTCCCCCGGTCAGTCGGCGACGAAGCCCTTCCAGTTGCCCATGTAACCGATGAACGGGTCGGACAGCCCCTCGTCGCGAAGGGTCGCACGCGGTACGGGAAGTGCACGCACAGCGAACGCAGCATCAGCTGCGCACTGGCGCGGGAAGTCGTGGTGGAGGATGGCGCCGCGGCCGATCGCCACGATGTCGGCTCCGTGCTCGAGCGCGAAGCGGCAGTCGGCAGCCGAGTAGAGCTTGCCGGCGACCGCGAGCCGCACGTCACCGCGATCGATGCCGGCGAACACATCCATCAGGCGCCGGTCGGTGAAGCCCTCGTCGATGCCGGTCTTCGTGCAGTCCCACAGAGACATGTCGATGAAGTCCACCTTGGCCTCGTCCACCAGGCGTCCGTACAGCTCCACGATCTCGGCCGTGCGCAGGCCGAACCGCTCGGGTGAGAGGCGCACCGAGAGGTTGAACGACTGCGAGGTGCGGGCACGAATGCCGTCGATGACGTCGAACAGCAGCCGGGACCGGTTCGCGAGGGAGCCGCCCCAGCGGTCGGTGCGCCGGTTCAGCTCCGGAGAGAGGAACTGGGCGATCACGTACCCGTGGGCTGCGTGGAGTTCCACGCCGTCGTAGCCGGCCTGCTCGCAGCGCACCGCAGCCGCCACGAAATCCTCCGTGAGCTGCTCCACCTCGTCCCCGCTGAGCGCGCGGGCCCCGGTGTCGGGGTCGTCGCTCGGGCACACAGGCGTTCCCACGATCTCCTTCGGGGACCGGTTTCCGGCATGGTGGAGCTGCACGATCGCAAGGCTGTGATGGCGCTTGATGTCATGGGCCAGCCGTCGGTGACCGGGGAGGTGCTGGTCGCCGAAGATCCCGAGCTGCCCGCTGAAGCCCTTGCCCACCTCCTGCACGTGCGAGGCACACGTCATCGTGAGACCGAACCCACCCTCCGCACGCATCGTGAGCCAGTGGTGCTCGTCATCCGACAGCGTGCCGTCCTCGTGGCTCTGCTGGTTGGTGAGAGGTGCCAGCATGAACCGGTTCTCCATCGCGGGGCCGTGGCAGAAGGTGACGGAGTCGAACAGGCCGGGCATGGTGCGATTCTTGTCAGTCGCCGAGTTCGCCGGCGAGTTCGCCGAGTCGGGACTCGCCCTCCACCGTCTGGCCACCACGCTCCAGGAACCTCGTCATCGCGGTCCTGGCACGCGGGTCACCGAGCAGCCTGTTGAACCCGGCGGACTCCTCGAGGAGCGCATCCTCGACGCCGGTGTCGTTGCGCAGCACGGACTGCTTCGCCTCGCGCACGGCATTCGGCGGGAATGCGGCAATCCGCGCGGCGAGCGCGAGCGAGTGCGCGACCGGGTCCGGGACGACCCGGTTCACCCACCCCCATGACTCCGCGGTCGCTGCATCGATGTCCTCTCCCCCGAGGACGGCCTCGAGCGCCCTGTTGCGCCCGACGAGCCGCGGGAGCCGCACGGTGCCGCCGCCGCCCGGGAGGATCCCGAGGGCCACCTCGGGTTGGTTGAACACGGCCCGGGGCGAGGCGAACCGCATGTCGCATGCAAGCGTGAGTTCGCTCCCACCGCCGCCGACCCGGCCGTCGATTGCCGCGATCGTGGGCTTGGGCATCGTACGGAAGTTCTCGCACATTCGGTCGAAGTCGGTGAGCCCCGGAGGGCGGCCCATGCCGACGGGCAGGGCGAGGATGAGCGACACGTCGAAATGCGCGATGAAGAACCCGGGCGTGGACGAGGAGAGAACCACCGCCCTCACGTCCGCATCGTCGCGCAGTTGGTCGGACACGCGCACCATCTCGGGATAGAGCGCGAGATCGAAGAGGTTGACGGGAGGGTTGTCGATCCGCACATGGGCCACTCCGTCGACCAGCGCGACGTCGAGTGCCGAGTATCCGTCGTATGCAGCCATCACGGGCCGTTCAGCGCAGCAGGCCCTTGAGCGCCTCGCGTGTGTCACCGACCTCGTCGGGCGTGGCACCGAACTCAACGGCGGCGAAGTCGGTCACGCCGATGCCGGCGAGGGCCGCCACCCGGTCCTGTACCTCTGCAACGGAACCGGTGATCGCGATGTCGGCGGGACCGGCCGCTCCCTCCTTGTCGAGCATCGCGCGGTAACTCGGCAGCGTCCCGTACACGGCGAACACCTTTGCGGCGCGCGCCGCGGCGGCCTCCTTGTCCTGCGTGACGCACACCGGCAGCGCGGCAATGACCCGCGGCGCCGGACGGCCGAGTTCGTCCGCCGCACGGTTGATGGTGGGGATGGTGTGGCCCGCGAGGGTCGACGGACCGGTGCACCAGGTGAGGGTGCCGTCTGCCATCGCGGCGGTGACACGCAGCATCTGCTCACCGAGAGCAGCCACCACCACGCCGAAGCCGCTCGAGCCCTTGGCTGCGACCCCGCCGTGCACCGAGTAGGTCTCGCCCGCGAACGAGGCGGCCTCGTTGCGCGACAGCGGCATGAGCACGCTCAGGTACTCGCGCAGGTGGCGGACCGGCTTGTCGTAGCTCATGCCCAGCATGTTCTCGATCACGATGCGGTGGCTGAGCCCGATGCCGAGAGTGAACCGGTTGCCAGACGCGGCGGCCGCGGTGTGGGCCTGCTGGGCGATGGCGTGCGGGTGGCGCGGGTAGGTGGGCACGACCGAGGTGCCGAGCTCGATACGGGGCACTTCGCGTCCGGCAATGGCGAGACATGTGATCGCGTCGTGTCCGAAGATGTTGGGGGCCCAGAAGCTGTGGAACCCGTCGGCCTCGGCCGACCGTGCCTCGGCGACGACATCGTCCACCGTTCCGTCGTTCACTGCCCCGCCGAAAATGCCGTACTTCATGCGGGCCGACCGTACCAGCCGGCGCCGGCGGTCGGCCCGGTCGCGGGGTCAGGCGAGACTGACGAGCTCCAGCCAGTCGTCGCCGAAGTAGTCCACCTGGCCGTCGGGCATCAGCAGCACCTTCGTGGGCGAGAGCCGCCGAACGAACTCGGTGTCGTGGCTCACCATGATGATCGAGCCCTTCCACCCCTCGAGTGCCCCCGCGACCGCATCGCGGCTCTGCGGGTCGAGGTTGTTCGTGGGCTCGTCGAGAAGCAGCACGTTGTTTCGCCCCGTCATCAGCATCGCGAGGGCGAGTTTCGTCTTCTCGCCGCCCGACAGCGAGCCCGACTCCTGGAACACCTTCTCGCCCTGCAGACCGAACATCCCGAGCAGACCGCGCAGGTCGGTCTCGGTGAGGGCACTTGCCGGCGGGAGGTCGCGGCGCATGTGGTCAAGCAGGGACGCCCCGGGGTCGAGCAGGTCGTGCTCCTGTGCGAAGTAGCCGGCCTCCACGTTGTGGCCCCACTCGAAGTGGCCCAGGTTCGCGGTGGTCTGCCCCGCGAGGATGCGCAGCAACGAGGTCTTTCCTGCGCCGTTCAGCCCGAGCACGAGCAGCCGCTCGCCACGGCCGAGGTCGAATGCGACATCCTCGAACACGGCCGGCCCGCCGTACGCCTTCGACAGCCCGTGCGCGCGGATCACCGTCTCCCCCGTCGGCGGCGGGTCGGGGAACCGCACGGTGATCCTGCGTTCGCGGCGCACCGGTCCGACCCCGCCGGACTGGATGCGTGCGATCCGTTTCTCGATGCTGTGCGCCATGGAAGCCTTCGTTGCCTTCGCGCCGAACCGGTCAACGACCTCCTGGAGGCGGGCCACCTCCTTCGCCTGCGTCGTGGCCATCTTCGCGAGGCGTGCCTCGTCCTCGGCACGCGCACGTTTGTACTGGCTGTAGGTGCCTCGGTACTCCACCACGGTTCCTGTGTCGTCCTCGTGCGGGCGGTCGAGATGAAGGACACGGGTGATCGCCTCGTCGAGCAGGTCGAGGTCGTGGCTGATCACGAGGAGCGCACCGCGGTAGTCGCGGAGAAACCCGAGCAGCCACGCCCTGGCGTCGACGTCGAGATGGTTCGTGGGCTCGTCGAGGAGCAGCATGTCGCTGCCGGCAAAAAGGATGCGTGAGAGCTCGACCCTGCGCCTCTCTCCGCCCGACAGCACCTGCAGCGGGAGGTCGAGCCGGTCAGGCTTGAGACCCAGTCCGCTCGCGATGGAGCGCGCCTCGCTGTCGGCGGAGTACCCGCCCTTCAGCCTGAACTCCTCCTCGGCGCGCGAGTACCGCACCACGTTGCGCTCGCTCGCCTCCTCCTCCATCGCGATGCGCAGCTTCTCGATGCGCTCCAGGTCGGAGTCGATGCCGCGGCCCGACAGGATGTGCGTCACGGCGGTTCGGCCCTCGTCGGTTGCCGTGGCTTTCGGATCCTGGGAGAGGTACCCGGTGGCACCCGTTCGTGTGACACGTCCGCCGGCCGCAGGGTTGTCGCCACCCAGCACCTTGAACATGCTCGTTTTTCCCGCCCCGTTGCGGCCCACGAGCCCAACCTTGTCCCGTGCGGCGATCACGAACGATGCCCCCTGCACCACGTTCCGTCCGCCCACCTCCACGGTGAGGTCCTGCACCTGCAGCATCCGGCCGGCCCTACGGTTTCGTGGTTGTCGTGACGGCCGCGGCGGGCACCATGGTGGACAGAATGGTGGACGGAACGGTGGACGGCATGACAGTGGTGCTGGACGCGGCAGGAGCAGGCAAGGTGGTCACATTCCCGGTGCCCGGGGCGGTGGTGCCCGGGGCGGTGCCGGCCACCGTGGTCGACGGCATGACATCGCGGCCCATGGAGTCGTCCTCGAACCGTGACGGGATGCACCCCCCGGTCCCTGAGGGTGCGCGACCGAGGGCGGACGCCACCGCCTTCACGAGGAACGTGCGGCCGGCGGCGGTGGGATGCACGCGGTCCGCGTTCAGCACGCCCGCCTGGAGCGACGCGGTGCCCCAGTCGAGCAACGTGACCGTGTCGTGCGAGGCGGCGATGTCCCGGATGACATCGTTCACCGGCTTCTGCGACTCGCGGAAGAGCGTGGTGGTGAGGAGCAATGTCGGCCGGGGCGCGAGCGACTCGACGATTCGGGTCATGTCGGTGCGGTAAGCATCGATGTTGCGGCTCGGGTTCGTGCCGAGGAGCACCACGGCCGCGTCCCATCCCTCGTAGATGCGTTCGCGCAGCACCTCGCGCCCGAACGAGGCGGGCCGGCCCGCCTCGGCCTCCACCACGCTGCGCCACCCGAGCCCGGAGAGCTCCCGGCACATCTCGTTGCCGTAGCGCGCCGCCGTGCCCGCGAGGATCGAGTCGCCGATCACGATGACCCTGTTGCCGATGGCCCTCTCACCAAGCGTTGCACCGTCACGGGCAGGCAGCTCGAGCGCCCCGATGTCGATCGTCGCGTCACCGGCTGTTGCGCCGGCCCCGGGAATGCGGCCGACGCCGTCCAGCACGGAGTCCCCCTGCGTGGACGACCCGCCGCAGGAAGCAACGGCGAGAAGCAGGAGCGGGAGGGCGTGACGGGTCCTCATGGACCCGACACGCTACGGCAGGGATGTGCGTTTTGCGGGGCGGCTCAGCCGCGTCCACGCCGCAACTCGTCGCGGATCTCGGCCAGGATTTCGTTCGTGGAGGGACCTTCATCCGCCTTCGACTCGTCGTCGCGGTCACGGAAGCGGTTGTAGAACTTCACGACGACGAAGAGGGCAACAGCAACGAGAAGGAAGTTCAGCCCTGCCGTGGCGAACTTCCCCAGCTCGATGTGGCTCCCGTTCACGGTGACGTACTTCTTCGAGAAGTCAGGCTGGTTTCCCCCGAACACCGCACCGATGAGCCCCCCGAGAATCCCGGGTTGGTCGGCACTCCCCGCGAACGAGTCCACGACCGTCTTGAACGCCGCGCCCATCACGAAGGCGACGGAGATGTCCACCACGTTGCCGCGGTTGACGAAGTCACGGAACTCCTGCACGATGCCGCGCCGGCCTATCTTCTCCTTCGCGATCTTCTCCACCTTGCCCATGAACTCGGCCATGTGCAGACCCTATTCGGGGGACAGTTCCTCGAATCGGTCAATGCGCCGCAACGAGGGGAACCTCGACCAGAAGAAGCCCACGATGCCGATCGTTGCGATGCCGCCACCGACCACCGTGGCGGGAACACCCACGAGCGACGCGGCTGCCCCGGATTCGAATGCCCCGAGCTCGTTCGACGCGCCGATGAACACGCCCTCCACGGCGGTCACGCGGCCCCGCTTCTCGTCGGGAGTGACGAGCGGGACGAGCGAGCCACGGATGAACACGCTCACCATGTCGGCAGCGGAACCCACGAGAACCGCGACGAACGCGACCCAGTAACTGTGGGTGAGGCCAAGGACCACCGAGTGGATGCCGAACACCAGCACGGAGATGAGCAGCGTGCGCCCGACCTTCCGGGTGACGGGCCGGGAGGCAAGGAACACCGCCATCGCGGCCGCCCCGATGCCTGACGAGGCGCGGAGCCAGCCGTATGCGACGTCGCCGACGCCGAGACGCTCCTCCGCGATGACGGGGAGCAACGCGATCGCGCCGCCGAAGAGCACCGCGAAGAGGTCGAGCGAGATCGCCGCGAGGAGGATCGGGGTGCGCCTGATGAAGTGCAGGCCCTCCATCGCATGGCGCAGGGTGGGACGCTCCCGGTTCGCCTCCTGCTGGTGCGCCGCCTTCGGCACCTTGATGGTGAGGAACGCCGCCATCCCGCACACCATCAGGCCTGCTGACGTGGCGTACGCGACCCACGGCGCGATCGCGTACACGAACCCGCTCGCGGCGGGGCCGACGATCGCTGCGCCCGTCCATGTTGCCGACGAGAACGCGATGATGCGGGGCAGCCCGTTCGCAGGCGCGATCATCGGCGGGATGGTGCGCAGCGACGGAGATGCGAACGCACGGGACACGCCGAAGAAGAACGCGATCGCGAACATGAACGTCGTGGACGTGGGGTTCGTGCGCGCGTACAGCATGAACGCGAGCGCGGAGATCACCTCGCCCGTCTGGGAGAGGAAAACCACCTTCTTGCGGTCGAACCTGTCAGCCACTGTTCCGGTGACGAGCACGAGGAGTGCAGCGGGAAGGAACTCGGCGAGCCCGAGCCACCCGATGTCGAGCTCGTTGCCGGTGATGTCGTAGATGTGCTTGCCGAGCGCGGCCGCCTGGAGCATCACGCCGACGGTCATCGTGAACTGCGCGACGAGGAACGCAGCAACGCCGGGTGCTTCGAGCACCTCGCGTGCCGAGGGTGTGACGCTTCCTGTCGGGTCGCTCATCGGGCGGTCCAGCCGCCGTCAACGACGAGCGTGGTGCCGGTCATGAAGGTGCTCGCATCGCTCGCCATGAAGAGCAGCGCCCCGTCGAGTTCGTGCTCGAGACCCATGCGCGGGATCGGCGAGTTCATCTGGATGAGGCGTTGAGAACCCTCATCGGACTCCATGCCGGCGGTCATCTCGCTCGGGAACCAGCCGGGGCACAGCGCGTTGACCCGCACACCCTTGCGGGCCCACTGCAGGGCGAGCTCACGGGTCATGTTCACCACTGCGCCCTTGCTGGCGGTGTAGTTCGCCTGCTTGATCGGCGTGGACCCCACGAGCCCGAGCACCGATGCGACGTTCACGATGACTCCAGAGCGTGCGGCCACCATGTGCTCGCCGCACAGCTTCGCGAGGTGCCACACGGCGGTGGTGTTCACCTCCATCACCTCACGGAAGCGCTCGAGTGTCTCCTGCTCGATCGCGACAGTGGCACCGATGCCCGCGTTGTTCACGAGGATGTCGACCCGTCCGAGCCTCTCCACCACGGTGCGCACGAGCTCCTCGCGCTGTGCGCCGTCGGCGACGTCGCACTGGAGGGCCACTGACCCCGGCAGGGAGGCCGACAGCGTCTCGAGCCGTTCGAGGCGACGCGCCGTGAGGACAACTGTCGCACCGGCTGCGTGCAGCACCCGCGCGAACCTCGACCCGAGACCCGCGCTCGCACCGGTCACGATTGCAACCCTGCCGTCGAGGCGGAACAGCGACAGCGGGTCCAGTTGCTCGTTGCTCGTCATGTCCCGAGGCTATTCGCGCGGGGGTGCTGTGCCAGCATGGACCCGTGAAGATCCGCATCGGGTACGGACTCGGGGTGCGCACACGACTGAACGACACCGGGTTCCTCACCGTGGTCGATGCGCTCGAGAGGCTCCGCTTCGACAGTCTCTGGTTGAGCGAGCGCATCGGGGGCGAGGCACCCGATCCGTTGGTGGCGATGTCGTTCGCTGCGGCGCGGACCCAGAGACTGAAGTTCGGCATGAGCGTGATGGTTCTGCCCGGGCGCAACCCCGTGGTCCTCGCGAAGGAACTCGCCACGCTCGACCGCATGTCCGGCGGGCGCCTCCTTCCCGCCTTCGGTCTCGGTGTGGCGGACCCCCAGGAGCAGCAGGCGTTCGGGGTGGAACGATCGGAACGCGCGGCGATGTTCGACGAGGCGCTCACCGTGGTCCGTTCGTGCTGGCTCGACGAGAAGGTCGACTTCGCCGGCCGTCACTACAACTATGCGGGCCTCAAGGTGGAGCCCAAGCCCGTGCAGACCCCGCCGGAGGTGTGGCTCGGCGGGATTGCCCCGAGCGAACTGCGCCGGGTCGGCCGGCTCGCCGAGGGATGGCTGCCGAGTTTCGTCACCCCTGCTGATGCCGAGGCCGGCTGGGCGACCATCAACGAGGTGGCGGCGTCGCACGGACGCACGATCGACGACGACCACTTCGGGGTGCTCATCCCCTACAGCGTCGGGCCGGCGCCGCAGGCACTGCTCGAGGGACTCCGCACGCGGCGACCCGACCTCGACGACGTGTCCACGATCGTGCCCCAGTCGTGGGACGAACTCTCGCGCGCGATCGGCCGGTTCGTCGACGTGGGCGCGTCGAAGTTCGTGGTGATACCACTCGCCGAGCCGGGCTCACCGGATGCGTGGGTCACGCACCTCGAGGAGGCCGCAGAGGTTCTCCAGCCGCTGCAGACCTGAAC
Organism: Actinomycetota bacterium; assembly: GCA_041181005.1. GTDB lineage: Bacteria > Actinomycetota > Acidimicrobiia > Acidimicrobiales > Ilumatobacteraceae > UBA2093. The sequence goes on from JBEGQL010000028.1 coordinate 110,207, forward strand.
GGCCTGCACGGGGTCGACGGCCCCTCTCCTACTTCTTCGGCCTGGCGGGCTTGCGGAAGTTCGACACGAAGTCGATCAGCAGGCGCGTGCCGTACGCGGTGGCACCGCGGTTCAGCCAGCCGCTGTCGCCCTCGGACTCCATCGGACCGGCGATGTCGAGGTGTGCCCACGGCACGCCGTTGGTGAACTCGTCGAGGAACAGCGACGCGGTGATGGCCCCGCCGTACGGCCCGCCGATGTTGCGGAAGTCCGCAACGTTCGAGTCGAGCAGCGCGCGGTACTCGCGGTGCAGAGGGAGCTGCCAGAGCTGCTCGTCGGTGCGCGCGCTCGAGGCGAGCAACTGGTCAACCACGCCCTGGTTGTTGCCGAGCACGCCCGCCATGCGCTTGCCGAGCGCCGCCATGCAGGCACCGGTGAGCGTGGCGATGTCCACCATTGCATCGGGCTTCGACTCCGCACCGAGAGACAGCCCGTCGGCAAGGATCAGGCGGCCCTCCGCGTCGGTGTTGTGGATCTCGGCCGTCTTGCCGTTGCGGAACGTGAGCACGTCCCCCAGCTTCATCGCCGAACCGCTGGGGAGGTTGTCGGTGCACATGAGATAGGCCGTGACGTGCGTCTTCACTTTCAGGGCCTTCAGGGTGCTCATCGTGGCGAGCACCGCGGCGGCTCCGCTCATGTCCATCTTCATGCTTGCGTGGCTCGCGTCGCTCGGCTTCAGCGAGATGCCGCCCGAGTCGTACATGACGCCCTTGCCCACGAGCACGACCTTGGTCTTTGCGCCTGCAGGAGCCCACACCAGCTTCACGACACGGGGCGGCTCCACGCTGCCGGCATTCACGCCGACGATGCCGCCGCAACCCATTTCCTGGAGCTGCTTCTTGTCGTACACGGTGACACGCAGACCGGTGGCCTTGGCGAGCTTCACGGCCTCGTTCGCGAACTTCGTGGCGGTGAGGTGAGACGGCGGGGTGTTCGCCCAGTCGCGTGCCATGGTGACGGCGCGCGCGGTGGTGGTGCCCTCCGCGACGCCGGCGCGGACATCCGGGGAGTCAGCGACGAAGGTGACGTCGACGAGCGCCGGCACGGACGACTTGTCCTTCTTCAGGTCCGTCCAGCGGTGCAGCGCGAGCGCCATTCCCTCCACAAGTGCCTTCGTTCCGGTGCGCTTGTTGCTGCGCCCCGCGCCGGCCAGCGTGGTTGCCATCGATTTGTGACGCGAGCACGCCCGCGCAACCGCGGCGCCGATGTTGCGCATCGTCTTGTCGTCGAGGTCACGGGGCGAGCCGATGCCCACCACCACGCGCGCCTGCTTCGAACCCGAGACCGGCGGGAGCGCGAGTGTGGAGCAGGCCTTGCCGTCGAAGCCCATGCCCGAGAGCTGTGCGCGGGAGAGACCGAGTTCCTTCGGAACCGGACCCTCGCTCGCCACCGGGGTCACCAGGACAGCTGCACCGGCGGGGACTGACTTCGCAACGGAGAAAGAGGTACGCATGTCCCCATGCTACGAGGGGACCTCAACTGACCGCCGGGGCGAAAACCGTGCCGATGGAGCAGTCGGGGGCCGTGTGCGGCGGGGCTCAGATGTTGCGGACCGGGCGCGACTCGCCCTCCTGCCACCGCGCCATTGTCCACAGCAGGTCCGACAGGCGGTTCAGGTACGGCACGACGTAACTCGGCGGCGGGGCGGCACCGAAGGCCTGGCGCTCGGCACGGCGCACCGTGGTGCGCGCGAAGTCGAGCCACGCCGCGACAGGGTGCTCACCGGGCACGACGAACTCGGTGGGAGGCTCGAACCTGGTGTCGAGGTCGTCGATGATCTCCTCCAGCCGGTCGACCATCCCGCTCGTGACGCAGGAGCGACCCGGCTCGAGCTTGTGGCGGTTCTCAGGGAGCGTGGCGAGCTCTGCCATCAGCACCCACAGGTCGCGCATGATCGGCACCACGATCGCATCGACATCGCTGCCGTGGCCCGCGGCGACCCGCACGAGGCCGATGACCGACTGCGCCTCGTCGACTGCGCCGTATGCACGGGGCAGTTCGGAATCCTTCGGCACCCGTCCGCCATAGAAGAGCCCGGTCGTGCCGTCGTCGCCCTCACGTGTGTAGATCTTCGGACGTGCCATGGAGCACTGAGGCTATTGCCACATCACTCCGCCTCACGGGACACCCCCGGGAACATCGGTCACGCCACTAGCGTTGGCGGAGCCATGGCCCGTCAGCCCTACACAGAAGCCATCCGCGAACGGGTGGTCGTCTTCGACGGGGCCTTCGGCACCTTCGTGCAGGGTCTTGACCTCGGCCCGGACGACTTCGGCGGGCCGTCCCTCGAGGGCTGCAACGAGATGCTCGCGCTCACCCGCCCCGACGTGATCGAGCAGATGCACAGGGCCTTCCTCGATGCGGGTGTCGACGCTGTGGAGACCGCGACCTTCGGGGCCTTCTCCACCGTGCTGAACGAGTACTCGATCCCCGAGAAGGCCCGGGAGATGAACGTGCAGGCGGCCTCGATCGCGCGGCGGGTGTGCGACGAGTACGAGGCCCGCGACGGCCGGCCACGCTGGGTGGCAGGGTCGATCGGACCGGGGACGAAGCTCCCCTCGCTCGGCCACATCACGTTCGGCGAACTGCGCGACGCGTACGAGGAGCAGGCAGACGGTCTGCTCGAGGGCGGGTGCGACCTGTTCCTCATCGAGACGTGCATGGACCTGCTGCAGGTGAAGGCGGCAATGCAGGCGTGCAGGCGTGCGATGGCCTCAGCCGGGCGCAGCATTCCCATCCAGGTTCAGGTCACGATCGAGACGACGGGCCGCATGCTCGTGGGCACCGAGATCGGCGCTGCGTACCACGCGCTCGTGGCCATGAAGCCCGACGCCATCGGCATCAACTGCGCAACGGGCCCGGCGGAGATGCAGGAGCACCTCCGTTACCTGTCGGCCAACTCGGGCATCCCCGTGAGCGTGCTGCCGAACGCCGGCCTGCCGAGCGTGGTGGACGGACGCACCCACTACGACCTCACGCCGGAACAGCTCGCCGAATACCACCGGCGCCACGTGACCGAACTCGGCATCACGATCGTGGGGGGATGCTGCGGCACGACGCCGGAACACCTGAGGAAAGTGGTGGAGGCAGTGCGGGGCGTGACGCCCGCCGTCCGTCATCCCGAGCCGGAGCCGAGTGTGACGTCCCTCTACTCTCCCGTGCCGCTCGCACAGGAGAACTCCTTTCTCATCATCGGGGAGCGCACGAACGCGAACGGGTCCAAGGCCTTCCGCGATGCGATGCTCGCCGGCGACTGGGACACGTGCCTCCGCATGGCCACGGAGCAGATCCGCGAGGGCTCGCACGTGCTCGACGTGTGCGTGGACTACGTGGGCCGCGACGGGACTCTCGACATGCACGAGATCGCATCGCGCTTCGCGACGCAGGCGAGCGTGCCGTTGGTGCTCGACTCAACCGAGCCGCAGGTGATGGAGGCCGGGCTCTCGTTCTCGGGCGGACGGTGCATCCTCAACTCAGCGAACCTCGAGGACGGCGAGGCGCCGGGCAGCAGGCTCGACCGCGTGTTCACGCTCGCGCGCGACTACGGCGCAGCGGTGATCTGTCTGCTCATCGACGAGCGCGGCCAGGCCCGTGACGTGGAGTGGAAGATGGAGGTGGCGCACCGCCTCCACCGCATCGCGGTCGACCGTTACGGCCTCTCGGCCGGCGACCTCATCTTCGACCCCCTCACGTTCCCGCTCGGCACAGGTGACGAGGACCTCCGCAAGGACGCGATGCACACCCTCGAGACCATCAGACGGATCAAGACCGAGATCCCCGGTGCGTGGACCACCCTCGGCCTGTCGAACGTGTCGTTCGGCCTGAACCCCGCCACGCGCCAGGTTCTGAACAGCGTGATGCTCCAGGAGGCCCGCAGCAACGGGCTCGACTCCGCAATCGTCCACTTCTCCAAGATCCTCCCCATGGCCCGCATCCCCGGGGAGCAGCGCGAGGCGTGCCTCGACCTCATCTACGACCGCCGCCGCGAGGGCTACGACCCGCTGCACGCACTGATGGCGATGTTCGAGGGAGTGTCGTCGGTGGCCGCGGTGAAGGAGGACCGCAGCGACTGGCCGGTGGAGCGCATCCTTCGCCAGCGCATCATCGACGGCGACAGGGACGGCCTCACCGCCGACCTCGACCGCGCGATGGCGCAGGGCATCGCTCCGCTCGACATCATCAACGAGATCCTCCTCGACGGGATGCGCGAGGTGGGCGAACTGTTCGGCAGCGGCCAGATGCAGCTCCCGTTCGTGCTCCAGAGCGCCGAGACCATGAAGACCGCGGTGTCGCACCTCGAGCCCCACATGGACCGTGCCGGCGGCGCCACCAGCAAGGGTCGTCTCGTCCTTGCCACCGTGAAGGGTGACGTGCACGACATCGGCAAGAACCTGGTCGACATCATCTGCACCAACAACGGCTACGAGGTGCACAACATCGGCATCAAGATCGGCATCCAGGAGATGCTCGACAAGGTGCGCGAGGTGGGTGCCGACGCCCTCGGCATGTCCGGCCTGCTCGTGAAGAGCACGATCATCATGCGCGAGAACCTCGAGGAGATGAACTCCGCCGGCATGAGCGGGGTGCCCGTGCTGCTCGGCGGGGCCGCCCTCACCCGCAGCTACGTGGAGCAGGACCTGCGAAAGGTGTACGACGGGCGCGTGTTCTACGGTCGCGACGCGTTCGAGGGCCTCGCCACGCTCGACAGGCTGATGGAGATCAAGCGCACCGGCGTCGACGACCCCGACTTCGGGCGCAAGCTGGGCGAGCGCATCATCCCGAAGCGCGAGAAGACCGAGGTCGATCCCGCCGACTTGCCGCGCAGGTCACCAGAGGCCGAGACCGACAACACTGTCTTCGTCCCTCCGTTCCTCGGCACGAAGGTGGTCAAGGGAATCGGCCTCGACGAGATCGCGGCATGGATCAACGAGACGGCGCTGTTCCGCAACCAGTGGCAGTACCGGCCGGAGAACGGCGAGAGCGACGAGGACTTCAAGGCGCGCATCCGGCCGGTCCTGCGCGAGCAACTCGCCACCGCGAAGGCAGAGGGGTGGCTCGTGCCGCAGGTGGTGTACGGGTACTTCCCCGCGAACGCCGACGGCAACGATCTCGTGATCTGGACCGACGAGACGCGCACAGCCGAACGTTGCCGCTTCACCTACCCGCGTCAACACCAGGATCCGTGGTTGTGCATCGCCGACTTCTTCCGGCCGGTGTCCTCGGGTGAAGCCGACTACGCCGCGTTCCACATCGTCACCATGGGCCAGCCGGTGAGCGAGAAGGCCGCGGCTCTGTTCGCCGGGAACCGCTACGACGACTACATGAAGGTGCACGGCATCGGCGTGGAGATGGCCGAGGCACTGGCTGAGTACTGGCACCACCGCATCCGCACAGAGTGGGGGTTTGTCGACGAGGACGGCCCGTCTCTTGCGGGCCTGTTCCGTCAGCAGTACCGGGGTGGCCGCTACTCGTGGGGCTATCCCGCGTGTCCCGACCTCGAGGACAACGCGAAGGTCGCCGACATCCTCGAGGCAGGGCGCATCGGGATCGCCGTGAGCGAGGAGACCGGGTGGCAGTACCAACCCGAACAGACCACCTCAGCGATCATCTGCCACCACCCGCGCGCCAAGTATTTCGTTGCCCGCTGAGCGCGCGCGGCACTCCGGCTCCTAGTGTCGGCGGCATGAAGGCAGCCGTGTACGACACAACGGGCGGACCCGAGGTGTTCCGCTACGACGACATCCCCGAGCCCACGTTGCGACGAAACGGCGTGCTCATCGACGTGGCCTTCGTGGGCATCCAGGGCGGCGACCTGCTGCACCGTGCGCGGGGCGTGCTCGCCACGGTCCCCCACGTCGTCGGGTACCAGGCCTCCGGGATCGTGCGCGAGGTGGCTGAAGGCGTGACCGCCTTCTCCCCCGGCCAGCCGGTGGTCGCCACTATGGGGTTCGGCTCGCATGCGGAGGTGGTGAGCGTGCCCGCAGGCTCGGTGTGGGCCGTGCCCGAGGGAATGTCGCTTGAGCAGGCCGCGGGAGTGCCGATCGAGTTCGGCACCGCGCACGATTGCCTGTTCGAGTTCGGCGGGCTGAAGGCCGGCGAGACCGTGCTCGTGCAGGCCGGCGCGGGCGGCGTGGGTCTGGCTGCGATCCAGTTGGCGAAGAAGGCAGGGGCGACCGTGCTCGCGACGGCATCGTCCGACGAGCGTCTCGAACGACTGACGGCGCACGGTTGCGACCACGGCATCAACTACGTGCGCGACGACCTTGCGAAGAGGGTCATGGAGATCACCGACGGCCGCGGCGCCGATCTCGTGGTCGACTCGGTCGGCGGCAAGACTCTCGAGAGGAGTGTCGCGGCTCTCGCCTACCGCGGACGTATCAGCTGGGTCGGTGACGCGGGCCGTGACCCGAGCCCGCCCGACGTCGGCATGATCAAGGGCAAGAACGCACGGCTCACGGGCGTGTTCCTGGGTGCCGAGATGGGACACGACCCCTCACGCACGCACACCATGATCGATGCGCTGCTGGCCAGGGTCGCCTCCGGGGAGCTCACCGTGGTCACCGACCGCGTGTTCAGCCTCGCTGAGGCGGCAGATGCCCACCGCTACATCGAGTCACGGCGGGCGTTCGGGCGCGTTCTCCTCGCCCCCTGAGCCCGGTCAGGCGCCGGCGCGGCGGCGGCGGCGGACCGGCGGGATGAAGAGCGCGAACCCGGTGGCCGCGAGGATCAGCACCACGATGACGGTGCGGCTTGCAGGCGTCGGGGGCTCCACCACTGTGATGCCGAGGGTGAACTTCACCTGCTTGCCGGATGGGTCGAGCCCGAGGAGCACGATCCGGTGCGAACCGGCTGCGAGCTTCTTCGGCAGCGAGAACGTGCCGGCGGTCTTCCCGTCGGCGCCGACAGCAGCAGTGCCGATGCGTGTGGGCGTGGAGAAGACCCACGCCTCGGCGGCGGACTGAGGCTTGAAGCCACTGGCCGTGACCTCCACCTTCGCCTCGGGCGTGACGCGGATGTTGCCGTCCACGTCGAGGCCGACGGGCACACCGTTCTTGTCGAGGGCCTTGATCACTGCCCAGAGGTTGCTCCACTGGAACCGCACCGAGTTGTTCTCCCGCGTGACGGTGGCCTTGCGGGTCTCCCCGTCGGACACGATTGCTGCCTCGCCGGCCTCCACCATCGGCACCCCGACGGTGGGAGGAAGTGTCGTGGTCGTGGTGGTGGTTGTTGTGGTGGTGGCTGCGGGGGCGAGCACCCGCGGGATGCGGGGCGGTGCAACCGTCGTGGTGGTGACGCTCGCCGCGAGCGTGGTCACCGTGGACGCCGTGGGCAAGGTTGCGACGGGCGACCCGCCCGTTGACTCCCCGGTTCCGCCTGTTCCACCACTCCCCGGCGTCACGACCGCGACCGGCGCGGTGGTGGCGGGCGCGGACGCCGAGAGAAGCGAGAGTTCCACCGTGACGTCGGCGGCAACGGGATCGGTCTCCTCGCGGTCCTGGTCGTCCACCGCAAGCGACCACACGTAGTAGGTGCGGCTCGTGTTCGGCAGGGTGCAGACCACGGTGCCGCTCGCGCCCGGGCTGCTCTGGGTGCCGCAGCTCGTCGGCGAGGAGAGGTTCGCCGAGGTCGAGTAGTACACCGTGAGCGAACCGACAGAACCATCATCTGACGACGCGTAGTTCAGCGTGACGGAGCGTGATGTCGAGGTTGCCGGTCCGGTCACAGAGGACGAGGGCCGGGCATTCGTGTAGGTGACCGTTGCGTCAGCGGAACCCGGTGCGAGCTCGACGGCAGCGTCGTCATCCGTGGCACGCGAGAACAGGTAGTAGGTGTCCGGGGTCACCGGGAGCCGGCACGTCATCGTGCCGGAGGCGCCGGGGTTCACCTTCGTGGCGCACGACACCGGCGAGGACAGGTCGGCCGCGGTCGAGTAGTACACGGTGAGCGAGTCCACCGATCCGTCGTCCGACGAGGTGTACGACGCGGTGACATTGCGGGATGTCGTGGTGGCGGGCGCGGTCACGGCGCTCGACGGCTTCGAGTTCGAGTACACCACCGTCGCGTCGGCGGAGCCGGGTGCGGATTCGGTCTGGCCCCTGCTGTCGGTGGCACGCGAGAACAGGTAGTACGTCGCCTGGGTGACGGGCAAGGTGCAGCTCACGGTGCCTGATGCCGCCGGATTCGCAACCGTCGCGCACGACACCGGCGACGCCAGGTTCGCCGCCGACGAGTAGTACACCTGCATCGAGGTCACCGCGGCGTTGTCGCTCGCCGAGTACGACACCGAGATGGTGCGGCCCCGAGTGCTCGCGGGAGCCGTCACGGACGACACCGGCAACGGATCGACAAGCGCCACGGAGTCGTCGGCGCTGCCGGGGGCCGCCTCGATGTTTCCTGCCGAGTCGGTGCCCCGTGACCAGAAGTAATACGTGCCGAGGACGTCGGGCACGGTGCAGGTGACCGAACCGGTGAGCGACGCCGTGCTCAACGTGCCGCACAGAACCGGCGACGAGAGGTTGACAGCGGTGGAGTACCACACATCCACCGTGGCGAGCCCGCCCTCTTCCGTGGCGCTGTAGGAGAGGCCCACGGAAGTTGACTGCACCTCCGTCGCGGCGATGCTCACGCTCGTGGCGGGTGCGAGGTTGTCCACGGTGCGGAAGTTCCACGATGTGGAGCCGGTGATCCCCGCGTACAGGTTGCCGGCCACGTCGGCAAGCGCCGTGTTGGGGATGTTCACGTAGTACGTGCCGCCCGCCCCGAGGTCCAAAGAAGGGTTGATGGTGATGGTGTTCGTGCCCGTCCCGGTGACCTGCGACGCGGTGATGGCAAGGGTTGCGAACGTGGCGGCCGCCGGCCCGTACACCACCACGTTGCCCGTCTTGCGGTGCACGACCTCGCTGAACGTGATGACCATGTTGGCACCGCGGGCCACATCGACCGAGTTGTCCGCCGGGGACACAGAGCCGGCCGTGGGAGCCGTGCGGTCCACCGTGACGGCGTCGGACGTGTACTCGCCGACCGGGCCGTCACCGTTCGCACCCGAGAGGGACTCTGCCTTGACGGTGAGCACCACGGTTCCCTCGCCGCATCCAGCAGCAGTGACGACAACGGATGACCCGCTGCCGGCAGAGACCGAGAACGTGCAACTCGCCGCCGTGCCCGAGTTGCGGAAGTCGCTGCCGGCGATGCCCACGACGGATTCCGACAGCGCCACCGTGAACGCCAGCGACGCCGCGCTCGTCACCCTGTCGCTCGAGCTCTCCCCCGTGTCCGACGCTGCGTTGAGAGTGGCCGACGTGATGCTCGGCACGGTGCGGTCCACCGTGACGGACGGTGACCCCGTTGCCGAGGACGCCACATTGCCCGCGACGTCGGCCACAGCGAAGGTTCCGGAGGCCGCGATCCCGCTCGAGGCGCTCTGCCCCATCGCCACCGAGGACTGCGCGGTGAATGAACAGGAGTTGGCACCTGTGGAGACGGCACCGATCCCCGAGATGTTGGTGAGGGTGAAGTCGGACGATGCGACCGTGGCGCAGTTCAGCGTCTCGCCCGCCGACACCGTGAACGACAGGCCCGTGGAACGGGTGGGGTTCGCGGACGTCGTGGAGAGGGTGATGGTGGGCGCGGTGCGGTCGATCGTGACCGTGGGTGCCGAGACGACCTCATTGGTCTTGGAGGCATCTGAGGTTGCCTGCACGGCACCTGCAGCGAGCGTGAGGATGACGGTCCCGGCCGAACAACCCGTGACGGCAACTTCCACAGGGGCAGAGTCACCGGACGGATTGGCGCTGCATCCCGTCGCTGTCCCTCCGAAGGAGAAGTCGGACTGAGTCAAGCCGGTGATGTTTGTGGAGAAGTTGACGTCGAAGACAAGAGTTGTCGCCTTTGTCAGGCGGTCACCTGACGACATCCCCGTATCAGTTGTTGCCTGCAGCGCAATCGACGCGGCGACTCCCGACGACGACGTGGCGGGAATCGACACCGCACTGCTTGTTCCACCGTCACCATCCGAGAGAGTGACACTGAGGGTGCGGGTACGGGCTGTGACATCCACTGTCAGCCGCACTGCGCGCAGCACGTCCTGTGCAACCGCCGGTGTCACCGCAGCACTCGAGAACGTGACCGTGTAGGTGCTCGCCGTGCCACCCGTCACCGAGCCGATCGTCACCCAACTGGAGCCGTCGTATCGCTGGATGCTGCTGCCCGATGTGCGGATGGCGCCGATGGCGGCGGATGTCGCGGTGTCGATGGACACGACGTCACCGGTGGTCGCCCCCGAGACGGTCAGCACGCCGCCGTTCATGTCCGCCGAGTCGCTGTCGGACACGGTCAGGTCCGGACCGATCACCGTGGTGCTGGAGGTGCTCACCGCCATCGGTGCTGCACCCCCGAGGACCGGGACCGAGTTGATGGGCACCACAGGGAAGGTGGAGGTGGCGGTCACGTTCAGCGACGCCGTGTCAGTCACCGACCACGTCACCGTGCGGGAAGCCGAGTTGACCGTGGGGTTCACGTTCGAGGTGGAGTAGCGCACGGCACGCAGAGCGTTCTGCCACTGCAGGACCGTGGCTGTGCCCGTGAGGGACAGCTGGCCCGTGCCGGCGTTCCACGACCCCGCCACGGTGCCCATGGTGGACCCGTCATTCGTGAACGACAGCACGTCACCTGTGGTGAACCCGGACGTGATGGTCGCCTTGGCACCGGCGGTGTTGTCATCGGCGAGCAGC
>JBEGQL010000029.1:0-16607 GCA_041181005.1 Actinomycetota bacterium
GGGTTCGAGCCCCACCCCCGGAGCCATGTCGTCCCGCCGCCGCGGGCCAGTAGCTCAGTGGTTAGAGCAGGGGACTCATAATCCCTTGGTCGTAGGTTCGATCCCTACCTGGCCCACCATCAACTGACAGTACTCTCGCCCTCTTCCGGGCCCCAGAGAAGCTGGTCGAGCTCCAGCATCGATACTCCTATCTCTGCCGCGACAGAGCGCGCAAGCACAAAGAGGCCGACTGCATCCCGTGGAACAAATCTGGAGAAGCCAAACTCGCGCAGTTTGTCCCGCACCCGGACATCCGGCTTGATCGAGTCTCCGCCGCTTCGCATCCGGAGGTATGCGTACAATGCTGGGCCGATGCCAAGTGTCTGGCCCACGAAGGTATCCAGTTCGTGGGCGACCTCGAGACCCTCCGTTGCGTCGGCCCACTTCCGCACCACTGCATCGTCGCTCTCGAGTTGTCGGCTCGCTCCGAACTCGACGAGACCTCGTGCGACGCCCCGTATTGTCATGTCTTCTCCCTTTCGGAGTCCGGCGAGAGCCGAGCCGGATTCGGCAAGTTGGGCAAGACTTTGGTGTCCGTTTCTCGTCTCATACTCCTTCACCATGGGTACGACCCGGGCTGTGTAGCGTCGTTGACGGCTGATCACCACATCCACGACCATGCTCGCCCGTCGCCCGTCATAGCGACGGACAAAGAGATCGACAGACTTCCTGGCATCGGTGATGTGATCGTGAGAATGTGACCGGAGTTGCTCGACAGCTGACCCCCATAGATCGTCAAGTTCCTTCGCACATACGGGCAGAAGCTCGGGCAACTCGTCCTCCTCGTGACGGGCCAGCACGACGCTGGATTCTGTACCGAACTTAGTCGTCGTTGTCGCCGTGGTTCTCGGGCACGATCTTGACGTCGTGCCACACAGACTTCGCGCCGGAATGGCCGGCGTCGTAGACGGCCCACGAAGCGAATGCGCCGATGACTGCCGTGACGGCGATGACGGCGGTGACGGTGCGGGCCGACCACCGCGTCACCCGGGGCACGACCGCGTCCGTGATGCGCGTGATGCGCGACGTGAAGGGAATCGTGCCCTGCCGGGCCCAGTGGACCACGAGGGCCGCGATGATGAGAACAGTGAAGGGAACAAGGAACACGTTCACCCGGTCGGCCGCCCGGATGTGGTTGCGCACGAGTGCGGTGCGCTCGACGCTGTTCTGCAGCGCCTCGCCCGTGCCGCCCGCGAGGAGCGCCCCGACGAGACCGACGAGCGAGGACACGACCGCCGAGGGGAGTGCCCATGCGCGGAACCCCGGCCGGATGGCGAGCGCCGCCAGCACGAAGGCAACCGGCACCATCACCACCGGGATGTGAACGATGGCCGGATGGGCCGGGAGCCCGCCGAGGGTGTCAATCGCGTACTGCATGTCCGTTTCCTGTTCTCTGTGTCTTGTGTCCCGCCACGATCCTCAGGGCGGCCACCGCAGCGGTGACCGTCGCGAGGGAAGTGGAGAATGCCGTGAACAACCTCTCGCCGGTGTCCGATCCGGCAAGGATCGCGTGCGCCGTGACGAGGGCGAACGCCCCGTACGACGTGAGATGGATGGCGCGCCACAGGCGCTTGCTGATCTGCTTCATCACCACGGAGGAGGCCTGCACCGCCACCAGCACCCACATGGCCACGACACCGAGGGCAGTCGCGAACGGTTTCCAGTGCGAGGAGAACGGCACGAGGATGTCGCGCACGGTGAACGTGACGTAACTGTCGGCGACGAGAGTTCCCATGTGCACCCCGACGAGTGCGAGGCACAGCCAGCCGAGCCAGCGATGGAGGTCGAGCAGCCATGCCGGCCGGTCGTTCGGCTTCAGTACGCGTGTGGCAAGCAGGACGCCCCACAGGATGGTCACTGCCATGAGCACCCACGCGACGACAGCGGAGGCGCGGGTGAGGTTCCACCACGGGTTCGGGTTCACAGCACGAACCTCGCCCATTGGTCATTCGAGGCGACCGTGCCGTTGTGGTCCACGGTCATGCACGCGAGGCCGAGGTTCTCGAGGTGCGGGAGTGCACCCGGGGAGAGCATCGCGAACTTGGTGAACGCCTCCGCCCAGGCGGCGCTCGCGGCGACCACCGTGGCACCCGCGATCTCGCTGTCGGATTCGCGGTGTGTGCGTGGGTCCATGACGTGCACCGAGCGGCGGTCGTTTCGCCACTGACGTGCAGTCACAGATGACGTGGCGACCGCGCCGCTCTCCACGCTCAGCACGGCCAGCGTCCCGGCGAAGTTGTGGGGCGGGGCTACGGACACCGTCCAGCCGCCCTCGGGCGGGATGCCCCGGCATGCGAGGTCGCCGCCGATGTTCACGCACACACCCTCGGTCCCGTCAGCCACCGCGCGATCGGCAATAAGGTCGGCGGCGAGTCCCTTCCCGATGCCACCCGCATCGAGGGCCATGCCCGCGGGCAGGACGATGGTGCAGTCGTCGAGAATCCGGATCGACCCGAGGTCGTGGTTCGGCGGGCCTGCCACGGTCTCGGTGACACCGTTGTCCACCAGCGACCGGGTGTCGCCGGCGGCGAGCTGCTCGGGGAGCATGGTGGGGTCGAACAGGCCGTGGGTGGCGCGGTGCGCCTCGATCATCGTGGCAACGAGCCTGACGGTGTCGGGGGCGACGTACACCGGGCGTCCGGCTGACCGGTTCATCCTGCTCAGGTCGCTGTGCGGCGAGAACCTGGTCCACAGTGACTCGAGCCTGCTGATGTCCTCGAGTGCACGACGTGCGGCATCAAAGCCTTGCGGCCCGGTGACGGTCACGGCGCAGGTCACACCCATCGCACGGCCCTCGAGCCGGGTGATCCGGGTTGCTCCGCTCGTTGCGTGTGCAGGCACGGTCAGTTCGACCCGCTGCTCTGTTGGTTGGCCGGTCCCTGCCAGCTGCCGCCGGTTCCCGCGGACGGGCCGGGGTTCGCCGGCGCGACGGACGGAATCTGCAGCACCACAATCGGCGGCGCGACCGTGGCTGCCGGCGCGGGAACGGTTGGTGCGGGTCCTCCCTGCGGAACGCCGGACGTGGCCGGAGGCGTTGCCGTGGCCGGAGGCGTTGCCGTGGCCGGAGGCGTTGCCGTCGTCGGAGGCGTTGCCGTCGTCGGAAGCGTTGCAGTCGTCGGGAGCGTGGTGTCGGTCGACTTCTTCGGCGCGGAGAGTGCATACCCCGCAGTGAGCCCGAGCGTGCCGGTGGTGGCGAGCCCGGTGGCGAGTATGCGCGCCGACAGTGCCGGGTGCTTGGACTTGCGCCGGCCGTGTGGAGCCGGCGGCAGCACGGGCGGGGCAGGGGGTACCCCGTCCGTGCCACCCACGACCGGACCATCAACATGCGGACGATCAACTCGCGGACTGTGCAGAAGCGGGTCGTGCAGCACCGGCCGCCCGGATCTGGGTGTGTTGCGGTCAGTCGTCGTCATCGTCGTGCCACTCCCCGCGCTCGTGCTCCCCGTCTTCGTGATCGTCATCTTCGTGGTTGTCGTATTCGTAGTCGCGCTCGTCGTCGTCGTCGGATCGCGGTGGTCTCGTGGCTGCGGCAGGAGCGGATTCGTTGTTGACCTCCACGACGACCTTGCCGGAGGTGATCCGTGCGATGAACTCGAGCCGTGACGAACCCTTCACGAAGTGCACCCGCACCCCGCCGTCCGTGTCGGTCCGCGCGGGCTCGGAGGTCCACCCTGCAGCTGGCACGATGTTCTTCACGGTCAACCTGCCATCGGCGGAGTCGAGGACCACGCTGCCTGCCGTCCCCACCTTGTATGTGGTGAGCGTGGCTGCCACCTGTGTGGATTCCGGCGTGAGGGCATCTCCGGTCTGGTTCTCAGGTGGAATCACCGAATCGCTCCCTGCTGCCGATGCACTGCCGCCTGACGGGCTGCCCGGTGCCACGAAACCGGTCTCCGTGGCGGTCGGCAGCGTGGTGGGGGCGATTGTCCCCGCGCCGGTCGCACCGGTGGTGAGCACCGCGGTGTTCAGGGCGAAAGCCGCGGCACCTGCCGCGACCACGCCGGCCACGGAGAGTGCAGATGCAAGTGACGTTCTCATCGGGGGGAGTCCTTTCCGCCGGTGATGTCACCGTAGGGAAGCCCGTTCAAGAGGACGGCAAGCGGATATCCAAGATTCATCCAAGTTCCCGGTGGTGCCACGGTCGGGACCCTCCTGCGGGACGGGGTTCTGCTCCCGGTCCCGCAAGACTGTGCCGGTGAAGGTCTTGCTGGTCGAGGACGAGAGATCGATCGCGGATTCCGTGACGGTCACGCTCGAGGCCGCGGGTTTCACCGTGAGCCATGCCGCCACCGGATCGGCGGCGCTGACCCGGCTGGGGTCCGACGCGCCCGACGTGGTTCTGCTCGACCTCGGCCTGCCCGACATGGACGGACTGGATGTGGCTCGGTCCATCCGAGAGTCCTCTGCCGTGCCGGTCATCATCGTGAGTGCCCGGGGCGACGAGCTCGACCGTGTGCTCGGGCTGGAACTCGGGGCCGACGACTACGTCGTCAAACCGTTCAGCCAACGCGAGCTGCTCGCCCGGATCCGCGCGGTGCTGCGCCGCGGCGGATCCGATGTGCCGGAGCAGGAGAAGCGCGCGGCCGGGCGACTCTCGATCGATGCGCGGAGGCGCGAGGTCCTGCTCGACGGCGTTCCTGTTGCTCTCACTCCGAAGGAATTCGATCTTCTCGAGTACCTCGCCTCGGAGCCGGGCGTCGTGTTCCGGCGGCACGACATCCTCGAGCACGTGTGGGACGTGGACTGGTACGGCACCACGAAGACCCTCGATGCGCACGTCGCGTCGTTGCGCAAGAAACTGGGCAGCAACGACTGGATCGTGGCGGTGCGCGGGGTGGGCTTCAAGTTCGGGGAGGCGGGGGAGTGAGGCTGCGGCTCGCCCTCGGGTTCACCGTGGTCGGCGCACTCATCGTCATCGTGTTCAGCGTGCCGCTCGCCTCGTACGTGTCCCGGGTGGAGAGGGACCGTCTCGTCACCGCGCTCGAGAGGGACGCATTCATCCTCGCCGGGCACGCCGCAGGTTCGCTTGCCGGAGACACGATCACGTCGCTTGACCCCTACATCGCCGAGTTCGATGCCGGGAGCGACGCACGGGCGGTCGTGACGGATGTCGACGGCCGGCTCATTGCCACGAACGACCCCGCAGAGACAGTGGGGACCAGTTTCGCGAACCGTCCGGAGGTCGCCTCCGCACTGGGGGGCAGTCCTGCCTCGGGTGAACGGGCGTCCGTGACACTCGGCGAGGTGCTCGTCTATGTCGCTGTGCCCGTCCAGTCCGGCGACAGCGTCGTCGGCGTCGTGAGGCTCTCGTACCCGAAGTCGGTGGTGGACGGGAAGGTCCGCGCGCGGATCGCGGGCGTGGTGGGGGCAGGCGGGGTGGCCCTGATCGCGGCCGTGGTCGTGGCGGTGCTCGTCGGGTCGGCCGTGTCCCGGCCGATCACGAGACTGCGACAGGTGACCGACGATCTCTCCCGTGGGAATTTCGCCACTTCCGCCGATGAGACCACGGGGCCGCCGGAGGTGCGCGAACTCGCGCGCGGGTTCAACGAGATGTCGCGCCGGCTCGCCCTCATCATCCAGGGCCAGCGACAGTTCGCAGGCGATGTCTCCCACCAGCTGCGCACGCCGCTCACCGCCCTGCGACTGAGGCTCGAACAGGCAGAGTCCGAGGCGGCATCCGGGCAACCCGTCTCGGACGCGCTCGAGGCGGCAGTCGGGGAGACCGACCGCCTTCAGGAACTGATCGAGCAGTTGCTCGCACTCGCCCGTCTGGAGGGCGCAAGTGCGCAGCGGGCACGGGTGGATGCATCTGCCGTGGTGTCGGCACGCTGCGAGATGTGGGCGCCGCTCGCCGAGGAGATGGGCGTGCATCTCGTCACCGACGTGTCGGGGGAGAACGCGTGCCTCGTGGTTCCGGGCGGTCTCGAGCAGGTGGTGGACAACTACCTCGACAATGCGGTGTCGGTCTCGCCGCGCGGTTCTGCAATCGAGGTGTCGGTGCGGCGGGACGGCGACTGGGTTGAGGTGTCGGTGTCCGACAGCGGACCTGGTCTCACCGAGGAGCATCGCACCCGTGCCTTCGAGCGGTTCTGGCGCGGGCCGGCATCGACGGGTGGATCGGGCAGCGGGCTCGGGCTTGCGGTGGTCCGCCAGATCGCTGCCGCGAGCGGAGGGCACGTGAGGCTCGATGCGTCGGCCGCCGGCGGCGTCAAGGCTGTCGCGCGGTTTGTCGCAGTCTGACCGGGCCGCGTGTGCTAGTCGCGGTCGGGGATCCAGGACGGTGCGCGCTCGAGGAGGTCGAGACTCACCTCGCGGCACCGGTCGAGAACGGCGCACAACGGCTCGTCGTTCGCCTTGTAGATCGACGCGAAGGTCACCTCGATGCGCGAGACGACCGTGAGGCTGCGCTCCGGTGCGTCGGTGACCTTCTGGAAGGAATCGATCGCGGAGATCTCGAGCGGGAGCTCCAGACCGCCCACGCCGGCAACCTCGGTGGCAAGCACCAGGAGGTCCGGGGGTGAGGAGAGCGGCGGGAAGCTCCAGGTGAACACGAGGGGGAGGACGAATCCTTCCGGTGGCTCGCCGTCCGGGTCGTCGATCGCGAGAACCGCATCCTCGAACGACAGCAGCGTGCGCGGGTCGACCTCGAGGCTGACGTGGAGGTCGATCGGCCCGCTGCACGCCTCCTCAGGGTGGAGGTCGACCTCCCAGAGCTGTCGCAGGGAGTACGTCTCCACGAAATGGCGCTCGTCATGCACGTGGAAGCCGTGGTCGACGGCGTGGCTCTTCAGGTCGGACACGAAGCCCGCGATGTCGATGACGGCCACGCACCGCACACTACCGTTCGTTGCGTGCCGCGATTCGATTTCCACTCCGCCGACCGCGACCTGGTGGCCTATCTGCATGATGTCGCCGACGCCGCCGCAGACACACTGGACGAGATCCAGTCATGGCAGGAATCAGGCGAGCGCGAGGGTCAGTACGATGCCGACGTCGTCGTCGATGACGTCGTGGTGGCGATGCTCGAGGCAGCCGGCTTCGGGGTGCTGTCGGAGGAGAGCAGCGCGGGTGCAGGTACCTTCCGCGTGGAGGGGGATTCGCTCCTCGTTGTGGTGGACCCGGTGGACGGCTCCACGAATGCGAGCCGCGGCATCCCGTGGTTCGCGACGTCGTTGTGCATCGTGGACCGCGAGGGCCCGCGCGCCGCTCTGATTGCCGAGCAGTCCGGCAGCGAGATCCGCTATGCGGCGGTGCGGGGCGGCGGCGCGAACTGTGACGGGGTGCCGTTGCGCGTGGAGCCGTGCACCGAGGTGGCGCGTGCAGTGGTGGCGGTGAACGGCGCGCCACCCTCGCCGGTGCCGTGGTGGCAGACGCGCACGTTCGGCGCGGCGGCGCTCGACATCAGCCTCGTGGGCAAGGGTGCGCTCGACGGCTATCTCGACCTTCATGACCACGGGGTATGGGACTACCTCGCCGCAGTGCTCGTCGCGCGCGAGGCAGGGTGTTTCGTCACTGACGCGCATGGACGGGACCTTTTCGTTCTCGATCACAACGAACGTCGCTCGCCGGTGGTGGCAAACTCGCGTCAGTTATGCGACGTTCTTCTCGACGCCCACGCGCGGCACTCGCGCTGAGCAGTTTCCTTCTCGGTTCCCTTCTTTCTGTTGCCGGACAGGTGCACGCCGCGCCGAGCCTGTCGTGCCGGAAGGGCGGTGACTGCGCCCTGGGTGACACCGGTCCGGGCGGGGGCACCGTGTTCTACGACGCGGGTTCGTCGCAGTGGTGGGGACGGTGGCTGGAGGCGCGCCCGCTCCGGACGGGCACCGGTCTGCCGTGGAGCCTCAGAACGGCGGAATCCTTGTTCGCCGGGGCCACGGCTGCCCGGGCAATCATCGACCACAAGGGAATCGGCTACGGAGCCGCCAACACCGCTCTCATCGTCGCGCAGTCGGGCCCGGGCAGGTACGCGGCGGCGTACGTGGATGCGCTCGTGCTCGGCGGGAAGGACGACTGGTTCCTCCCGTCGAAGGACGAACTCGCGGAGCTGTACGACTACCACGCACTCCACGGCCGTCCGCTGATGCAGAGGTTCCCGTACTGGTCATCGTCGGAGAACGGCCCGCGCAACGCCTGGTACCAACTCTTCCAGGACGGCACGATGTTCACCGACGAGAACGGCATCGGCGGCGTGGCGTCGAACAAGGACCTCACGCGGATGCCGAAGCACAGCGGCTCGGGCTTCCCGTCGCTCGCGTTCCGTCTCGTCGCCGTGCGCTCGGTCGGTCCGCGCTCGGGCAGCGAACCGGCGGTGTCGGCGCCCGTCCTCACCGGAAACACGTGCGATGACGACGGACCGTGCACGATCGGTGACATCGGTCCCGGCGGTGGGGTGGTGTTCTACGACGCGGGCGCGCACATGACGTGGGGCCGGTGGCTCGAGATGGCCCCCGAGGACACCGAGTTCGTCGGGCTGCCGTGGAAGAAACTGTCGGTGAGGGACCGCCAGCGCCCGCTGTATCGCGACGACAGGACGGGGCTCGCCCGGGACAAGCGGGTGCTGGCCAAGCAGATCGGCACAGGACTGGAGAACACGCGGCGCATCGTGGGCAACTACGGTCCCGCGAACTACGCGGCGTGGGCAGCGTGGTCCCTCGAGCACGGCGGCAAGACCGACTGGTTCCTCCCCTCTGAGGAGGAACTCGCCGAGGCCCACCGCAACCTTTTCTCGGCGGTGCCGACCATCAACTCGATCCGGCGCAGCTTCTACTGGTCGTCGAGCGAATACAACTTCGACACCGCATGGACCGTGAACATGAAGGACGGGCAGCAGTTCGACCGGGAGAAGTGGACTGTGCCGAACTCGCCCACCGGCGTGAAGCCGATCCGGGCCCGCGCCGTTCGGGCATTCGGCTGACGGGCGCGCGCACGCGGGGCGACGCTCCTGTCCCGTCGCACGCCGATACCGTGTCGGGATGGCACGGAGAACCGCAGCCACCGCAGCATTGCTCCTCGCGACCCTGCAGAGTCTCCCCGCGGGACACGCAGGCGCGGCCCGCAGGCCCTCTCCCGTCCCTGTTCGGTCCGCGTGGACGACGTACTTCACGAAGTCCGCACACGGCGGCTCCGTGCACCGCACCACCATCACGGGAGCCTCCGCCCGCTTCGCGGTGACGGGCCGCAGGTTCGCCCTCTGGTATGTGGGCGGGCCGCGCAACGGGCGGGTCGCGGTGTTCGTGAACGGCCGGAAGGTCCGTGTCCTCGACCAGTACTCGCCGCGCACCGTCCGCCGCGCCGTGAGCATCTCCTCACCGAGAAGCGACAACCAGGTGGTGCTCGTGGCGCTCTCCACCCGGAACACGCGCTCGCGCGGCACGGCGGTGAACGTGGATGCATTCTCGCCGTCGTCGTCACGGTGCGGGCGGGGCTGCACGCGCACGCCGGTGCTCCTCGAGAACGTGGCAGAGTCGGCGGCCGCGTCGAGTGAGGCGCCGTGGTACCCCAAGTCCGTCCCCGCACGTTCGAGCGCCGACTGGGTCGTGGCAATCGGCAGCTACGTGCGCGGCCGCGACGTCCAGCCGATCGACACGGCCGTCCCCGTGATCCGTGCCGCGGCATGCGACCAGGCGAAGAAGGTCCGCCAGGGTGTGGTGGTGCTGTCGTTCGGCAAGCAGGTCGCGGGCGGTGCGAACGGGTTCGGCGTCACGATCACCAAGTCGGAGATCGTGGCCACGACATCTGCATGGGCCGCGGGTCTCGCCGAGTGCGGCCCCGGACCGTGGGAGGTAGCGCTCGGCACCAGCAACTCGGGCGGTGTCACCGCGTTCAACGGCTATCTCGGCGGGCGTGACTGGGCCAAGCTCGTGGCGTCCGCACGGGCGGAATCGGACCCACGGGTGGTGATTGCCGGTGCCGTCGACCTCGAGCCGGGATGGGGTCCGTCCGGGCAGGCGCGGGCATGGGTGGACGGTTACGTCGCCCAGACAACAGCGCGCCTGTGGAACTTCGGCTCGGCTGACGGCTGCCCGCAGACGTTCGGCGCAGACCTCACGTGCAACAACGGCTGGACCATCGACGATGTGCTGTGGGTGTCATCGCATGCCGGGCCGAACGTGCTCGCGATGCCGCAGATTCACACCAAGACCGGTTCGCAGGCCCGCCAGTGGGCCGTGCTCGCCGCGCGGGGCCAGGCGATGGGGATGCCGCTTCGCATCGCCGCCATCACCGTGCAGACGGCCGCGTGCTCGCAGGTGAGGGGTGGTTGCCCGACGACCGGGGTCTCCGCGTGGGACGGATGGACCCAGCTGCGCAGCGCGCTCGATGCGCAACCTTCCACAGTGGGATTCCCGGTCGGTGCGCCGATGGACATCCGGTGGGGATGGGCAAACGGGTTCGTGATCCCGCCTGCCACCACCACGACCACCACGACCACCACCACCACGACATCGACCACCACGGCCCCGACAACGAGCGCCCCGACAACGAGCGCATCGACAACTGTCGTGCCCGCAACGCCCACCACGGTGTCGCCGAGCACCACCTGACGGCGGCCGGCGACACCATGGTCAACTGACGGCGGCGAGTCTCGCGGTGGCGTCCTGCCAGGTGCGCAGGTAGGGCAGAACGGTGTCGAGTTCGTGGTACTGGTCGCGGATGAAGACCGACGCGAGGTGGGTGCGGTTCCTTGCTCCCGATCGCTCGAGCATCCGGCTGATCCTGTTGCGGACCGTCTGGCACGAGAGGTACACGCCCTTGGCGATCTCGTCGTCGGTCAGGCCGGTGGCGATCATCGACACGATCTCCCCGTCGATCGTGTCCCGGTAGGGGGTCGCAATCGAGTTCACGTCGCGGGGCGGTGTGACGTTGCGGAAGAGGGGGTGCGAACCGAGGTTGCGCCGCCCGGCGAGGGAGTCGCGCAGCGACCTGAGCAGCGTGTCCACGTCGTCGGACAGGTTGACCACGTCGTCCAGTCCGGCCTGGGCCGCCTGCACGACGAGGGAGTTGGGCACCGATGTCGCCAGCATGATCCGGCGCAGTTCGCTCCCTCTCGGTCCTCTCTGGAGCCTCCCGCGCTCGAGACACTGGGCAATGAGCGTGGAGTCGATCAGGCACGCATCCACGCGTCCCGGCTGGGAAATCAGCTCGTTCGCCAGACCGAAGCCCAATGACACGTCGGCAGACGTCACCACCCTCGCCTTGGTCAACGCATCGGCCGTCTGTGCGGCGGCCACCTCGGACACGTGACACACAACCACTCGTGACATGTTCTCTCCCGTTTCTGTTCTCCGTCGAGCGACATTCATTGCCGTCCGACAGGGAGATTCTGGGGTCAACGCGACGACTTGTCTGTGAACGGATGTACCCGGTGGGCGCGCCTGCGTGCCGCAGGGACAACTGTGCCGAGCGCTCCGAGCACGGCCGCGAGACCGAGCCAGAGCCATGCCATGTTCATTCCGGTCGTCGGCAGTGTGCCCGGGAACGTCGATGCCAGCTCGGAGGGGGACGTTGTGGTGGTCGCCGGGAACACCACGCCGAAGTCAGTCGGAGAGGTGGTGGTGGGGGCGACCACGGTCGTCGTCGTGCCCGGCGCGAGTGTGGTCGTCGATTTCACCGTGCTCGTCGTTGCCGCCACGGTGGTGGTGGGGGCGATGCTGGTCGTCGTGCCGACCACCGTGGTCGTGGACCCGGCCACGGTGGTGGTCGTTGGCGTCAACGTTGTCGTTGTCTGCACGACCGTCGTGGTGGTGGTGGGTGCCTCGGTGGTCGTGGTGGTGGGTGCCTCGGTGGTTGTGGTGGTGGGTGCCTCGGTGGTCGTGGTGGTGGGTGCCTCGGTGGTTGTGGTGGTGGGTGCCTCGGTGGTGGTCGTGGTCGCCGGGGCCGTCGTGGTGGTGGTCACGGGGGCGAGTACCACGGAACTTGACATCGCGCGGTCCTCGTTGCCCACATTGCAGTTGGAGGCATCGGAGCACGTGAAGTCGAGCAGTCTCATGTGATAGGGCGACCCTGCGATCGACGCGGCGGACGTGTTCGCGCCCCAGTCAGCCTCGCTCGCGACGTGACCCGACCACGCGAGAACCGCAGAAGTCGACGAGGCCGTGAACCAGACCGTGAGCGATGCGGAGCTTGTGCCGGTGTAGTCGCCCGTGCGCGTGTACGACGAAGGGTTCGAGGTCACGTTGCAGCTCGCGGAAGCACACAGGTTCCCCGTGTTCGCGACCGAGGCGCCCGCGGCGACGAAGCTTCCGCCCTTCAGCGAGAACACCTGTCCCCCCACCTGCGTGACCCCCGCGCCCGTCACCGCGGAGTCGATGGGCACCGCGAGGGTATCCGGGGGTGCCGGGCACGTGACACCGGCGCACGGGTCGGCTGTGGACTCCGTGCGGCCGACGGACGTCAGGTAGTCGATGGCATGCTTGCCGGACTTCGTGGTGTCCCACTCGATCGTGACGCCGTAGGTGGCGCCCGCCGTCAGACTGTTGAGGCGCGCCCTGTACGGAACCGACTCGCCCTCCGCGTAGTGCGAGTTCGATGAGTTCAGGTTCCCGTTCTGCCACTGCGCCGGGTGAGCCGTGTCGCACGTGGTCGACAGGTTTGCGCACTGGTCGAGGTTTGGGCCCGTTCCCGCCGAGGCGTACATGCGGCCGGCGACCACGATGGACACCGCCGCCAGCATCAGCACGGGGATGATCTTCTTCTTGTTCTTCAGTTTCGACACGGCACACTTCCGTCCGCAGTGCCGTCCTCACGGGTGCCGGGTGGGGGACAGCGGGTTGTGTGGTCGGGAGCAGGGACCACGGGAAGGTGCCACCGTACGGAGCGCGCTGCGGGTGTGCAATGAAGCCATGTACCTCGTTTGCGTGCGGTGCCCGGACGCCGACGCGAGGTACGAATGACCGTCGGAGCGCGCCCCGGCTGTCCGTAGGTTCGCCACGGTGGAGAACACACGGCACGAGAACCGCACCGACACGGACGCAGCGAGGCTGATGCTCGGTGTCGCCGATGCGTTCGCGGACGCAACGGCCCGCGACCGTGCCGTTGCCGTGCTCGCCATGTGCACCGACACGACCGGTCTCGCGGACGCGGCGTTTCTCGGGTCGGTCGCGGGGTCACTTGACCCGGTTGCGTTCACTTCTGCGGCCGCACGGGCACTCGAGTCCGCCCCGGAGGCCTCCTTGCGGTCCTCCGTTGCATCGTGTGTGGAGTCAGCAGGAACGGTGACGAAGGAGTTTCTCCCCTCGGATGTCCCCTTTGACGGCCACGCCGCCGCCGCCCTGAACGCGGGCTTCCACCACGAGTACGTGCTCCCGGTCGCGTCCCGGTCGGAAGTGCTCGGGGTGGTCGTTCTCTACGACGCCGACGAGCTGGGTCGCGGCCGGGAGGGGCTGCGCGTCGCGGCTCCGCTCGTCTCGGTGGCGGGTGTACTCATGCGCCATGCGCGCACCGCCGACATCTCCGTGGAACTTGCCGGCCAGCTCCGCTCGGCTCTCGACGGACGGGTGGTGATCGAACAGGCCAAGGGGTTGCTCGCGGGACGTGACGGTGTGGGAATCGACGACGCGTTCAGGATTCTCCGGATGCGGGCCCGGAACGAGCGCCGTTCCGTGGCCGACGTGGCCGCCGAGACCGTGAGCTCGCTTCGATCAACGCCCCGGTGAGCACCACCGCGAGCGCAACCGATCCTGCAGACACGGGAAAGCCCCCGGTGGCGGGAAATGTGGTCCGGCCGGGTTCGCCGTCGTCCCCCGCGAAACCGTCCTGGGATGCGTCGCCGTAGGGGAAGAGGGAGAGGAAGTCGTCCGAGATGACGGCGGTGGTCGTCGGTACCTCGAGGGGCTGGGCGCCCGGCGCCCGCAGGAACGGGACACACACGAAGAGTGCGCCGAGGAACATGCTGGTCGTGCGGTGTCGTGACATGCAGGCACGGTAAGGACACGACCGGCTGCACTGCGACGGACGGGAGTCATCATCACCGGCCCGTGCGGGGCAGGGTAGTTTCGTCGCCGTGAGGGCACGTCGGATCATCTCGGCTGTGTGCGGTGCCGTTCTTCTCGTGTCGTGCGGCGCCGATTCGGGCACGGTCGACACTGCTGTTGCACGCGGTGACGGTGCGGTGACCCTCGTGGGTGGTGGAACGATCGACCCGGTGGCGCTGTCGGCCGAGAGGCCCGTTGCACTGTGGTTCTGGGCCCCCGGTTGAACGAGCTGCAACTTCGAGGCACCCTCGGTCGAGGCTCTGCACGACGAACTCGGTGACACGGCGGAAGTGATCGGTGTCGCGTGGGCAGGTTCCCCCGACACCTACGGCGATTTCGTCTCCCGCCACCGGCTGAGTTTCCCGAACATCGACGACACAGGCGGTGACATGTATTCCCTCTACGGGGTGGCATCCCAGCCCGCATGGGTGTTCCTGCGCAACGGTGCGCACCGCACCGTGAGGGGCACCCTCACCCCCGATGCCGTGCGAGAGGCGGTTGCCGGCCTGCGCAACGGTTGACGGGTCCGCGCTGCGCGGACCGTACGGTTGTCATGCGGCGCGCCCGCCGGGACGCAACCGCCGCCCCCTTGCCTACCGTGCGCGCATGCGCGGACGGTTCGTGCGCCCTCTCGTGGTGCTGGTGGTGGCCGTGTTGACGAGCGGGGTGGTGCGCGTGGCATCGCTCGTGGTGAACGACCCGGGCGAACCCGGGGAATCTTTCCCGGCGGGGAAGTGGGTGACGGTGAAGCCTCCGCTCGGGCTCGTGCCGGTGCCGATCGTGGAGTACCTCACCGACGAGGAACTGGGAGTGATCCGGCAGGTGCAGCGGATGGTCGACGCGCTGGATGTGGCCACGGGGGAGGCCTTCGAGGGCTACGACGTGACATGGGAGCTGGAACCGGCTGTGGCCGGCTCGAGTTTGCTGCGCGAACAACGCAAAGCGATCGCGGCGCTCGACCGTGCGATCGCGGCCGACTCGCCGTTCATGCGGAAGTGGCCGCTGCACATCGTGGTGGGCCGGTCGCAGAAATGGTTGCGCGGGGTTCTCGAGCGGGGAGCGTGCACCCCCGATCTCTCCGCATGGCGCGGCGTGATCCTCCTCGGCGCCGCGGTGTGCGGGCGTCACTATGTCGTGTCGAACATCTCCGGATTCCTGTGGGTGGTCCGTCCTGGACAGAGGATCACCGCGCGGATGGAGGCACGGCCCGAGCCCGTGCTTGCGAAGGTGCCGTACCGCCTCGTGGAGAGGGCCTCAACCGCGCTCGCGCACGAGTACACCCACATCTGGCGGGCTGCCGGTGCCGACGGTGTGGTTCGTGCCGATGAACCGGCCTGGTTCAAGGAGGGTTTCGCGGAGTTCTGGGCGGGGATCGCGAAGGTGCTGGCGAGCGGGGGACGCATACCGTACGAGACCCAGCATGTCGTGCGCATGCGTGATTTCTTCGACTGGGCCCCCGTGTGCGCGTTGCCGGTGGCCGCCTACCGAACGGCGGTCGGATCGAACTCCGCGTGCGAGTACCACGTGGGGGTGATCGCGGTGGAGTACCTGTACGCGCGTTACTCGAGCCTGAAGCGGACGATCGATGCGTTCAGTCTCGTCGGCGCGTACTCCACCTTCGAGGAGCAGTTCCAGGCGGTGTTCGGCATCTCATTGACTGACTTCGAGAGGGAGGCGACTCGATACGTGGCGCGCATCCGCAGGGTTGAGCTGGCACAGTCGGCCCGCTGATTCCAGCGCCGGACCTCCGGGCGGGACGCATCACCTGCCCGGGTCTATTGTCACAGCGGGGAAGGAGCATGCGATGGCGCGACATCGGTGGCTCGTGGCGGCGTTCGTGCCCCTCATGCCGGTGGCAGCAGTTGCGCCGGCCACCGCTGCGGGTCCGCCGGGGGTGCCGATTGTGGAGAGAATCACGGCAGTGGCGGGCACAACCAAGGGCGGCGTGAACGTGACGGTCCTGTTCGGTCGCCCGGAGACCAGCCCGTGGGCACCTGTCACCGAGGTCCAGGTGAATGTGGGCGGTGTTCTGTGCACCGTCAAACCTCCTGCATGGAAGCCGGTCGCCGGCGCCGCCGGGCCGATGGCAACGGGAACCGCAGTCGGTGTCCCCGCGGGCAGAACGGTGAAGGTGACGGTGCGTGGGAAGAACCTCTACGGGTATGGCCAATGGAGCAAGGCAGTGAGGTTCAAGACACAAGCGGGTTCGACATGGAAGCGCCCGAGTGGCTGAGCCCCGTGCGACGTTTGCGAAGGTGTGGGTAGGTTGACTCATCCGGGCGTTTAGCTCAGTTGGCTAGAGCATCTCCCTTACAAGGAGAGGGTCGGGGGTTCGAGTCCCTCAACGCCCACCACGTTTGCCTAGATCGGTAACGGTTTTTAGGTTGGGAAACTGACTACGGGACTCCCGTAGTCACCACTTGTCACCACTTCGGTGACAAGCCCCATACTCAGGAGCCAAGATGAAAGGCACCGTTCGTAAGCGTGGAAAGGGTTGGCAAGCCCTCTACAGCGTCAAGGATTCCGCGACAGGAAAGCGTAAGCAGCTGTCGTCCACGCACCGGACCAAGGCCGAAGCTGACCGCTGGCTGGCACTCA
>JBEGQL010000030.1:0-83055 GCA_041181005.1 Actinomycetota bacterium
CACTCGGCAGACAAGTCAGGTCGCAGAGTCGCTAGCGAGTTTGTCATTGATGCTCGTAGACCACGACAGAACGGACAGCCGGTCCCGTTCTGTCCAGTTCGAGAGGCTGGTGTAGCTGCCCACACATGGTCCGGACCTTTGTTGCATCTCCACCAGACTTTCTTGTTGGAACCAGGGGTCAATTCATCAGGACGGAGGTCACCGTTCCTGTCGAGGTCCCATTCGGAAAGGAGCTTCGGATACAGCGTCGCAAGTGAGTTGTTTTGACCAACCCGATGGCCGGAACAGAATGGACAACCGGACTTCATTGAAGTTCGTCGATTCGGAGGAGCCACAAAAACTTCGCCACATGAAGTGCACTCCCACCAGATGTCGGTTTTGCTGCCGACAGTGAGTTGGTCCATTCGAATGGCATTTCGTTCATGACTGAACTGTTCAATGAGCAAGGCACCAAGTTCGCCATTTGCGATGCACCACGAGTGCAAGTTATTTGTCGAACTTGGCCTTCGCCCGGAGCAGAACGGACATCCTTGACCTTGTTTCGCTCGATTTTGAATCTTCATCTGCCAAACATGGTCATCAGCGACTGGGCACTTCCACCACGCATTGAAATGAGAGCCGCTAGTGAAATCGGACGGTGTCTCTGCGCCGTTCAGAGTTGGGTGCCACTGAGCAGCAACATCCGGGCTCACCTCGAACAAACTCTCTCCTGGTCGAGGAACTCTACTGGGCATTCGAATGTCACCCCCCCATCGTTAACTGACAACTAGAAGAAATCTCTCCAGTAAGGCTAACTGCGCACAGAATCAATGACCATGAGATAGCCCCATTCTCAACTCCAAAGAGAGTCTTTGGCCTGCTATTCGCATCAGTTGTTTAACGCTTCTGAAAGTGTTCGAAGGTCGTTGACACCGAGCAACGTCATGGTGTTTAGTGCATCCTTCCTCAACGACAAAAGGGTACAAAATGCAAATGAATTCTGTGATTGAGTCACCGCTATTCACTACGGCAGAAGCTGCGGCGTACTTAAGAATGAGCCGCACAAGTCTCTTGCGACTTCGGACCGCTGGCCACCTTCAGAGCATTTCACTAGGGACAATCACGCCGTACTTTCGACGGGTGGACCTGGATGCGTACATCACTCGGTGCGCTGAGAGGAGCTGACCCAAATGACCTCCTTCGAAGTGAAATTTGACTCGCTCGCAGACTGCCCATCACATGATGAGGTTGATAAATCAGTTCGTGAAGAGAATTGCTCACGATTCAGTGAGTTGTTGTCTCTAACAGACCCACATGACCACTACCCAAAGAAGAGAGACCTGCAATTACCCACTAGTGATTCTCATGGTTACAAGACGATTAGAGATGTGGGTCTCTATTTAGGGAACACTGACACCCAGTTTGGTATCGATTACATCTCGTTAGTCTTCAGATTTGAGAACTTCGTTCGGGACAGTCCAAAGGACTGGGCGAAGGGCCCGAAGGACCTCGATGTCCACCGGGGCTATGGCTACTGGGAGAACTCGTGGGTTCTGAACTTCGGGGAGAGTGACCTCTACCCAAGTTTTGAGTTCTGGGCCAAGGTGCACGGAACAAATAGAACTGCCGGTTTCGCAATCAACCCATCCTCTGTCTTCTTTGGCCAGAAATCACCCTTCGTGGCTCATGTCGATGAGACTATGAAGCTCCTCCGATATATCTACGAACACGAGATTTCTCAGTGGCTAGTCCTTCCCAATCCCCTTGAGTGGTCAACACTCAGTCGGCTGGATGTTTCCACAGATGTCGATAATGTCCACGTTCGCAGCCTTGGCGGGAGTGGCAGGCGAGTGCGGCACTGACACGAAAAGCCCCACCAGCAGTGAGACGACGAGGACGACGAGACGGGTCTTTTTCGACATGGGGAGAAAAGTACTTGGCCGATACAACGGAGGCCACCTTTTGTCGTCTGGTCAGCGCAGAAAATTCGGGGAAAAGTTGTTCCAGAAGGTCAAGACGGCGGTACGAGTGGCAACGCTCTGGCGGCCTGGGGTGTCTGGCCCCCGGCGTTACCGAAGCAGGATGAGGCCGAATGCGTAGGCGGACGCAGAGAGTTGGGGCGGAATGACCTTGCCCTTCGCATCCTTCACCACGAACGAATAAGTCTTCTTGTACGAGGTGGCGTAAGTGTTCTTGCCTAGTTTACCTGCGAGTGTTTTGAGCAGAGTCAACTTGCTCCCCACCTTGCGGTAGATCTTGACCGTCTGTTTGGCGACAAGATTGATGGTGAGTGTTGCTTTTGCGCCACTTGCCGTTGTCCGAACGTAATTGGAAGCGGTCACCGAACTCGTGGTGTTGGCTGACGTTGCAGGAGTCGTATTAGCCGTCGTCTCGGCAGCAGGTGTGTTACTTGGTTGGTTGTTATTGACCAGGAGAACTGCTTTGTTCTGCTCTGCCGATGCTTGGGTGATGGAGACACGCACAGTAGGGGCAGAGAAACTGAAGCCCGATGCGTCGAGCCGGACCCAACCGTTTGTTTCACTCACGTTCGTGATGGCGGTGGAAGGAGTGCCGTTCTCTTCGATGACCTCGATGGTGGATGAGATGGGAGCGGAAGTGAACTTGTAGATGCAGCGTGCCACGTCTGATCGGATCATCAGGTTGTAACGACCCTTGAACACGCTTGTTCCGTCTTTCTCGTAGTGGGGTGCTGCGACTTTGTAATCGAGAGTCTTCTTCGTGGCGTTGAAGGAAGGGGGACCCTCTGAGTACAAGGTGGAGTTCGTGGACACAATGCCTGCGACACCGGTGGCCGACTTGATGCAGTCGCCAGCATTTGACATCTCTCCATAACTGAGCGTGCGTACCTTCCAGAAGCCGGGGAGAGCGGCAGCCTTGTCCTTCACGAAGTCTCGGAAGAGGGATAACAACTCAAACGCCTTTGTGCTGTAGGGGGAGGCACCCATCACGGAGTTGCGAACAGTTGGGGCATCGGTTTGTGGATTGCCGATTCGGGTTCCACCACAGTCAGGTGGGCACACCTTGTTCCAGTAATCCTGGAGGTTGCTGGGGAGGTCATTCCACTGTGCGAATCCGGATACGGCGGGGACCCTGGTCGGCTCTGCGTCGATGGTCATTGTGGTGACGCCATTTTCAGTGGTAATTGAGGCATTCGGGTCTTGCATTCGTCCGTGCAGCCATCCCGTGGGTGTTGTACGCAACCTCACTTTGAGCGAAAACTTCACGCCGGCCGGGAAGCTGTGACGAAGAGTGCACTTACTATCTTCACCCCAGTTCGCACAACGGAAACCGTCGTCCTGGTCCTTGGCGACGCCTCCGTATTTGACGTTTACTTGACCAGACGACGAGGTCTCCTCGAAGTACCCGTCTTTGCACATGCCATTGAACCTCACATCGCAGTTGCTCTGGTAGATGCTGACCGGATCGATGCTGGCTGAGAATGAACGAAGTGGTTTGAGTGCATCACCGTTCGACATCATTCCCGTGATCTGCACTGTGACCAGATAGTCGGAACCGAATGCGTGGGGCGCCCCCGGGAGGGACCAGATGCCAGGTGGCAGGCCATCGGGTACACCTGCACTCGCCAATCCCGCATAGTCGTTCAATCCCACCGAAGGGAAGAACGTGTTGAATGTACCGGCGACTGCAGACGCGCCACCGGATGAGGAGGACACTGATTCGATGCAGTCAACAGTGCGTGATGTGGTGCATGGTCCAAGTACGGCGCGGAAGTTGTAACCGTCGGAGGTGGAACAGGGGCTCTTGGCCACATCAGTGCCCAGTCGATCTCCCCCGCCTGGTTGTGTGCAGAGAAGAACTGACACTTTGTCTTGCTGGCCGCTGTTCGCATCGAACTCGACTCCATGCAGGCCAGGCACCGAAGCATGTCCGCTTGGCCACTGTTCGTCTTCCGTGGACGCAGCATGACCAGGTTGGGCGAGCAAGACTGTGGCGAGAAACAGGATTACCGCAGAGAGTCGCTTCATTCGATGTGGAATTTCCAGAGTGTGCACTTTGCGTCTCCCGTTCCTGGGTCGGCTTGCGACCGAACCATCATTGTGTCAACGCCGGGCTGGCCGGGCGTGACTCGGCCGTCAATCCGGCGTCATTTGGATGAATTGGCCAACCAGTGCGGCTCAAATGTTCAATGGTTGGCGCGCTGGCGTGAATTCTGCCCTCACAAACCCTTGCTGGCATTGGAGCCCAAGAGGGGAATCGAACCCCTGACCTACGCATTACGAGTGCGTTGCTCTACCGACTGAGCTACCTGGGCAGGGTGCCCATGATACCGAGCACCGACACGGTGCCCACGGCCGTCAGTTGTCCATGAACTCGAGCGCGGCGTCGGTGTTGAGCGAGGGCAGCGACCACAGGAGGTCGCGCAGCATCATTGCCTCGTTCACGTTGAGACCGAGGTGGCCCATGGCCCTGTGGATGCGCTCCACCGCCTCCACGTAGCCGGCGGGACGGTGGACGTGCGGGTTGGCCACGAGTTCGTCGCGGTACACCGAGGCAATCTCTGTGAGCCCGGCGCGCAGCTCATCGGTGCGGTGCCGGCGGATCTCCTGTTTGTGGCGGTCCTCGAGGGCCTTCTTTCCTCCCCGCTTCACTCCCATCGCCGCCATGTTCGCCTCGAACTCGGCGACCTCCTGTTCGTGACGACGGTAGAGGGGTTCCGCGGCGTCGTCGATGAGACCGAGCAGCTCGTCGACGATTGCAGCAACGGTTGCCCCCGTGCCGTCGATGCGGCGCGGAACGTTGGTGAATCTCTCCCTGCGGTGGACCAGCTGGGTGTCGGTGGCGAGCAGTTGCGCGCGCTCGAGACTTCCGTGGGCGGAGCGCGCGGCTGTTGCAGCCCGTTCCGGATCGATGCCGGAACGAAGCAATGCGTCGCGGATGTCTTTCTCGTTCAGTGCACCGAAGTGCACGGTGAGGGAGCGCGACGCGAGCGTGACGAGAAGGTCGACCATGGCGTCGGCAAGGAGAATGAGGAACACGCCGTCGGCGGGCTCCTCCACCGTCTTCAGCAGGCGCACCACCGCAGCCGCACTCATGAGGTTCACCTCGTGCATGATGATCACCTTGCGCCGGCCCTCCACCGCGGTGGTGGACGCCCTCGCGATCACTTCGTCGGCCTCTGCGACGAGGATCGATGCCCTGCTCCGGCGCACCTCGTGGACGTCGGGGTGGACTCCCCGCATCACCAGTTCGTTGGTGCGCTCCGATGCATCATCCGAACCGCTCAGGAGACGGGCCGCGAATGCACGCGCGACTGTCTCCTTGCCGTCACCCCCGGAGCCGAGGAAGAAGTACGCATGGACGGGATGTTCCGCCGAGCGGCGGAGGATCTCCACGGCGTGCGGGTGGCCGGTGACTGCGTCCCACACCGATGTCATTGGCGCAGATTACAGAGAGAGTGCGGCGCTGACCCGTGTGCGGATGTCGGCCTCGACGTCGTCCTTGGGTGCCGTGCCGTCGACCACGACCCACCGGCCCGGGTCAGCCGCCATGAGCTCGTGGAAACCGTCGTTCACGCGGGCGAAGAACTCTGCTCCCTCGCGTTCGAACCTGTCGAGGTTGCGCTTGGCGAGCCGCTGGTTGAGAACGTCGGTCGGCACCTCGATGAACACGACGAGGTCGGGGAGCCGCCCCGCGAGAGCCCAGGTGCTGATGGAGAGGAGGTCGGGCACCCCGAGTCGCCTGCCGTGGCCCTGGTAGGCGAGCGTGGAGTAGATGCTGCGGTCGCTCACCACGTGCCGGCCGGCATCGAGCGCCGGCTGCACCACCTCCGCCATGTGCTGGGCGCGGTCGGCGGCCATGAGGAGCGCCTCGGTGCGCGGGGACATGTCGGTGCTCTCGGTGTCGGCGAGAATGCCCCGCAGGAGCGAGCCGATGCGTGTTCCGCCGGGCTCACGGGTGATCACAGCGCCGAGATGCTCGCCGAGGCGCTTCGTGTGCGTGCTCTTGCCGCAGCCCTCGAGACCCTCGAGAGCGATGTAGGCGGCGGTCACTCGCCGTCCTTCTTCTCGCCGTCGTTCTTTTCGGTGGCCTTCTTCTTCGGCGCAGCCTTCTTCGCCGGCTTCCTGGCCGCGGGTCTCTTCGTGGCGGGCTTCTTTGCTGCCGCCTTCTTCGCTGCGGGCTTGCCGGCGCCGGAGGCGCGCCTGTTGCCCGACCTCTTCTTCGGCCCGCCGTTCTCGGCGATGTACTCGCGGCGCAGCTGGAGCAGCTCGAACGCACGCTCATTCGTCATGTTCTCCATGCGGTCGCCGCGGGTGAGGCCGGCGTTCGTCTCGCCGTCGGTCACGTAGTCACCGAAGCGACCCTCCTTGCCCACGACCGGCTTGCCGCTCACGGGGTCGTTGCCGAACTCCCGCAGCGGCGGTTTCGCGGCGGCACGTCCGCGCCCGAACGTGCGTGGCTGGGCGAGCAGGGCGAGCGCCTCATCCACCGTCACTGTGAGCAGTTGCTCCTCCGTCTGCAGCGAGCGGCTCTCCTTGCCCTTGCTCACGTAGGGGCCGTACCGGCCGTTCTGCGCTGTCACGGACTCGCCGTCGGCCGGGTCGACGCCGAGTGTGCGCGGCAGCGAGAGGAGGTCGGTTGCGTCCTTCATGGTCATCCGCTCGACGTTCATCGTCTTGAACAACGACGCCATCTTCGGCTTCTCCATGCCGGCCGGTGGCTCGTCCGGGGTGCCCCACTGCACGTACGGGCCGTAGCGACCGGACTTCACGAACACCGGGTGACCCTCCCACTCGCCGATCGGCACGTCACCCTTCGGCGCCTTGAGCAGGTTCACCGCGGCCTCGAGGGTGAGCTCGTCGGGCGCCATGAGGTCGGGCACGCTCGCGGTGTTCTCGCCGCAGCGCACGTACGGGCCGTACAGACCGGGCTTCACGATCACGTCCTCGCCGGTGTCGGGGTGCGTGCCGAGACCGAACGTGTTCACTGCCGCCGCGTCGATCGAGTCGAGGCGCGCGACGACGATGTCGCGCAGGCCCTTGTCGTCGCCGTCACCGAAATAGAAGTGGTGGAGCCAGCGGTCCTTCTGTTGCTCGCCGCGTGCGATGCCGTCGAGGTCCTCCTCGACGTGGGCCGTGAAGTCGTAGTCGACCAGTTCGCCGAAGTTCTGCTTCAGCAGCCGGATCACGGAGAACGCCGTCCAGGTGGGCACGAGCGCCGTGCCCTTCTTCCACACGTAATGGCCGCGGTCAACCATCGTGGAGATGGTGGCGGCCCACGTGGAGGGACGCCCGATGCCGCGGGCCTCGAGCTCCTTCACGAGCGACGCCTCGGTGTAGCGCGCGGGCGGGGAGGTGGTGTGGGAGGTGTCCGACCACTCGCGCACGTCGACGCTCTGGCCCTCCTCGAGCGGGGGAAGAAGAAGAGCCTCGTCCTCGTCCGACGACTCATCCTCGTCGGTGGACTCCTCGTAGGCGAGCCGGTATCCGGGCTTGGTGATCGTGGTGCCGCTCGCGGAGAACTCGCAGTCGCTGCGGGCCGGGTCGTTCGCGGTGGTGCCGAGGCGCAGTGACACGGTGTTGCCCTCCGCGTTCGGCATCTGGGAGGCGAGTGTGCGCTGGTAGATGAGCGTGTAGAGACCCATCTCGTGGCCGCGCAGCTCGCCCGCCACTTCCTTCGGGGAGCGCAGCGGCAGCGCGGGGCGGATTGCCTCGTGGGCCTCCTGTGCGTTCTTCGACTTGTTCTCGTAGCGCCGGACCGAGGGGTTCACGTTGTCCGCGCCGTGCTCGGCGGCGATGCGTGAGCGCACCTCGTTGACTGCCTCGTCGGAGAGCACCGTGGAGTCGGTGCGCATGTAGGTGATGAAGCCACGCTCGTACAGGCCCTGGGCGGTGCTCATCACCTGGCGAGCGGAGAGACGCAGCTTGCGTCCGGCCTCCTGCTGGAGGGTGGACGTGGTGAACGGCGCCTTCGGTGACGAGGTGTACCTCTTCACCTCGCGGTTGCGCACCGTGAGCTGGGCGCCCTCGAGACCGGCGAGGAGTTCACGCGCTTTCCCGCGCTCCAGAACCACCACCTGTGCAGATGCGGTGCCCGTTCCGTCGAAGTCCTTGCCGGTCGCCACGCGAGTCCCGTTCAGCGAGGTGAGCCGCGCGGTGAACGACGGCTGCGTGTCTGCCACCGCCTCGAGCGAGAAGTAGTCGGCGGCCACGAAGCGGCAACGCTCCTCCTCGCGCTCCACGATGAGGCGAAGCGCAGGGCTCTGAACACGGCCGGCGGACAGGCCGCGGTTCACCCGCCGCCACAGAACCGGGGACACCTCGTACCCGAAGAGTCGGTCGAGGATGCGGCGCGTCTCTGCGGCGTCCACGAGGCCGTAGTCGATGCCGCGCGGGTTGGCCACCGCCTCCTCGATCGCCTTCTTGTTGATCTCGTGGAACACCATGCGGTGCACCGGCACGCGGGGCTTCAGGTACTCGAGGAGGTGCCAGCTGATGGCCTCACCCTCGCGGTCCTCGTCGGTCGCGAGATAGAGGGTGTCGGCGTCCTTCAGGGCCGCGCGCAGCTCCTTGACCACTGTGCGGCCCCTGTCGGTGAGCTCGTACGAGGGCTTGAAACCGTTCTCCACATCCACCGCCAGGCCCTTGCTCGGGAGGTCGGCGACGTGCCCGACGGACGGCCGGACATCGAACTCCGGACCGAGGTAACGGGCGATCGTCTTCGCCTTCGCGGGCGACTCAACGATGACGAGGGACTTGGCCATGGGGAGACAGGGCTAGGTGATTTTTGGCCCCTTTGCAACCATGGGCCCGCAAACCCTTGTGCCGCAAGGGTTTGCGGAGGGCCCTCCGATGGGCCCCCGGGAGGGCCCCGCCAGGTCACCTAGTTAATGGTGTGGACGTGGTGCTTGCCCTCCACGTCGATGCGGGGCAGGAGGCGGTCGAGCCAGGCCGGGATCCACCAGTTGCGGTCCCCGAGCAGCTCCATGGTGGCGGGCACGAGGATCATGCGGACCACCGTGGCATCCACGAACACGGCCACCGCCATGCCCATCCCGAACAGTTTCAGCTGCCTGTCGGGGGCCAGGACGAACGCCGCGAACACGCACACCATGATGAGCGCGGCCGCCGTGATCACCCTCGCGGTCGCGGCGACGCCGTCGGCCACCGAGGTGCCGTTGTCGCCTGTGCGGTGGTACTCCTCCTTCATGCGCGACAGGAGGAACACCTCGTAGTCCATCGAGAGACCGAAGACGATGGCGAAGAGGAACATCGGCGCCCACGGCTCGACCGGCCCCGCCTTGCCCACGCCGAACACGTCGGCCAGCCAGCCCCACTGGAACACCGCCACGATCACGCCGTACGCGGAGCCGACCGAGAGAAGGTTCATGAGCACGGCCTTCAGCGGCACGAGCACGCTGCGGAAGACCGCCATGAGCAGCACGAACGACAGCACGAGCACGATGCCGATGAGCCACGGCAGCCGCCGGCCGAGGTAGTCGGCGAAGTCGATGCCGCCCGCAGTGAACCCGCCGATCTTCGCCTCCACGCCCGTGGCGGGGATGACGTCCGTGCGCAGCGTGTGCACGAGGGTGCTCGTGGCCTCGTCCTGCGGGGACGTGGCGGGGTACACGATCACGAGGGACACATCGTCCGACTGCACGGGGACGGGTGCAGCGGCCGCCACGCCCTGCGTTGCCGAGACGGCACCCACGAACCTCCCGATGGCCTGCTTGTCACCGACGGCATCACCGGTGACGGCGACGTACAGGGGCCCGTTGAAACCGGGCCCGAAGCCCTCGCTGATGAGGTCGTATGCCTCACGCACGTCGGTGCCCTTCGGCTGGTTGCCGTCGTCGCCGAACCCGAGACGCAGGGACAGCATCGGCACGGAGAGGACACCGAGCAGCACAGCCGCCACCCCGAGGGACGTCCACGGCCTGCGCTGCACCACGCGGCTCCACTTCCACCACACCGTGTGCTGGTGATTGTTCTGGGCGCGGTGCGGGAGCGGCGCGCGGAGAGCCGGCACGAACGGACGGGCCGCCTGCACCATGCCGGCGAGGACGATGCCCGCGAGTGCCAACGGGAGCGAGTGCGAGAAGATCGCCGCCATCGCACCGGCAACCGCGAGGGTGAGCGACACCACGGCTGCCCACGAGGTGTTGTCGATGCGTCCGCCGATCATGGAGAGGAGTGCGGGGAGGAGCGTGACCGACGCGACGATCATCACCGCCACGCCGATCGCCATGGCCACCGCGAACCCGGTGACGAACGGCAGGCCGACACTGACGAGACCGAGCAGCGCGACGATGACCGTGATGCCGGCGAAGACGACAGCGCGACCCGAGGTGTCGAGAGCCTCCGCCACGGAGTCCTCGACGGTGAGCCCGTCGTGAAGTGCCTCGCGGTACCGCGTGACGATGAACAGTGCGTAGTCGATGCCCACCCCGAGACCGATCATCGCGACCATCGAGGTTGCCTCGTTCGGCATCGACATCAGGTTCGACACGAGCGTGACGAGGGAGGACCCGATGAGCAGGCCCAGCATCGCGGTGCCGATTGGAAGGCCCATCGCGATGACGGAACCGAACGCGAGGACGAGAATGATCACTGCGGCAAGGAGACCGAGCGCCTCGCTCTCGGGCATCGCGAACTCCTGGAAGATCGCGCCGCCGTATGCCACCTGCGCGCCGGTGGCGACGAGCGGCGCCGTTGCCGCACGGATGGCATCGGCCACGGGCAGCCACGAGTTTCGGTCGGACCGGGGGATGCTGATCTGGGCGAACGCAATCGTGCGGTCCCTGCTCACCTGGGTGGGCATGTCGTAGGGGCTCGTCACCGTGACGGGAACCGTCCCTATCGCGGCGATGTCGGCGAGCGCCCTGTCGAATGCCTCCCTCACACCGGCATCGTCGATGCCCTTCGGTGTCTTCACGACCACCTGTGAGTTGATCCCGGCCTCGGAACGGCTGGCGCTCTCGAGCAGGGCAGTCGCATCGCTCGAGTCGGAGTCCGGGAGGGAGAACTCCGTGCGGAAACTGTTGCCCACCGCACCGCTCAGTGCCGCAATGAGGACGACGACGGGGATCCAGATCCCGAACACCATCAGGCGGCGACGGCGGTACGAGAAGGTTGCGAGACGACGGAGCACGGTGATCCTTGAGGGTCGGGGGACACGAAAGGCTATTCGCACCGTGCCCGTGCGTGCATGTGCGCCTGTACGGTTTCGGTGGATGAACGCACATGTCACACCGCAGGGCGACGCCGAATCCGTGCTGCCCGGCCGCGTGACCCGGCTCGACCGCGGGTGGAGCACCGTCCTCCTCGACGACGGTCGTTCCGTTCGTGTGCGCAACATCGGCACCGAGGTCGCGGTGGGTGACATGGTCACGGTGGACGGGGCGCTCGAGCGCGTGGTCGAGGTGCTGCCGCGCCGCAGTGCGCTCACGCGCCGCAACAGCTTCGAGGGGGCCCGCGCGCTCCGCCAGATCGTGGCATCGAACATCGACACCGTGTTCCTCGTGCACGCCGTCACCGCCCCGCCGAACGAGCGACGTCTCGAGCGTGAGCTCGTGCTTGCGTTCGACAGCGGTGCGCAACCCGTCATCGTGCTCACGAAGACCGATGCCGTCGATGCCGATTACGTGGCGGAGGTGTCGGGCGTGCTCGGGGCCGTGGCCCCCGGGGTGGAGGTGCTCGCGGTGTCCGGTCTCACGGGCGAGGGGACGGATGCGGTCCGCGCGCACTGCGGACCGGGACGCACGGTCGCGTTCATCGGGGCGAGCGGCGTGGGCAAGTCCACGCTCGTGAACTCCCTCGTGGGGCGCGAGGTGCAGCGAACCGGTGAGGTGCGCGACGACGACCAGCGCGGCCGCCACACCACCGTCGCCGCGGAACTCATCGAGCTGCAGGACGGCGGGTGGCTGCTCGACACGCCGGGCCTGCGGGCGGTCACGCTGTGGACGAGCGGTCACGGCATCGAACGTGCATTCCGTGACGTGTTCGACCTCGCCGACCACTGCCGGTTCCGCGACTGCAGGCACGTCGACGAGCCCGACTGCGCCGTTCTCGCTGCCATCGGTGCAGGGACTCTCCCGGCGGTCCGTCTCGAGTCGATGCGCCGTCTGGTGGCGGAGGAAGCGGCCCTCGAGGACGAGCAGCGCGAACGCGAGAAGGGCTTCGACCGTCGCGGGGCGAGGCGCCGGCCGGGAAAACGCGGCGGCTGACGGTCAGCGGAAGCGGATGCCCACGACGGCACCGCCGCCGGGGTTGTCCCGCACGAAGGTCTCACCGTCGTTGTCGTCGGCACACTGGCTCACGATCGCCAGACCGAGACCCGAACCCGGCATCGAGCGCGTGTTGAGCGCGCGGTAGAAGCGGTCGAACACGCGGGGCTTGTCCTCGTCGGGGATCCCCGGGCCCCGGTCGCGCACCTCCACGCTCCGGCCCGACACTGCGACCGTGATCTCACCCGCTCCGTCCGAGAACTTCACTGCATTGTCCACCAGGTTCGACACGGCGCGCTCCAGTTGGTGCGGGCGGGCAACAACCACGGTGTCGCCCCCCGTCTCGAGCGTGACGGGGACGGTGGTGCGGCGGCGGGCGCGCTCCGCCACCTCCGCGGCGACATCCGCAAGGTTCACCGGCACGGCCTGCTCCGCGGAACGGTGGTCGGTGGCGAGTGCCCCGAGCTCCGCGCTGAGTGCCGCAAGTTCGTCGACCTCCGCGCGGATGTCCGAGAGGATCGAGCGTCGTTCCTCATCCGAGAGGTTCGCGCGCTCGAGCAGTTCCGTGTTGGCGCGGAGGCTGGTGAGCGGGGTGCGCAGTTCGTGGCTGGCATCCTGCACGAGTTGACGCTGGCGCGCGAGGCTGTTGCGCAGTGCAGCGACCATCGCGGTGAAGCTGCGCGCGAGTGCGCCGACCTCGCCCACCCCCGCCTGCCGGATGGGCTGGTCGAGATTCTGGGTGGCGGCGATGGATTCCGCAGTGGCGGCGAGCTGCTCGATCGGGCGGGTGATGCGGCGTGCGAACAACCAGCCGACCACCGCTGCGACGAGTGCCGCAAGAAAAGTGGACAGCGGGAACCGCGTG
This sequence comes from Actinomycetota bacterium, assembly GCA_041181005.1. GTDB lineage: Bacteria > Actinomycetota > Acidimicrobiia > Acidimicrobiales > Ilumatobacteraceae > UBA2093. The sequence goes on from JBEGQL010000030.1 coordinate 13,053, forward strand.
CGCATCGACCCGAGCGCGCGGTCCACGACAGCGGTGTCCTTGCCGACCCTCACGAGGGTGCCGTCAGGAACGGCAACAGTGAGGACGCGGTAGTCGACACCGTCGGCGGAGAAGTTCGACCACACCGTTCCCGCACCTGCTTCCGAGATCTTCGCGTCGTTTCGTGAGGCGACGATCACCGGGTTGCCGCGCCGGCCGACCGGGCCGGTGCCGGGAATGTCGAGCTGCGTGATGGTGTCGAGCTCCGTGTCGAGGATCTCGTCACGCACGTCGCGGCCGAACATGTCGCCCGGTCTGAACGACGGCCTGCCCAGCATGTCGACGAGTCGCGCCGCTCGCGACTCGAGTGACCGGTCGACCTCGCCGTGAAGGCGCGCCGATGCGATCCGGTAGGCACCGAACGCGGTCGAGCCGGCGAGGACGAGCACGATCGCGGCGGTGACGGCGGCGAACCTTGCGCGCAGGTTCATGACTCGTGCACCGTTCTCATGGTTCGCGCACCGTGTAGCCCACACCGCGCACCGTATACACCACGCGCGGCCCGCCGTTCTCCTCGGTCTTGCGGCGCAGGTAGCCGATGTAGACGTCGAGCGACTTCGACGACGTCTCGAAGTCGTAGCCCCAGATGTCCTCGTAGATCTGCTCGCGCGAGAGGACGGCCCCCGGTCTCTCCATCAGCAGGGCGAGAAGGTCGAACTCGGTCTTCGTGAGGTTCAGCACTCGCTCGCCACGGCGGGCCTCGCGAGTCTCGTGGTTCAGTTCGAGGTCACCGACCCGCAGAACCTTGGCCGATGCCGCGGCGGTGACACGTCGCAGCAATGCGCGGCAGCGCGCGAGCAACTCGTCCACGGCGAACGGCTTCACGAGGTAGTCATCGGCACCTGCATCGAGACCGGCAACGCGGTCACCCACCTCGTGGCGCGCGGTGAGGAGAAGGATCGGCACGGTGACCCCGCGGTGACGCGCCTCGCGGCACACGGTGAGACCGTCGGCGAACGGCATCATCACGTCCAGCACCGCGAGGTCGGGGGTGCGCTTCGTGATGGCCTCGAGGGCGGCCGCACCGTCGTTCACGGTGGTGACCGCGTAGTTCTCGAGCTCGAGGACGCGCTGGACGGCCTTGCGCACGGCGGGGTCGTCCTCGGCGACCAGCACTCTCGGGGCATCCATGCGGGACACGGTAACCCTTGTGCCACAAGGATTCCGCGGGGGTGCGGGCATTCTTGGGAACCTCTTACCTGGCTCCTGTTCACTCCTTACCTGAGAGCCGCACAGTGGTCTCCAGCCGGGAACACCCGGTGCCAAGATCCACACAGCAAGGAACCCCACAATGAACAGCAAGTCCCGTTTCACGAAGATCGCGGTCTCCGCCGGTCTCGTCGTCATGTCCGGAGCGGCAGTGCTCGGTCTCACCGGCTACGCGAGCGCGCACCTCGCACCGTCCGACACCCCCGTCGTCACCGAGCAGGTCGTCGTTCCCGCCGCCGACGGTCAGTTGGCCGGCCAGGACGCACCTTCCGGCCAGGTTGCGGCCGCAGACGGCAATGTCTCTGCCAACGACGGTCACGTGCCGATCTCGCCCGTGAACCTCGCGAAGGCACTCGGTCTCTCCGAGACCGAGCTGCAGTCCCAGGTGCAGTCGGGCAAGTCGCTTGCCGACATCGCGAAGGCGCAGAACGTCGACATCCAGCAGGTGAAGGATGCACTCGTCGCCGACCTGGCGGCACACCTCGATGCGGAGGTCAAGGCTGGCGTGCACACGCAGGCAGAGGCTGATGCGAAGCTCGCCGAGTTCAAGACCCGTCTCGACGGCATCGTGAACGGTGTCCGTCCCGCCGGTGCCCCGGGCACGGGCGGTCGTCACGGCATGGGCGGCCCTGAGGGCAAGCGCGGCGCGCCGCGCTTCGCCACCGATGCGCTCGCGAAGGTGCTCGGCATCACCACCACCGACCTGAACACCCAGCTGCAGTCGGGCAAGTCGCTTGCCGAAATCGCGAAGGCGCAGAACGTCGACATCCAGCAGGTGAAGGATGCACTCGTCGCCGACCTGACGGCACACCTCGATGCGGAGGTCAAGGCCGGCGTGCACACGCAGGCAGAGGCTGATGCGAAGCTCGCCGAGTTCAAGACCCGTCTCGACGACATGGTGAACGGTGTCCGTCCCGCCGGTGCCCCGGGCATGGGCGGTCGTCACGGCGTGGGCGGCCCTGAGGGCAAGGGCGGCGCGCCGCGCTTCGCCACCGATGCGCTCGCGAAGGTGCTCGGCATCACCACCACCGACCTGAACACCCAGCTGCAGTCGGGCAAGTCGCTCGCCGACATCGCGAAGGCGCAGAACGTCGACATCCAGAAGGTGAAGGACCAGCTGCTCGCGGACTTCACCACGAAGGAGCAGGCCGAGGTGGCCACCGGTGAGCACACCCAGGCCGAGGTCGACGCGAAGCTCGCCGAGTTCAAGACCCGTCTCGACGGCATCGTGAACGGTGTCCGTCCCGCCGGTGCCCCGGGCACGGGCGGTCATGGTGGCCGTCACGGCCACGGTCCGATGGGAGGCGACTTCGGCCGCGGCCCGGCAGGCACACAGGACACAGGCTTCTCCGCCTGACCCGATTCCGGTGCCGTTCCGAACGGCACACCAACCGACAGGTCCCCCCTACAGGCGGCCGGCGTCCAGCATCTGCAGGACGTCGGCCGCTCTGTCGCGTACGGCGTCCACGTCGGCGAGTTTCTGTGCCGCACGGACCTGTGTGCCCATTCTCGGGTTGCGCACGAAGCGGTCCGAATGGCGAAGCAGGAAGTCCCAGTAGAGGGTGGTGAACGGGCAGGCATCCTCACCGGAGCGCTTCTTGCGGTCGTAGGCACAACCCTTGCAGTAGTCGCTCATGCGGTCGATGTAGGCCCCGCCCGACGCATACGGCTTGGTCGCCATCATCCCGCCGTCGGCGTGGAGCGACATGCCGATCACGTTCGGCACCATCACCCACTCGGCTCCGTCCACGAAGGACTCCCACATCCAGTCGTTCATGGCGCGCGGGTCGACGCCGGCGATGAGCGCGAGGTTGCCGAGCACCATCAGGCGCTGGATGTGGTGTGCCCACCCGCGTTCCTGCACCGCGCCGGCGCACAGCGACACACAGCGCATGCGGGTCGACGATGGGTCGACGAAGGCACGCGGGATCGGCCGGACCGCACCGAGCTCGTTCTTCTCCAGGTACCCGGGCATCCACATCCAGTAGAGGCCGTTCACGTACTCGCGCCACCCGATGATCTGGCGCACGAACCCCTCGGCCGACGCGACGGGGATGCGGCCGTTGTCATAGGCCCACTGGACCGCGTCGCACACGTCCGACGGCATCAGGAGGCCGTTGTTCAGGTACGGCGAGAGCATCGAGTGCGCGAGGTGCCAGTTCCCGGCCAGCATCGCGTCCTCGTGCGGACCGAACACCGGCAGCAGGTGCTCCACGAAGTGGCGCAACCTGCGGAACGCACCCGTGCGTGTGGTTGACCACCATCCGACCGGGTCGGCGCCCGTGCAGTTCGCGGGGAGGGATGCGATCACATCGCGGTCGATGTCGTCGAGCGGGTCGCTGAGCGGTTCACCCCAGGGGTTCGAGCCGTCACGCGGGGGCGGCTCGCGGTTCTCGTGGTCGAAGTTCCACTGGCCGCCGGCGGGCTGGTCACCCTCCATGAGGTAGCCGAGGCGGGTGCGCTGGCGACGGTAGAAGTCCTCCATCTTGAGGGACTTGCGCGTGCCCGCCCACGCGGCGAACTCGCCGCGTGGGGTGAGGAACTGGTTCGTCTCCTCTGTCTCGATGCCGAGACGAGCAAGCAGTGCCGAGGCGGCGAGGCTGTTCGGCTCGGTCGCGATCACCCGCGCACCGGGATGTGCGGCACGGTGGAGCGCGAGACCCTGGGTCATGGTGTCGGCCCGCACGTAGTCCACCTCGAAGCCGTCGGCGCGGAGTTCGTCGGCGAAATGGCGCATCGACGAGACGATGAAGTGGAGACGCTGCCTGTGCCACGGGCGCGCCCCGCACTTCAGCGCGGACTCCACCATCAGCACCCTGTGCGTGCGCGGTGTCGCCGCGCGCAACGCACCGATGCGCACGTTCAGCTGGTCACCCAGCACCCACACCGTGGTCTTGTTGCTCATGCCGCCGAGATCGAGCTCACCACGCGCACCGCCCTGTCGAACCCGGTGTCGGCAAGCCGCCGGCACAGGCGGGTGTCGGTGCACACGACCGCGATGTCGCCGCCGTCGTTGCGTGCGCGGCCGGCTGCTCCGAGCAACAGTCCGAACGCGGCGTCGTCGACGGTGACCGCGCCGTCCAGGTCCACCACGCACACCGAGGCGGGCGACTCCGTCAGGAGGCGCGCGAGCGCATCACCGAAGCGGGGGAGAGAGGCAAGGTCGAGGCTTCCCTCCACCGAGAGCACGTTGCGGTCGTTCACCACGCTGCGTCGCACGGAGAGGCTCATGCCCCAACGCTAACGGTCGGCGGGAACACCCGGGAACGGCGGTTCCGTCAGCATCACGGCGCTCGCCCCGACGGGCGTGCGGAGCGACACCCTCCCGAGGAACGGCACGTGCACGATGATGCTGCGCCGCAGCGTGACGGTGACGAGGCCCGACTCCACGCGCACGGAGACAGACACCCTCCTGCCGGAGTCCCGGGCAAGGCCGGTGGCGGTGGAGACCGGATCCGCCGACACCGCCGCGGCACGCGCGCAGTTCCGGGCGAGGTCGTTCAGAGCGAGAGTCTCGATGCACAGCGCGGTGACCGCCACCACGATGCCCGCCAGTGCCGCCACGAACGGCAGAAGAATCGCGAACTCCACGGTTGCCTGGCCGCCGTGTCCACCGGGTGCAGCAGTCACGGAACGACGGAGTCAGGGACGTTCGCCGGCGCGGTTCAGCACCTCGCCGATCATCGTGTCGAACAGGCCGCCGATGCGTCCTGCGCCGCCACCCGCCGTTGCCCACCCGATCGCCGCGAGCGCAATCACCGCCGCAACAAGCAGGATGAGCGCGTACTCGGTGGTGGCCTGGCCGCGCTCGTCACCGATCCCGTCGTCGGGGCGGCCGACGTGGTGACTGCGGGTGCTGCTGTTCATGTGTCTCCTTCGATCGGGCGGTGAGATGCGTCCCGGTGGATGTGTGCGTGTGTCCTCATCCGTGGAGGTTCGCAAGGGTCACGATCCCCACGGGGACCATCGCCACCAGGACGAAAGCCGGCAGCACACACCCCACGAGCGGCACGGTGGCCCGCACCGGGAGTCGTGCGATGCGGGCCCGGGAATCGGCGGTGGAACGTGCGGCAATGTCGTCGGCCAGTTCGGAGACGGCCGCCACGAGCGGCCTCCCGTCTCGGTGCGCCGCCACGAGCACGGACCTCAGATCAGGGCACACCGCCGACAGTTCGTTCATCGCGTCTGTGAACGGATGACCTGCGGCGAGACGGGCCGCCGCCGCAGCCACCGCGGGATGGAGCGGTGCCGCCACCGCCACCGCGGTTTCCACACTTCCTCCGGCGCGGAGGTGCGCCGCAACGGATCTGCACAGTTGCTCGGCGACCGTGACCGCACCGGTCGAGCCGCCGCCGACGAGGCGCCGCAACCATGCCGTGCCGACGGCCGACGCGGTGCAGCCGGCTCCGATCGAGAGAAGGGGGAGCGGTGCGACGATCCCCGACCTGACGTGCCCGCTGAGGAGCAGTGACGCGACCAGCAGCACGAAGGGAAGCCGCGTGAGCACCCGCATCGAGTGGCGCGCGGATGCGACCGCGGCGAGTGTCTCCTCCAGGCTGGCGGCGTGTCGCCGCGCCGAGCGGGCCGCGTGCTCGAGCGCGTCAGCCGAGAGCACACCGTGATGCAGGCACGATCGCAGGAGGAGAATCTCGGGGGAGGAGCGCTCGAGTGCGTCCCGCAGCGGCACGCCGTGCCGCAGATCGTGCTGGACAGAGGTAACTGCGCGCGAGCACGTTGGCGCCGCGAGCACGGCGGCGACATTGCCCTCACCTGCTCGCACGGACCGTGCAACGGAGTCGAGGAAACCCGGGATGTCAGTGGTGGGGCGACCCAATGGCGGCGTGCCGGACGGTGCGAGACGGGCCCGCGCACAGCGGGAGTCGCACGCCCGCCAGACGACGGGCGCAAACGACGCCCACGCGAGGAGCGTCACTGCGGGCGTTGCGAGATCAGCCATCGTCGGCGGCTGTTCCGCGGTGGGTCATGTCGATCGATGCGACCCTCCGTGAACCGTCGGTGAGGCGTTCGAGGTGCACCACCGCGTCGATTGCGTCATGCACGAGGGACTCGAGCGCCACACGGCCGAAGTGCGGGTTCTCGCGCAGGGCCAGTGTCACGAGCCGGGCCCGCGCATGTGTTGCCGAGCGGGCGTGGACGGTGCTCATGCACCCGTCGTGACCGGAGGTGAGTGCCACGAGCATGTCCACCACCTCGCCGCCGCGCACCTCGCCGACGACGAGCCGGTCGGGCCGCAGGCGCATGGACGTGCGCACGAGGTCCCGGGCACTCACTGCGCCGACACCGTCTGCACTGGCCGGGCGCGTCTGCAGTCTCACGACGTGCGGGTTCGGGGGGTCGAGTTCCGTGGTGTCCTCCACGGTCACGATCCGCTCGCGCTGCGGCACAGCGGCCACCAACGCTGCCAGCAGTGACGTCTTCCCGGTGGAGGTCGCGCCCGACACCACGATGTTCGCGCGGGAGCGCACGAGGTTCCGCAGGGCTCCGACCCCCTCGCCGTCGGTGAATGCCGACAGCGGCAGCACCGAGCGCGTGAAGCGACGGATGCACACGGTGGGCCCGTCCACCGCCACCGGGGGCAGCACGACGCATGCGCGTGAACCGTCCTCCATCCGCACGTCGACCACCGGCGAGGTGAGGTCGGCCCGGCGGCCCGTGAACCGCGTGATGCGCTCGATGACTGCAGCCGTCTCGTCGGCTGTGAGGGTGCCTGCCGGCCTGATGCCGGCAGCGCCCTCCACCCACACGCGACCCCCGCCGGTGACCATGATCTCGCGCACGCCGTCGGTCTCCATGTGTTGCTGCAACGGACCGAGGCCAGCGATGACGCGGACAGTCATGGGTGCTGCGCGTCGATCGATCAGTCGAGCGGCGGGAGGTGCCGGCCGAGCACGTCATCCCAGCGGGCGGGAAGCAGGCCCGCATCCACAGCGCGGGACACGGCCGGGTCGAACGGCACCGTTGCCACGACACCGACCCCCAGCACTGCCTCGACATCGCGCACCGTGAGCGCACGTCCGGGTTCGCGCACCACGACCGCACCGTCGGGTCTCGGCAGGCGCGTGGCACGGCGCAGCGTGAGGTAGCAGGGCCGCACCACCATCCACGTGCGGTGTGCAGCGCGGCGCACCTCGTCGGGCACGAACTGAGTTCCCGCATCGAGGATGACCGGGCAGTCCTGCGCCGTGACGGCATCGCGGAGGGCGTCCCATCTCGGTGCACCGCTCACGAAGCGGCTGCCCGGGTGCACCACCATCACGTTCCCCACGGTGGTACCGAGCGAGATGAGGTCGTCGGTGCCGGCCGACTGGGTCTCGCCGAGCCAGTCGTTCAGGCCCGGAGCGTCGGCCTCCGCCATCCCGAGCACGGCCCGTGCGTCACCGCACATGTCGATCAGCAACGAGCGCCCCGCCGAACCGGCCGCCGCGAGTGCCCACGCAGCGGCCGTGACGGTTGTTCCCGTGCCGCCCTTGGGCGAGAGAAAGACGGTGAGCATCGGACCCCCTTCGGTCGGGGTTCATGTGTTCCCGCGTCGGCTCACCGGGAACGAGAGGCGTCAGTTCACCCTGTTCGGGAGCGGCCGTCCCGCGCACCAGGCGGCGAGGTTGTCGAGGAACACCCGCTCGCCTCTCGCGCGAGTCGCCGTGCTGCTCCCTGAGTTGTGGGGGGTGATGATCACGTTGTCCATCCCCCACAGCGGGCTGTCGGCAGGCAGAGGTTCGGTGGCAAACACGTCGAGCCCTGCGCCGGCGAGCCGGCCGCTGCGCAGCGCGTCGACCAGTGCGCCCTCGTCCACGAGCTCGCCGCGGCCGACATTCACGAACCGTGATCCGTCGGGCATGGCAGCGAAGGCCCGCGCACCGAAGAGTCCGCGCGTGTCGGGGGTGAGGGGCAGCGCCGACACGGTCCAGGCGGCACGCGACAGAACGTCGTGCAGCTCGCTGATCGGGAACGTGGGGCACGGTTCGTCCCCACGCGGCGTCCTGCGCACGGCCTCCACGTTCATGTTGAGGGCCTGCCCGAGGCGCACCACCTCGAGACCGATCGGCCCGAGCCCCACCACCGCGAGCGTCGCACCGTCGAGTTCGTCGAACGAGTGGCGGTTCCACTCCCTGCGGTCCTGGCTGCGCATCCACGAGCGCAGATCACGGCTGAGCGCGAGCATGTACATCACCACGGTCTGGGCGATGGGAGAGGCAGTGGCGCCGGATGCGTTCGAGAGCACCACGCCCCTGTCCATCAGGTCCACGAAGAACGGGCTGTCCACCCCCGCACTGAACGTCTGCAACCACTGCAGGTTCGTGCACTTGAGGATCGACACCACGATGCCGCGCGACCGGTCGGGCCAGCAGTCCTGGCTGAAGAACGCGAGGTCCACGGTGGCGAGGACGTCGTCGGGGAGCGGTGTGTCACCCTCGTAGACGAGAGGCACGATTCCCGGTGCGAGCCTCAGGATCTCCTCGCGGTGGGCGTTCCACACGTTGTCGCTGAGGAAGAGAACTGTGCGTCCCTCGGAGTCAGCCATGCACGAACCGCCGCAGGTGGCGACCGGTCAGACGGAGAGAAGGTCGCGCGCGCCGGTGTCGCTGCTCGGATGACGCAGCTTGCTCATCGCACGGGCCTCGATCTGGCGGATGCGCTCGCGGGTGAGGTTGAAGTGCTCTCCCACCTCCTCGAGCGTGCGGGGCTCGCCCTTGCCGTCCAGACCGAAGCGAAGGCGCAGGATCTCGCGCTCGCGCTCGTCGAGCGGGGCGAGCAGACGCTGGATCTCGTCGGGCAGGAGGGCGGAGTGCGCGACCTCGAAGGGTTCCTCGGCGGAGCGGTCCTCGACCACGTCGCCGAGTTCGGCGTCGCCGTCCTCGCGGAGGGGTTCGCTCAGTGAGAGGGGCTCGGCCGCGAAGCGCAGGGCCTCGGTGACCTTGTCCTCGGGCATCTCCACTTCCTTCGCGAGTTCCGCGAGGGTGGCGGGGCGGCCGTACTTCAGCTCGAGGCGGGAGCGGGCCTTCTGCAGGCGTGCGAGGGTGTCGCCGGCGTGGACAGGGAGGCGGATGGTGCGGCCGGTGTTGGCGATTCCGCGGGTGATGGCCTGGCGGATCCACCACGTGGCGTAGGTGGAGAACTTGAATCCCTTGCGCCAGTCGAACTTCTCGACGGCGTGCATCAGGCCGAGGTTGCCCTCCTGGATGAGGTCGAGCAGGGGGAGACCGGAGGCCTGGTACTTCTTCGCGATCGACACCACGAGGCGGAGGTTCGACTGCACGAACGCACGCTCGGCGATCTCGCCCTCGCGGACGGTCTTGCGAAGGTCGCGCTTCTGGGTGGGGTTCAGCTTCTTGTTGTTCTCGAGCTTCGCGCCGGCTTCCTTGCCGGCCTCGATTGCCTTGGCGAGGCGGACCTCGTCGTCCTTCGTGAGGAGGGCGTACTGACCGATGTCGGTGAGGTAGAGGCGGACAAGGTCCTCTTCGTCGCGGTCAATGCGATCCTTCGCCACGTGAGCACCCCGTCCTTCTCCGGTTGGTGAACCGGACAGGGGCAGGATACAGAGCGAGTGTGTGAAGCCAACGTGCCGGACGCGTCCATTTTCTGTTGGTTCGGCGGGTGATTTTCGCTTCCGGCTGACGTTCTCACCGACTCTCGCGCGGGTAAATTTCCGTCATGCCGAATCCCCTCCTTTCCCCCGAATCCCTGCGCACCGCGGCCGGACGAGATGACGAACGGTCGGGCTGGGCGGCTCCCGATCCCGGTGCAATCGGCACCGTCGATCCGATGCACGGTGACACCGTGTCGAAGTGGCACGGCGGTCTCGCCACCGCGTCAGGCGCGGCGAGCGCCACGTTGATGCTGCTCCTTCTCCTGCTCGCGTCGGGAACGTTCACATGGTTCGCCACGGACACCAACGCCGACGGCACCGCGGTCGTGTTCCCCGCCGGCTGGGTGATCGGCGGCGCGATCGTGGGGCTCGTGTGTGTGCTCGCCGCGCAGTTCAGGCCGCACGCAGCACGCTGGCTCGCGCCGGCGTACGCGGTGGCCGAAGGTGTCGTGCTCGGCGCGATCAGCCGTGCGTTCGAGACCGCCTACGACGGGATCGTGCTGCAGGCCGTGGGCGCCACGCTCGGCGTCTTCACCGTGATGCTGCTCATGTACCGCTCCGGGATGATCACCGTGAACGCCCGGTTCCGGCGCATCGTCATGGGTGCCACGCTCGGGGTGCTCGGTTTCTACCTGGTCTCCTGGCTCATCGGCCTGTTCGGGTCGGCCCCTTCGTACATGACCCAGGGCACGGGGCTCGGCATCATCGTGAGCCTGGTGGTCACCGCGATCGCCGCGGCGAACCTCGCCCTCGACTTCGACCTCATCGACACCGCAGAGCGCGAGCGGATGCCCGCCTACATGGAGTGGTACTGCGCGATGGGCCTGCTCGTCACGCTCGTGTGGCTCTACATGGAGATGCTGCGGCTGCTCGCCAAGCTGCGCGACAACTGAGCCGGCCCGCTCAGACCGAGCGGCGCGCCACCGGGTTCGCGGCGAGAACGTCGTCGGGGATTGGCGCCCCGGTGACCTCGCAGGTCCAGTAGGAGCCGTCCTCGAGGCGTGCGAGAGCTGTCTCCACGTCCGCAAGCTCGCGCTCGATCCGGTCGAGGTCGGGTGCGTCGCCGTGCGAATTGCTCACGGGAGGAATGGTAGGCCACGGTGCGTGCGCCCCGCGTTCTTGTAGCGTCACCGCATGCCTTATCCCTTCCCCGCACTCGACGGTTCCGCACCGAAGACCCAGAAGTTCAACCAGGCGCCTGAGTTCGGCATCGACCCTGCGAAGCGCTACACCGCCACGATGGACACCTCGATGGGCACGATGGTGATCGCACTCGACGCACTGAACGCACCGAAGACCGTGAACAACTTCGTGTTCCTCGCGGGGTACAGGTACTACGAGGGCGTCATCTTCCACCGCATCATCAAGGGCTTCGTGTGCCAGGGCGGTGACCCCACCGGCACCGGCCGCGGCGGCCCCGGGTACCGCTTCGAGGACGAGCCGGTGAAGAACCGCTACCAGATCGGCTCGCTCGCCATGGCGAACGCCGGGCCCGACACGAACGGTTCCCAGTTCTTCCTCATCAGCGGCCCGAGCGGCGTGGGTCTCCCGCCGCAGTACAACCATTTCGGCCAGGTCGTGAAGGGTCTCGAGGTTGTCGAGGCCATGCAGAACGTTCCCACTGCGCCGGGCGACCGTCCGCTCACCGACGTGGTCATCAACTCGGTCACGATCACCGTCGCCGACTGACGCCGTTGCCGGCCGAGGTCTCGCTCGCTTCAGCCCGCCGCATTGCGGTGGCCGCGCAGGGTCTCGCCGCACCACGTCCCACCGGTCGGATCGACGCCCGCCACCTGCGCCGCGTGTTCGACGCGATCGGTGTGGTGCAGATCGACAGCGTGAACGTACTCGTGCGCAGCCAGGAACTCCCGTTGTTCGCCCGGCTCGGCGACCACCCGCGCGACCTCATCCCGCAGGCCGTGGACCGCGGGGATGTGTACGAGTACTGGTGCCACGCCGCGAGCCTGTTGCCGATCGACCACCATCCGTTGAGCCGCGTTCGCATGCGCCAGGCAACAGAAGGTGACCGCGTGTGGGCGGGAGTGCGGGACACGGCGCGTCGCAACCCGCGGATGGTGCGCGACATCCTCGCGCGGGTGAACTCGACGCCCGAGGGGATCGTTGCGGGGGAGGTGAGCACCCGCACCGGTCCGAAGGGTCAGTGGTGGGACTGGGACAAGGGCAAGACGATTCTCGAGTGGTTGTTCTGGACGGGGCAGGTCACCGCACGGCGCCGGCCGCGTGATTTCGCGCGCGTGTACATGGGACTCGAGCACGCGTTCCCGCGGGAGGTGCTGGAGCGTCCCGTACCCGCGGCGCACACCGCAACGCGCGAGCTGCTGATGCGCGCCGCTCGCTCCCACGGCATCGCGACCGCCGGCGACCTGCTCGACTACCACCATCTCAAGGGGCAGGCGGCGCGTGCCGCACTCGCATCGCTGGTGGACGATGGTCTGCTGGAGAAGGTCTCGGTGGAGGGATGGCGCGAGCCCGCGTACCTCCACCCCGGTGCGGCGCGGCCACGCACTGTTTCTGCGCGTGCGTTGCTATCGCCGTTCGATTCCATGGTGTGGACGCGGCCGCGCAACGAGCGCCTCTTCGGGTTCGAGTACCGAATCGAGATCTACACACCGGCACCGAAGCGCAGGTACGGCTACTACGTGCTGCCGTTCCTGCTCGACGACCGGCTGGTCGCGCGCGTGGACGTGAAGGCGGACCGGCAGCGGGGCGTGCTCTCCGTGCCCGGCGCGTTCTCGGAGGATGACATCGACCATGGACGCACGGTGGACGAACTCGCCCGGGAACTGGTGCTGATGGCGCGCTGGCTCGGCCTCGGCTCGGTCGAGGTGGGCCGCCGTGGTGATCTTGCCGTGCCGCTCAGGAAACGTGCGGCAGCGGTTCGTTGACCGCCGTCGCCCAGCGGATCGCCCTCGTCACGAGCACGCCGACGGGCCGCGACACGAGACGGTCGGCGAGCGGCAACCAGGGCAGGCGCAGTTCTGCGCGGGCCCACGCGGGAAGAGTTGCGATCGCAGCGGATGCGATCAGCATGTACGGCACACGTGCAGCGGCGTCGAGCGGCGGCTCGAGCAGCAGATACCGGGCGGCGTCGCGCGACTGGGGTGTGCTGCGCAGCTCCGGGCGGAACATCGCGAGCTGGTCGTGGAGGCCACGCACCGAGAGCGGTGGGGCGGTCACGCCCAGTTTGCGTGCAATCAGCGCCATGCCCGCCACGTAGCCGTCGGCTTCCGCGGGGGAGAGCCGGCCTGCGCCGTACGCCCCGTACGCCGCGAGGAAACTGTCCGCCTCGGCAACGTGGACCCATCTCAGGAGGTGCGGGTCGGATGCGGAGTACGGCGTTCCGTCGGAGGTGATGCCGTGCACGCGGGAGTGCACCGCGCGCACCATGTCGACCGACTGCTGGGCAAGCTCTGCCGGGCCGAAGGTGGTGGCGGCGAGGAACTCGGCTGTGCGTTGCAGACGCCCCCACGGGTCGTTGCGGTAGTCGCTGTGCTCCGCAACGCCCGCCATCGCGAGCGGATGGAGCGACTGCAGGAGCAATGCCCGCATCCCCCCGATGAACATCGACGCATCGCCGTGCACGGTGCGCACGGGGCTCGATTCTGCGAACCAGCGCTCACCCGGCGCCAGCATCACCCGTGCCTGCTTGCTCTCTGCGTCGGGGCCGATCACGCGCGATCGCAACGCCCCCGCGAGTGCGGCGCGCACCTGCTCCACTCGTTCCTCGAGTGCCGCCGGAACGAGACCGGCCCGCACGAGTCCTGACGGCACTGGCGGAACGGGCACGCTTGACATGAAGGAAGCGTACGGACGGCAGTCGTGCGGGCGCCACTACGCTTGTCACATGGCTGACGAGGGGTCCGCAGGCGCCGGGAGACGCATGCCGCGCTGGGCGCCGAGGGCAATCGTGCTCTTCTGGCTCGGCGCGCTCGGGGCTCTCGTCGCGAGGTACGTGTTCAACAGGCTGAGCGGATTCCTGATCCTGCTGCTGCTCTCGCTGTTCATTGCCCTCGCGATCGAACCCGGCACGAACAAGCTCGAGGCGAGGGGCTGGCAGCGAGGCCGCGCCACGCTGTCCATACTCCTCGCCGTCGTGGTGGTGGCGGTCGCGTTCCTCGGCATAGTGGGGACACTCGTGGGTCAGCAGCTCGCCGACCTCGCGCGGAACTCGTCCACCTACGTGAACGACACGGTGAGGTTCGTGAACGACACCTTCAACGCGAACATCGACCCCGCCCAGGTGAATGCGCGCATCGCCGACCCGAACGGTGCGGTGCAGAAGTTCATCGCCGGCCAGCAGGACAAGGTGCTCAATCTCTCGGTGCAGGCACTCAACATGCTCTTCCAGTCGTTCACCGTTCTCCTCTTCTCCTTCTACCTCGTGGCTGACGGACCGCGCCTGCGTCGCTCCATCTGCTCCCGCCTGCCCGCCCCGCGCCAGCGCAGGGTGCTCGACACGTGGGACCTCGCCATCACGAAGACGGGCGGCTACCTGTACTCGCGGCTGCTTCTCGCCGGGCTGTCCGCGTTCTTCCACTGGGTGGCACTGCAGGCAATCGGCACGCCGGCCCCGATTGCGATGGCGCTGTGGGTGGGTCTGGTGTCGCAGTTCCTGCCCGTGATCGGCACCTATCTCGCGGGCGTTCTCCCGGCGCTGCTCACGTTCCTGAACTCCCCCGGCCGTGCACTCGTGGTGATCGGTTTCATCCTCGTGTACCAGCAGGTGGAGAACTACCTCTTCGCACCGCGCATCACCGCCCGCACGATGGAACTGCACGCCGCGCTCGCGTTCGGCTCTGCGCTGGTGGGTGGCGCCGTTCTCGGACCTGTGGGCGCGATCCTCGGTCTGCCGTTCGCGGCGATGGTGCAGGGCATCGCATCGGCGGCGGGGGAGCGTCACGAGGTGATCGACGACCCGCTCGTGCGTGTTGCCCAGCCCCGGAAGCGCAGGCGGAAGGCGAAGGACAGGCCACAGTGACCGGGGTGACGCCCCCGCAGTTCCGTCCCGTCGCGGCGATCGACCGCAACGGCGTGGACGAGAGCATCCACTTCGGGGCGGTGGTGTGTCTCGGTCCGTCCGGTGACATCGAGTTCTCCATCGGTGACCCTGCGGTGCCTGTGTACCCGCGGTCGTCCACCAAGCCCCTGCAGGCACTCGCGATGGTGCGTGCGGGGCTCTCGCTTCCTCCGCAGCAGCTGGCCCTCGTGTGTGCGAGCCACAACGGGGAGGCTGTGCACCTCGCCACCGCCCGTGCGATCCTCGCGGGCGGCGGACTCGACGAGACGGCACTGCGCAACACCCCCTCGTGGCCGCTGCACGAGGAGTCGATGCGCGAGGCAGTGAGGAACGGCACGCCGCGCTCCTCGCTGCAGATGAACTGCAGCGGCAAGCACTCGGGAATGGTGGTGACCTGCGCCATGAAAGGGTGGGACATTCCCGGTTACCTCGACCAGCACCACCCGCTCCAGGAACTCATCACCGAGACGGTCAAGGATGCGTGCGGCGAGCCCGCCTCGTCGATCGGCACCGACGGATGCGGTGCGCCCGCCCACGTGATCTCGCTCGTGGGTCTTGCGCGGGCGTTCCGCAACATGGCCACCGGTGCGCTCGGAGATCCGGGTCTGCAGATCCACCGCGCGATGTCGCAGCACAGCCACATGGTCGGCGGAACCGGCCGTCACGTCACCGAGATCTGCTCGGCGGTGCCCGGGTTGATGGCAAAGGACGGCGCGGAATCCGTGTACGCCGCCGCACTGCCTGACGGCCGCGCGGTCGCGCTCAAGATCTCCGACGGGTCGTCCCGCGGGCAGGCCACGGTGCTGCTCGCCGCACTGAACAAGCTCGGTGTGGACGTGTCCGCCGTTCCCGATTCCGTGGCGGAGATTGCGTACGGCCACGGCAAACCGGTGGGCAGGGTGCGGGCGCTGGGGTTCAACTGACGTGAGTGTGATCCCGTTCGTCCCCCGCATCGACGACGCTCCGCGCGGCGTGTGCGAGCAGATTTCCCCCCTCGTGCAGCGCATCATCTGCAACAACCCGGGCAAGTTCACCTACCACGGCACCGGCACCTACATCGTGGGCGGCACACAGTGCGTGGTGATCGACCCCGGCCCGCGAATGGACGCACACCGGGATGCAATCGCGGCAGCTGTGAAGGGTCGCGAGGTCGTGGGCATCGTCGTCACCCACTGCCACGGTGACCATTCGCCGCTTTCGGCGTGGCTGAAGACCGAGACAGGGGCACCGACGTACGCGATCGGGCCGCACCGCACGTTCCCCGGTTTCGTGGAGGAGGACGACCACGACCCGAACGAGGACGAGGGCGAACCCGAACTCTCCGAGGAGGAGAAGGAGGGTCTTGACACCGACTTCCGCCCCGACATCACCGTGACCGACGGTGAGACGTTCCTGCGCGCGCGTGGTTTCTCCATGACGGCGGTGCACACACCCGGCCACACCTCGAACCATCTGTGCGTCGCCGTGCCCGAGGAGTCAACGTTGTTCACCGGTGACCACGTGATGGGGTGGAGCACCACGGTCGTGTCGCCGCCCGACGGCGACATGGCGGCGTACTTCGACAGCCTGCGCAAGGTCGCCGGCCGCACTGATGCAGTACTGCGGCCCACGCACGGGGGGCCGGTGACCGAACCCGGACCCTTCCTCGCGGCCCTCCTCGCACACCGCACCGACCGCGAGAACCAGGTGCTCGCCCAGCTCGCGGACGGCCCGCGGTCGATACCCGAGATGGTGAAGGTGATGTACGCGGACGTGCACAAACGTCTCCACCGCCCGGCCCGGCGCAGTGTCTGGGCACACATCGTGAAGCTGCATGCCGAGGGCCGGGTGCGCACGGTGGACGGCGGCGAGCCGAGGCTGCTCGCGACCTACGCCCGGGTCTGATCAGCCCGCGGTGTCCGACCGGCCGAGTGCGCCGTCGGGAAGCGTGCGCGGGTCGAACAGCGCGAAGAAGTCCTTGTCGTACCCCTTGAGGAAGCGTTGTGGGTCACCCATGCGCACGTCGAGCGGCCTGCCGTAGCGGTTCTTCGAGCCGAATCCCGAGTACGTGCTGAAGTGCGGCCAGTTGCCGTTGATGTCGAGCTGCATGCCCGTGTGGCACCCCAGCAGGATCATCAGCCGGGCGAGAAGGTCGATGTCGACATCGTTCGCCGACACGAACATCGTGGATCCGTCGGTGCGCCGGCACAGGCCGCTCCTGTACGTGAACAGCTTGTCGCCGAAGTCGGCGCCCCAGTCGGTCCATTTGTGGTCCTGCCATGTGGGCACTCCGGCAACGACGAGCGGCGGAAGGTTCTGGCGCAGTGACACCCACCCGCCGGAGGAGTCCATGTCCTCGCCCCACACGCCGACCATCATCCTGCCGTCAGCGTTGATGCCCACGGTGGCACGTCCGCGCTTCATCTTCCGGACCGTGCGGTCCTCGGTGACGTAGCCGCCCGGGTCGTGCTCGAACCGGAACCCGCCGTTGAACGCGGCCACAAGGCTGCGCAGCCCCACCGACGGGATCCTCTCCCAGTTGATCCAACCTTCTCCGCCGGGGACGTCGGACCCGTTGAACATCGCGGCGTGCAGCCGGGACTGGTCGAACACCGCCGCGGTGGCCACAACGCTCCCGTACTGCGTGAACGGCCGGATCGAGGTGCCCCACACCACCGGTCGCTTCGACTTCCCGAGCGTGAACAGAACGCGCCACTTGCCCTCGCCGCGCAGTGCGGGCACGACAGGCGGCGCGACATCGGCCGGCGGGGGGATGGTGGTGGTCGTGGTGGTTGTGATCTCGCCGGGGAGCGTGGACGGCAAAACAGTGGAATCGGGCACGGTGAGCGGCGGGAGCGAGCTCGTCGGCGCCACGGTGGTCACCGGGGGGATCGTGTCAATGGGGACCGTGTCGCCACCTCCGGCAAGTGCGAGCGACGAAGCAGGCGCGGCAGAAGGCGGATCGTTCAGCGTGACGGACTCGAGCCAGTCGACGAACGTGCCGAGCCCCTTGTTGCGTGCCCATGTCGCCACGTTCTGCTGGAACCCGTAGCCGGGGTGCGCGAGCACGTGGCGCACGAGCGAGAACGACGTTGCCGCGGTGAACAGGAGCGCGCCGCCGAGCAGGAGCCTCAGGAACCGGTTCGTGCTGCGCATGGGGGCGGAGGCTCAGGCGGCCGAGAGCTCCGACACGAGGAGGTCGAGACCGAGGTTGCCGAGCTTCAGTGCACGGTCGTGCCACCCCGCGAGGTCGAACGATGCTCCTCCCCGCTGCTTCGCCTCGTCACGCAGGCGGAGCCACACGCGCTCTCCGAGCTTGTAGCTGATGGCCTGCCCCGGCCAGCCCAGGTAACGCTCGATCTCGGAGCGATTGAACGCATCGTCGCTGCTCGACCGTTGCGTCATGAACTCGAGCATCAGCTCGGGTGTCCACTTCTCGCCGGGGCGCCATGCGGAGGACTTCGGCACGGAATAACCGCAGTGGATTCCGAGGTCGACCACCACGCGCGCGGCGCGGAATGCCTGCGCATACAGGTACCCGAGGCGGTAGTCGGGGTTCTCGAGGAAGCCGAACTCGTCCA
The DNA here is from genome assembly GCA_041181005.1 of Actinomycetota bacterium. Taxonomy (GTDB): domain Bacteria; phylum Actinomycetota; class Acidimicrobiia; order Acidimicrobiales; family Ilumatobacteraceae; genus UBA2093. The sequence continues at coordinate 31,507 of JBEGQL010000030.1, forward strand.
TCAGCCGCTCGGCGTACAGGGCCCAGCCCTCGCCGTGGCCGCTGTTGAAGAAGATGCGCTGCACGCGCGACAGGCGCTCCTTCTCTATCACCGCGATGCCGCCCTGCAGGTGGTGGCCGGGCACGCCCTCGTGGTAGGCGGTGGTGGGCTCGCCCCAACGCGGGAACGACGTGCGGCCGTTCGCGGGGTACCACGTGCGCCCGGGGCGGGAGAGATCCTCGCTCGGGCTCGTGTAGTACATCGCGGCCGCACCGCCGGGCGGCGAGATCATCGCCTCCACGGTTCGGATGCGCGGGTCGATGCGGAAGTGCCCGCCGTCGATGAGGAACGACATCGCCTCATCCATGAGTTCCTGCAGCCAGTCGCGCAGGTTCTCCTCGCCGTGCACCATGCGTGCGGGGTCGGTGTCGAGGAGACGGCGCACCTCCGCTGCGGATGCACCGGGCTTGATCAGTTCGCCGCAGCGACGGATCTCCTCGTCGAGGCGCATCGTCTCCTCCCAGCCCCACTCATAGGCCTCACGCGGGTTGATGACGGCACCGAGGAACTTGCGTCGTGCCGCAGCGTGCGCCTCCTCACCGCAACCGTCGCTGTCCCTCGCGACCGGTGCATAGGTACCGCGGAGCCAGGCTGCCGTCTCACGCATGGCGGCTGCACAGTCCGCGGCGAGGGTGCGCAGCCTCTCCACCGGCGCACCGGACACCGAGGCGGCCTGCTCCACGAACGAGGCGAAGAACCCGGGGTCGGAACCGGCACCGGCGAACTCGTCCAACTGGCCCGCTGACGCGAGTGCCTGGCGGCGCGAGGTGACGATGCCCCGGTCGATGCCGAGCTGCCATGACTCGCGCATGCCCGCACACGCGGCGGGGAACTGCGCCATCCTGCCGGCGATGTTGTCCCAGTGCTCCCTCGTCGATGTGGGCATGAGGTCGAAGATGGCCCGGGCCTCATCGACGTCACCGGCGATGATGCGCACCGCGCGCAGGTGCTCGCCCGTGCCGTGCGCGGCAATGGAGGCCTCGAGGTTCTCGCGCAGAACCCCGGCGGCGAGCCTGTCGTCGGGGGAGTCGGCGGGCAGGGTGCCGAGCGTCGCGAGCGTGCGCACGTCGTGGTCGTTGCGTGCGTCGTGGCCGGCCGGCGAGAAGTCCTTCATCAGGTGGTCGTACCCGGGAACGCCGAGGTACGTGGCACCGTGGGGGTCGAGTGCGAGTCCGTCGGTGATGTAGGTATCCGAGAGCCGGAAGATGGGTGACGTCATGCGCAGAGACTAGGCGTCACGTCAGCGGGAGCTCTTGTCACGGAGGTGCCGGCCGATGTAGGCCACCACCACCTGTTGCCTCTCGTGGTCGAGGTACATGTGGATGCGCACGAGGTGCGCTCCCTTCCCGCGGCGGATGTGGGGCCCGGCGATGACCTGTCTGCCGTGCCATTCGATCATGTAGTCGGAGGCAAACTTCTGCTCGGCATTCTCGCTCACCGACTGGACGAAATCGAGACCCATGCGCCTGCACAGGAGATGGAAGGAGTCTCCGACGATCCCGCCCGACTGCCACTCCCGTGCCACGTTGTTCAGGCGCACGAGGTCGCGCAGCACGGACTCGGGGTCCGGGCCCTGAAGTTGCGAGCCGGTGGTGATCGCACGTTCGTGGAACACGAGGAACGGGCAGTACTTGTCGACCGCGAGCCTCATCGCCTCGCGCATGTTCCGCACACCCACGATGTTCCCGCTCTTGCCTGCCTGGATCTCGAGGTTCACCGCGCGCAGCACGAGTTCGTCCAGCTGGTCACCCTTCATCTGCAGCGTCGCCTGCTGCTCGGCGATGATGCGGTCCGCATCCGCGCGCGAGGCCTCGAGTGCGTTCACCTGGGACTCGAGGTACTCGATGTATGCGGCCACGTCCTCGTCGGTCTCCTCCGGTTCCGGGTCGGGTGCGTTGCCGTCACTGTCGGTTGTTTCCCCGTCCTCGTCGTCCTCGGGTTCCCACTCGTCCCGCGGTGGCGGCGGCACGCGCGGTGCAGCGAGGGACCGCGCGGCGGACTCCGCGACGAGCGCCACGAGTCGTTCCCACTCGGCCCGCACCGATGCGGGCGGCAGCTCGCGCAGTCGCACGAGCACCGGCTCGTGCCTCCCCGGCCACACGACCATCACCGTGCCGGGCTGGATGAGTGCCGGCCCGGCGATCGATGCGACACGGTCGCGCGCGGCCTTCGTGGTGACCTGGAAGATGTGGGCGAGCCCCGCGAGGTCGGCGGAGCCGAATGAGGTGAGCGGCCTCCTCGTGGAACCGTCCTCGACGAACTCGACGACAGCGGGCAGCCGTCTGCTCGGTGCGTCGAGAAGGGCGACGAGTCCGTCGGCCTCGAGGACCGATCCGACCACGACCGGAGTCGTGGAGATGGGGTGGTTCGCGTCGGTGGCGCGCATCCTCGCCAGCACTGCCGTGACCAGCCTCACGAGACGCGCCGGTGGCTGGCCGGAGGTGCGGAGGGGCACCACCTTGGAACCGGACGGGCTCGTGTAGCTGCGGAGGTCGAACCAGAGGTGCCCGTTCACCAGGAACACGGTGACTCCGATGGTCTCCACGTGCTGACCGGTGGGAGGGGCGTCGGTGATGGTCACGCGGTAGACCACGTCGGCCCTCGACCTCACCGTCATGCCCGGCCCGCGGGAGTCCAGGGGGAAGTTGGTCATCAACCAGTCGTCGACCGTGTCCACGAGGGCGATCCGGTCGTCCTCGGTGCAGTCGACCGAATCGAGGGACACGGCGTAGGTGGTGATCATCCGCGGCTCTTCCCCGTGCGGCGCGCGGGACGGTCAGCGGTACGGTCCGAGTGCCTCGTGGATCCGTGCGAGGAGGGAAGTGACCGACGCTGCGTCATCGTGGTCGAGTGTAAGCAGACGGTCGAACGCGGCTGACTCGAAATCGAACTCGGGGTGCAGCCGGTAGCGGGGGCCGGCCGCGGAGGGGCTGTCCGGTGCCCTGAGGGTCGCGGAACTGTCGGTCTCGCGGTCGATCCAGGCCTGTGCGGCTGAACCCATTGCCTCCACTGTCCAGCCCCTCTCGAGGGTGACCGCAATCGGGTTGTCATCCCGCGGGAGGCCCTCCACCACGAGATGGTCGGGTGCCCGCTCCACCGGGATCTGCATGCGCACGATCGGTCCGGAATGGTCTCGGTGCGTGACCTTCACCACCACGGCATCGTGCGGAACAGGGAGCACCAGCAGGTCGTCTCGCAGGTTCGCCGAGGTGTCGTACTGCTCGGGCGTGACCACTTCCCACACCCAGGGCCTGCCGCCCGTGTCCACCGCCGGCACCTGCATGCCGGCCCATGCGACCGGGAGACCCGGCATCGAGACCCGCTTCCACGTGACCGGGCACGACAGCCGCGAGAAGGAGTCGCGAATCCCGTCGACCAGCTGCACGCGGTCGATAGTGGCCTGTGACGCGACATGAATGGTGGATACCCACGGTGGGAGATGACGAACGTGCCGGATGGGAGACTTCCCTCATGCCGACTTTCCGCCACGACGGATGCGACTTCCACCACGAGTTCTTCGGTGACGGGCCGCATGTCCTCTTGTTCAACGGTTCGGGTGCATCGATCGACACGAGCACACCGCTCATCAATGCACTCGCGAAGACCGCGAGGGTTCTCGTGCACGACCAGCGAGGGCTGGGGCGCACATCCGTGCCGCCCGGGCCGTACTCGATGGCCGGTTACGCCGCCGACGGCAGGGCGTTGCTCGACCACGTGGGTTGGGACACGTGCACGGTCATCGGGATCAGTTTCGGCGGCATGGTCGCACAGGAATTCGCCGTCACGTGGCCGGAGGCTGTGGAAAAGCTGATCCTGATGTGCACCTCGCCCGGCGGCACGGGCGGTGCGTCGTATCCGTTGCACGAACTTCTCGATCTCCCTGCGGACGAGGCGTTCGAGATGCGGTTGCGCCTGTCCGACACCCGTTTCGCCGATGCAGAGTGGGTCGCGTCACGGCCGGTGGAGTCTGCGATCGTGGAGGGCATGCGCGCTGCATCGGCAGCTGCGTCGTCGAAGAGCGAGGAACGCCTGCGCGGCGAGCGACTGCAGCTCGAGGCACGACGCGGGCACGATGTGGCGAACCGCCTCCATCTCGTCACGGCGCCGACGCTGGTGATGGCGGGCAGTTTCGACGCGATCGCGCCGCCGTCGAACTCGCAGTTCATCGCCTCACGGATCCCGGGCGCGGTGTTGCGCACCTACGAGGGCGGTCACATGTTCTCGGCGCAGGACCGCCGGGCGATCCTCGACATCCGTGAGTTCGTGGCCGTCGGATCGCTGTCCGACTAGCCGAGCGTGACGGTGGTGCCGGTGGTCCCGGCCCGCTCGTGCGAGGCCGTGACGGTGACGGTGGTCCCCGCAGCGGCCCGCACCACCCACGAATGCAGGTGACGGTCGGGCGTGCCGTCGTTGCGCATCCCGCCGGTCAGCAGCTGGGCCGACCGGCCGGCGAGGTTGCCGAAGGTCTCCCGGGCGGGGGAGCCGACCGGGTCCGCGCCGGTGATCTCCACCCAGCCGGGCAGGCACAGATTGTTCTTGCGGGCGAGCTCGGTGACGTGCGTGGGCAGCCAGCCCGTGTTCGCGATGCCTGCCTCCACCCGCCACAGCCCGTCGCCCAACTGCTCGACGTGGGTGCGGAGGATCTCGAGTCGGGGGGAGAGGAGCGCATGGTGCACGGCGAAATCCGCGTGTGCCGCGACCTCGTCGCGCAGCCTCGACGAGGGTGCGTTCGTCCACACCCGGAAGTCGTCCATTCCACCGATCTCCACCCGACCCAGCTGCGGGTGGTCGAAGGGCACCCACGGGTGAACGTTCCCGGGTGCGTTCTCGTCGGCCCAGCGGATCACCGCGAGCTCGTCCTCCACACTCGGCCCGACGTACCAGACGTGGGTGCTGCTGCGGTGGTCGGTGGCGGCGGCGACCGCGTCCCAGTACTCGGTGGTCCACGAATACACGCCGAGGTGCTCGTATGCCCAGTCATCGGCTGCGCCGCTCATCGTGTCGGACTTGTCCCACGTGAAGTCCTCGTACACGGAGTGCACCGGGTACTTCGTGAGGGAAGTGCACCGTCGGCCGATCTCCTTGAACGTCCACACATCCACGACCGGGAGGGCGGAATCCGGTTTCGTGCTGCTCGGCCGGAGCAGGAAGCCGCCGCTCGTGTGGTATGCGTTGTAGCCGCAGATGTTCGGCCGTGCGACAACAGCGCGCACGAGCGAATCGATCTCGGGCTCAGACATCGGGTGGTCGCCCGAGCCGGTCACCGCGGTTCCCCACCCTGCGGGGAAGTTGCGGTTCATGTCGAGTCCCTCGGTGGGCCGCGGGAGCGGCACGGTGAATCCGTCGTAGTCCTCGATGGTGCCCTCCGCCAGCAGTCTCCATCTGCGTGCACCGGTGGGCGCGAGCTCATGGTCGACGGGGATCATCATGCGCGGTTCCTCGGGGTGCTCGACCCACGCGCCGTGGTCGTCCGCGATGCGCATGGTGAGAACGCGGCCGTCCCCGTTCACGTCGTGGGTGACCAGACCGGGCCAGCGGTGGCGGTCGGCCCACGGCCACGGGCGCATGCTGCTGCGCCGGTATCTCGGGCTGGGGGAGAGCGCAGCCTCGACTCCGTCGGGGTTGACGCGCGGCGCAACGTAGAAGGTGCGGGTGCGGAGTGCCTCGATGATCCGTTCGTCGCCCGAGGCATGGCCGGTGACGAGTCGGTGGATGAGGTGCAGCGCCGCGACGCCCCCGGTGACCTCCACGGAGTGGATGTTTGCATCCACCCACATCGCGGGCTTCGTGTCGTGCGGGCCGGTGGAGGTGTCGGTGAGCGTGACCACGAACAGGTCGCGACCCTCGTGGGAGCGGCCGTACGTCCCGAGTGCAGCGATGCCGGGATGCTCGCGCACGACGGCACCCAACCATTCGGCCATCTCTGCGTGGGTGAGGAACCTGTCGAAACCGTACGAGGAAGCGGTGAGCGCCATGGAGGCAGGTTAGGTCGGCACCGCTACTGTCGGGGAATGGCGCGGAACGTGCTGTTCATCACGGTCGACCAGTTCCGCGCCGACTGTCTCTCCGCTGCCGGCCATCCGGTGGTGCGCACACCGAACCTCGACGCGCTCGCCGCCGAAGGGGTCCGCTTCGCACGTCACTACAGCCAGGCGTCCCCGTGCGGGCCGGGACGCGCGGCGCTGTACACCGGCACGTACCAGATGAACAACAGGGTGGTGGCGAACGGTTCCCCGCTCGACGCGCGGTTCGACAACGTCGCGCTCGCGGCCCGCCGCGCCGGCCACGAGCCCGTGCTGTTCGGTTACACCGACCAGGCGCTCGACCCTCGCCTCACTGTCGGCCCCGATGACCCTGCGCTCAGCACGTACGAGGGCGTGCTCGACGGTTTTGACTGCGTGCTCGACCTCACTGCCGGCCACGAACCGTGGGTGAACGCACTGCGGGAGGCAGGACACGAAGTTGACGATGCGGTGCACGCACTTTCCACCGAGAGCTCGAGACCGAAGGAGGAGAGCGTGTCGGCCTTCCTCACCGACCGCGTGATCGAGTGGGTCGACAGGCACGGCCCGGGTTGGTTCGTGCACGCGAGCTACCTGCGTCCGCACCCGCCGTACGACGCGGCGGGAGAGTGGTCCACCGCGTACGACCCGGAGCACACGGGCGAGCCGATCGCCCCGGTGCCGGAGCCCGAGCCCTTCCATGCGCTGATGATGACCCTCGAGCAATGCAGGGCTCCCAGGACCGCGCGCGGCATGGGGAGGATGCGCTCGCAGTACTTCGGGATGGTGTCGCACGTGGACGAGGAGATCGGCCGGCTGTTCGCGCACCTGCGTGCGACCGGACAGTGGGACGACACGATGGTGGTGGTGACCGCGGACCATGCGGAACTTCTCGGTGACCACGGCCTGCGAGAGAAGCTCGGGTACTGGGAGACGAGCCAGCACATCCCCTGCATCATCCGCGACCCCGGCAACCGGGGGACCGCAGGCACTGTGGTGGAGAGGTTCACCGAGAACGTCGACATCCTCCCCACGCTGTGTGATGCGATGGGGATCGCCGTGCCGCAGCAGTGCGACGGGTTCCCGCTCACTCCGTTCCTGCGCGGGGAGGAACCACCCGTGTGGCGCACGGCCGCCCACTGGGAGTACGACTGGCGCTCGGCACTCATCCAGCTCGGGGCCGATGTTCCCTGGCCGTGGAAGAGGTCGCTCGAGAAGCTGAACCTGTGCGTGCTGCGCACGGAGGACATCGCGTACGTGCAGTTCGGTGACGGCCGGAGCATCGCCTTCGACCTTGTTGCCGACCCCACATGGCGCACCCCGTGCGACGACCCCGCGCGACTTCTCGGTGCGGCACAGGAGATGCTGGCGTGGCGGATGCAGATGTCCGAGCGCACCCACACCGGCTTTCTTGCCGCGGGCGGCGGTTCGGGTCGCTGGCCCGACGGCGTGCCGTGGCGCGGTTGAGCAACAGGTGAGGAACGGGTGCGCGTCGGCTAGTCCTGCCAGCGGTCCCAGTGCACCATCTCCTCGAGGGGACGGCGCGTCAGCGGACCGTGTCCGCCCTGTGGCCAGCCGAGCGGGATCATCGCGTGCACGCCCCACTCCTTCGGGATGCCGAGGAGTCTCTGCACATCGGGCTCGCCCTGGGAGATGAGAGTGGTGAGCACACCCCCGAGACCCTCGGCCCGCGCGGCAAGCAGCAGGTTCTGCACCGCCGGGTACAGCGATGCACCGCCGACGACCGGGGTGCGGCCGAGATTGGCATCGGTGACGTAGAGCTGCGAGGGGTCGTGCACGAACACCACGACAACCGGGACCTCGTGCAGGTTGTCGGCGAGGCGCGTGCCCACGGCCAGGCCTGCAGCCACCCGCGAACGCACCGACTCCGGTGCATCTCTCACGTTGTTCATGTTGTAGTCGACGTAGGTGGCCCATTCACGCGCATAGATGGCCCCGAGTCCGCGCTTCAGTTCCGTGTCGCGCACCACCACCATGCGCCACGGTTGGCGGTTGCCGCCGCTCGGTGCCCACAGCGCGGCCTCGAGCACTCGGCGGAGCGCATCCTCGGGGACGGGGTCCGGCTTGATGCGCCTGATGGAGCGGGTGGTGGAGATGACGTCGCGGAACGATTCGCTCATGAACCTGAGTCTGTCACGCCGCTCTGCGGGCTCGAGCAGGACCGGGCCGCCCGGTGGAGGGCTATGCGACCCAGGGCGACACGTCGAGCCCGACACCGCGGAACAACGAGTGCAGGAGCGACGCGTGTTCGACACCCGCGTGGCGACGGGAGAGCCGCACCAGCTCGTTGCGGAACAGCGGTCCGTGGCCGTCTTCCGGGGCGAGCAGATGCGATATCTCATGCACGACCGTGTGGAGCGACACGGAACGCCCGGAGAACGCGAGCGTGCGGGAGGTGTGCTCGGCCCAGCCTCTGCATCGCCTCGAGGAGCGGACTATCTCGACGTACGGAACGTCGATGTCCTCCTCGAGGCACGCGTTCTCCACGAAACCACGGATGCCGTCGGGGTCGAGCACCCGGGCGGGGCTCTCGCGTTCTGCGACGTCTTCGCACGCGTAGACGAGCGCCTGCTCCCTGGTGCAGCGCCTCCATGCGGGAGCCGCGGCTGTTGCCTCAGCGACGAGCTCCGAGATGTGGGTCACCCGATCTCGCCCCGCACGCCCGAGCCGAAGCTGCGTCCCGACGCACCGAAGCTGCGTCCGGCGCTGACACCGGCCCCGTAGGAACCGGCGGAGGAGTCGTAGTAGGTGTAGCTGTGGCGGAGCGGCGGGCCGAATGCGCGCAGTTCGCGCTCTGCCCTCTTCGTGCGGTCGGCGAGCACGAGCCCGGCGCCCGGGGTCTCATTCATGTACTCCTTGCGCGCGGAACCGAGCACTTCCTCGATGCCGCGACGGAAACCCTTCCACCACGACACACGCCACGAACGGTCACCGCGCGGCAGGAGCCTGCATCCCATGAGGTCGGCGGCGGCAAAAAGGGTGCGTGCGGCGAAGATGTCGTCGCGGCGTCCGTAGACCACGAGCATCGGTTGGCCGTCGTCGTCGGTGGAGGCGTACCCGACGCAGGAGTGGACCGTGGCGATGGAATAGAAGAGGTTCCGGCGCTGGGTCGCGTACGGGGCGGGGACGGTGAACTGCTCCACCACGATGCTGTTGTCGGAGTCGTCGCGCGGACCGATGTCGGACTCCGACCATCCGTTGCGCTGCATCAGTTTCGATGCGAGCGCGAGCGCCGTCTCGGCCTCGTGCCGGGGAGTTCCCGGGTGGTTGGCGAGCGCGAGCATCGCCTCAATGCGTTCCTTGTCGGTGCTCATTTGCACCGACAATAGGCAACGGGTGTCGCCAGTGGGGGAGAGGGGGGTCAGTGCTGCTGGACGCGGCTCAGGAACTGGCGGGTGCGTTCCTCGCGCGGGTTGCCGATCACCCGGGAGGGCGGACCCTGCTCCACGATCACGCCGCCGTCCATGAAGACGACACGGGACGCGACGTTGGACGCGAACCCCATCTCGTGGGTGACGACGAGCATCGTCATGCCCTCGTCGGCGAGGGAGCGCATCACGGCGAGGACCTCACCGACGAGCTCAGGGTCGAGCGCGCTCGTGGCCTCGTCGAAGAGCATCACGCTCGGGTCCATGGCGAGGGCACGGGCGATGGCGACGCGTTGCTGCTGGCCGCCGGAGAGCTGTGCGGGGTACGCAGCCTCCTTCTCGGAAAGACCGACGCGGGCGAGAAGTGCCCTCGCACGTGCGGCGGAGTCCTCGGCGCTGCGGCGCAGGACCTTGCGCTGCGACACGCAGATGTTGTCGAGCACGCTCATGTGCGGGAAGAGATTGAACTGCTGGAACACCATGCCGATCCGGGCACGTGCGGCGTCGAGGTCGCAGTCGGGGTCGGTCATGTCGTGCCCGAGAACGCGCACGGAGCCCTCGCTCGGGGTCTCGAGCATGTTCACGCAGCGGAGCAGCGTGCTCTTGCCCGAGCCCGACGGCCCGATGATGCACACGACCTCCCCGCGTGACACGTCGAGGTCGATGCCGCGAAGGACATGGTTGTCGCCGAACCGTTTGTGAAGGTTCCCGATGCTCACCACCGGTCCGTGGGTCTCCGTCATCGCACTCACCGCGTCTGCGCCTTCGCTCGCCGTTCCATCCACGCCACGAGCTGGGTGAGCGGGATCGTCATCACGAGATACACGAGACCGGCCGCCACGAGCGGGGTCGCGTTCGCGGCCTTGTTCACCGCGTCCTTGCCGAAGCGGGCGAGGTCCTCGCTGCCGGCTGTCACGCCGAGCACCGAGATGAGCGAGGTGTCCTTCAGCAGGAGAACCAGCTCGTTCGTGAGCGGCGGGACGATGATGCGCAGTGCCTGGGGGATGATGATCGTGGCCATCGCGCGCGGGTACGACATGCCGAGCGAGCGCGCCGCCTCCATCTGCCCGCGGGGGACCGCCTCGATGCCGGCCCTGATGGTCTCCGCCATGTAGGCACCCGCCACGAGCGACAGCGGCACGACGCCCTTCATGAACGTGTTGGGCCACTGCCAGCCGGTGGCGATGGGGATGCCGAAACCGAGCAGGAGGAGGGTGACGAGGAGCGGGATGCCGCGGAATATCTCGATGTAGACCGAGGCGAACCACCGGTACGGCCGGACCGTGGACAGGCGCATGAGTGCGAACGCCAGACCGAGCGTGAGGCCGCCCGCGAACCCGAACACCGTGAAGATGAGGGTGTTGCGCGCCGCAGTGGTGATGATGCCGGGGAACTGCTCGACTATCAGTTCCCAACGGAACAATGCACCGCCGAGGCGGCCCCAGTCGACCACGATCGCGACGAGAACGGCAACACCGATCGTCACCCCGTACACGCAGTAGCGCAGGGCTCTCGCCCTTTGCCGTCTCGAGAGGGCCATGGCCCGCCCTGGCGCTTCCGGCCTACTGGCCGGGGGTCCCGAAGTACTTGGTGTAGATCTCGTCGTACACGCCGGTGGCGCGGAACTCGGCGAGGCTCTCGTTCACCGCGTTCTGCAGGTCGACGTTGTCCTTCGCGATCGCGAAGCCGTACTTCTCGTCGGTGGGGAACGTCGCGGTGACCTGCGTGGTGCCCTGCTTCACGGCACGGAACGCGTTGATCGGGAGGTCCTGGAGAACCGCATCGACCTGCTTGCCCTCGAGGGCGGCGAACATCGCGGCCGCATCCTCGAACGACTGCACGGTTGCGTCACCTGCGTTCTCCTTGGCATACGACTCGCCGGTGGTGCCGGTCTGCACAGCGATGGTCTTGCCGGCGAGAGAGGCGAGGTCGGTGTACTTGGCGGCGTCCTCGGAGCGCACGAGCAGCGACTGGTCGGCGTTGAAGTACGGGTCGCTGAAGAGTGCGTTCTGCGAGCGCTCCTCGGTGATCGTGATCGACGAAGCCACGAGGTCACAGGTGCCGGCGGCGGGGGCAAGCCAGATCCCGTCGAACGGCTGCTTCGTGACCTCGAGGGTCAGGCCGTAGCGGTCGGCGACGGCGTGCATCAGGTCCATGTCGAAGCCCGTCCAGTTCCCCTGCTCGTCCTGGTACTCGAAAGGTTCGTACGGGGCGTCGGAGCACACGGTGAGTTTGCCCGCGGAGATGGGCGCGAACGAAAGATCGACCTGCGAGACCGGGGTGGAACCGTCGCCCGCACCGTCCGTGTCCTCGGAGGCGCTTCCGCCTCCTCCGCCACATGCGGTGAGAGCGAGACCGAGCGCTGCGACAACAGCCGCGAGACGGAACTTGCGTGACATGGGTACCCCCCTGATTCGGAAATCTGGACCGAACACTAGACGACGCCCGCCCGCCACCTGCCATGCGCTCCCCGGCGCACCGCCACGGCAATACTTCCTGCGTGCAGAGGCGCTCCGACATCGAGGGCCTGCGCGCCGTTGCGGTGCTGCTCGTGCTCCTCTTCCATGCGGGGGTTCCCGGCATGGGGGGCGGCTATGTCGGGGTCGACGTGTTCTTTGTGATCTCGGGGTTCCTCATCACGTCGTTGATGCTGACCGAGCGGGAGGAGTCGGGCCGCGTGTCGCTCGCCGGGTTCTACTCCCGGCGGATCCGTCGCATCCTGCCGATGGCGAGCCTTGTCGCGGTGGCCACCCTCGCCGCATCGTGGGTGTGGCTTGAGCCGCTGCGCCTCACGGGCCTGGCCACCGATGTTCTGGCGTCTGCCGGGTTCTCTTCGAACCTCGTGTTCGCGTCCCGGGGTGCGGACTACCTGCAGTCGACACTTCCACCGTCCCCGCTGCAGCACTTCTGGTCGCTCGCGGTGGAGGAGCAGTTCTACGTGGTCTGGCCCGCGCTCGTGGCCCTCGTGTGCACCGGTGTCGCCGCGTCGCGCGCGGCTCTCGTTCGTGCGCGCGCCGCGATCCTTGCTGCGGTGACCGTTGTTGCCTCGTTCGCGGCGTGCATGGTGCAGATGTCGTCGAGCCAGGTGCTCGCGTTCTACAGGCCGCACACCCGTGCGTTCGAGCTGGCCGCCGGGGCGTTCCTTGCGTGCGCACCCGCGTGGGGAGGAATGGTGGTGCGCCGCATCGAGGCGGTGCTCTCGTGGTGCGGTCTGGTGGCGGTCATCAGTTGCGCGTTCGTTCTCGACGGCAACACACGGTTCCCCGGTCCGTGGGCCGCGGTCCCGGTCGTCGCGACGGTTCTCGTCCTGCGCGGGGGCGACACCACGAACTGGGCGCCGGATGTCCTACTGCGTGTCCGTCCGCTGCAGTGGATGGGCTCGCGCTCGTACTCCTCCTATCTGTGGCACTGGCCGGTGCTCGTGGTGGCCGCCGCGGCAGTCGGTCGTGATCTCACCGTTCCCGAGGGTCTTGTGTGTCTCGCGATGGCTCTCTCGCTCGCGGAACTCTCCTTCAGGTACATCGAGGACCCCGTGCGCCGTCGTCACGACCTGCTCGGCACCAGGGCATTCGCGACCGGCGCGGCGATGCTGCTCGTCGTGGCGGCAGTCGGCGCGGTGGCACGTGCGAACCCGCCCGATCTCGCCGCCGGACCGGACGCGACCACACCGCAGATCACCCTCACGTCCACCACGCTCCAGGCGACACCGCAGCCGGGAGCGGACTCCACCCCACCTGTCGACACCGTGCTCGTGAACACAACGCTTGTCCCGACGGCACCCGTCCTCCCGGCGGCAACACCGGCGGTCCAGCCGATAGTCGATGCGTTGTATGCGATGAACGTGCCGCCGAACCTGAAGCCGTCGCTCTCCGGTGCGCTCGGGGACCAGCCGGTGATCTACGAGAACGACTGCCATGCGGGCTTCTCCACGGTGGAGCCGAAGGACTGCGTGTACGGGGACCCGACTTCGCCGGTCGTCGTCGGTCTCTACGGGGACTCGCACGCCGCCCAGTGGTTCCCCGCCCTCGAGAAGGTGGCCATCAAGAACAAATGGCGACTCGTGACGTACACGAAGCGCGGGTGCCCGCCGGCCGACATCGAGGTGTACAGCAAGGTGCTCGGCAAGGTGTACCGGGAGTGCGGCCCGTGGCGCCGCAACGCGCTCGCGAAGATGAAGGCAGACGGCGTGCAGGTTGTGTTCGTTGCCGCGTTCGACCGTCTGCTGGATGCCACCACCCGCATACCCGTGTGGCAGAAGCCGTGGAGAGAAGGTCTGCAGGGCACGGTGGACACATTGCGCGCCGCCGGCATCGCGCCGGTTCTCGTGGAGGACACTCCGTGGCCCGGCCGGGACGTGCCCACATGCCTCAGCGCGAACCGGTCGTCGGTGACCGCATGCAACGCCACCGTGACGGCAGGCGTACGGCCCGACCTGGCGGAGATGCGCGAGGACTTTGCCCGTGCAGGGGTGCCCGTGCTCCGCACCCGCCAGTGGTTCTGCACCGACACCCAGTGCCCTGTGATCGTGGGCAATCTGCTCGTGTACCGGGACGACAACCACATGACTGTTGCGTGGTCCAGGTTCCTTGCTCCTCTCCTGGACGAGTCGATCGCACCGTTCGTGGATTGGTACTCACGTCATCCGTGAGCGATGGTAAGGATGGGTGGATGAACGAGAGCAGAACCGAGAGACGCGAGACACGCAGGCAGATCCTCGACAGGTACGTGTCATCGGGTCGCCTCACCGACAGCGAGGCCGACCTCGTGCAGACGGCACCGGGGTGGTCGTTCACTGTTCGTGAGCTCTTCTCCTACCTGGCGGGTCTCATCATCCTGAGCGGCGTGATCCGCATCATCGTGCTCGCGTTCAAGGACGCGTCCCAGGAGGTGATCGGATCGGTGCTTCTCCTCGCGGGTGCGGCGCTCGGTGCGCTGGCGTGGCGACTCCCGAGGGGCAGCGAGGCGAAGGAACGGTTCGCCGAGGTGGTGGAAGCGGCATCGTTGCTGGCGCTCGGCGGCGGCACCGGGGTGCTTCTCGATCTCACGGACCTGTCCCCGAAGGTGATTGTCGCAGGCATCGGTGCCGCCGTCGCCGCATGGGGTTGGTGGCGTTCGGTCTCGGCGCTGTTCGTGGGCTCGGTTTCGCTGTGTGCGGGAGTCCCCATGGTGGCGTTCGCGGTCGCCGCCATGGTGAGGGAGGAGAGCACCTACTCCGCCGCAGTGGGGGCTCTCGCCGCCGGTGCCGTGCTGTGGGTGGTGGGCCAGAGAGGCGTGGGCTCGGCGTTCCTGCAGCGGTCGGCCGGGTGCTACTTCCTCCTGATGGGTTCGTTCATGCTGTCGGGCGGTGAGATGAACGACGCCTCCGTGGTCGTCCCGATAGCAGTCGGGGCGGTCCTCTTCGTTCTCGGCTCCTCGAACCTGCAGCTCGAGTCACTCGTTGCCGGTGCGATCGGTGTCACCGTGGGCACCACCATGGCGATGGGGGAGTGGCTCCCGAGCGAGTTCACGCGCGGCATCACCACCATCGCGGTGGGAGGAGTGATGTTGTTCCTCACGCTCGGCCAGATGCGCCGCAAGCGTCAGTCCACGAGTGCCTGAAACACCAGCTGCTTGAACTGCGGCCTGATCGGGTGCGACGACGACGGCAGCAACTGGGTCATCAGCATGTACACGAGGTCCTCCACGGGGTCCACCGTGAAGATCGTGCTGAACGCGCCGCCCCAGCCGTAGTCGCCCGCGCTTCCCGGCACCTTTGCCTTCACGGGGTCGAGCGTGACGCTCATCGAGAGACCGAAGCCCACGCCGTCGAATGCGGTCTCTGCGAACAGTGGCCGTCCGTACTCGCTCAGGTCGGCACCACCCGGGAGGTGGTTGCTGGCCATGTACTCCACCGTGCGGGGGGAGAGAATGCGCACACCGTTCAGCTCGCCCCCGTTGCGCAGCATCATCGCGAACTTGAGGTAGTCCGACATGGTGGAGACGAGCCCGCCGCCTCCCATGTGGGCCTTCGGGTCGTCGGTGATCGGCACCCGCGGCATCGGCATCGCCTTGCGGTCCGCGGGGTTCAGGGTGTACGCGGTGGCGAGCCGGTCGGTCTTGTCGGCGGGACAGTTGAACGCTGTGTCCGTCATGCCGAGCGGGCCGAAGATGCGCTTCTGCATGAACTCGCCGAGCTTCATCCCCGACAGCACCTCGACGACGCGGCCGAGAACGTCGATCGACATCGAGTAGTTCCACTCCGCACCGGGCTGGAACAGGAGCGGGAGGGAGGCGAGCAGGTCGCATATCCCGGCGAGGTCGAGATCACGCGGGGTGCCCCACTCGAACCCGGCGTTGCGGTACATCTGGTCGACCGAGTGGCTGTACATGAAGCCGTACGTGAGGCCGGCCGTGTGGCTGAACAGGTGCCACATCTCCATGGGTTCGTTCACTGCGTCGAACCTGGGCGCGTTGGTCGAACCCGAACGGAACACCTTCTGGTCGCGGAACGACGGGATGTAGCGGTACACGTGGTCCTTCAGCTCGAAGAGCCCCTCCTCCCAGAGGATCATCGCTGCCACCGCGCAGATCGGCTTCGTCATCGAGGCGATGCGGAAGATCGCATCGTCGGTGAGCGGCCTCTTCGACTCGATGTCGGCGAAACCGTAGGTGGAGGCATGTGCAACCTCGCCGTCGCGCGCTACAACAAGGCTCCACCCGGGGAGGCGACCGTCGTCGACGTACTTCTTGAAGTGGGCATCGATCCGGCCGAGACGGGAGGGGTCGAACCCGAGGTCTGCTGGGTCCGCTGTGGGGGTGATGACTGGCATGTGCGGCACGCTATTCGGGAGTGGTGTGGCGGCCGTCACCCGAGATAAGGTGAGACACGGGGCAAGGGGGTGTCTCACCCGACCCCCGCACGAACCGAACGGCGAACAGAGCCGCGAGAAGAGCGAGGAGCAGTCATGACCGACATGATCGACTGGTCGTCCGAGTACGACATCTTCCACCCCGACTACATCGCCGACCCGTTCACGATCTGGGACGAACTGCGCAACAAGTGCCCCGTGGCGCACACCGACGTGCTCGGAGGATCGTGGCTTCCCACCACCTACGAGGACGTCACGGCCATCGCCCGCGACATCGAACACTTCTCGTCGAAGTCGATCACCGTGTTCCCTCCGATCAACCCGGACCAGGAGCCCGTCACCATCGCCGCTCCGATCTCCGTGGACCCGCCTTTGCACACCTACAGCCGCCGCACGATCCTCCCCAGCTTCTCGCCGAGGTCTGTCGACCGGCTCGAGGTGTTCACGCGTGCGTGGTGCCGTGAGCTCATGGACGGCATCGCCGGCCGCGACACTGCCGACGCCGCGGTGGAGTACGCACAGCTCATCCCCGCTCAGGTCATCGCCGTGATGCTCGGTGTGCCCACCGACATGAAGGACAAGTTCACCGAATGGGTGAGGGCCGTCCTCGAGAACGCCACGTACGACCTCGAGGGACGCCAGCGCGCGAGCGACGAGCTGCGCGAGTTCTTCAGGTCCCAGTTGGTCGACCGCCGGGCCAACGGCCTCGGCGACGACATGATCAGTGAACTGCTCCGTGCCCGCGACCCCGACGGCAACCCCTACCCCGACAAGCTCGTGCTCGGCATGTGCGGGTTGCTCCTCATCGCCGGTGTCGACACCACGTGGAGCGGAATCGGCTCGAGTCTGTGGCACCTCGCCACCCACAGGGAGGACCGCGAGCGGCTCCTCCGCGAGCCCGAGCTCATCGACAGCGCGGTGGAGGAGTTCCTCCGCTTCTACTCACCGGTCACCATGGCCCGCGTGCTGCACGACGACTACGAGTACAAGGGCTGCCCGATGCACAAGGGCGACCGTGTCCTCATGGCGTTCCCCGCCGCGAACCGCGACCCCAAGGCGTTCGACGATGCCGACAGGTTCATCATCGACCGCGAGCACAACCGTCATGTCGCCTTCGGTGCCGGCATCCACCGCTGTGCCGGCTCCAACCTCGCGCGCATGGAGATGCGGGTCGCGATCCAGGAGTTCCTGGCCCGCGTGCCGCACTTCGAGCTCGACCCCGCGGGAGAGGTGACCTGGGCCGGCGGCCAGGTGCGCGGCCCGCGCAACATCCCGATCAGGATCACCGAGTCCGTCGCGAAGTGACCCCTGCCGGCGCGTGCCGGTCTAGGGGTTGGGTTCGCTGAAACTGCGCCAGGCGGCCATTGCCCGCGGCCCGTACACGGTGCCCGGCCCGCCGTTCATCAGGATCGCCACGCCGATCGCCTCGGCGACCTCCTTCTCGGTTGCCTTCTCCCGTGCCAGGCCCTTCGCGTGAGCCGCGATGCAGCCGTCGCAGCGCAGGGCCACGGCGACGGCGAACGCGATGAGTTCCTTCGTCTTCTTGTCGAGCTCGCCCTCGGCCATGGCGGCGGACGACATGCGTGCGAACCCCTCGTAGACCTCGGGGATCAGCCCGCGCAGGTCGCGGGTGTGCGGGGTGAGGCCGGCGAGCAGGTCGCGGCCGTGTTCGTGGGTGTGCTCCGTCATTCCCGCCGTCCTAGCGGATCGAGTCCAGGGCGTTGTTGTCGAGCACGCACTTGATGGCGCGCTGGAGCATGTCGCGCAGCAGGCTCTGGCCGCGCTCGTTCATGTTCGGGTACTGCGGCCAGTTCACCACCGAGTACGTGAGACAGAACACGATGCAGATCTGGTACTGCCGCCATGCCTCGTCACGGTCGAGCGTGATGCCGTGGTGGGCGAGCCGCGCGAGGTAGTGGTCCACCAGCTCGCGGTCGTGCCCGGCACGCACCGACGCATCGATCGACTGGCTGATGTAGTAGCCGACGTCGTACATGCCGCCGCCCACACCCACGATCTGGAAGTCGAGAATCACGGGCTCGTTGCCGTCGAACATGATGTTGTCGGCGCGGTAGTCGCCGTGGCACAGCGTGCGCGGCAGCGACAGGTTGTCGAGCATCCACTGCACCTTCGGGCCCCACATCTCGCCCACGGGCCGCACAGCCTCGGGAACGATCTCGGGCGCCTGCTCGAGCAGAGACGGCCAGCCCTGGCTCCAGAGCATCGGCAGGACCATGTGGTACGTCGGGTTCGAGAGCGGCTGGAACACGTCGGTCATCCCGTCGAGTGAGGGATTGTCCCACCACGCGGCATGGAAGTCGGCGAGCTTCGTGAGGACCGTGCGGGAGTCGTCGAGACTCACCCCCTCCAGCTGGTTGAGCGTGCGCAGGTTGCTGATGTCCTGCAGTGCGATCGTGAAGTCGGTGTTGTCGGAGGCAATCCCCTGCGCGAAGCAACGCGCGGTGCCGAACGCGGCACCCTCCGCATGGTCGCGGTAGAACATGCACTCGCGGATGTAGAAGGCGAGAGCGTCGGCGGTGAAGCGCTGGCCGGCATCGTCTGTGGGGTACTTCACCACGAAACTCGCGGGTGCAGATGTCCGCGCTGAGTACGCCGGCTTGATCCGCTGGAGGATGCTGAGGATGCCGACGCCCTCGCCGATCCGTTCGAGCGTCACGCCGGTGACCGACACGCCGGCCTCGAGTGCGCCGCTCCCGCGCAGCACGCCCTCGACCCATGCGGGCGTGATGTCGGCGTCGGAGCGCACGAGCCCGAGACCCGACGAGATGAGATCGACGACTGCCATGGTTCCCCCTGTCTGCGCCGCACGGCGACGCGCGGTCCACAGACAGTAGCCACGGGTCGTCGTCCCGAGCCACGGCGTAGGGTGACGGGGCATGACTGACCTGCGCATCGGTGTGGTGGGCACCGGGATGATGGGGTGCGAGCACATCACGAACCTTGCCTCCGTGCCGCGTGCGGTCGTCACCGCGGTGAGCGACCCCAACGAGGAACCGATGGGGTGGGCCCGTCTCGCTCTCGGTGACAGGGCCGGCTCGGTGCGCGAGTTCTCCGACCACCGTGACATGCTCGGATCAGGTGCGGTCGACGCGGTGCTGGTGGCATCACCGAACAACACCCACCGCTCGGTCCTCGACGACGTGTTCGCCGCCGATCTCCCGGTGCTGGTGGAGAAGCCGATGTGCACCACCGTGGAGGACTGTCTCGCGGTGGTCGACGCGCAGTCGCGCCGGCGGGCGCTCACGTGGGTTGGGCTCGAGTACCGGTACATGCCGCCGGTCGCCGAGATGCTGCGCCGGTTGCGGTCCGGCGGTGTCGGCGAACTGAGGATGTTCTCGGTGCGCGAGCACAGGTTCCCGTTCCTGAAGAAGGTGGGGAACTGGAACCGGTTCTCGCGCAACACGGGCGGGACGCTCGTGGAGAAGTGCTGCCACTTCTTCGACCTCATGAATCTCGCGGTGGGTGCGCGCCCGGTGCGCGTGATGGCGAGCGGCGGACAGGACGTGAACCACCTCGACGAGTGGTACGACGGGGAGCGCAGCGACATTCTCGACAACGCGTTCGTGATCGTGGACTACGCGAACGGCGTCCGCGCGATGCTCGATCTGAGCATGTTCGCCGAGGGCGGCCGGTGGGAGCAGCACATCGTGGCAGTGGGCAGCGCCGCGAAACTCGAGGCGGAGGTCCCCGGTGATGTTCTCTGGCTCGGCGACAGGGCGGGGCGTTCGGTGACGGAGCTCGACGTGCCGCCGGTGGAGGACGTGGGTCACATCGGTTTCCACCACGGCGCGAGCTGGGTGGAGTGCCGTCGGTTCGTGGACGCCGTGCTCGACGGTGCAGCACCCGAGGTCGGCGTGAGTGACGGACTGTGGAGCGTGGTGGTGGGTGCTGCCGCGCACCGTTCGATTGATGAGGGGCGCGTGGTGTCCGTCAGCGAATGGGGACTGTGATCAACGTGCCGCGCGGCGGCACCGCTCGCTGCAGTAGCGGACGTTCTCCCAGTCACGGGCCCATTTGCGCCGCCACTCGAACGGCCTGCCGCACCGCACGCAGGTGCGCGGTTCGTGCCCGTTCTTCGTGCGTGCCATGCACACAAGGGTACGGTCGCGAACCATGAACCTGTTGGTGGCAGTGAACGCGGCATCGGCGTGGACGATGACCGGGATCATCTGGTTCGTGCAGGTGGTGCACTACCCACTGCTTGCCACCGTGCCGGTCGGATCCGCACGGACGGTGGCGACAGAACACCAGCGGCGCACCGGACGGGTGGTGATGGTGCCGATGGCCGCGGAGGGGGTCACCTCGCTGTGGCTCATGTTCGAGCGCCCGGCCGGTGTCGAGTGGTGGTTGGCGTGGGCAGGCGGTGTGTGCGTGGCGGTGGCGCTGCTCTGCACCGTGCTCCTCTCCGTGCCGCGCCACTCACGCATGGCATCGGGTCCGACCGAGCAGACCGCACGTGAACTCGTGATCACGAACTGGCCGCGCACCGTTGCCTGGACCGCGCACGGAATCATCTGTGGCGCGATCGTGTTGTCACTCGTGTGAGACGCACGGTCAGCGACGCCCTCGACGCATCGGTGGTGGGTGGTTTCTCGCGCATCGGGTTCGAGGTGCGCTCGCGCACGTCCGGGTTCGTGCGTCCCGAGGAGATGAACCTGGACGGCCGCCGCATCGTGGTGACGGGGCCCACATCGGGTCTCGGCAGGGAGACTGCCCGCATGCTCGCGACCGCCGGTGCAGACCTCGTGCTCGTGGGTCGCGACGCAGCGCGCACCCGCGCGGCAGCTGCCGAGGTGGACGCCCTCGGCGCCGGCTCGGTGGACGTGGTGGTGGCGGACATGGGTGACCTCGCGGCCGTGGCAGCGGCGTCGAGGGAGATCTCGTCACTCGGTGCACCGCATGCCGTGGTGCACAACGCCGGCGCGTTGCTGAAGTCGCGTGAGGAGTCCCCGCAGGGACACGAGACCACCGTGGCATCACATGTCCTCGGTCCGTTCCTGATGACGCGCCTGCTCGTCGATTCGCTCGCATCGGTGAACGGCCGTGTCGTCACGGTGTCGTCGGGCGGGATGTACACCGCACCGCTGCCGCGGGTTGCCGGCACGCGCACACTCGAGATGGGCGCACACAACTGGGACGGCACCCGCCAGTACGCGATCGCGAAGCGGGCACAGGTGACCCTGAACGAGATGTGGGCGGTGGCGCGGCCCGACGTGTGGTTCGCGGCGATGCACCCGGGATGGGCGGACACGCCGGGAGTGAGGACGTCGCTGCCGCTGTTCCGGATCGTGACGCGACCGTTGCTGCGCACGCCGCGCCAGGGCGCCGACACGATTGCATGGCTCGCCGGTGTCGATGAACCGGGTGCGGGATCGGGCACGTTCTGGTGCGACCGGGAGGTACGCCCGATCCACCGTCTCGGCAGCACGCGCGCCAGCGACACCCCGGACCGCAGGCGCGACCTGTGGGAATGGTGCACGGCGTGCACCGATCCGTTCGTCGCCTAGCGCGGCCCGCTCGTCGCATGGTTCCGCCGGGTGCAGGACCCGCCGGTGCGGATCAGACGCAGCGGTTGACGATGCGCGAGATCCCGGTGAGCTCTGACTCGAGCACATCGCCGGGCTTCAGGAACACGGGCGGCTTGCGGGCCTGGCCAACGCCGCCGGGGGTGCCGGTGAAGATGACGTCACCGGGCAGCAACTGCACGATGCTGCTCAGGTAGGCGATCTGCTGTGGAACGTTGAAGATGAGGTCGTCGGTGCCCTCGCGTTGGACCTCGGCACCGTTCAGCCTGCACACCACCTCCAGAGCATCGGGGTTGTCGAGGTCGCGCGGGTCGACGAGCCACGGCCCGAACGGCGAGTAGTTCTTGCGGCTCTTGCCGAGGCTGAACTGAGGCGGCACGGTGGCGAGCTGCAGCGCACGGTCACTGATGTCCTGGCCGATGCACACGCCTGCCACGTGGTTCCACGCATCGGCCTGGCTGATGTCGCGTCCGCCGCCCTTGATCACCACGACGAGCTCGACCTCCCAGTCGACCCGTCCGCCCACGATCGGCACATCGGCGTTCGGGTCACCGATCGAGGAGGGGAACTTCGTGAACGTGAGCGGGCTCTTCGGGATGTCGAGGCCGGACTCCTCCGCGTGCTTGCGGTAGTTGAGCCCGATGCCGAACACCTGGGAGGGCCACGGCGACGGGGCGTTCAGGTCGTCCACGGTGCAGGGCACGCCGGGGTCGGTGCATCCCGCCGCGAACTCGCGTACCTCGTCCCACCGGTGGAATGCCGCGATTGGTTCCGAGGCGAAGCGGCCGGCGCTCGCGGTCTCGAGGTCGACGGTGTTGTTCTGTGGCCCCACCACGATCTGGGCGCGGCCGTTCCTGCAGGCGAACTTGAAAGTCATGGAGCCTCACTCTAGTCTGGTTTAGACAGTTGGCTAAAACCCGGGTGCTCAGCGCCCACCGACTGCACGAAAGGACCCCGACATGACCTCACCCGACCGCGTCTCCCCGGCCAAGTTCGCCCACGTCGTGCTGAAGACGAAGAACTACGAGGCGATGGTCTCCTGGTGGTGCGATTTCCTCGGCGCGCACGTGCGCCACGGCAACGAGTTCATCTCGTTCCTCTCGTACGACGAGGAGCACCACCGCATCGCAATCGCACGCATCCCCACGCTCGAGGACCGCGACCCGCGGTCGGTCGGTGTGGAGCACTTCGCGTTCACCTACTCGTCGCTCGACGACCTGTTCGGCCAGTTCGAGCGGATGAAGGCGATCGGCGTGCACCCGTACTGGACCATCAACCACGGATTCACCCTCTCGGCGTACTACCGCGACCCCGACGGCAACCAGGTCGAGACGCAGGTCGACACGATGACGATGGAGGAAGCCGATGCGTTCATGCACGGCCCGCTCTTTGCGGAGAACCCGATCGGCCGCAACGTCGATTTCGACGCTCTCCTCGCCCGGTTCCGAGCCGGTGAGCCCGAGTCCGCGATCACCGATTACGCCACGGCGGGAGTGTGAGCACGGAGCAGTCACGCGGTCGCGCATCCGTGGAGGAACGCCTCGTGTCTGCCGCCGCGGAGATGATCGCCGAGGTCGGCCCGCGTGCCGCCACCGTGCGCGCCGTGGCGGCGCGGGCCGGCGTGAACCACGGTCTCGTGCACCACTACTTCGGCAGCAAGGACGCACTGCTGCGTGCGGCGATGACGCATCTCGTGCACGAGCACGCACGCTTCGCCACCGAACAGTCGCAGGGCCGTCCCACGCCGGCCCCCCTCGCGCTGCTGCAGGACCAGGCGTACCTGCGGGCCGTGGTGCGCTGCGTGCTCGACGGCGAGATGGAACTCGCCGTCACGGAACTCGCCGAGGGTGTCTCGATGCCGCGGCGCGCGCTCGAGCATGCCGAACAACGGTCCGGTTCCCCGGCCGACACCCGTCTGAAGGCACGTGTCGCAACCGGCATGGCGCTCGAGATGGGATGGGCGGCACTCGAGCCGTTCATCGCTGCCGTCACCGGGACGAAGCCGGCCGAGCTCGCCGAACTGCGTCGTGAGGCGATTGCCATCCGCAACGCGGTGGTGAAGGGCGATGCAGAGGTGACCAGCCGGTGAGCGCAGTCGACGTTGACGCGGTGATCCTGGGCGGCGGTCCCGTGGGGTGCACTCTTGCGTTCCTGCTGAACGACATGGGCGTGACCAACATGGTCATCGACCGGGACACCGAGCCGTACGGACTGCCGCGCGCGGCCGTGATGGACGACGAGATACAGCGCGTCTTCCACGACCACGGATTCGCCGATTGGTTGGCGAACAACACGACCCCTCTCGAGCGGGCCGACTTCGTGGGCGAGGACGGAACCGTCCTGATCGGCACCGACATGCCGCCGCTCGGCCTCCAGGGCGTGCCGCCCGTGGTGTGCCACTTCCAGCCCGACCTCGACGCGATGCTCCGCGCCCGCTGTGCGGCGGGCGGTTCCGTCGTGAGATGGGGCCGCACCGTGAAGGACATGACCGACACCGGCGACGGTGTCGACACGGTGATGGACGACGGCACCGTGGTACGCAGCCGCTGGTTCGTGGGGTGTGACGGTGCATCCAGCTGGACGCGCCGTCACGTGGGGATGGAGCTTGAGGACCTGCGCTTCGACCAGGAATGGCTGGTGGTCGACATCGAGGTGAACGAGGGGTCGACCGTCGATCTCCCGCTCGGTGTGCGTCAGTACTGCCACACCGAACGGCCCGTGACGTACGTGAAGTGCCACGACCGCTACCGGCGCTGGGAGTTCCAGGTGCAGCCGGACGAGGATGCGGCGGATCTGAACACCGACGCCGGGTTGTGGCGGTTGCTCGCGCCGTGGGTGACACCGGCCGATGCGCGGCTGGTGCGCTCGGCGGTGTACCGGTTCCATGCGGTGGTCGCCCCCGAGATGCGCCGCGGGAATGTCTTCCTCGCCGGTGACTCCGCCCACCAGATGCCGCCGTTCGCAGGCCAGGGCCTGAACTCGGGGATGCGCGACGCGGTGAACCTCGCGTGGAAGATGTCATGGGTGAGGCGGGGCATCGCAGACGACCGACTGTTCGACACCTACGGCACGGAGAGGGTCCCGCACGTCACCAGCACGGTTGCGCATGCCGCGGACCTCGGCCGCTTGATCGACCAGCTCGCCGGGCGCGAGAGCCACGGTGTGGACATGGACAGCGGGTACGGGGGCAAACGGCCCTCGCCCTTCATCGAGAGCGGCATGGTCGTGCCCGGCGACCCGCGCGTCGGCCACCAGTTCTGGTGGCGCCCCAACGTGTCGGCAGCCCTTGCGGCAGACCCCGCGTCGTTCGTGATCGTCACGAACGAGCCGCTCGCACCGGCAGCGGTGTCCGGGCGCATCCCCGCCGTGAACGTCGTGGATCCGGAGGCCACCGGCGGGTCGTTCGCGCTGGTGCTGCGCCCCGACCGTTACGTGGCCGCCGTGGCGTCGTCGGCCGAAGAACTCGCGCATGCACTCGGGACTCTCGGGGCGTCACTGTGAGCGACGCGTCCGCGGACGACCGGGAGACACGCCGCGAGTGCATGGCGTGCGGTGCGCCGTACGCAACCGCCCACGAGACATCCGACGGCACCGCGTGGCTGTGCCGCGAGTGCGCCACCCTGCACGGACTGGGCTGTCCCTGACGTCCCGCACCGCCGGGTGCGGCTCAGGTGAGCTTCTTGCGCATTCCCTTCGCGGCGGAGTCGCCGATCTTGTTGAACACGAGCCCGAGCGCCAGGTTGAACGGTGCCAGGAGGCCGTTGAACGTCAGTTTCGCGTCGTAGGTGACGTCGCACCCTGTCGCTGTCGGTGCGATGGTGATGCGGTCGACCGAGGTGAACACCGCATTCCGACCGACCAGCAGCACGTTCGAGGTTCCGTCATGCTCCGTCGTCTCGTAACGCAGCAACGAGTCGCGGCCACCGAAACCGCGCACGGTGACGTCGAACGTGGCACCCAAACCGCCACCCGACCCCTTCACCTGTGTCACGCGGGAGATGCCGCGGTCCCACTCGGGGTAGTTGCGCATGTCGGCCATGTAGGAGTACGCGCGCTCGGCGGTCCATGACGACGGGATGGTGACGACGTATCGGGGCATGGCAGGTGCAACACCGCGACCCGGGGTGTCATTCCTTCGTGCGGCGCGGGCGGGCGGCAGGCATCCACCAGTCACCCGCGGTGGCGTCGATGTGGGCGAGATACCTGTCGCTCACGGGCTCGACGACCCGGAGGAACCCGTTCACGGTTTCCTCCCCGACCGTCCTCCAGCACTCGACACACAGTTCGTCCGTGCGGTCCTCGAGCAGTTGTCTGTAGGCGATGCCCGCAGCGTTCACCGTGCCGTCGGTGACGAGCCCACGTTGCGCGAGCACGGCGAGTGCATGCTCGATCTCGGTGTCATCCGCTCCTCGGCTCCGCGGGATCCACTGTTTCGGGTATCCCATCCACGCGTCGTGAAGGAGCCCCGCCTCGACCGGTCCGATCCCCTCCACCGCAAGCAGGGCGAAGTGGGTGTCGCCGCGCCACTCGCGGATCGTGTTCACCGCGTTCCACGCCGAGAGTGCGGGGTGTGCGGGCCGCGGCCACCGGCGATGCGCCGCGAACAGCACCCGTCCGGCGGCAGGAAGTGCGTCGGCACCGCGCCACAGTGCCTCCGCCAGCCCGCCGAGCGGCTCCACCACCCCGGGTGTCATGCGCTCCAGTCCCTCGAGCACGGCAGCGTCGCGCGCGTCGGTGACCTGCTGCCACGTCGCGTGCGGTGCGGTGTGGTTGATGCCGAACTCCACGAACTCGCGCTTGATGGTGCCGAACGCCGCGAACACGGCTTCGGTTCCCGCAGCCGCGAGCGGCGCCGCGCGGTTCGCGATGTAGTGGCCCATCCCGCCGGGCACCCCGAGAGCCTCGAGGTTGCGTTGGGCACCCGGGTCCCAGAAGATCCAGCCGACGAGGCGGTGCGACGCGAACGCGGCGCGCCTCGTGAGGCCGAGCCAGTCGGTCACGGTCGCAGGACGCCGGCACCGCCGACGAGTGAGTCGAGCTCACCGTGAATCTCGTCGGTGCCGTGGTGCGGGACATCGTCGAGTCTCCCGATGTAGGTCACGGAGACCTCACCGTTCTCCACCGCGCCGCCGTCGGTGTGGTGGGGGAGCGCAACGGGGTCACCGTATGCGAGGTCGATCGTGTACGAGTGCTCGTGTCCTTCCTTCGGCACGAGGTTCGCCGTGACCACCGCACGCGGCACCTGCATGCCGACCGACGTGCGCCGCCACCCGACGATCTCGTGCACTTCCGTGTTCGGCACGTTCACGTTGATCACCACCGGTTCCTCGGTGCGGTTCGCGATCCACCCTCGCACGACCGAGCGCGCCACCTCCGCGGCGGTGCCCCATTTCTGTCCGCGCACCGCCTCGTCCCAGCCCTGGCCCTCCACGCCGAACCCGGTGACGGCCTGGCTCACCGCGATCCCGCTGATGCCGCCGTTGCGGGCTGTGATCGCCGCACCGACCGTGCCGGAGTGGTACACGCTGCGTCCCACGTTCGCACCGGGGTTGATGCCGCTCACCACAAGGTCGAACGGACCGCCGTACAGGCCGAAGCGCGCGAGGAACACGCACAGCGCCGGGGGTCCGCTCACTGCCCATGCGGTGTCGATGCCGTCGATCGTGCGGCGGTGCAGCTCGGGCCGCATGATGTGGAGCGCGCCGATCGCCGCCCCCGCACCCGAGTACTCCTGGTCGGGCGCGGCGACCACCACCTCGCCGAAACCGACCATCGCCCTCGCGAGGACGTGCAGGCCCACGGAGTCGATGCCGTCGTCGTTCGTCACCAGGATCCGCATGGCAATGTTCTACTCGCCCCCGGTGAACTCCCGGCAGGCGGCGGGTGAATCCGGGGTGGAGCGCACGGCCGGACCGTTGGTACGGTTGCGGTCATGACCTACGCAGGCGACAGGGTTCTGTACGACGCAGACACGCACATCATGGAGCTGCCGGACTTCCTGAGGAAGTTCGCCGACCCCGACATCCGCGAGGAGCTCCCGCTCGTGGACTACGGAAGGTCCATCGTCACCGACGAGGAGGTTGCGGTCATCATGGGCCAGGGCTCCCGTCACAGCGACGAGCACAAGGCCGGTCTCATCGCCCTCGGCGACCGGATGATCACCGAGGTCAAGGAGATCCAGGCGCTCGGTTCGTTCGACAAGCACGACCGTGTCACCGCGAACGACATGCTCGGGTTCGCCAAGCAGGTCGTCTTCGCGACGCACAGCCTCCACATGGTCTTCTCGCCGTCGTCCAAGGTGTCCGACCGACTCCGTTACGGCGGTGCACGCGCACACAACAGGCACATGGCCGACTTCGTGTCGGTGGACAACCGCATGATCGGCGTCGCGGCCATCCCGCTCGAGAACCCCGAGCTCGCGCTCGCCGAGGTGGAGTGGTGCCTCGAGAACGGTCTGGGTGCGATGTGGGTGCCCCACCGTCTCGCGGGCGAGCGTTCGCCCACGCACACTGACTACTACCCCGTGTGGTCGTTGCTGCAGGACGCGAAGGTCCCCGTGGTGTTCCACGTCGGTGGCAACCCGCTGCAGCTCAAGCCGGAGTGGAGCAACAACGGACGTGCAGCGACGCGTGACTGGATGGGCGGCGGCGAGAACGTGCGCGCACGCGACGCGGCGGTGCTGCACCAGGGCATCGAGACCTTCGTGTCGATGATGGTGCTCGACGGCGTGCTCGAGGATTTCCCGGAGCTGCGTCTTGCATCCGTCGAGCTCGGCGCCGGCTGGGTGCCGGAGATGCTCGTGCGGCTGGACGAGATCCACCGCACGTACTCGCGCGTGGACGAGCGGCTCAAGGGCTTCTCGCGCAAGCCGAGCGAGCAGATCACGGCGCAGATGGGGTTCACCCCGTTCGTGTTCGAGAACCCGGCCCGTCTCATCGAGCAGTCCAACGAGGACCTCTACCTCTTCTCGAGCGATTACCCGCACACCGAGGGCGGCCGCGACCCGATCGCGCGTTTCGAGTCGTGCATGGCGAACAGCTCAGCGGCAGAGGTCGAGAAGTTCCGCTCGGGCAACTTCCTGCGGGTGTTCCAGAACGCCCGTTGATGACATAAATTTTTCCCGGGGACTGGGGGACCGCATGAGACAACGGATCGTTCGGGCCGCGCTCGTGGCCGCGCTCGTGGGTGCCGCCGCACCGTCGGCTCTGTCGGCGGCGGGCACGCTCACCGTGAAGGGCAAGATCACGAACGCCGCGGGCCAGAACCTGTCGGTGCTCCTCGTCGGCACCGACGGCACGGCGGTCCGCGTGACACCCGGCGCCTCCGGTTCCTTCACCGCCACCGCCCCGGCGAAGGTCGCCGCGTCGTTCCTCAAGTCGTCGGGCAAGGGCCCGTCACTGCACATCCTGAAGAACGGCAAGTACGGCGGCCCGGTGGTGCTCGGCAAGAAGGGTTCCACGGTCGGCTACACGCGCATCGCCGCCGCGAAGGGCGGCTCGGTCTCGGTCGGCACGATCGCCATGAAGACCGGGTACTCGGTGGCGGCCGCGAAGTCGACCGTTCTCGACACGAAGGCGTCCATTCGCATGAAGGCGAGCAAGCCGGTGTCGTCGGGGAGTGTGCGTGAGGCCGCACTGTTCGGACCGGTTCGCTCGTTCGCCGCCCTCACGACCGACTCCGCCGCGCTCGGCGCCGACGCCGACCGGGACGGCCTGCCCAACTTCGCCGACGCCGACGTCGATGGCGACGCGGTTCTGGACGCCGCGGAGCCCGACGGAACGGTTGTGTTCCAGGGGCTCGCTGCCGACAGGACGATGGGCACGAGACCCACATGGGACTTCGCCTTCCGCAAGATCGTCAGTGCGAACGGACAGGCACCGATCAACTCGAACCTGAACACCGCCGTCACCGCCGACCAGATCGGCGCGTACCTCGCCACCGGCCTGCAGCTCGAGATCGCCGGCAACGTGGATGCATCGCAGGTCGCCGGCTCGGTCCAGATGTGGTGTCTCGTCACCTACTGCCAGCAGGGTTCGGCCGCCACGCTCGTGAGCAGCGCGAACCCCGCCATCAATGGAAAGGTGATCGACACGGTGAGGAGCGCCGACGGTTCGCTCACACTGCAGAAGACCGCACCAGAGACGCGGCGTGCGCTCGTGTTCAAGCCGGGGGACGCAGTGAAGGGCACCAATGCACTCACCGGCGATGCGTACGGGTTCACCACCGTGGTGGACGGGGCGGTCGTGGCGAACGAGGTGCGGGTGCTCACGAGCGGAGTGGTGTCGCCCGCGGCATTCTCATCCGCCGCAGGCCGCACGTTCGGGACCGAGGTGCAGGCGGCAACGTCGGTCGCACCCACCACCGCGCAGATGGCGGCGTTCCCCGTCACCTTCTTCCGCCCGCAGGACCTCGCTCCCGGTTCCACCTCGCGACTCGTCGACCGGGGCGGCCTGCGCTACAGGTTCGTGGTGTTCGGCGACGGAGAGAACGCGATGCACGTGTGCCGGCCGGGCGCGATGAGCGGTCTGTCGTCGACACTGGTGAAGCCGGTCGACGAGAACTCCACGGACTCGATGATGGCGTACCTGTTCGACAACGAGCAGATGCCGACCGCGAACGGCACGAAGCTCGGCGTCACGCTCAACCTCGATGCCTGCATCGCCTCCGGTCCGGGCACGGCGTCGAGGCCCGCGTCGGGTACCGGTGTGAACCTCTACATCGAGACCTTCGACGCCGACGGCAACGAGTCCCGCCAGGAGATCCGCATCCGGCTCCCGTGAGCGGTGCCGAACATGCACGGCGCCGGCGGTCCGGGTTGGGGAGGACCACCGGACCGAGCCGTTCCGTCCCCGCCGAGGACGGGGCTAGGTTTGGCAGGGGGGAGACATGCGGGTTTTCAGCGGAACACGGGTGCTGCGTCTCCTCGCCACGGTGCTCGTTCTTGTGGTGGGTCTCCCCGCGGTGGCGGAGGCGGCAACCAAGCGTCTCACCGTGTCGGGCTCGGTGTCCGGGTCCGAGAGCCAGAACCTGGCGGTGCTCCTCGTCGCCAACGACGGCACGAGCACACGCGCTCCGGTCGATGCCGCGGGCAAGTTCAACGTGAAGGTGTCAACGAAGGTCGCCTCGAAGTTCGTGAACGGCCAGAAGGGGAAGGGCCCCACGCTCCACGTCGTGAACAACGGCAAGTACGCGGGACCGGTGGTGCTCGGCACGTCGGGGACGAAGGGCTACACGCGTCTCACATCGAAGGTGAGCGGCACGCTCAAGGTGGGGGTCATCTCGTTGAAGTCTGCGTATGCATCGGCCAAGACCGCGAAGTCCGTGGTTGACACGTCGAAGACGATCCGCATGAAGGGCCCGGCGCCCGTGTCGTCTGGGGCCGTGCGCGAGGCCGCGGTCTTCGGGCCGGTTCGCTCGTTCGCCGCAGTGGTGACCGACAACACGGTGGCGGGTGCCGACAGCGACCGCGACGGACTGCCCAACTTCGCTGACCCCGACCTGAACGGCGACGGGGTCATCGATGCCGCCCAACCCGCGAAGTCGGACGACTACGGCTCGGCAAACATCCTCGAGATGGACAGGCCGCAGGGTCGGTTCGGTTTCTCGAAGATCATCGAGATGCCGACCCTCGACCAGGTGAACTCGAATGCCAACCCGGCGGTCACCGAGGAGCAGATCCGCAGGTACCTGGCCGACGGCATGTCGATCGAGATGCTCATCAATCCCACCCCGGCGGAACTCTCGTCGACGTTCCTCGTGGACTGCCGCAAGCTCGTCTACTGCTCCCCCGGCAGCAGCGCAAAAGTGCGGGCCGAACCCGGCTCGCCTCTCGACGGGGTGGCCCTCTCGAGCCTCGCGAACGCGGCCGGTCTGCTCGACATGCCCAAACGTGTCGTGGGCGACACGCGACTGCTGCGTTTCTACCCGGGCATGGCCAGTGCCTCCGAGACGAACCTGGCCGGCGACGTGTACGAGTTGGTCGTCCAGTCGAACGGGGCCACGGTGTTCAGCGAGGTGAAGGTGGTGACGAGCAGCGTCGTCGTGCCGATGGCGTGGAAGAGCTTCAACGGCGCCGACACCGGACAGCTCCCGCGGATGGGCAGCCAGTACGCCGTGTCGGTGGGCGATCCGACGAACGTTCCGGTCACGTTCCACCGACCGCAGACGTTCGTCAAGGGGTCCACCTCCCTGTTGTCGGACCGGGGTGGGCTCGCGTACCTGGTGGCAGTGTGGCCGGAGGACCAGACGAACACCCAGTATCAGTGCCCGGCATCCGCGATCAAGTCGGTGAGTTCCCCTCTGGTGAAGGCGCCGAAGGAGACGCCGGCGGGGTACTCCATGTTCGACTCTGACCAGGCCCCAGCTGCAAACGGAACGACACTCGGCTTCACGGTGGACGTGGCGGCGTGCATCGCTGCGCACCCGCAGCAACCCCATTCCCTCTCCACGACGAAACAGTGGTGGATGGAACTGTCGGCCGGGGACTCCGACAACAACAAGGCGCGCATCCGGATCAACTTCTCGGTCCCCTGATCCACGCCGGGGCCGTTCGCTTGGCAACGGCTCGCGCGCCCGCCGTAGTGTGCGGGAATGGATTTTGCCTACCCGCCCGAAGCCGACGCCTACCGCACGAAGGTCCGCTCGTTCCTTGACAAGAACCTCCCGAAGGGATGGAAGGGGATCGGTGCACTGAACCACAAGGAGGCCGACGCTTTCACCGAGGAGTGGCGCAAGAAGCTCTACGAGGGCGGCATGCTCGCCATCACGTGGCCGAAGGAGTACGGCGGCCAGGGTCTCGGGCACCTCGAGGCACTCGTGCAGGCAGAGGAGTTCGCGAAGGTGGGCGCGCCGTCGGGCGGCCCGAACGATGGTTTCGGAATCGGCATGCTCGGCAACACCCTCCTCCAGGTGGGCACCGAGGAGCAGCGCCGCCACTACCTGCCGCGCGTGCTGAACGGCGAGGACCGCTGGTGCCAGGGGTACTCGGAGCCGTCGTCAGGTTCCGACCTCGGCAACCTCGGGTGCCGCGCGGTGCTCGACGGTGACGAGTGGGTGATCAACGGCCAGAAGATCTGGACGTCGTCGGGTCATCTCGCGAACCACATCTTCGTGCTCGCGCGCACCAACCCCGATGATGTGAAGCACCGTGGCATCACCTTCCTTCTGGTGGACATGCGCCAGCCGGGCATCGAGGTGCGGCCGATCAAGATGATGTCGGGTGACAGCGAGTTCAACGAGGTGTTCTTCACCGATGCCCGTTGCCCTAAGGAGAACGTGGTCGGCGAGGTGAACGGTGGCTGGATGGTCGCCATGACTCTTCTCGGAAACGAGCGCGGTGCCGGCGCTGCCGTGAACTCGATCTCGTTCCGCAGCGAGCTCGACAAGCTCACGTCGCTCGCCAAGGAGAAGGGCCTCACGTCCGACCCGCACATCCGCCAGCGGCTCACGCGTGCCCACACGAAGGTGGAGATCATGCGGTTCCTCGGCTACCGGGTGCTCACCGCGTTCATGAACGGGCACAAGCCCGGCGCTGACGCGTCGATCGGCAAGCTGTGGTGGAGCGAGTACCACAAGGAGGTCACGGAGCTCGCTGTCGACATCCTGGGTGCCGATGCGCTGGTGCCGGTGGGCCAGACCCCGCAGACCGCGTTCACCACTGACTCCGTGGGCTCCCCGAACGACTCGGCGAACTGGGTGGGCGTGTTCCTGAACGCGCGCGCCGGCACCATCTATGCCGGCACCAGCCAGGTGCAGCGCAACATCGTGGGCGAGCAGGTGCTGGGTCTTCCCAAGGAGCCGCGTTCCGACGCCGGCCCGTGGAAGAACATCCCCGGCCACGGCTGACCGCACGTCGCTCAGGCGATGATCTTGGCGAACTCTGCGTAGAGGGGTATCCCCACCACGAGGTTGAACGGGAAAGTGATGCCTAGCGCCGCCCCGAGTGAGTACCCGAGGTCGGCCTCGGGCAGTCCGGCCCGCACAGCCGCCGGTGCGGCGATGTAGCTCGCACTCGCGGCCATGGTGCCGAGCACCGCCGCACCGCCCGCCGAGAGCCCGACGAAGCTGCCTGCGAGCGTGCCCACCGCTCCGAAGACCATCGGCATGGCGATCGCTGCAGTCACGAGCCGGGCACCCGACCGGCGGATGTCGGCGATGCGTTGGCCGGCGAGCGTGCCGAGGTCGAGGAGGAAGAAGCAGAGGAACCCCGTGAAGAGATCCACGAAGAACGGTTCCACCTTGACGACCGACTCAGCCGGTGACACCGCGCCGATCACGAGACCCCCGAGCAGGAGCACCACGCTCTTGCCTGTCACCACCTCGTGGAGGGCGGCTCCGATCGAACGCCCGCCGAGTGCCCTGCCTGCGATCACGAGGGCCACGATGATGCCGGGTATCTCGAGCAATGCGACGAGAGCCGGCATGAAGCCCTCGGTGAGCGTGCCGGCCGAGCGTGCGAACGATTCCGCTGCGGTGAACGTGACCGCCGAGACCGACCCGTAGTGCGCGGCCATTGATGCGGCGTTCGCAGGGTCGAGCCGCAGCCACCTGCGCGCCACGAGGTACGCGACGAACGGGGTGAGCAGGCCGAGCACCACCGTTGCGCCGAACGGGGCGATGAGATCGGCGAGCGATGCCTCGCGCAGGCGGAGACCGCCCTTCAGCCCGATTGCGAAGAGGAGGTACGAGCTGAGGAAGCTCGTGACGGGTTCGGGGAAGCGCAGGTCGCTGCGCAGCAGGGTGGCCGCGAAGCCGAGGATGAAGGCGAGAACCGCGGGTGAGCCGAGGTTCAGCCAGACGAGGTCGCCGATTGACACAGTGGCACAATACATGATTTGAATGACATGAAACAAATAACATGAATAAAATAGCTGTTGTGGGCTAGGATCTCCCTGTGGCAGGCCGTCCGGTGCGCAAGAACCCCGGGGAAACCGGAGCCCGTTGGACGTTCCTCACAAACCACGGCCACGTGCTCGTCTGCATCGCCCAGAACCCGGACGTGCGCATCTCGGAGATTGCCGACAAGGTGGGCATCGGCGAGCGTGCCGCGCACCGGATCGTGGGGGACCTCGTGGACGGCGGCTACGTGATCCGTCGCAAGGACGGCCGGCGCAACACCTACACCGTGGACTTCTCGCAGCCGTTGCGCCACCCGCTGGAGGCCGACCACACGGTGGGGGAGATTTTCCGCGCGATCACCGGGATGCGGCGCGGCCGGAGCTGAACCCCGTGAGGTTCCGGGGCGGTCAGTCGGTGGTGGTGGGTGCCGGTTCAGAACCGGACGGTGCGCCATCCTCGGCGCAGGCCTTCAGCGCCTCGTTGACATCCGGCATCTTGCCGTCGAGACAACCCGTGCGGTAACCCTCGTCCCCTTCGGACAGCCCGAGGACCGCGTTGTAGACATCATTGTCCTTGCACACATTGATTGCGTACTGCGCGACGTAGCTCACGGTGATGCCGATGGCACCGGCGGTGAACGCGGGCTTCATCTCGGCATATATCGCATCGAACACGGGCACCAGCACGCTGTCCTGGCCCCACTTCGCGTACACCGAATCGAGCGATGCATCGAGGATGGTCTGGGTGATGATCGGCCCCACGGCCTTTTCACAGTCGTTCGTGAGTTCCGGGATGAGGCCACCGTCGGTGGACGGCGGGGCCGAGCCGTCGGTCGATGTGTTCCCGCCCCCGCCGCACGACACGGTGACGAGCGCGAGAGCAACCGCGAGGAGGACCTTCTGCGTGCGTCGGTTGTTCATGGGGCGGATTGTACGCCCGGACCGAACGGGGCCGACCGTCAGGCCCAGCCGCCCGCGTACGCGACGAACTGGCCGGTGGTGAAGGTGAACGAACCGTCGATGAAGTTCGCACAGAACGAGGCGAACTCCTCGATGCTGCCGAGGCGCCTCATGGGGACGGCAGCCTCCACCTTCCTGCGGCTCTCGGCATCCTTCACGCCGTTCGCGGCGAGGAACCCGGGGAAGTCCATGAAGTTCGTGCCCACCGCGTTCACCTGCACGCCGCTCGCGGCGACCTCGGCGGCAACGTTGCGCACGAGCTGGTTCGCGGCCGCTCGGGCGGTGGAGTAGAGCGGCGCGCCAGGGGTGACACGCGCACCCGCGGCGCTCGTCTGCATCAGCACCTGACCCGCACCCCGTTCCGCCATCACGGGAACCACCGCACGCAGGAAGTGGTACGGCACCTCGATGCAGCCGAGCATCACCTTTCGGAGGTCCTCGATGCTCGAGTTGACGAACCGCCCCGTCACGATCACGCCCGTTGCGGTGGTGGCTGAGTCGAGCCGCCCGAACTCCGACAGGGCGGCCTCCACGAGGCGGCGCGAGCCCGATTCGTCGAGCAGGTGGTTCGTGCCGGTGACGTCAACCGCCCGCGCACCGAGGGCCGCGAGATCGTCCACGAGCCCGGGTGATGCGTCACCGAGCACGAGGTCGTGGCCGCGGCGAGCCATCTCGAGTGCGAGGGCCGGTCCGGAGTAGCTGTTTGCCTCGCCGATGATCGCGACGCGTCGTGTGTCTGCCATGTTGCTGTCCTTTGTGTCGAACAATTCTGTTGGTTGGGTGAATGCGAGTGATGTCAGAGGGAGAACACGTGCCCCACGGACGGGTCCACGCCCCCCGAGAGATGGTCGCCGTAGCAGGCGAGAAGCGCGTCGGCGCCGCGGCCCTCCGACACCCTCAGCCACCTGCGTGCATCGGCGGTGAACACGGCGAGCGCCGAGTCCATGCGCGAGTACAGCACGTCACGGCCCCACTCCTTGCCCCGCTTCACCAACTGTGACGGGGCGAAGAAGAATGCAGGCACCGGGCCCGGGATCCCGTCGAGCGGGCCCGAGGCCTCCCAGTGGGTCGCTCCCACCCGGCACGAATGGGTGAGCGCGTCTCCGAAGCGTTCGTGCACGGCCCGCAGGATCGGTGCGCTGCCCGCCATGTCCACCACCACCGACGGCACCCGGTCGAGTGATGCGACGTCGCCGTACGTGGCCACCGCGTCGTACAGGCCGGTGGACTCCACGAACGCGAGGTTCGCTGCCGACGTGAGGCCGAGCGTGCGCGCCGCACCGTTCCTGCGCACCTCGTGGGCGAGGGCGAGTGACGTCTTCGACGATGCACTCGTGATGATCACCTGGCCCGCCCCGAACACGGCGTTGTCGCGCAGGAAGTCCTCGCACAGGTGGGATGTGATGAAGAGGCCGCGCAGCAACAGAAGGTACGACTCGTCGTCGGGGGAGAGTGCAGGGTCGGCAGGGTCGAACTGCCGGTAGGCGGGTGCGTGCTTCTCGCGGTGCGCGGCCGCATCCACGAACCCGCCCGCGCGCGGGACCGCGTGCACCACGTGGTGGTCGGCGGCCGGGTAGAAGCCGAACCAGCGCGATCCCTCGGCAATGCCGTCGGCGGCGGAGGACACCACCCTCCCGAAGCCCATCACGGGCAGACGGCCGAGCCCCTCGCGCGCGGGGAAGAAGCCCCAGTAGTCGAGGAAGTCACCGGAGAGCGCGTACGAGATGTTGTTCGCGGTGAGCGCGAACTTCTCCAGGCGCATCACCACGGTGCCCGGCGCCGCGGACGACGGCATCTCGGTGGGTTCCATGTGCGCGCGACGGATGTCGGTCCTGTCGATCTCGAGGTGCATCGTCCCCTCCCGTGGACGCTCACAGTAACGGGCAGCCCGTCCGGCACCCGACGCGGAACGAACCGACTGACGTCGATCGCGGCGCCACGGTGAGGGCCGCGGAGCCGCCGTGAAGTAAGAAGAACGGGTCGGGCAGGAGGTGCACATGGCGGTGAAGAACGAGTTCCGCGGGAAGGTCAGCCGCTACGTGGCGGACTCCGAGCCGTGGTTCCCCGAGCCCCCGCACCCGCCGGCTGGCGCACCGAACGTGCTCCTCATCCTCCTGGATGACACCGGGTTCTCGCAGATCGGGTGCTTCGGCAGCGACATCGACACACCGAACATCGATGCGCTGGCGGCGAACGGGCTGCAGTTCACCAACTTCCACGTCACGCCGCTGTGCTCGCCCACGCGCGCGGCCCTCCTCACCGGCCGCTCCAACCATGCGGTCGGAATGCGATCGGTGTCGAACTTCGTCACCGGTTTCCCGAACCAGCTCGGCCACATCTCGAACCACGCGGCGACCGTCGGCGAGGTGCTCCGCGGCGAGGGCTGGGCGACGTTCGCGGTGGGCAAGTGGCACCTCGCGCCGATGGAGCAGTGCTCCGCAGCCGGCCCGTTCGATCAGTGGCCTCTCGCCCGCGGCTTCGACCGCTTCTATGGCTTCCTCGACGGCGAGACCGACCAGTTCCACCCCGAGCTCATCGCCGACAACCACCCCGTCGACCCGCCCGCGGGCCCGGAGGACGGCTACCACCTCTCGCAGGACATCGTGGAGAACGCGCTGCGCATCGTGGCCGACTACAAGGGCGTGCGCCCCGACCGGCCGTTCATGGGGTACGTGGCGTTCGGAGCCACGCACGCACCGCACCAGGCGCCGCCCGAGTACATGGCGAAGTACCGCGGCCGCTTCGACGAGGGATGGGACGTCGTGCGCGAGCGCTGGTTCGCCAGGCAACTCGCCACCGGCGTCATTCCCGAGGGAACGGTGCTCGCTCCGCACAACCCCGGTGTGAAGCCGTGGGCGGAGCTGTCGGACAACGAGCGGCGCCTCGCCTGCCGCATGCAGGAGGCGTTCGCCGCGTTCCTCGACCACACCGACGCGCAGGTCGGCCGGCTCGTGGAGGGTCTGCGCCGGCTCGGCCAGCTCGACAACACGATCATCGTGCTGCACGCCGACAACGGGGCGTCGCAGGAGGGCGGACCGTTCGGTGTGATGCACGAGATGAAGTTCTTCAACGGAATCATCGAGATGCCCGACGAGGCGATCAAGCGCATCGACGAGATCGGGGGGCCCCACAGCCACTGCAACTACCCGTGGGGCTGGGCACAGTGCGGCAACACGCCGTACCGCTGGTACAAGCAGAACACCCACGAGGGAGGGGTGCACGTGCCGATGGTGATGCACTGGCCGGCAGGCGTCCCCGCGGGACAGCGCGGCACGAAGCGCGACCAGTTCGTGCATGTCTCCGACATCGTCGCCACCGTGTACGACATCGTCGGTGTCACCCCGCCCGAGGTGGTGAAGGGTTTCGAGCAGATGCCCGTGACCGGAAGGTCGTTCAGATCGGTCATTCCCGACCCCGCGGCGCCGGCAACGAACACGGTGCAGTACTTCGAGAACGCGGGGTCGCTCGCCGTCGTCGCAGACGGGTGGAAGGCAGTGCTCAAGCACACGATGGGCCAGTCCTACGACGGGGAGAAGTGGGAGCTGTACGACCTCAACTCCGACAGGTCCGAGTGCAACGACCTCGCTGCGTCGATGCCCGCGAAGCTCGCCGAGATGGTGGAGCTGTGGTGGCAGGAGGCGGAGCGCAACGGCGTGTTCCCGATCGATGACCGCGGTGTGCAGCTGTTCGGCGCGCGGTTCCGCGGAAACTCGCCGCACCCCGAGGACCGCCGCTACGTCTACCGGCCGCCGATGTCGCCGATGCCCGGGCAGGCATCCGCAGGACTCGGGGGCCGCACCGTGCACCTCGAGGCAACCGTGAACTACCGCAACGGCGACGAGGGCGTGCTGTACAAGAACGGCAACCGAAACTCGGGTTTCTCGATGTTCGTGCAGGGCGGCCGCTTCGTGGTGGATTACAACGCGTTCGGTGACCACACGGTCGTGGAGTCGCCCGTGCCGGTGCCCGAGGGCGAGGTGCGTCTCGGCGTTCGCCTCGTGCGCGGCGACAACCGGTCGGGGACAGTGACTCTCGAGTTCGACGGCGTGGAGGTGGCCACGGCCGGTCTGCCGCTCTACATGACGATGATGTCGTCGGTGGGCCCGAGCATCGGGTTCGACCACGGAGTGTCGGTGAGCACGAGGTACGAGTCGCCGTTCGCGTGGACGGGCGACCTGCGACAGGTCACGATCGAGGCCGGAAAACGCTCGCGCGACGCGGCCGCCGCCGAGGCCCGAAGCGAGATGGGGCGCCAGTAGGCACCCGGGCACCAGGACTGAACAACACGGCACACACCGGGACACGAGAGAGGCAAACACCATGGACGAGACACGCGAGGAACTGGACAGGGGAGTGAAGCACCCGTACGGCAGGGCCGACGTGGACTACGCGGTTCGGATGATGAAGATGGACCCGGCCGTGGACGGCCCGGTGTTCATGGTGAACTTCATGCACTACAAGCAGGAGGCCGACTACGGCGACTCCGGGGAGAAGGGTGTGTCGGGCCGCGAGGCGGACGATCGTTACTCCCCGGTCGACGTGCTCGGGAAGATCG
This sequence comes from Actinomycetota bacterium, assembly GCA_041181005.1. Lineage (GTDB taxonomy): Bacteria > Actinomycetota > Acidimicrobiia > Acidimicrobiales > Ilumatobacteraceae > UBA2093. The sequence continues at coordinate 71,682 of JBEGQL010000030.1, forward strand.
GTGCGTACGTTGCGTTCCACGGTGACGTGGTGGGCCAGCACGGAAGCAACGAACCAACGTGGGACCGCATCGGCGTCGTCTGTTACCCCACGCGCAAGTCGTTCATGGACATGCAGACGCGTGACGACTTCAAGGAGAAACACGTCCACAAGGCCGCCGGAATGTCGAAGACCTTCGTGATCGGCAGCCTTCCCCGCGGCGGCATGGAGCCCGGTGACTACAGGTCGAGCAAGGGCGAACGGGCAGTGGTGAGCGTCGCAGCGTGGAAGGCACTGGGGGACACCCCGCAGGCCGACGTGACCGCAGCGCTCGAGGCGTCGCGCACGATTGCGTCGTCGCTCGGGTGTGCGCACGGTCAGTGGTACGAGGTAGAGGGCACGATCATGGGCGACGGGCGCGGGTGGGACACCGTCTGCTTCGACTCGTTCCCCGACGCGGAGTCGTGGGGCAGGTGGCGCGAGGCGGTGTCCCGGCACCCCGTGGCGTCGTTGCTGTGTGATTCGTCGCGCGTCGACGGCTACTGCGTGGCGGTGGAGCCGCAGATCGACCGCATCACGCTGCGCTAGGGAGGCCCGCCTCCCGCGGTGACTAGCCTTCGCGCATGGCTGCGAACCTCGTGAACCCGGCACCACGGATGCTCGGGGACGAGGTTCCCGTCGGTCCGCTCGCGTTCGGGTGCTGGCGCTTCACCGGTTCCTCCGATGCCGAGAACGCGCGGCTCGTGTCCGCGGCGCTCGACGCCGGCATGAACCTTGTCGACACCGCCGACGTGTACGGCCTCGACTGGGGCGGGAGCGGCTTCGGCACGTGCGAGGAGGCACTCGGCAGGGTGCTCGCCACCGACCCGTCCCTGCGCTCTCGGATGGTGCTCGCCACGAAGGGCGGGATCATCCCCGGGGTCCCGTACGACTCCTCGGCCGCATACATCGTGTCGGCGTGCGAGGCCTCGATGCGCCGCATGGGCGTCGACCACATCGAGCTGTTCCAGATCCACCGGCATGACTTCTTCACCCACCCCCACGAGGTGGCGGGCGCGTTCGACACGCTGCACGGGCGCGGCCTCGTGTCGATGTTCGGGGTGTCCAACTTCTCCGTCACCCAGACCCTCGCGCTGCTCGCGCACGTCGAGGTGCCCCTCGTGACCTCGCAGCCGGAGTTCTCGTGCGCGCAACTGGCTCCGATGCGCGACGGCACCCTCGACCTGTGCATGGAGGAGGGTCTCGTTCCGCTCGCGTGGAGCCCGCTCGCCGGTGGCCGTCTCGCCACGGGCGAAGGGATGAGTCACGAGCTCGTGTCGGTGCTCGACGACCTCGCCGCGCGCGAGAGTGTGTCGCGTGCCGCCGTTGCGGTTGCGTTCGTGCTCGCCCATCCGTCGCGGCCCGTTGCGATCGTGGGCACGCAGACGCCGGCGCGGCTGCACGAACTCGCGGCGGCAACGGATGTGACCCTCACCCGCGAGGACGTGTACCGCGTGGTGCAGGCGAGCGAGGGGGCGCCGCTCCCGTGACACCACCGCCGCCCGCCGAGTTCGCGTGGTTCGGAGCGCTCTGCGACGACGATTACGAGCAACTCGGGGTGCCCGACGAGAACCTGCGCAGCAGCTGGGACCACTGCAGGGAGATCGTGGCGGAGGCGGAGTCCGCCGGGTACGACAACATCCTCCTGCCGTCGGGCTACTCGCTCGGAATCGACACCGTGTCGTTCGCCTCCTCGGTGGCGCCGCTCACCCGTGTGATGCGCCTGCTCGTGGCCGTGCGCTGCGGCGAGGTGTGGGCGCCGCAACTGGCCCGTCAGCTGGCCACTCTCGACCTCACGCTCGGCGGGCGCCTCACCGTGAACATCATCTCCTCGGAGATGCCCGGCGAGGTGATGGACGGGCCCCGTCGGTACCGGCGCACCCTCGAGGTGATGAGGATCCTGCGCGCCCTCATGCGCGGCGAGCGGGTGGACATGGAGGGCGAGTTCCACACGCTTCACCTCGACCCGCCGCGCATCACCGCCGAGAACCCGGTTGACCCCGAGTTCTACTTCGGCGGGCTCAGCGAGGAGGCACGCGACGTGGCGGCACAGGAGGCAGACGTGTACCTGATGTGGCCCGACACCGAGGACATGGTGGCCGCCACGATCGACGACATGCGCTCGCGCGCGGCGTCGTACGGCCGAGAACTGCGGTTCGGGTACAGGTGTCACGTGGTGGTGCGCGGCACCGAGAGCGAGGCAGTGCACGCGGCGAACCGGCTCGTGGAACACGTGGACGAGGGGACGGGCGAACGGATCCGCAGCCAGTCGCTCGACTCGCAGAGCACCGGTGTGCGCCGCCAGGCCCAGCTGCGCGAGGGCGCTGCCGCCGACGGGTTCGTGGAGGACAACCTGTGGACGGGCATCGGCAGGGCGCGCAGCGGGTGCGGTGCCGCCATCGTGGGCACGCCTGCACAGGTCGCCGCCAAGATCGGCCGTTACCGCGAGCTCGGGATCGACGCGTTCATCCTGTCGGGCTATCCGCACATCGCGGAGTGCCGCCGCTTCGCGGCCGACGTGCTGCCGTTGGTGCGCTGACCCGGGTCACCAGGCGGGGTCCACCGCCCGGACCGCGCCGAGTCGTTCCTCCAGCGCGTCACCTGCGGCGAGGAGAAGGTCCTCTCGCCACGCGTGAGCCGCCATCTGCACGCCCATCGGCGCGCCCTCGTGCGAACCGTGCGGGTAGGCGAGCGCGGGCATGCCGATCGCCGACAGGTTCACGCCCCAGCGTCCGTACACGTCGAGCTCGGCGGAGCCGCCCGGGTGCGACACGTCGTACGCGCGGGGCACGGTGGGCAGGGTCATCATCGGGGTGACGAGCAGCGGAAACTCCGCATAGAAGGCATTCCACGCGCGGATGAGCATGTCGCGGTCCTGCAGGCCCTTCAGGAACATCTCCCCGGTCGGCTCGGGGAAGGTGGTGACCCAGTCCGTCATCGCGGTGGTGAGACCGGCATCGTCGATCTGGGGGAGCATCCGCACGAGGCCGAGCATCATGTCGAGCGCCCCCACACGCTTCCACAGCGAGAAGAACGTCTCGAGCATCGGTGGTGCGGTCTCGGTGACCTCATACCCGGCATCCTCGAGCAGGGCACCCACCTTCCGCACATTGTCGCGCACGATGGGGTCGATCGGCAGGCCGTCCTCGGTGACGAGGGCGACACGCACCCGTTCCTGAACCGGGAACTCGCGCCGGGCCGGCACCCAGAACGGGTCGGCCCAGTTCTCTGCACTCATCGCGTCGTAGGCGGCGCGGAGGTCGGCCATGTTGCGCGCGAGCGGGCCGTTCGTGGACATCATGGAGGCGCTCCAGCCGCGGGGGTTCGGGTTCGTGCCGCCCGTGGGCATCCGCCCCACGGTGGGCCTCAGCCCGAGGATCCCGTTCATGTAGGCAGGCCAGCGCACCGACCCCGCGACGTCGTTGCCCTGGGCGACATGGCACATCCCGGTGGCGACAGCAACGCCCGCGCCACCGCTCGATCCGCCGCAACTGATGTCCTCGCGGTGCGGGTTGAGCGTCTCGCCGTGCAGCTCGTTCTGCGTGTGGAACCGCATCGCGAACGCCGGTGAGTTCGTGCGGCCCACCATCGTGAGGCCGGAATCGAGCAGTCCGCGGATCACCGGGTGCACGGCCGTGGCGATGTTGTCACGCAGCGCCTTGATTCCGTTGTCGGTGGGGTATGGCGCGTGGTCGGTGTTGATCTTCGTGGTGACAGTTGCTCCCACGAGCGTCCCGACCGGGCTCCCCGCATCGGTGCGTGCGGCGGACTCCCGCGCGTCGTCGTCGGTGCGCCTGACGATCGCATTGAGCTTCCCGTTCACCGCGTCGATGCGTGCGATGGCGGCATCGGCCACCTCGCGTGCGGACACTCTCCCGCCCCGGACGAGTGCGGCCACCTCTGTTGCGCCCATGCGCCAGGTTTCTGTCATCCCCAGATTGTGGTGCGCCGGGCAGGGATATCCAGTATCGGGATCGGACCTGTTCGTTGGTGGGAGACTCGGGGCATGTCCGAACTGACCTACGGCTCGTACCTGCGGGTACCCGAGCTGCTCTCGCTGCAGAACCCGCTCTCGGACGGACCAGAGCACGACGAGATGCTGTTCATCGTGATCCACCAGACGTACGAGCTCTGGTTCAAGCAGCTGCTCCACGAACTGCGAGCCACGCAGCGTGCACTCGAGGACGGGGAGATGTGGCCGGCAACAGCACTGCTCGGCCGTGTGCGCACCATCATGAAGACCCTCGTCTCGCAGGTCGACATCCTCGAGACGATGACACCGCTGCAGTTCAACTCGTTCCGCTCCCGGCTCGAGTCGTCGAGCGGCTTCCAGAGCAGCCAGTTCCGCGAGTTCGAGGCGGTGCTCGGTCGTCGCGGCGCCATGCCGCTCGCTCACCTGCCCTCCGGTTCGGCCGACCGCGCATCGCTGGAGGCGGCCATGACGTGCCGCTCGCTGTGGGGGAGCGTGCTCGTGTTCCTCGCTCTCCGGGGAGCACCCATTCCGCGCCGCCATCTCGATGACGTTGACTCGTTGCTTGTTGGTCCCGATCCCGAGGTGCAGGATGCGCTTGCCTCGCTGTACCGCAGTGACAACGAGCTGTCGCTCCTGCTCGAGCGGTTGGTGGACGTCGATGAGGGCGTCCAGGAGTGGAGGTACCGGCACGTGAAGATGGTGGAGCGCACGATCGGCACGAAGCAGGGGACGGGCGGCTCGTCGGGTGTCGGCTATCTCGCGACCACGCTCTTCAAGCCGTTGTTCCCCGACCTGTGGGAAGTACGCAACAGGTTCTAGGAGTCACCTGCGCGCCGGGCGAGCGCCTCGGCGAACTCTTCGGTCGACCCGGAAAGTTCGTCGAGATCTGCGGCGGTCATGAACACCGAAAGGCCGGCCGCCGTGCGCTCCAGAACCATGGGGAACGTGCCACCTGCGGCGGCGAGCACGTCGACAGGCGCATCGTTGCGGTGGTAGGTGACGACGGGGACCGAGAGTGATCGCCGGCACTCCTTCCACTCGTTCTTCACGGTGAAGAGACCGTGGGTGAGCTCGCACAGCGAGCAGTGCCGGGTACCGAGCCGGGCGCCGATCCAGTACGACACCTCACCGAGCAGGGTGGCATCAGCGTCGTACACACCGATGAACTCGGTGACCGTGGGCAGGTTGCTCATCGCAGCGCAACGGCCATGGTGTCGATGATGCGATCCATCACCGCGGGCGAGGTGGCGAAGTTCAGCCGCACGTGTCCCTCCCCACCCGGGCCGAACGACGTGCCCGTGCTCGTCTCCACCCCCGAGGCGCGGAACGCTTCGCACGGGTCAGCGGCAATCGAGGTGCCCGCGCAATCGAGCCACGCGAGATACGTGGCATCGGGAACGTGCACCGACACCCCTGGCAGGCGGTCGCGCACCAGAGACACGGTGAGGTCGCGCATCCGCAGCAGGTGGGCGCGCACCCCGTCGTACCAGTCATCCGACAGCGTCCATGCCGCCCATGCGGCCTCGGCCCCCATGATGTTCGTGGCACCGAAAAGGTGATGTGGCAACGCGTCGAAGCCCTCCTCCACGTGTGCCGCGCCGCAGTGCGTCACCGCGTACCTCAGGCCCGCGAGGTTGAACGTCTTCGATGCGGCGCACACGGTGACGGTGCGTTCAGCGGCACCGGGCAGCGACGCGACGGGGACGTGCGCGTGCCCTTCGTGCACGAGATCGGAGTGGATCTCGTCGCTGATGATGAGCAGACCGTGGCGCGTCGCGATGTCGACGAGTCGCTCCAGTTCCCGGCGCGTGAACACGTGGCCGGTGGGGTTGTGAGGGTTGCACAGCAGCAGCACCCTCGCCGGCTCGCGGGCAAGGAGCGCATCGAGCGCGTCGTGGTCCCACGAGACCTGGCCGTCCATGATCGATGCCGGCACCGGGACGAGCCTGCACCTTGTCTGCTCGATCGAGTCGAAGAACGGCGGGTATGCCGGCACATGCACCACGACCCCGTCGCCGGGGGATGTTGCGACATGGAGCACGGCCTGCACGGCCTGCACCACGTCGTTCCATTCCTTGATGCGGTCATCGTCGGGACGCCAGCCGTGGCGTCGCTGCGTCCAGTCGGCGAATGCCTGCACGGCGCGCATCCTGCCCTTGTCGTCGCGCTCGGGGTACCCCACGTCTCCGCCGCGGAGAATCGACTCGAGATGGGCCGTGATCGCCGGCGCGGGGCGGAAGTCCATGTCGGCCACCCACGCCGCGAGGAGGGGAGCGACGTGGTGCCACTTGCGCCCGCCCTTCGTGCGCAGCCACTCCACGTCGACCGACTCGAAGTCGAAGCCGTTCCCCATGGGTTGATTCTTGCCCGTGGACATCTCCTGCGCGGGAGTGACCGGCGTTACTTCGCGGCCCAGGTGGTGGCGGCGGCGGGGAGTTTGATGGTCATCGACTGGATCGACCCGCTCCGACCGCCCGTGGTGCTCGCGCCGGCGGCCTGCAGCTGCAGCTCCATCGTCGGGTCCGCAGCCATCCGCGCCGGGTCCACGAACAGCTTCGTCGCCTGGCTCTGGATGCACGTCTTCAGGTTCAGCACGATGTGCACCATCCGGTCGGTCGCGGGGACCGCGTCGGTGGAATCGTCGTGCAGGTTCCACAGGTCCGCGCCGCCGGCGCTGCCGCCGCCTGTCTTCTCGGTCACCGGGCTGTACGCGGTGTAGGCACCCTTGTCGCCGCACCCGAACAACCTGTTGTCGATGCTGCGCGACTTGATCAGCTTCTCGTTGATCTGGGGGTCGGCCTCGAAGGAGAAGCCGTAGTCGAGACCGCCGAGGTCGATGTACTTCGAGCCTGCGGGATCGGAGCCGTCGATGGCGGTCCGCTGCGGTCGGTAGAACCAGACGTCGAGCACACCGGAGTCGGGAACGATCACGGGGTTGTAGCGCGAGCCCCGCGGCAGTGCGGTCGAGTAGTCGACCGCGGCGTCGTTCACCTTCACCACCGCCGGGTGGGTGACGAAGTACGCGCCGAGCGACATGGGAACGGTCTTGATGCTCCCGTCGGTGGCGTTGCGCATCCTGGCGAGGAACGGGTCGCCGACCTTGATCTTGGAGCGCGGATCGGTGACACCGCGGGGCGACATCGTGCCCGCCCAGCTCACGCCCTCGGTGCTCGCGTTGAACTGCATGCCGTTCGTGATCCCGGAGCCCTTGTCCTCCACTTTCGTGGCCACGCCGTTGTCCACGCGGTAGCCGAGGAAGTCCTTCCACTTCACGGGGACCTCGCAGCCACCGGCCATGTTCGTCTTCGTGCAGTAGAACTGGTTGAAGTACGGGTTCATTGGGGTGGACGTGGGGCCGGTCGTGGCCGTGCCGGTCGTTGCGCTGCAGTACTCCAGCGCTCCGCAGTCAACCCACGCCGCGTCGTAACTGCGGGCCTCGGTGTTGTCGAGGTTGAAGAAGAAGGCGAGCCCGAACGACGCGTTCGGCCCGCCGAGCATCTCGTCGATGTCGGCATCGAGGGTGGCAGTGTTGATGTTGGCGTTCAGCGTCTTCTCGGACCCGGTGCCGCCGATGCGGGAGCGAACGCCGGATGTGGGCACCCACCCGGCGGCGGGGAAGTCCTTCGTGGTGGTGTCGGCAACATCCATCACCGCGTCGTTGTCGTCGTCGGCGTCCACGGCGTTCAGCACGCCGTCGCCGTCGCAGTCTCCGCCGAGGGACTGGTCGAGATCCATCGGGCAGACGTTCACCGCGGTCGAGTTCACGCCCGATGCGGTCACGGCCGACTTGAACACCACGCCGATCCGCCCCGCGCCTTTCGGCTTGCCGTTCTTCGCCGCGCCCACGAGGGTGCGGCCGTACTGGCCCTTCCCGAGCTTCACCGACGACTTGCCCCAGCCTTCGGACTGGAAGCGCACCGTCCCGAGTTTCATCGAGGAGCGGGTGACCACGTTCGTCGTCCACCTCGACGATCCCTGGATGGCGAACACCGTGGGTCCGAGGTAGCGGCCGGTCGAGGAGAGGAAATGGATGGAGAAGCGGTACGTGGACTCACCCCTGCGCTTGAAGCTCGACGGGAGCTGCACCTTCTTGTCGCTCACCGACACCTTCTTGGCGGTGTTGATCCCCACGAACACCACTGAGGAGCCCTCGGGGACTCCCGCGAACGACACGGTCACTGACGGCGCCGCGGCCGATGCAGTGTGGGCCGGAACAGGGAGGACGAATCCTCCCGCAATCACGGCGGCAATGGCCCAGCGCTTCATGGTGTCCCCTTCGCGGTCCCGGCGGGACCCCGGGACACACCGTAGGTCCGCCGCACTACTCTCGACGACGTGCGCACGAGGGCCGTCGCGATTCTGCTCGTCCTCGTCTATGCGTTCGGCAGCGGCATCTGGGTGTCGAGGGGCGATGACTGGTACCGCTCGCTCGTGCGGCCCACGTGGCAGCCGCCAGACTTCGTGTTCGGGCTCATCTGGCCGTACAACTTCGTGATGCTCGGCATCGCAGGCTGGGTCGTCGCAACCCGTGCGTCGACCGGCGGGCAGGTCCTGTGGCTCACGTCGCTGGCGGTGAGCGTGGCGGCGGCCCTCGTGTGGGCGCAGCGGTTCTACGTGGCTCACTCGCTCGGGGTCGCCGCGGCGGCACTCGTGGTGTGCGCGGTGGTCACTCTCCCGTTGCTCGTCGTCACGTTCCGTGTCTCAACACCTCTCGGGTGTGCGCTGGTGCCGTACCAAGTGTGGCTGTTCCTCGCGGCGTCACTGTCCCTCGGCTACGCGGCGCGGAACTGAGCGCGCGGAGCGCGGTCACGCGCAACCAAGGGCGGCTCAGAACTTGGTGATGATCACGCTGAAGAGCCCGACAAATCCGGTGAACGTCATCGCACCCATTGCCCACATTGAGTGCACAACCGCCGACTTGAACTCGCGAACCTCGGCCTTGAACTCGCGAACTTCGGCCTTGAACTCCTCGAGGTCCGTCCTCAGGGCCAGCAGGTCGGAGGCACGGGCAACATCGCCCCAGCCACTCGGCGGGAGAAGTTCCATCAGCGTGTCACCTGCCTTCTGTCTTGATGAAGACAATGTGTGGGATGCACCGGCTGCGCGGAACGCCTGATCAAGAAGTGAGTCAGCCGGGGACGCGGAAGAGACGCAGCTGCAGAGCGACCATTGAGTAGTAACCGATCACGGCGGACAACTCGATGAGGCCTGCCTCGCCGAGCACACCCACAGCCGTCGAATACGCGGCGTCGTCGAGGTCACCTTCCTCCAGGAGCGCACGCGAGACACGCAGCACGCAGGCCTCGACGGGGTCGGCGAGGGCAAGTGGTGCCCTGTCCGCGATGGCGGCCATCTCCGCATCGGTGAGCCCGGCACTGCGACCGATTGCCTCGTGTGCGGAACGCTCGAACGCGCTCTGCTTGTCGGCCGCCACGCACAGGATGGCCATCTCCCTCGCACGGGCCGGGAGCGAACCGCGGTAGAGAATGATGCCGCCGAGTCTCTGCAGCGCGCCGCCGAGGCGCGGTTCGTGCACCATCAGGTTGAAGGGGCCGACGAGCGACCCGTCGGTGTTCGTGAGCTGCACGCCGGGGTTCTCGTTCCGTGTCAACTGCCCGTACAGCTCGAGCTGCCTCTCGTTCATCCGGTCGGGTGTGAGCATGGTGAGCCGTGACATGGTCCGAGAGTAGTTGCGCCACGAACAACGCATGACGGTGCACGGGCCCGTCCGTTCCGGATGCGTGCGTGCACTGCATACACTCCCTGAATGAGCATTGACACTCCTTGGCACCTGCGCGGCAACTGGGAGCCCGTGCACGACGAGATGACCGCCTCAGACCTGCGCGTGGAGGGCCGCATCCCGCCCGAGTTGAACGGGCTGTATGTGCGCACGGGCCCGAACCCCGTGAGCGGGACATCGCCCCATTGGTTCTACGGCGACGGCATGGTGCACGGTGTCGCGCTGCACAACGGTCGCGCGGAGTGGTACCGCAACCGTTTCGTGGAGACGGAGTCCGTTCGCCGTCACCGGGGCGAGCGGGTGAAGCTGCCCGAGCTGGCGAAGGGAACCGGCAACACGCATGTCGTGGCTCACAACGGTTCGTTGATGGCGCTCGAGGAGGGTCACTGGCCGTGGCTTCTCGACAGCGAACTGAACACCACCGGGTACGAGAACTACGGCGGTGCGCTCACGTGCTCGATGACCGCGCACCCGAAGATCTGCCCGGACACCGGCGAGCTTCTCGCGTTCAGCTACTTCTCGTTCCGGCCGCCGTACCTCAACTACGTGCGCGTCTCGGCCGACGGCCACGTGCAGCAGGTGGAGCCGATCGACATCCCGAACATGGTGATGATGCACGACTTCAATGTCACGCGGAACCACGTCGTGTTCATGGACCTGCCCGTGTGCCTCGACCTCTCGCAGTTGTCCACGGGGTTCCCGTTCAGGTTCAACCGTGATGCCGGGGCGCGTCTCGGCGTGATGCCGCGCAACGGCACCAATGCCGACGTGAAGTGGATCGAGATCGACCCGTGTTACGTGTTCCACCCGGTGAATGCCCACGAGGAGAACGGCACCCTCGTGCTGCATGTGTCGCGCATGGATTCTGCGTTCGGAGAGAGCAGCGATGATTACGCAGAGGTGGGGCGTCTCACGCGGTGGGTCATCGACACCGAGAAGGGAACCGTGGATGAACAGCAGATCGATGCACGACCCGGAGACTTCGGCCGTGTGGACGACCGGCTCGTGGGGCTGAAAGCGCGGTATGCGTACCTGATGGCACTCGAGGGGGAAGGGAACTCGGAGGAACCTGTGTATGGCTCCCGCCTGCTCAAGTACGACCTCTCCACCGGGTCCTGTGTCGAGCACCACCTGGGCGAGGGTGTGCGCGGGGGCGAACCCGTCTTTGCGCCACGGTCACCCGATTCCGCCGAGGACGACGGCTGGGTGCTGACGATCGTGCACGACGAGACGACAAATACCTCTGCGCTGAACATCGCGGACGCCGCCGACTTTGCAGCGCCGCCGGTGGCGCGCGTGCACCTGCCCCGGCGCGTTCCCTACGGCGCGCACGGCAACTGGGTACCCGACGGAGTCCTCACACGCTGAGCGCCCCGCAGAACTTCGTGGCAATCAACGAGTACAACCCGGCAGAGCAGGCGACGAAGATTCCGCTGATCCACATCATCACTGCGGTCAGCCGATCAATGGGAGGCGGAGCGAAAGTCCCTAGCCCTTGTAGGGCAGCGTCAAGGGTTTCCGCTAGTTACGCGTTTGGGTGAACTCGGTTACGGATCAATTGTTCTGCGAACAAACCCATACTCCCAGGTCCAACCCTCAGGTCCGCCAGCGGTGGCGTAGGTTCGGTTGCTGCGAAGCCCGCAG
>JBEGQL010000031.1:0-4822 GCA_041181005.1 Actinomycetota bacterium
GTGCTCGCGATGGTGAACTCGCGCAGCGGCTCGGCGGTGCGGCCGTTCCTGATCATCAGCCCGGTGGCGCCGGTGGAGAAATCCCCCGAGACCGTGTTCACGCCGCTGTGGAGGCCCTGCACGCTGTCGATGAGCACGCCCTCGTCGATGCCGGCGATCAGCTCCTCCTGTGTGGCGGTGCCGGGCACGAGCTGCAGCGCGAGGCACCCCACACCCGATCCCACCGCGTTTCCGGTGCTGCGGGTGCCGGCGCGGCGGGCCGAGTACGAGCTGTGCACGAACATGCGCAGGGTGCCGTTCTCGATGAGCACGTTGCGGCGTGCGGCGAGGCCGTCTCCGTCTATCTCGGTGGCGGTGTAGGCGCGTGAGTCGGTGGGGTCGTCGATGAGGGTGATGATGGAGGACGCGACGTCCTCGCCGAGACGGTTCGCGAACATGGAACGGCCCTTCACCACGTTCTCACCGTTCAGCGTGCTGCCGATGATGCCGAGGACCTGTGCGGTGACCATGGGGTCGAGCACCACGGTGGTGCGCCTGCTCGCGGGCTTCACTGCACCGAGCAGGCGGGTGGCGCGCGACGCGGCCTTGCGTGCCGCCGCCTCCAGGTCGAACCGGGCGGGGCTCTTGCCGAGCGCGTAGCTCCAGCCCGTCTGTGTCTCGCCGTTGTCGTCGGCGAGCAGCTCCACCGATGCGTAGCAGGAGTTGGCCCGCCACGAGCCCCGGATGCCCTTCGTGGTGGCGAACGCCTCCTCCACGTGCCGGTCGGTGTAGTTGGAGGAGTCGATGCGCAGCCGCGCATCCTGTGCCACGGCGAGACGCTCGAGCTCGAGTGCGATGTCGACCTTCTTCTCCGTGGGGCACGCCGCGAGTTCCTCGTCCCACAGTTCCTGCGCTGTCACCGCCACGCCGTCGGGGTCGGCGAGCCCGGCGAACTCGTCCTGGCCGGCGAAGCCCGCGTTCTCGCGTGCCTCCTGCAGCACCTCGCGCATGGCGGCCTCGTCGAGGGTGCCGGCGTGCGACGTGCCGGTGCGCCCGTCCACGATCACGCGGACGGAGACATCGGCACTCTGGGCCGACACGAAGTGCTCCACGTTGCCCCTGTACGCGCGGATGTCGGTCTCCCCCATCCGCGAGACGGTGACCTCGATCTGCTCGTTGCCCCGCGCATCGGCGACGATGCGGTCGGCGATGGCCTGGAGGTCGTCGACGGTGCGGCGCGTCATGCCGCGGTGCCGCCGATGGTGAGGGACTTCACCCGCAGCGTGGGCTGGCCGTCGCCCACGGGCACGCCCTGTCCGTCCTTGCCGCACGTGCCGGGGTTGCCCATCGCGAAGTCGTTGCCCAGCAGGTCGATGTCGGAGAGCACCTGCGGGCCGTTGCCGATGAGGTTGCTCTCGCGCAGCGGCTCCGTGATCTCGCCCTTCTCGATGAGGTACGCCTCGACCATGCCGAACACGAAGTCGCCGGTGGCGGTGTTCACCTGGCCGCCGCCGAGCTTGGCGACGTACACACCGTGGTCGGTGGCGCGGATGATGTCGGCGGGGTCCTCAGTGCCGTTCATCACGAAGGTGTTTGTCATGCGAACCATCGGCAGGTGCTCGTAGCTCTGGCGCCGGCCGTTGCCGCTCGGGGCACGCCCCTCGTTCACGGAACGGATGTGGTCCCACATGTAGTCGGTGAGCACGCCGTTCTCGATGAGCACGTTGCGCTGGCTGGGGTGGCCCTCGTCGTCGATGCCGATGGCACCCCATTCGCGCGACATCGTGCCGTCGTCCACCAGGGTGACGAGCGGGCTCGCCACCAGCTCACCCCTGCGGTTCGCGTACACCGATGCGCCGCGCGCCACGAGGTCCGCCTCGAGACCGTGTCCGCACGCCTCGTGGAACAGCACTCCGCCGGAGCCCTGCTTGATCACCACGGGGATCGCACCGCTCGGGGCGGGGCGCGCATGCAGCTTGGTGACGGCCTGGCGCGCCGCGCGGCGGGCGAGCTCCTCCACGTTCTCCTCGTCGAACAGCTCGAAGCCGATGGTGTGGCCGAGCGAGTCGTACCCGGTCTGGAGGCCGGTGTCCCCGTTCGCCACGGCGTTCAGGCGGAAGAGCGTGCGCACCTGCTCGTCGGAGGCGAGCACACCGTCGCTGTTCGCAACGAGGATGCGCCGCGTGGAGTCGCTGTAGCCGGCACTCACCTGCACGATGCTGGAGTCCGAGCCCCGTGCGGCGTCGTTCGCGAGCATCAACAGCTCGATCTTGCGAGTCTTGGCGACCGACGCGGGCGCGATGCGCACGTCGTTCACCTGCTGGCGGCGCGGTGCCGACAGTGACACCGTGTGCTTGCCGCCGTCGCTGCGGCTCGCCGCGCGCGCAGCTGCCTCGGCAGCGGCAAGGAGACCTGCCTCGGTGAGGTCGGTGGTGTGTGCGTACCCGGTGGTGTCGCCGCTGATCACGCGGATTCCCGCACCGAGGCTGCGTGAGTTGCTCACGGAATCGACGGTTCCGTCGTCGAGGCTGGCCGAGGTGCTGCGGCGGTCCTCGATGAAGATCTCGCTGAAGCCGGCGCCGGTGGACCTGCCCCGCTCGAGGACCCGCGCGAGGACCGCGGGGTCGAACTCCTGTGCCAGGTCACCGATGCTGAATGTTGCGCTCACGGCCACGAATCCTACTTTCGGGGTGCCCCGGCGGGACCGCCGTACCCGCGGGCCGGGGCCGGGCGGAACCTAGTGTGGACGGCGCATGGGCGACATCACCGCGGGTATCGAGCGGGAGCACCGCACCCGGCTCGCGAAGGAGTTCGCGATCATCGCCTCCTTCTATCTCCTGTACACGCTCACCCGCAACAGGTTCGGCTCGGTGAGCATCAGCGGCACCGACGTGCCGATGAACGCCTTCAACAACGCGATGAAGGTGATCCGCGTGGAGCGCGCACTCGGGCTGTACCACGAGGAGACCATCCAGGAGTGGTTCCTTCCACACCGCACGCTGCTCCAGGCCCTCAACACCTTCTACGGCACCGCCCACTTCGCCGTGACACTGACCGTGTTCTTCGTGCTGTTCAAGTACCGCAAGGACGTATTCCCCGTGTTCCGCAACGCCCTCGCCATCTGCACGGGACTCGCGCTCGTGGGGTTCGCCCTGTTCCCCCTGATGCCCCCGCGCCTCCTCGATGCCCCGTGCCCCGGCACGGTTGCGAACGTCGTCTCGTACGGCGGGGCCTGCATCCCCCACGAGACGCGCAACTACAACGGGGCCACGTCATTCGGGTACGTGGACACGCTCGATGCCTACGGCGGTCCGTGGGACTTCAGCGACGGCGCGGTGGCGAAAGCATCCAACCAGTACGCGGCGATGCCGTCGCTGCACATCGGCTGGGCGTCGTGGTGTGCGTTCGGAATGTGGCCGCTCATGAGGCGACGGTGGACGAAGGCGGCCGTGCTCCTCTACCCGGCGCTCACGCTGTTCTGCATCATCGTCACCGGCAACCACTTCTGGCTGGACGGTGCGGGCGGACTGCTCGTGCTCGGGCTGGGGTTCGGACTCGGTCTGTGGATCCACAACACGAACCAGCGTCGCCTGAACCACAAGTACATGGAGGCAAAGCTCGGCCACCCCTCGGGCTGAACGAGGTCCCGACCGGCGACACTCAGAACGAGTGGTAACCGCCGTCGATGGTGAGCACGTCGCCGGTGTGGTAGCGCGAGGCGTCACTGGCGAGGTACGCGGCGATGCCCGCAAAATCCTCCTTGGTTCCCCAGCGGCGCAGCGGCACGCGCGGCAGCACCTTCTCCACGAACTTGTCCCAGCTGAGGGCACCGGCCGTCATGTCGCTCTCGATCCACCCGGGGAGCACCGCGTTGCAGCGGATTCCGTGTCGCGCGTGCTCCACGGCGATGGCCTTCATCATGGAAATCACGCCCGCCTTCGATGCGCCGTAGTGCTGGCCGCGCTGCTGGCCGTAGTACGCAGAGCCCGACGTGGTGAACACCACCGATCCGCCACCCCCGCGTTCCGTCATGTGGCGCACCGCCTCCTGTGCGGTGTAGAACGCGCCGTCAAGGTTCACGCGCATCACGCGCCGCCACTCGTCCGCCGTCATGCCCACGAACGACGGCGCCTGCCCACCCACGCCCGCGTTCACGAACACGGAGTCCACACGTCCCATTGACGACACCGACTCCGCCATCGCCGTGCGCACCGCGCCCTGGTCGCCCACGTCACACACGAGGTCGAGCACGCGGTGACCGTGCGCGTTCAGTTCGTGTCTGGCGCGCTCGTTCTTCGCAGGGTTCGTGCCCCAGATCACCACGTCGGCACCGCATTCGGCGAGACCATGCGCCATGCCGAGGCCGATGCCCGAGTTGCCACCGGTGACGAGGCTCACGTGGCCCGAGAGGTCGAAGAACGACGGTGTCATGACCCCGATACTCACACCGCGCGGCGCCCTCCTCGCGTATCTGGCAGGGGTCACACCCCCGCCGCGGCCGGGCGGGGGACCCTGTCGGACCGCCAGGGATAGCGTGGAACCCGCCATGGCCCTGCTCCCCCGGATCCAGTCCCCCGCCGACCTCACGGGCCTCTCCGAGGCGGAACTGGACGAACTGGCGGGCGAGATCCGCGAGTTCATCGTGAACGCGGTGTCGCACACGGGCGGCCACCTGGGGTCCAACCTCGGCGCGGTGGAGCTCACCATCGCGCTGCACCGCGCGTTCGAGAGCCCCCGCGACCCCATCCTGTGGGATACCGGGCACCAGGCCTACGTGCACAAGATCCTCACGGGGCGCCAGGCAGGGTTCGAGAAGCTCCGTCAGTCGGGCGGCATCTCGGGG
>JBEGQL010000032.1:0-101819 GCA_041181005.1 Actinomycetota bacterium
CGTCTGGGTGCTAGACGGTCAGGTGTGGGGACAGAGATGTCCCGACCCGCACCGTGGGCACCAATGGACCCGCTGTTCGGGCCCGTGTCCACGGATCGCGTCGTCGTCCGGGTGGGGGGCAAGAACCAGCTGGGAGAGATCGGTGTCCACTTCGCGGCCGGCCACCAGCACCACGGAGGCAAGAAGCCCCGCACGGTCGAGCAGACCCTCGTGGGCGGCGTACTGGATGGCGAGACCGTCGATCAGTGCGGTGATGCGCGCTGATGCAGAGGCTGGGTCGCCGCAGCGGAACGCACCGTCGCGGACCCCCTCGGTGATGATCTCCTCGAGGAGTGCGTTCGACTGCTCGTCGAGTTGTTGGCTGATGCGCTTCATGAGCGGGTTGCGGAGGGCCTCGCCCCACGCATCGATCCAGAGCTTCCACTCCATGTCGTCACTGCCCTCAGGCACGTAGTTCTCGAGGAGCCTGACGAGCCGCTCCGGATGACCGGGAGCTGCCTCGATGTCAGCCACCATCTCGGCCACGTCCTTGCGGGCATAGTGCTCGAAGGCCGCCGCGAGCAGTGCTTCCTTTGATTCGAAGTGATAGTGGATCAGGCTGCTCGAGACCCCGAGCCTGCTGGCAACGTCGGAGATGCGGGTGGCCGCGAACCCGCGCTCGATCACCACCGCGCATGCAGTCTCGAGAATGTCGAGTCGCCGTGTCTCCGCATTCTGTTTCGCCACTGTGCGCGACGCTATTTCCCTGCGTGGCCGGCTCACAAACGAGCCGTGGGAGACTGGCGGGAACCGGAAGGAGAGCGGGATGGCGAGAATCAGCAAGTTGTCGAGATCACTCGATGGTGCGAGGGTCGTGGTGACAGGGGCGGGCAGCGGCATGGGCCGGGCAACCGCACAGCTGTTCGCGGACGAGGGAGCACTCGTTGTTGCCTCCGACAGGGAAGAAGAGGGCGTCCGGGCGACAGTCGCCGAGATCGAACGGGTCCACGGAACCGGCAGGGCTGCAGCCGTCGTGGGTGATGTCACGTCGGACAGGGACAGACGGGTCCTCGTGGAGCGGTCTGTCGACCTCTTCGGCGGGCTGGATGTGCTCGTGAACAACGCGGGCGTGAGCGGTGTGTCGTCGGTCTTCTCGGACGACGAGACCTTCGCCGCCAGTTGGGAGAGGATTCTCGCGGTGAACCTCTCGGCCCAGGCTCACCTCGTGCGTGCGGCTCTCCCTCATCTTCTGGAGGCGCCCAACGGTGGCCGCGTGATCAACATCGCGTCCACAGAGGCCTTTGTTGCAACTGGCGGGCTGGCCGCCTACACGGCCTCGAAACACGGCGTGGTGGGTCTCACGAAGAGCCTCGCGGTGGAGCTCGGCCCGCGAGGAGTCACGGTGAATGCGGTGTGTCCCGGTCCGATCGACACGGGCATGACTGCGTCGATACCGCAGGACAGACGTGACCGTTACACGCGGCTCAAGGTGCCGCTGCGTCGCTACGGGGATCCGGAGGAGGTTGCACACATGACGGTGAGCATCGCGATGCCGGCGATGCGCTTCATGACCGGCTCGGTGGTGAGGGTCGACGGGGGACTCGTCGCCAATCATTGAGGCCGGGGGACTCGTCGCCAATCATTGAGGCGCCATCAGCGGGCGGGGTCGAGCATCCCCTCGAAGCCGGACGGCGAGTGGGCACCTATGACGAGGGTCTCGAGCACTCCCGTTCCGTGATGGACAGTGCCGCCCCTCCTGCAGGTCACGCGCGAGAGCGTCTGCACGTGGATGTGGTGGGGCTGCATCGGCTCGGCCACCGGGACCGGGAAGCGGTCGCCGCCGACGGCGCTCTCGCCCTTCCACGCGCCGTGCGTCCACTCCGGATGGCCGTAGCCGAGGCCGAACATCTGGAAGTGCATCACGGGTTCGAACGACAGCTCGATGTCACCATCGGGGTAGCCGTAGCGGAGATCGAAAGCCTCCATGTGCCGTGTTCCCTTCTGCCACCTCAGGTCGTAGTCGACCGTTCGTGACTCGACGGGCTCTCGCTCGCCGTCCGCGACGGCGCCGGAGTGGTGCCAGCGCAGGCCATCGGCGTACTCGTTGATGTCGAAGAACGTCGAGAACCCGTCGAAACACACGGGCGCCCACAGCCAGTAGAACTGCGGAACCGACGCAACCGGCGCACCCGTCTGGACGCGTTCACCGACCGGTCTCACGCCCCACGACCTGTCGCGGCTTCCCACGACGACGCGGGTGTCCAGGTCGGTGCGCCTGCCGTCCACTTCGTACCAGCCCTCCCAGGCGCCGGTCTGTGTGAGGCGCGTGTAGTTCATGACGGTTCTGTTGCCGCTCTGCTGGCGGAACACGGGTTCCTCGTAGGGGAGGCATGCTGCACGGAAGACGAGATCGGCCCTGAGACCGTGTTCGGGTGCTTCGACCAGGATCCTGTGGCGCTTCATCGGCTCCTCAACGACGATTGTCACGGGCCCCACCGAGTTGCACCGGGCGCGGTCCGGGTGCGCACGAGCCGACGCGTGGACGTTGACCTGCTCGCCGTTGTGCATGACGGAGAACGAGGCGTCCATGACGTGACGGTTCGGGTAGATGCCCATCGCGACAGCAAAGAACGTCGCTCCGTCGGGGGTGTAACCGTTGAAGAAGTACCTGTCGTAGTGGTTGGGGTCGCCGGAAGCGGTCTGTGCAACGGGAAGCTCGCTCTGGTGGATGGGGTAATCGTCGAAGGACGTGATCATGGATGTGACCGTAGCCACCGTGCAGGTCGTGGAACGACAGCGAGTGGCCTGCCCTAGATTCGGGTGGATGCGGAAGAGGGTGAGTGCGACGGGCTTCGCCCGGGTCGCCTCGCTCGCGCTGGTGATGCTCTGTGCCATCGTGCTCACGGGCGCGCTTGTCCGGCTGACCGGTTCGGGGCTGGGTTGCGACGACTGGCCGAACTGCAGTTCCACGAAGTTCGTGGACGTGTCCACGGGACACGCAGCAATCGAGCAGGTGAACCGTCTCTTCACCGGACTGGTGTCCGCCAGCGTCATTGCCGCGGTGCTCATGTCGCACCTGATGGAGCGAAGTCGACGGCGGGTGGTCCTGCTCGCATGGTTGCTCGTCGCCGGCGTGCTCGCGCAGGTGGTGATCGGCGGCGTGGTCGTCCTCACCGGGCTCAACCCCTGGGCGAACATGGCTCATTTCCTGGTCTCGATGGCACTGGTGAGCACGGCGTTCGCGCTCGAGCGCCTGTCGCGGTCGACTGAGGGTGCGCGACTCGTGCGTCCCGTCCCGTCGAAGCTGGTGGTTCCGCGCATGATCCTGGTGGTGTCCGCCCTGACGGCGGTCGTCACGGGCACCGTGGTCACGGCTACAGGGCCCCACGCGGGGGACGAAACCGCAATCCGGTTCGGGTTCCAGCTCTCGTCCGTCGCGCGGGTGCACGGTTCTGCAGTCATGTTGACCGTGGCAATGATCGCCCTGTGCATGTGGTGTGTCCGGGGGGATGTGTCGAGAGAGGGCAGGTCTGCCCGAGAGGCCCTGTCGGTGCTGGCGTTCTTGGCGGTTCTCCAGGCGGGAGTCGGGTACGCCCAGTACTTCAGCGGCGTCCCGGTTGCCCTGGTGGCGATTCACATCGCCGGTGCAACCGGCTTCTGGCTCGGGGTCTGCAACCTCATCTTCAGCCCCCGGCCCGACGAGGTCATCCCGGTGAGGTCATCCCGGTGAGGTCATTGACTCCGGCCGCGCAAGCGGATCGCGAAGGTGCCGGCAGTCATTGAGCCCCACGATCGTCACGGTGTCGCCGACGCTCACCGTGGTGATGCTGGTGTTCTCGACCGTCATCCAGATTGAGCGTTCGGTCCCGAGCACATGGGCGACGTAGGCGTTGATCACGCCGCCGTGGCAGACAACAGCGGCACAGCCCCCTTTGTGACGCTCCGCCAGGCGCGACATGCGTTCGGCCACGCGGGTGCGGAACGCGCCGTCCCCCTCGCCGTTCGGTATCCCGTCCCATGTGCCGGTGCGTGCCCAGCGCAGGAACTCAGGGTCGCGTCCTGCTGCCCGTCGTCTGAACTCTCCGTGTGACCAGTCGCCCAACCGGACCTCCTCGAGGTCCTCGTGCACCACGACATGGAGACCATGGTGCACTGCCACCTGCCATGCAGTGTCGTGCGCCCTCCGGAGATGGCTCGAGTAGACGGCGTCGATGGCGGCGTGCTTCAGTCGCTGCCCGAGCAGGAGTGCCTGCTCCTCGCCCTCCGCGTGCAGCGGCGGGTCCGCAGCTTCGTCAGTGCCGGGAACCACGTCGGCGGAGCGTCCGTGCCTGATGAGGAGGAGTCTCGCGGCTCCGTCCTCGTGAGCGCCGAGAGTCGGCTGGGGCACGGCGGCATTCCCGCTCGGGGCTGTTGGGGTCATGCTTGCTAGTTTGCCCGCATGACGACTCCGAACGAAGTCCTGCTGGAAGTGGCCGAGCGCATCGCAACGGTCACCCTCAACGCTCCCGAGCGCATGAACACAATCTCGGGGCCGATGCTCGACCAGCTCTCCGCGCGGCTCCTCGAGGCAGACAGGAACCCCGAGGTGAGGTGCATCATCCTCACCGGCGCAGGCAAGGCGTTCTGCGCCGGGCTCGACATGGCTGCACAGGCGGGCAAGGGCAAGTCGCTCGGTGTGCTCGATGATGCGGGCGCCAACATGTCGGAGTTCGACCTGCGCAACGCACCACCGGTCGTTCTGCACAACATCGACACTCCCGTCATCTGCGCACTCAACGGGGGAGCAGCGGGGTACGGCCTCGACATTGCTCTCGGTTGCGACATCCGGATCGCGGCAACCACCGCCAAGCTCGCGCCGGGCTTCGCCAAGCGCGGCATCCTCCCCGAGAGCGGCGGCACGTGGTTGCTCCCCCGGATGGTGGGGTATGCGAAGGCTGCCGAGATCTCCTTCACGGGGCGCACTCTCTCGGCTGCGGAGAGCCTCGAGCTCGGGATCGTGAACCATGTCGTGGAGCCCGACCAGCTGATGGAGCAGGCACTCGGCATGGCGGGGGAGATCGCCGGGAACGCGCCGTTGGCCGTGCGTGCGATCAAGAGAATGATGCGCGCCGCAGAGACAGAGACATTCGAGCAGAACATCCACCACGTCTTCCTCCAGTTGCTCCCGTTGTTCCGGACACAGGACTTCAAGGAGGGGGTGGCCGCGTTCATCGAGAAGCGGCCGCCGAACTTCGTCGGGCGTTGACGCAGGACCCGTTCCGGATCCTGGGGCTCGGACACGATGCCTCGGAAACCGAGGTGCGCGCCCGTTTCCGGGAGCTCGCACTTCGCGAACATCCTGACGTCGGCGGTGACCCGGCTGTCATGGCACGTCTCATCGCTGCCTACCGGTCGGCTCTGGTTCTCGCCTCCGCACCCCGGGCACCGGGCGGTGTCATGCCGTTGCGGCGCGCCAGGAGCGAACGCGATGCCTCGAGCTTCACGGTCGACGTCCTGCCGGTGGAGGCGTTCGAGTACGTGCGTCTTGCCGCGGCGGCGCTCGGAGAAATCTCCGACGAGGAGGTGCCGTACGCCCTCGAGTTCCTCGTGCGCGCGGGCGAGACTGTCTGGTGCCGGTGTGAGTTGTTCCCTGATGCCGGGTCCACCACGGTCGCTGTGACCGTGGCACCGGCAGGACCGGAGCCGTTGGTGAGGGTGGACGGGATGCGTGATCTGCTCGTCGCGGAGATCAACAGCCTGGGAGCGTGATCCGCCGCAGCGCCCCGGTCCGGATGGTCAGCCGAGGCCGGCGGCGCGCGTGAGCCTGTCGCGGACGGCGGCACCGAGGCCGTCCGTGGCGGGCACGAGGGCCACGATCACATCCGCACCCGATCTCTCTGCGTCCCGCATGAGTGCGTAGAGACGCGAGGCGTATTCCTCGGTGCGGAGACCGGGGCCGATGACGCACACCTTCTCGCCACGCAGAGAGAGTGCCGCCTGCTCCGCGCTGCACGCTGCTTCGTCGGCGCACAGCACCAACCGGGCGTCGGGCGAGTAGTGGGAGGCGAGCATCCCGGGGGCACGCTCGGGGCCGGATGCACCGGCGGGAGTCACGCCGGTGCAGTCGGCAATGTCGGCCTCGGTCACGGCGCCCGCCCTGAGCACCTGCAGCTCGTCGCTGCAGTCCACGATCGTTGACTCGAGTCCCACATTGCACGGACCACCGTCGACGACGGCGTCGATGAGCCCGTCCAGGTCCTCGAGGACGTGCGCGGCAGTCGTGGGGCTGACGTGCCCGAACCGGTTCGCTGACGGCGCAACCAGACCTCGTCCGCAGGCGCTGATGATCTCGAGTGCTGCCGCATGCGCGGGCATCCGGATTGCGACGGTGTCCCGACCGCCTGTGACGACGTCGGGGACCGTGTCACGCCGGGGCACGAGAACGGTCAGCGGCCCCGGCCAGAAGCAATCAATGAGACGGAGCGCGACTGGGTCAAGCTCTCCGTAGCGGGCTGCCATCCCCGGCGAATCGACGTGGATGATGAGCGGATGTCCCGTCGGACGGTTCTTCGCGCTGTACACGCGGGAGACGGCAGCGGTGTCGTCGCACACGGCCGCGAGACCGTAGACGGTCTCCGTCGGAATGGCCACTGTCCCGCCAGCGAGGAGTATCGACACGGCGCGCGCGGTCCCCGTGGCTGCGATGATCTCGGTCAAGCGGCCCCGAGGAAGTCGAGAACGGCGTCGATGAAAGCGAAGGACTCGGGAGTCGCGAAGTGGTCGGTGTTGCGGAGCACGACGAGCCGACCGTTCGGGAACGCCGATGCGAGGCGTTCTGCGGGACCGGCAAAGTCCTTGTCGCCGATCACCACGAGGACCTCGTTCCGGACAGCAGCGAGAGTCTGTGGGTCGTGCGGTGGCGAGGGCGGACGCTTCATCACGGCGGTGAGTGCCTCCTTGTCCTTCCCGGGGGCGTTGGCATAGCCGGCGAACACCTGCGAACCGGTGTCTGCCGGATCGCCGCGTCCCTCGAGGGCATCGACGATCTTTCTGCTCTCGTCGGGTGAGCGTTCCTCGAAGACCCTGTCACCGATACCCGACAGGACGACGCGGCCGAACCTCGTGGGCTCGCGCAGCAGTGCGCCGAGCAGCGTGAGCGCACCGAGCGAGAACCCCACGGCGTCCACGACCGACGGGAGCGCAGAGAGTCGCTCCAGCAACCACAGGTCGAGGTGCTCGTACGCGGCTGGATCGTGGGGTTTGTCGGCCTCTCCGTGCCCGAGGAGGTCGACACCGGCAACCGTGCGGCCGACATCCTCGAGAAGTGCGTCCATGCCCGTTGACTGCCACGTCTCGCGGAATGACCCCGCCCAGCCGTGGAGAAGCACCACGGGAACGGGAGCGTCGGTGCTCATGCTTCCCCCGCCGCGTTCACGTTCCCACGGTAGTCTCGTGGCGCCCTATGCGCTTCCTCCAGACCCCTCCGGCGCACGACCTGACCTACAACGACGTGTTCATGGTGCCGAGCATGTCGAGCGTGCCGAGCAGGCTCGACGTGGATCTCACCACACCCGACGGACTCGGCACGAGCATCCCCGTGGTGGTGTCGAACATGACCGCTGTGGCCGGTCGGCGGATGGCCGAGACGGTCGCACGCAGGGGAGGGCTCGTGGTGCTGCCCCAGGACATTCCGCTCGACGTGATCGAGACCGTCGTGGGGTACGTGAAGTCCCGTCACCCTCTGTTCGAGACCCCGATCACCCTCGGACCCACCGACACGGTGGGGGAGGCGCTCTCCCTGATCCACAAGCGGGCCCATGGTGCGGTGGTCGTGGTGGACGAGGGACGCCCTGTCGGCATCTTCACGGAACATGACGCCGCAGGCTTCGACCGGTTCACGCAGCTGAAGAACGTGATGAACCCCGACATCGTCTCGGTGCCGGACTCCTGCGACGTTGTCGACATACATGACCGTTTGGTGGACCAGCGCCTGAATTTCGCGCCCGTCACGGGCCCTGACGGCGTGCTCGTCGGCTGTGTCACGAGGAGAGGTGCCCTGCGCAGCACCATCTACACGCCAGCCACGGACAGCCGTGGCCGTCTCATGGTCGCAGTGGCGGTCGGCATCAACGGTTCGCCGGCCACGCGGGCACGCGGACTCGTGGAGATGGGTGTCGATGTCCTCGTGGTGGACACCGCACACGGTCACCAGGACAGGATGCTCTCCGCGCTCGGTTCCGTCCGAGCGGCTGCGCCGGACGTGCCGGTTGTCGCGGGCAACGTGGTCACGGCGTCGGGCACGCGTGATCTCATCAACGCGGGCGCCGATGTGGTGAAGGTCGGCGTCGGGCCGGGTGCCATGTGCACCACCCGGATGATGACCGGCGTGGGCCGCCCCCAGTTCTCCGCCGTGCTCGAATGCGCCGAGACGGCGTCAGCGATGGGAAGGCACGTGTGGGCCGACGGGGGCGTGAGGTACCCACGCGACGTCGCGCTCGCGCTGGCAGCCGGCTCGTCCAGTGTGATGCTCGGCTCGTGGTTGGCAGGAACATACGAGTCCGCGGCCGACACCCTCCGTGACACGGAGGGTCGTCTCTACAAGGAGAGCTTCGGGATGGCGTCCAACCGTGCCGTGCGCAACCGGACCAGGACGGAAACAGCGTTCGAGCGGGCAAAGAAGGAACTGTTCGAGGAGGGCATCAGCACCTCGCGCATGTATCTCGACCCGTTGAGGCCCGGTGTCGAGGACATCATCGACCAGATCGTCGCCGGCCTGCGCTCGTCGTGCACCTACGCAGGTGCCGCCGACCTCGCCCAGTTCCGTGAACGAGCCGTCGTCGGTGTGCAGAGCGCGGCCGGGTACGACGAGGGCCGCCCCGTCGGCACCAACTGGTGACCGTGCGCGTCATCGCGATCGACGGTCCCGCAGGGGCGGGCAAGTCCACCGTGGCGCGGGCAGTGGCCACGGCCACGGGATTGCCCTTCCTCGACACCGGCGCCATGTACCGGTGCGTGGCCCTGCGGGTGCTGCGGACGGGTACGGACCCGGCCGACGAGGCGCGGGTGGCCGAGGCCGCAGTGGAGTGCAGGATCTTGCTCGGCGACGGCGCGGTATCCCTCGACGGCGAGGACGTCACTTCGGCGATCAGGAGTGCAGAGGTGAATGCGCTCGTCGGGCAGGTGGCGACCAACTCGGGTGTTCGCGAGGTGATGCGCGGCGCCCAGCGTGAATGGGCTGTCAAGGCCGGGGGAGGAGTGGTGGAGGGACGCGACATCGGCACGGTGGTGTTCCCCGACGCCGATCTGAAGGTGTTTCTCACGGCATCGGAGCCGGAGAGGGCAAGACGACGTGCCGAGGAGGCCGGTGGCGATCTTGACGACGTCGCGCGCGCAATTGCAGAACGTGACCACATCGATTCCACACGCTCGGACAGCCCGTTGCGTCCGGCCGAGGGATCGGTCATCGTCGACTCCACCGGCCGAACCGTGGACGATGTTGTCGCCGAGATTGTGACGCTCTTTGGTTCCGTCGGGGCGGACGATGGCAGAGGTTGATTCGTTTCTCGCCGGTACCTCGGCGGTCAGCCGTTCGTTCTACGCGGCGGTACGGGGGCTGGTCGTCTTTTTGTGTCTGGTCGTCACGAGGGTGAAGGTGGTGGGCAAGGAGCGAATTCCCGAGACCGGTGCTTTCGTCCTCGCGCCGATCCATCGCTCGAACATCGACACCCCGCTCGCCGCGGCGGTCACCCGACGGCGCATGCGGTTCATGGGGAAGGACTCGCTGTGGCGCAACCGTGCGATGGGGTGGGTGCTCTCGGCCCTCGGGGGCTTCCCCGTGTCGCGCGGCA
This sequence comes from Actinomycetota bacterium, assembly GCA_041181005.1. Classification (GTDB taxonomy): domain Bacteria; phylum Actinomycetota; class Acidimicrobiia; order Acidimicrobiales; family Ilumatobacteraceae; genus UBA2093. The sequence goes on from JBEGQL010000032.1 coordinate 9,807, forward strand.
CGGCGGACCGGGAGGCGCTGCGCCGGTGCGTCGCGGTGCTGGAGAGCGGCGAGCCTCTGGTTCTGTTCCCTGAGGGCACGCGCCAGAGCGGGCCCACTGTCCATCCTCTCTTCGACGGAGCGGCGTACGTCGCGGTGAAAGCCGGTGTGCCGGTCATTCCCGTCGGCATAGGGGGCAGCGAGCGAGTGATGCCGAAGGGCTCGAGGATGATCCATCCGCGGAAGTGCGTGCTCGTGATCGGTGAGCCTGTGCGCGCGGAGGCCGGAACCGACGGCAGGATCCCGCGCTCGGCGGTGAGGGAGCTCACCGACAGGCTGTCGGCCGAACTGCAGCGGCTGTTCGACGAGGCGCAGCAGCTTGCCGGTTGAGGCCGGTCAGGAGCGCAGGAACGACGACATCAAGTCGAGCAGGCGGGGCGGATCAGCGGCACCGCAGACCTCACGGGCGCTGTGCATCGACAGCTGCGGCACACCGACGTCGATGCACTCGATGCCGAGACGGGTCGCGGTGATCGGCCCGATGGTGGACCCGCACGGCATGTTGTTGCGGGTCACGAACACCTGGAGGGGCACACCGGCCGTACGGGCAACTGACTGAATGTGGGCACTTCCTCGCGCCGAGGTCGCGTAGCGCATGTTCCCGTTCAGCTTGAGCGCCGGCCCTGCATTTACCAGCGGCCCGTGGCGCGGTTCGTGTCGTTCGGGGTAGTTCGGGTGGACCGCGTGGGCGTTGTCGGCCGAGAGACAGTACGCGGACTCGAGGAACGCGTGACGCGCGCGTGCATCCATCGCGAACTGCTCGGTGATGAGTTCGATGCAGCGCTCGAGCATCGGTCCTGCGGCGCCGGTGACGCTCTCCGAACCCACCTCCTCATGGTCGTTCAGAACGACGATGACAGTGCTGTCCTGTCCCGCCGCCGCGACGGCGTTCACCGCTGCCCAGCACGAGACCTGGTTGTCGAGCCGTCCGCTTGCGAGCAGTGACGAGTCGGAGCCGATGAGCGCCGCCTTCTGGACGTCGAAGAGGTGTGCGTCGTGCGAGAGGATGTCGCTGATGCCCGTGTTCGTGCCCAGCCACTCCCGGAACGACGCGGTTCCTGTCGCCCACACGGGCATCAGGTGGTTCTGACGGTCGAGCTGGACGCCCCGTTCGTTGACGTCGCGGTCGAGATGAATCGCAAGTTGCGGGACCCGGGCCAGTGGTTCGGCCACGGCGAAGAGGGTCACGTTCCCTGCGCCGTCGACGACCCGCCCCGCCACGCCGAGGTCCCGGTCGAGCCAGGAGTTGAGGAGCACGCCCCCGTACACCTCCACCCCGAGCTGGGCCCAGCCGGCGGCAGAGAAATCAGGACGCGGATGTACCCGCAGGTTCGGGCTGTCGGTGTGCGCGCCGATGATCCGCAAGGGTGCTCCCGGTGCGCCGAGTGTCCAGGCCACGACCGCCCCGTCGCTGACCCGGAAGCCGCGCGACGGGAAGGAGGAATCGGCCTCGAGGCGGGAGAATCCGGCACGTGTGAGCACCTCGGAGGCCCGGGCAGCCACGTGGAACGGTGTCGGACATGCGTCGAGCCACTCCATGAGAGACTCCACGCGGACCGTCTGCGAGTGTTCGTCAGCCATGGAACAACCCCACGGGCAGTCCCGTGCCGCGGAGGTGCGGTGTCTCGTTCACCGACAGGATGCTGCGGTGGCCCCTGCTCGATGCCGCAATGCGGTGGATCGAGGTGTAGTTCGGGTAGAAGAACTGCCTGTCGTCGAGACCGAGGATGTGGGCGAGGTACTCGTTGATGACACCGCCATGACAGGTCACGACCACCTTGCGACCCGGGTTCTCGCCGATCACCGACTCGAGTGAATCGATGACCCGCGAATGGAACTCGGTCATGTCCTCGTCGGAGTTCCACCCACCATCGAGCATCTCCTGCCACCGGGGGTCGTTCGAGGCCTTCAGCTCCTCCACGGGTATGTACTCGTTCGAGTGCTGGTCCCACTCCGCGACACCGGGCACCACGGTGACACCGAGGCCGGTGAGTTTCGACAACGGCTCGGCGGTCTGCATCGCACGCGTGAGCGGACTCGAGTAGATCGCGTCCACCCGCTCCTCGGCCATGTACGTACCGAGGCGGTCAGCCTGCTGCAGGCCCGCCTCCGACAGTTCCGGGTCGGCGGGTCCGGCGGCGTTCTCCCTCCTGACGGGCAGTGCATGACGCACGAGGATCAATTCCACGGTGATTAGATAACCATGTGGGGAACCCTGTGAGCCGCATCCACCGCGAGGAGAGCGGTCCCCCGGAGGCACCGCTGGTCGTTCTGGTCCATGGATCGCTCGACCGCTCGGCGGGGATGGCCCGGCTTGCGCGCGTGCTCTCGGACCGATGGAGGGTCCTTCGCTACGACAGAAGGGGGTACGGGCGGTCGTGGCCGCACGACGGTCCCTTCGGGGTCGAGTCCCAGGTTGCGGACCTGCTCGAGGTGCTGGAGGGCCGGAGTGCAGTTCTGGTCGGGCACAGTTACGGCGGACACGTCGCGTTGTCGGCGGCCCAGGTCGCCCCGGCACAGGTGGCAGCGGTGAGCGTGTACGAGACCCCGCTCAGTTGGATGGCGTGGTGGCCCTCCGGGACTGCGGGCGGCAGGGCCGCTGCGTCCTCCGAGAACGATGCCGCAGAGCAGTTCATGCGTCGTCTCATCGGTGACGACGGGTGGGAGAACCTCCCGGAACGCTCACGCACCGAACGGCGCCGGGAGGGAACGGCACTCCACGGCGAACTGTCGGCGCTGCGGGTCTCGGCCCCGTGGGAGGCATCACGGATAGCGTGTCCGGTGGTGTGTGCACACGGTTCGGACGGTTCGGCACATCACGTCCGCGGAATGGAGTGGTTGTCCTCGAACCTGCCCGACGGGCGGCTCGTCGTGCTCGAGGGCGCTGCGCACGGTGCCCACAACAGCCACGCACCGGCTTTCGCGGCCGGGCTCGTGGACGTGCACTACGGGAGGGCCGGCACCTCGACGTCCTGACCGAAGAACGTGCAGGACACAGCCGACTGGCCGGCCGTCGTCTGGACCTTCCTGGCGCAGTCCGTGATGTTCGCCCGTTGCGAGTACGACATGAACCCGAGTGCGAGGAACAGCACCATCGTGACGACCCGCATGACCATGTTCTTCACGACCACGAGCATCAGCACCGCGAGGACTGCCGAGCCGACCGACACACCGGATGCGAGGTTTTTCGCCGTGTCGAGGTCGAGAGTGGCAGAGATCATGTGCATGCCCGCAATCTATGTGCCCGGGCACCCGTAGCCTTGTCACCATGTCGAGTGCTCCGTCCCCCGGAGGTTTCACGGTTGCTGTCCTCATCGGAGGGGACTCCTCACGGATGGGCGCCGACAAGGCGACATTCGAGGTCGACGGTGTGCCGATGGCGAATCGTGTGGCCGATGCGGCCAGGAGGGCGGGTGCTGACGAGCTGTTGATGGTCGGAGGCACCCAGGGTCGGGCCAAGACCCTTGACGGGATCTGGAAGAAGGACGCGTTCCCCGGAGAGGGACCCCTGGGCGGGGTCATCACGGCGCTGAAGTCCGCAGCCAACGATTCGGTGGTCGTGCTCTCGTGCGACATGCCGTTCATCACTCCTGCAGTCATCAAGAGCCTCGTGGACGGGTTGGCGGACGCGCAGGCCACGGTCGGCCGCACGGACAGGCTCAACTGGCTGTGCGCGGCGTGGTCGAAGGACGAGTGCCTGGGGTCGCTGCAGGGAGTGTGGAAGCGCAACGAGCGTGCGGTCCACCGTGCCGCCGTGCTTCTCGACGTGCTCGAGGTTCCCGTCCCGGCTGTCGCAGTGAGGAACATCAACACACCGGCAGACCTCGAACCGCCGGCCGAAGAGGGCTAGGCGTCACTTGCGCAGGGGGCAGGGTGGCGGGCCGCCGTCGGCGGCCGTGCCCCATGAGTGGATCGATGACGACTCGCGCCTGAGGGAGTTCGTGGACGCTGCTGTCGGCAGTGAGCTCTACTTCGTCGACACCGAGTTCCACCGCGAGCGGACCTATTACCCGCAGTTGGCTCTCGTACAGATTGCAGTGGGGGACAGAATCGCACTCATCGACCCGGTCGTGACCGACGCACGGCTGCTGCGGCCGCTCCTCGAGGGACCCGGCACGGCCGTTCTCCATGCCGCACAGCAGGACCTCGATGTCCTGTCCCAGTCCATCGGTTGCATCCCGTCGAGGATGTTCGACACACAGATTGCCGCCGGATTCGTGGGGTTCTCCAGCCCGTCGCTCGCCACGCTCGTGTCGGCGCTCGTCGGGGGCACGGTGCCCAAGGGGGACAGGCTGACTGATTGGCTGCGACGGCCGCTCACCGCGGACCAACGCAACTACGCCGCGTCCGACGTCGTTCACCTGCCAGCTCTCCACCGGATGCTGCGGGAGAGACTCGAGACCAGGGGTCGACTGTCGTGGGCCGAGGAGGCGTGCGAGGAGCTCCGGCTCCGGCCGACCGGTCCGGCTCAGCCCGGGGATGCGTGGCTCAAGGTGAAGGACATCCGCACGTTGAAGGGAAGGTCGCGCTGGGTGGCGCGCGAGATCTGCATCTGGCGTGAGGAAAGGGCGATGGAACGTGACATACCCGTGCGTCACGTGCTCTCCGACATCTCTGTGCTCGGCGTCGCACAGCGCGCCCCGAGAACTACCGACGAACTCGCATCGTGCCGTGGTCTCGACCGCAAGACGGCAGAGGGCAGGACGGGCGCTGCGCTGCTTGATGCGGTGGAGCGGGGAGTCACAGCGTCGACCCGTGGCGACCTCGCGTTCCCGGCACCCGAGGGGGACGAACTGGAGAAGGATCTCCGTCATGCGGTGACCCTCGTCGGGGTGTGGGTGGCCGAACTTGCACGACAGAGCGAACTCGATCCGACACTGCTCGGCACCCGCCGGGACATCGTGGAGTTGCTCGCACGGAACCCGTCTGCCCGGCTCGCGCACGGGTGGAGAGCAGACATCCTCGGCCGCGACGTGGAGATGCTGATCGAGGGCAGGATGGCCCTGACATTCCGTCGGGACGGCGAGGACATCGGGCTGAGAATGGTCCCTGTGGACACTGCGCGCGAGGCAATTGACCCCTGAATGTCTCGCCCCACGGCTAGCATGGAGTCGTTGTTGTGTACGGGCCGATGGCCCCGGAATGGAGCCCGGCTGTGAAAAAGGGTCGCCACCGTCGCTTCGAGGAAGCGCGCAAACTGAAGCAGGCCGGTCCGTCCGCGTCCGACCTCGGGTTCACCGAGTCCGGCCGGTCTTCCCGCACGGAGGATGACGAGTACGCGGAGATCGCCGAGCGTTACGGGGTCAGGTTCGACGAGGACGAGGACTCCGATGACGAGGGCTCAGACGACGACTGAGTCGCTCCCCACATGTCCAGCCCCCTCAGGAACGTGGCCCTTGTCGCGCATGTCGACCATGGCAAGACCACACTCGTCGACGCTCTGCTGAAGAGCACGGGGGCGTTCGCGTCGCACCAGACGATCGTCGACCGTGTCATGGACTCCGACGACCAGGAACGCGAGCGCGGCATCACGATCTTCGCAAAGGCGGCACGTGTCCGTTGGCGCGACGTGCTCATGAACCTCGTCGACACTCCCGGCCACGCTGACTTCGGCGGCGAGGTGGAACGGGCACTGGCGCTCGTCGACGGCATCGTGCTCCTCGTGGACGCAGCCGAGGGACCGCTTCCGCAGACGCGTTACGTGCTCTCCAAGGCCCTCGGCAGGGGTCTGCCGGTGGTTCTCGTGATCAACAAGGTCGACCGCAAGGATGCCCGCCCGGACGAGGTGCTCGGTGAGGTGGAGCAGTTGTTCCTCGACCTCGCGGTCTCGGACGAGCAACTCTCGTTCCCCGTGGTCTCGGCGGTCGCCCGCGAGGGAAGGGCGATGCGCGGCGTCGGCATGCCGGATGACTCCGCCGACCTCTCGGCGCTTCTCGACACGATTCTCGAGACGGTCCCCGAACCCGGGATGGATGATTCCCTCCCGCTCGCCGCTCTCGTCACGAACCTCGATGCATCGGATTACGTGGGTCGACTGGCCATCGGGAGGGTGCATGCCGGTGTCATGCGGAAGGGTGATTCCGTCGTTCTCTGGGGCAAGGGCGGGGAGGACTCCCGGTCGACGAGGCGGATCACGCAGCTGAGCGTGTTCGACGGCATCGGCCGCACCGAGGTCGACGAAGTGCGGGCAGGCGACCTCTTCGTCGTGGCGGGGATTCAGGACGTCGAAGTGGGAGACACCATCGCATCGCCCGAGCTCGCAGCGGCACTCCCGCGTCTCGAGGTCGACGAACCGGTCATCAGGATGAGCTTCGGCGTGAACAACTCCCCGTACGCCGGGCGCGAGGGCAAGTACGTCACGAGCCGTCACATCCGCGAACGCCTGCAGCGTGAGATCCTCGGCAATGTGTCGATCAGGATCTCCGACACAGACTCCGCCGACGTGATGAGCGTGGCAGGTCGGGGCGAGCTCCAGCTGGCAGTCCTCATCGAGAGCATGCGCAGGGAGGGATTCGAACTGCAGGTGAGCCGGCCCGAGGTCATCACGCGGGAGATCAACGGGAAGCGGCACGAACCTCTGGAGGCCGGCACGTGCGACGTGCCCGACGAGCACGTCGGCACCGTCACGCAGGCGCTCGCTCCGAGAAAGGGGCGCATCGTGGATCTCAGGCCCGGAGACCCCGGACGCACGATCGTCTCCTTCGAGGCCCCGTCCCGCGGACTCATCGGGTTCCGCAGCCTGCTCCTCACGTCCACTCGCGGGACGGCCCTGTTGCACCAGCACCATGCCGGCTGGACGCCGTGGGCGGGTGACCTCCCGCACCGCCAGGGCGGCGCGATGGTGGCTGACCGGATCGGGGCGACCACCGCCTACGCGCTCGACAACCTGCAGTTGAGGGGCACCTTGTTCGTTGCACCCGGCGAGGACGTCTACGAGGGAATGGTCGTGGGGGAGTCAGCTCGTCCGGAGGAGATGGTGGTGAACTCGGTGCGGGCGAAGGAGAAGACCAACATCCGCACCCACAGCCACGACGACGGGGTGAAACTGGCTGCGCCCGTCCTCCACACGCTCGAGTCGGCAATCGAGTGGATCGCTGACGACGAGCTCGTGGAGATCACCCCGAGCAAGGTGCGCATCCGCAAGCGTCACCTCGGGCTGGAGGACAGACGCAGGGCAGCGAAGAAGACCGGCGCCTAGCGCGCCGGTTTCCGGCCGCCGTCTGCGCGCGGAGGCGTCCGGAGCGCCGGGTGGGGCAGGGGAACCGCCCTCGGGCGCTCCATGTGGCCGACGAGCATCGCGTACGACTTCTCACCCATCAACTCCGTGAGTTCCTCGCGGAAGTACCTCCACGCCGGCTCCCCGCCCACGAAAGCCTCGGGAGATTCGGTGCACCACCACGCGAACTCGTTACCACCCGCGCCCCAGTCACGGCGCTTCCATTCGCGGAGAGTGGAGACGACGTGTCCGTTGTCCTCGACGTGGTCCTCGAGGCGCACCGGGACCTGCCAGCACACGTCGGGTTTCCAGTCCATGGGCCTCTCGCCGGCCTCGAGTGCGGCGATGTGGAACGCGCATCCGGTCCCCGCAGCGAACCCGGGTGGGTTGTGAAAGATGCACGCCCCGTTGACGGTGCGTGTCTTCGTCTGGCCGTCGTCGTCCTTCTCGGTCCAGCCGTTCCTTCTCGCCTCGGCGAAGTTGGCCCAGTGCCGTGCCGAGAGCCGCTTGACCGCCGCCCCGACGCTCGTGCGGTCCTCCCGGTCAAGAAAATGGGCCCCGAAACTGCAGCAACCCTGGCTCAGTTCGGGTGTCCTCTCCTCGTGAATGCCGCAGCAGCCCTCCCCGAATATGCACTTGTACGTGGACGCAAAGAACGTCGCGTCGATCATCCAGGTGCGTTCCTCGTCGGGGTCCTCGAAACTGATCCATTCGTGGGCAAGGTCGTCCTCGGGCACGAGAGAGAACGCTACTCGCCGGAGCACTGTATGCGTGACGCCTGCACGAAGATCGCTCTTGTTACGGTTGCAACGTGACGGGTCCCGGTCCTGACGACATCGTGCTGCAGCTCGAGGCCATCTCGGAGCGACTGGGAGACATGTCGATGGGGCTCCTGCGGGATGCAATCGAGAGCGGACAACCGCGGCCCGCAGAGGATCGCACGTTGATGCAGGCGAGGCGGGCCGTGGACAAGGCGGCGGACCTGCTCCGGCGCCTCAGTGACGGTTGATTGCTTCGATCAACGGGAGCAACGGGGCGTACCCGTGCCCGGCGTAGTTCAGAACCAGGCGCTTCTTGTCCAGGTTGTCGTCGTCCCGTGTCTCGGCCCTCGTGGGTGCGGCCTTCTCGATGGTGCCGCTGCCGCAGAGGTGGGCGAACCCGGAGCGGAGTCGCTCCAGGTCGGCATCGGGAATCTCCCGTTCCATCCGCAGGACCAGCAGCCCGTCCACGTGGCGCAACGAGTGGTAGTTGGCGTAGAAGCCGTTGATGACGGAGGCGGCTTCCTCGACGCTCCCGGTGATCCGGTAGAGGCCCGTGTCCTCGGGCGAGATGACTGAGTGCGCCAGAAGGGTCGGCATCAATCCCGCCATGATGGGCTTCCAGAACGGCTTGTCGGGCGGGTCGAGGAACACGATCGGGGCGGGGACCGCGCGCCCCGTCTGGACGAGCGTGAGCAGTTCGAACGTCTCGTCGAGCGTGCCGAACCCTCCCGGCATGCAGACGAACCCGTGCGATTCCTTCATGAGCATCAGTTTCCGGGTGAAGAAGTACCGCATGGTGACGTGCTTCTCGTCGTCGGCGATGACGGCGTTCGCCGAGCTCTCGAACGGAAGCCGGATGGAGACACCGATTGAGTTCTCCCGGCCGGCGCCGACCATGCCCGCCTCCATGAGTCCCGGTCCTGCGCCGGTCACCACCATGAACCCGAGGCCCGCCAGCCTGGACGCCACGTCCACGCCGAGGGAGTACACGGGGCTGCCCGCATCGATGCGCGCCGAGCCGAAGATCGTGACCTTCCTGGCGCCGCGGTAGGGGGCGAACATCTCGAAGGCATCCTCCATCTCCGAGACTGCGGCCGAGGCGATCTTCACGTCCAGGGACGAAGCATTCCCGCGGACGAGGTCGGTGAACGATTCAAGGAGGGTGATCAACATGCGCTGCTCGTTCTGTGAACGTCGGGTCTCCCTCAGTGCCGCGGCGACGGCGCCGAGAACTGCGTCAGCGCTCCTCTCCGCGGCCACTACTGGCCGTCCGCTTTCAGGTGCAGCGACCCGATCAGGTCCTCGAAGCTCGCGTCGAACGAGGCGAGACCCTCCTCCTCGAGCACGCCCGCAACCTGGTCGGCCTCTATGCCGAGTGCGGACAGTGAGGTCCACACGCGGGCCGCAGACGCGACGTCAGCGTCGACCGTGCGTTCAAGTGTTCCGTGGTCGTCGAATGCCTCGAGTGTGTTCTCCGGCAGTGTGTTCACGCTGCGCGGTCCGATGAGCCGGTCGACGTACAGGGTGTCGGGGTACGCGGGGTTCTTCGTGGACGTCGACGCCCACAGTGGCCTCTGGGGCACCGCGCCCTGCGCCTGGAGTCGGTCCCACCTGGGTCCGGAGAAAGTCGACTCGAACAACGAATACGCGAGAACGGCCTGCGCAACGGCAGCCTGCCCCCGCAGGGCGAGTGCCTCGTGCGTACCGATGAAGTCGAGACGGCGGTCCACCTCTGTGTCCACCCTGCTGATGAAGAAACTCGCAACCCCTGCCACGCCCGACAACGGGAGTCCCCGTGCCGCGCGGTCCTCCAGACCCGCGATGTGCGCCTCCATCACCTCGGCGTAGCGGGTGAGACCGAATATGAGGGTGACGTTCACGTTCGTGCCCTCGGCAACGAGTCTGCGGATGGCCCCGAGCCCCGCGGATGTTCCCGGAACCTTGATCATCACGTTCGGTCTGTCGATCCGGTCGCGGAGCTCGAGTGCGTCATCGACGGTCCGGTCTGCGTCCCCTGCGAGGCGGGGGTCCACCTCGACACTGACGAATCCGTCCGCGCCCCCGCTCTCGGAGTGGAGCGGCGCGAAGAGGTCCGCGGCGTCGCGGATGTCGGACTGGACCAGTGCCCAGTAGGCATCCTCCACCGACACGCCCTTCTGCATCACATCAGAGAACTGCGCGTCGTAGTCGGTGCTGCCCTGTATCGCCTTCTGGAAGATGGTGGGGTTCGAGGTCAGGCCACGGACTCCACGTTCGATGAACCGTGCGAGCCTCCCGGAAACGAGATCCCGGCGCTGGAGGTTGTCCAGCCACGGACTCTGTCCGTGAAGACGGTGGAGGTCGAGGAGCCTTCCGCTCATGATCGGGCGGTCACGACCCGGAGGCCTGCCGCACGGCTGCGACGACGGCGTCAACGTTCATCCCGAGACGCTCGAGAACTGTCCCGCCCGGGGCACTCGCGCCGAATCTGTCTATGCCGAGGCAGATGTCGGCCCACCGTTCCCAGCCGAACGTGGTCCCGGCCTCCACGCTGACCACAGGTACCCCGGGCGGAAACACGGAGTCTCGGTAGGCGGGGTCCTGGGATTCGAAGATGTCCCATGACGGCATCGACACCACGTTCACGGCCGTGCCTGACTCGGCGAGCTGAAGAGCGGCCCTCACCGCGAGACCCATTTCACTGCCCGTGGCGACGATGACCGCGGACGGGGACGGAACGGCGGAGACTGTTGCGGCACCTCGGCTCACGGCAGAACCATCCGTGACGGCGTCGACGTTCTGGCGCGACAGCACGAGCACAGTGGGACCGTCGTGCTCCACGGCTGACTGCCATGCCGCAACCGTCTCGTTCGGGTCTGCTGGTCTGATGATGCGCAGCCCGGGCATCGCCCGCAGGGAGGCGAGTTGCTCCACCGGCTGGTGGGTCGGACCGTCCTCGCCGACCCCCACCGAGTCGTGGCTGAACACGAACACGCAGCGGGCCCTCGAGAGTGCCGCAAGCCGGATCGCGGGGCGCATGTAGTCAGCGAAGACGAAGAATGTGCCGCCCACGGGCAACACCCCGCCGTGGAGGGCCATTCCCACCATCGCGGCGCCCATCGCGTGTTCCCGGATGCCGTAGTACACCTGGCGACCGGCCGGGGTGTCACGGGTGAAGGAGTTCCTTCCGTCGAGCTTGGCACCGGTGTTGCCGGTGAGGTCCGCTGCTCCGCTCACCACCCACGGCAGGACGTCCCGGCTGGCCTCCAGTGCCTTCTGGAAGGCCTGCCGGGTCGCAAGGACGGTGGACGAATCGAATGCGGGGAGGCATGCTGCCCATCCGTCCGGGGCCACGGCCCGGAGTCCGTCACGGAGGTCTCTCTCGGGCACGGAGAGATTCCCGCGCCAGTGTCCGATCGCAAGGTCGGCCCTTGCGGCGACATGGGCGCGGTAGGCATCCACAACCGCCGTGGGTGCCCAGAAAGGTTCGTCGGGGATGCCCATCACGGCCTTGGTGGCGGTGACGTGCGCTGCCGTGAACGGGTTGCCGTGGGCCTCGTGCGAGTCGGTCAGGTCGGGGGAGGGGAACCCGATGTGGGTCCTCAGGCGCACGAGGACAGGGCTCCCTGTGTGTGACTCTGCGCTTCTCAGGACCTGTTCGATCGTGTCGAGATCATCGCCTGGTTCGCCCGCATCGATGACGTGCCAGCCGTAGGACCTGAATCGACCGATGACATCGTCGGAGCACGACATGGACGTCGAGCCGTCGATCGTGATCGCGTTGTCGTCGAAGATGCACGTGAGGTGGTCGAGACCGAGATGCCCGGCGAGCGACGCTGCCTCGTGGCTGATTCCCTCCATCAGGCACCCGTCGCCCGCGATGACCCACGTGCGGTGGTTCACCGCCGCAGGTCCGTGGACCGCACGCAGATGGGCCTCTGCGATTGCCATCCCCACCGCGTTCGCGAACCCCTGCCCCAGTGGTCCGGTGGTCACCTCGACGCCCCGGGTGTGCCCGGCCTCGGGATGTCCCGGCGTGGCTGAGCCCCACTGCCGGAACTCGCGCAGGTCGTCGAGCGACAGACCGTGGCCGCACAAGTACAGCAACGCGTACTGGAGGATCGAGGCGTGGCCGCCGGACAGGATGAAACGGTCCCTGTCCGGCCATGCAGGGTCTCGGGGGTCGAACCTCATCACCCTGCTGAACAGGACGTGGGCGACCGGTGCGAGGGCCATCGCAGTGCCCTGGTGCCCGCTCTTTGCTGCCAGCGGCGCGTCCATCGCGAGACCCCTGATCAGCGAGACGGCCTGTGTGTCGATCTCAGGAGAGAGGCGCAAGGTCACGGACGGACTGTAATCCCCGCCATGCCGCGGTGACGCACAACGAGTCATCGAGAGCGATCAGGTTGGCCTCTCGACCGGGGGCCGGGGTGACCATGTCGTGCATCCCCAGGATTCGCGCCGGGATGACCGTCGCTGCTCCCAGCGCGGCGGCGAGTTCGACCCCGCACGAGTTCACTACGTTGCGGACGCACCCGCCGAGCGCAGTGGATGACCCCGCGAGCGTCCCGTCGGGGAGACGGGGGGCGCCGTCACGGAGCTCGATGCCCCTGCGTCGCGACCCCGCATCGTTCCACGCGACGGAATCAGACACCAGGCACACCCTCCCCGGCGCGGCTGCGAATGCCAGCCGGACGGCGTCGGCAGAGACGTGCACGAGGTCAGCGATGAGACCAAGATGCACGCGGTCATCCACCAGGGCCATGAGGGTGATCGAGTCATCGCGATGGTGCACCTGGGGCATCGCATTGAACAGGTGGGTGACCATGGAGGCCCCCGCACGGACGCACGCATCCCATCTACCGCGGTCCGGTGCGGTGTGCCCGAGTGACACGACGACGCCCCGGGAGGCGAGGCCACGGATGAAGGCGGGGGCTTCGCTGTCCTCGGCACCGGTGGTCACGAGGAGTGTCCCCGCCGGGGGAGAGAGCGCGAATGAGATGTCAGGCGGGCGCACCCGCGCGCGATCGTGTGCCCCGAGCCTCGAACCGAGAAACGGGCCCTCGAGATGGACACCCAGACAACCCGGGGCGCCGGTCGATGCAGCACGGACTGCGTCGGCGCGCGAGACAACACGTGAGAGATCATCGGTGACGAGCGTGGCGAGCCAGCGGGTCGTGCCTTTCGCAAGGAGCATCGAGTCCAGCGCCGCCATGTCGGAGGCGGTGACACCCGCCGCGGAGCCGGCGCAGCTCACGGAACCGAATCCGTTCATCTGGATGTCGAGAAAACCGGGCGAGAGGAGGCTGTGTTCACAGGGTCCGTCGTGCTCCTCCATCGACTGGATGAGGCCGTTCCGGAGCGTGATCGCAGTCGGCCCGCGCAGCACGGCTCCGTCGAAGAAACGGGATGCCGTGATGATCTCCACCGCGCCGTTCTTCGCGGGCTCCGTCTCGTTCCTCACTCCGCAAACGGTACCGATGGCCCGGCCGTCAGCCGGGAATCAGCTGGTTCGTGCGCCCGTGCGGGGAGCGAGGCGGATGTCGTTGAACCTGAGGTTGACAAGGCGGAACGCCGAGAGCACCCGGATGACCCACCACCCCGGGTCGATCTCGGTCCGGCGGTGCGAGAGCCTCGGCGACGACGGGGCGGCGTGGTGGTTGTTGTGAAGACCCTCGCCCATGGTGCAGAACGCCAGCCACTGCAGGTTGGTTGCACGGTTGTCATACGGACGCTTGCCGAAATGGTGCCCCATGGCATTGACGGCTGCTGAACCTGCGAGATATGCGTTCGCATGGATGAATGCAGCGAGGAAACCGGTGAGCGGTCCCATCACGACCATCAGGAAGGCGATGCCGAGCACGAGTCCGACGTACGAACGATTGAAGATCGCCCTGTCCCACGCATCATCCTTGATGTCCTTCGTGTACTTGTCGAGCAGGTCGGGGTCGCGCAGGGCGGCGCGGTAGAGAGCCACGTTCTTCATCTGTACATGGCGCCACCCGAGGACCACCGGTGAGTGGGGATCGTCTTGCGTGTCGGTGAATGCGTGATGCTTGCGGTGGACTGCCACCCATTCGCGCGACTTGATCCCGGTGGTCAGCCACAGGATCATCCGGAAGACCACGGACAGCGAGGGACGGACCGTCATGGCCCTGTGGCTGAGCGCCCGGTGCAGGAACACCGTCGTGGCGATGTTGGCCACAACGGTGACAGTGAGACCCACCACGGTGGCCAGGAACAGGGTCGAGAACACGTCTGACATGACCACACCATAACCCACTACCTACTGGTAGGTAGGCACCTTTCAGAGCTTTGGATAGGTTTTCCGGGTGGCCCTCCTTGACCGAACTGAGCCTGACGAGGGCGAGACGAGATCCACCCGCGACCTCATTCTCGATGAGGCGGTGCGGTGCTTCGCCGAGCGGGGCTACGAGGGCACGTCCCTCAATGACATCGCCGCGGGAGTGGGCATCCGACGGCCGAGCCTGCTGCACCACTTTGCGTCGAAGGAGACGCTGTACGGCGAACTCTTCGAGAGGATCCTTTCCGACTGGCTGGAGCGCGTGAACATCGCCGTCGCTCTCGATGCGTCCGGATGGGACAAGGTCGAACTCGTCCTGCGTGCCGGATTCGCCCTGTTCGAGGACAACCCGGACTACGTGAGGCTGATGCGACGGGAGGCGCTCGACGGTGGGGCACATCTCGGTATCGACCTCGCGTCGGTGCTGCGACCCCTGTTCGACGCGGCCGCCGAGTATCTGCGCACACAGATGGAGGCCGGTGTCCTGCGCCAACTCGACCCCCGCCATCTGCTGATCACGGGGTACGGAGCCATCCTCACGTACTTCTCCGATGCGCCGTTCGTGAACGGCCTGATCGACGACGAGGCGCTCACCCCGTCGAACATCAGGGAGCACGCCGACAGCGTGATCACGTTCTTCAGGTCGGCCCTCACTCCGTGACGGCGTCCGCGGAAAGTCGAACAAGTAGCGTTGCAACATGAGCGCCAGCGGGAACACACTGTCGGAACGTGAATCGAAGGCGCTCCTGGCGTCGTTCGGTGTGCCGTTCGCGGAGGAGGGCGTCGCTGCTGACCCGGCGGAAGCGAGGTTCCACGCGGAGCGCATCGGACGTCCCGTGGTGGTGAAACTCGGCGGCGCCGGCATCGCCCACAAGACCGAACGTGGCCTTGTGCGCCTCGGGCTCGGGTCGCCGCAGGACGCCGAGAGTGCCGCCCGGGACCTGCTCGGCATGGCACTCCCCGAGGACGGCGAGGTGCATCTTCTCGTGGCCGAGATGGTGAAGGGTTCGCGCGAGTTGATCGTCGGGATGTTCTGTGACCCGCAGTTCGGCCCGACCGTGATGGTGGGTGTCGGGGGAGTCCTCGCCGAGGCCCTGGGCGATGTCGTCTTCCGTCCTGCTCCGGTGAGCCGTTCTGGCGCGCTCGGCATGCTCGCGCAGTTGCGCACGCAGAAGCTGCTCGGCGGGTTCAGGGGCGAGGCCGCCGTCGACCGCGAGATGGTCGCCGATGTGCTGGTCGCGCTCTCGCGGGTTTCATCCGACAGACCCGATGTCGTCTCGGTCGACGTGAACCCCCTCATCGTCCGGCCGGACGGCACCGTCGTTGCCGTGGATGCCCTGGTGGAGACGGGGACGCGAGCGACCCTCCCGTCACAGAGCCGGAGACACTCCGCAGAAGGGTTCAGGGCTCTCTTCGAACCGAAGGGCGTGCTCGTCACCGGGGCCTCGACCCATCCCGGCAAGTTCGGGTTCGTCTCGTTGCACAACATCCTCGCCAACGGATACGCGGGGTCGGTGCACGGAACCAATCTCAGCGGCGAGACCGTGCTCGGGATAGAGACCGTCGCGGACATCGATGCCCTTCCTGAAGGTGTCATCGACCTCGTCTTCGTCTGCACCCCCGCGTCCGCGAACCCCGATCTGCTCCGGGCATGTGCACGCAAGGGCATCAAGGCGGCGTTCCTCACCTCCGCCGGCTACGGCGAGGCAGGGGACGAGGGTCGGAAACTCGAGGCGCAGCTCGTTTCTCTCGCCGACGAACTCGGCATCCTCCTGGCGGGACCGAACGGTCAGGGCGTGGTGTCCACACCCGCGCGTCTGTGCGCGCAGATCGTCGCGCCGTATCCACCCTCGGGGGCGATCTCCGTGGCGAGCCAGAGCGGCAACTTCGTGTCGAGTTTCATGAACTATGCACGTCAGACCGGTGTGGGAATCTGCAGAGCCGTGTCCGCCGGTAACGCTGCGGCGCTCGGTGTCGCCGATCTTGTCGAGTGGTACGGAACGGACCCGCAGACCAAGGTGTCACTCGCATACGTGGAGGGCATCTCCAACGGCCGGGACCTGATGGACCGGCTCGGGGCGGTTGCGGCGTCCAAGCCGGTGGTTGTCGTGAAGGGCGGAGCGACCGAGGGAGGGGCCCGTGCGGCTGCCAGTCACACCGGCGCTCTCGCCGCCAATGACGCCGTCTTCGACGGGGAGTGCAGAGCACACGGCATCACCCGGGCGGCAACAGTGGACGAGGCCTTCGAGGCCGCCGCGACATTCGCCACCCAACCGTTGCCCCGCGGGAGAAACGTGGTCGTCCTCACGACAGCAGGAGGATGGGGCGTCGTCACGGCAGACGCGGTCACTCGGGAGGGAATCCTCGATCTCGTGCCCCTTCCCGATGATCTGCGGGCCGAGATCGACACCAAGCTGCCGCCCCGCTGGAGCCGCAACAACCCCGTGGACTGTGCAGGCGGCGAGACCCGTGACACGATCCCGGAGGTGATGGGGATCATCGCGCGGCATCCGTCTGTGGACGCCGTCATCTATCTCGGAATCGGCATCCAGGCGAACCAGGCCCGGATGATGCGCGAGGGAATGTTCCACCCCGGTCATGGGCTCGGGAGGATCGTGGAGTACCACGAGCGCCAGGATGCGCGCTTCGCCGAGGCCGCCGCCTCCCTCAGTGACGAGACGGGCAAGCCGATCCTCGTTGCGACGGAACTCGCGGTGGCCGACCCGTCGAACGCCGGCCCGGCCACGGTACGTGCGAGCGGGCGACTGTGTTATCCGTCCGGGAACAGGGCGGTGACCGCCCTCGGGCACCTGTACAGGTATGCAGAGTTCGTGGGGGCGGTACGTGCCGGCCGGCCGACCGACTGAGAGGCGGCGCGCCGGGAACCCACTCCGCTTCGTGCTGACGGTGGGAGGGGCAGGGGCCCTGTTGCTTGGGTGTGCGTGGATCTATCTCGATGGTCTCGGATCGCGTGCGCAGTCGCTCGGCGGGACCCGCGAGTTGGGTGCCCCCCGCCGCCCCGTGTTGTCGGCTCGGCGCACGCCCGACACTCTGTCGTTCCTCACACGAACGAGGGCCGTGTCCTCCAGGATCGGGGAGATCACGGCGATCCTGCCTGAGAGTGCGTGCCTGGACGTCAACTGGCTCGGCCAGAGGATGGTGTCTGTTGCCCCGGATTCGCCGCTCGTGCCCGGCAGTGTGATGAAGATCGTCACCGCGTCTGTCGCACTCGAGGTGCTCGGTCCGGATCGCCGGTTCGAGACGTCTGTGCGCGTGACGAGAAACCCTGACGGTTCGGTGGCCGACCTGTTCCTGGTCGGTGGAGGAGACCCGGTGCTGACACGGGACGAGTACGTGGCAACCGAGAAGTACCCGTCCTTCAACAACACACGGCTCGAGGAGATGGCTGACCGGGTCGTGGCCTCGGGCGTGACGAGCATCACCGGACGGTTGGTCGGGGTCGACACGATGTTCGATGCCGAACGTTTTGTTCCCGGCTGGCCGGCATCTTTCCACGGGGTCGAGGCGGGGCCCCTCGGCGCGTTGATGGTGAGTGACGGTGTGGTGACCGGACAGCCCGTCAAGCCCGACGACCCCGCTCTCTCCGCAGCGCAGGAGATGGTGGGTCTGCTCGCCGCACGCGGAGTGTCAGTTGCGGCGGGAGCAGCTCACGACGTGCTGCCGGAGGGCACGCAGGACCTCTTCGTGCAGCAATCAGCACCGTTGTCGGCGGTGGTGCAGGAGATGCTCGTCAACAGTGACAACAACACGGCGGAGTTGCTGCTCAAGCATGTCGGTCTCGCGCGCAAGGGTCTCGGCTCCACTGCGAACGGCATCGCAGCCGCGATGGAGGTCCTCGGCGAGTGGGATGCCGCGCAGGGTGTCGTCATGGTCGATGGTTCGGGCCTGAGCGGATCGAACAGGCTGACATGCGGAGCCGTCATGAGGATCCTCGACCGTGAGGCGAATGTCTTCCCGGGCCTTCTCGCAGTCGCAGGCGAGACGGGCACGCTGCGTGACCTGCTCACCGGTACACCGGCCGAGGGCCGGCTCGTGGGGAAGACGGGCACACTCTCCGGGGTGAAGGGACTCGCGGGATACGTCCCGGTCGAGGGCGAGGTGCCGCTCGAGTTCGCGCTTCTGATGAACAGGACCGGCATCGACAACAGGTCGGCATACCGACCCGTCTGGAACCGACTCGCCGAGTCGGTCGGTCGGGCGTCAGCCTCACCCAGACCCGGCGAACTGGCGCCGTGACCCCGGTCTTCCCGCTGTCGCAGGCATACCTGCCGGGGGACACAGTGGTGTTGCGGGTGTTCGAACCGAGGTACCTCGCCCTTTTCGACGAACTTCAGGATTCGCACGCAACATCGTTCGTGACGGTTCTCATCGAGAGGGGTCGGGAGGTGGGCGGCGGAGACCGACGCTTCGGACTCGGTGTCACGGTCCGTCTGGAATCCGTCGACACATCGGACGGGATGCTCCTCGTGCACGGCCGCGCCGACGACCCGGTTCACCTCACGAGGTGGCTCGACGACGATCCTTACCCACGGGCAGAGACCACGATGGTCGATTACCCGGAACCATCCGGGGCAGTGCTGTCGGATGCGGCGTCGGGCCTCACGCTGCTCGGGCAGTCGGTGCGGAGTCTCCTTGCGCGCCACGGCGTCGACCCGGAGAACGGTCCGGCACACCTGCTCGCCCCGTTGCAGACCGTGGCGTCGGGACGGTGGTACTCCGGGACGCCCGGCATGGCCGGCGTGCAGCACGCCTTCTGGGCCGTCGCCCGGTGCGTGCCGTGCGGACCGCTCGACCGTCACCTGTTCCTGCGTCCGGATGAGCTCCCCGACAGGGTGCGCGCCATGCGCAGGGTCATCGAGCACACGGATGAGGTGCTGAGGTTCTCTTCTGAACGTGGGAGTTGAGTGCCCTGCGGGCTTCGCCCGTCCGGTGCCTAGGCTGATGACGTGATGAACCCCGGCAACTACGGCACCCGCGGGGTGGACACGGACCGCGGCGCGGCCCGGTCGTTGTCCCCGGGCGAGCGAGTCACTGATCTGGTCGACTCCGTGAAGACGTATGCCATCCAGGAGACCGTGGGTCCGGCCAGGGGGGCAGCCCGCTGGTTGGCGTACGGAACGGCAGGCGCTGTTTTCCTCGGACTCGGCACGGTGTTCCTGGCGCTCGGTGCCCTGCGTCTGATCCAGGATCTCGGTGGAACGGCGCTCGGGGGCGGCTGGTCGTTCGTGCCGCATCTCCTGACGGCGGTGGTTCTCGCATGCGCGTCCACCGCGGCCATCAGGCGTGTCGGTCGAAGCTCGTTGGCGCGCGACAATGCGAGGAGGCCCGCATGACCGCAGACGAGCACATCTCGCGCGATGACCTGGAGAACAAGTTCCGCGCCCTGCAGGCCGACATTCTCGGAAGGGCTGAGGACCGCAGGCAGTCGCTCCTCACGGCAGGATCGATTGCGGCGGGTCTGGTAGTCCTGCTTGCGTACCTGCTCGGTCGCCGATCCGGTCGCAAGCGCGCCGGTCGTGTCGAGTTCCGTCGCTACTGATGCGCGTCCTGGTGAGGTTCCTCGCGGTGCAGACGTGGCGCCGGGTGGCACGGCGGTACCGATGGGCGGCGCGTCTGGCTCTTCTTCTCGGCCTCGTCCGGAAATGGCAGGCGCGTCCCGTGTCCCGAGTCAGGGTGAGGGTCAGACCCGGGGAGACCCTGGTGGTGGGATTCGAAGGGTCGGGACACCGTGAGTGAGGTGTTCGATCAGGGGGAGAAGGTTCTCTTCCTCGACTCCCGGGGTCGTCGTTATCTCCAGACCCTCGCTGTCGGTTCCGAGTTCCACAGCCACGCCGGACTCGTGCCGCATTCTGCCGTGATCGGTGTCGCGCCAGGGTCGGTCCTCACGTCGACGAAGGGCGCCCGATACACCGTGCTGCGCCCGACCCTCGAGGACTTCGTGGTGGAGATGCCACGCGGTGCACAGGTCATCTACCCGAAGGACCTCGCACCCATGTGCATGCTCGGTGACATCCACCCGGGAGTGCGCGTGTTCGAGACCGGTGTCGGCTCGGGTGCCCTGTCGATGACGATGTTGCGCTGGGGTGCGAGCATCCGCGGAATCGAGATGCGCGAGGACTTCCTCAACCGCGCCAGGTCGAACGTGTCGTCCTTCCTCGGTGCCTCCGCGCTCGACCGTTACGAAGTGTCCCTCGGGGATGCCTACGAGGGCCCACCCGACGGACAGTTCGACAGGGTGATGCTCGACCTGCCCGAACCGTGGCGCGTGGTGCCGCACGCCGAGCGGGTGCTCGTCCGTGGCGGACTGCTGGTGGCCTACACCCCGTCGATCACCCAGGCAGTTCAGGTTCGCGAGGCACTCGGCAGCGCGTGGACTGACCAACGGACGCTCGAGGTGCTCCACCGGACGTGGCACATCGAGGGGATGTCAGTCCGGCCCGATCACCGCATGGTGGCGCACACGGCGTTTCTCACCGTGGGCAGGTTCGTCGGCTGATCAGGGCTCGATGAAGATGCACTCGCCGGGGCATTCCTCGGCGGACTCGATGACGCCGTCGAGTTGACCCTCGGGAATGTTCGCGAGACCGTCGGCTCCCTGTTTGTTGCCCTTCGCCTCCGCGTACACGGTGGAGCCTTCCTTGACATAGGCGAGACCGTCGTCGAGGAGAGTGAACACGTCGGGGGCGATTTCCTCGCAGAGTCCGTCTCCCGTGCACAGGTCCTGGTCGATCCACACCTTCATCTGGAATCCCTTCGTGTTCTTGCCCGGGTACTCCCGTGCTGCATCGCACGGCAGGACCCTTGCGGGGTTCGGGTCATGCTACACACGTCGACCGGTGGCACCGCGGTGCACGGACGAGGGTCCAGGCAATAACCTGCCGCGTGTGACCGATGACAAGGCCCTCTCGGCCGAGATCGAACAACTGAGGTCCCGCAACGAGCGTCTGTCCTCCGCCCTGCGGGACACAAGGTCCGAACTCGAGCGGTTGAGGGACGAGGTGGACCGCCTTGCCGCGCCGCCGTCCGGGTACGGCACGCTCCTCGACACGAATGCCGACGGGACAGTCGACGTGCTCGTGGCCGGGCGGAAGATGCGGGTCGCAGTTGCACCGGATGTGGCACCGGACAGTCTCATGCGGGGCTCGGAAGTGGTCCTGAACGAGGCGATGAACGTCGTGCTGGTCCGTGGACACGAGGGCAATGGTGAGGTCGGTGCGGTGGTCGAGGTCCTCGAGGACGGCGTGCGCGCGATGGTGGAGTGCCACAACGACGACCGGAGGGTCATGACACTCTGTGACGCCCTGCGCGGAACCCTCATCCGCCCCGGTGACCTGTACCTGTTCGATCCCCGCAGTGGAGTGCTTCTGGAACGCCTTGCCCGGCCGGAGGTCGAGGACCTTCTGCTCGAGGAGGTGCCCGACGTGAGCTACGACGACATCGGTGGACTGGATTCCCAGATCGAACAGATCGCGGATGCAGTGGAACTGCCTTTCCTGCACCCCGAGCTCTTCGCGGAATACCGGCTGCCCGCACCCAAGGGCATCCTCCTGTACGGACCACCCGGATGCGGCAAGACGATGATCGCCAAGGCTGTGGCCAACAGTCTCGCCAAGAAGGTCGCGCAGAGAACCGGGGCCGACAAGGGACGCAGCTACTTCATCAACATCAAGGGGCCTGAACTGCTCAACAAGTACGTGGGGGAGACCGAACGTCACATCCGGCTCGTGTTCCAGCGCGCGAGGGAGAAGAGCATGGAGGGGTGGCCCGTCATCGTGTTCTTCGACGAGATGGACAGCATGTTCCGGGCGCGCGGCACGGGAATCTCCTCCGACATGGAGTCGACCATCGTGCCGCAGTTGCTCGCCGAACTTGATGGTGTCGAGAGACTGTCGAATGTGATGGTCATCGGTGCGACCAACCGTGAGGACCTGATCGACCCCGCCATCCTCCGGCCGGGTCGACTCGACGTCAAGATCAAGGTGGACCGACCCGACCGCGCCGCGACCCGACGGATCCTCTCTCGCTACCTCACGGATGATCTTCCGTACGCGGCTGGGAGCCCCTCTGTCCCGCAGATCATCGAGGCCACGGCAGACGAGATGTTCCGCACGGACACGACAACAGAGTTCCTGGAGGTGACGTACCAGAACGGCGAGCGGGAGACGCTGTACTACAAGGACTTCGCGAGCGGCGCCATGATCGACAACATCGTCCGGCGTGCGAAGAAGACCGCAATCAAGCGGCAACTTTCCGGAGGAGCTCCGGGGATCGGCCCGGACGATCTTCGCGAGGCGATCAGGGAGGAGTACAGGGAGAACGAGGACCTCCCGAACACGACCAATCCTGACGACTGGGCACGCATCTCGGGCCGAAAGGGCGAGCGCATCGTGTTCATCCGCACCCTGGTGCAGTCAGACAGGCGCGACGGCACCGCTTCGGGGGGCAAGGCCATCGAACGCACCGTCTCGGGCCAGTACCTCTGAGAACCTCCCGGCCCGGGACGAGAGAACCATGACGTCGCGCAAGGTGATGGGGATCGAGACCGAGTACGGGATCATCGCACGCAACCTCGACGTCTCGCCGTCCGTTGCGTCGTCGATTCTCGTGAACTCCTACACAGACGACGGGCCCTCGCTGCGTGTGTGGGATTTCGACCGAGAGACACCGCACGTCGACGCGCGCGACGACGGAGTCGTTGCCGGGACCCACCCGATGGTTGAGCCGATGATGGCGAATGCTGTCCTCCCGAACGGCGCCAGGTACTACGTCGACCACGCCCACCCCGAGTACTCGACTCCGGAGTGTGCCTCTCCCGGCCAGGCAGTGATCCACGACAGGGCCGGGGAACTCGTCATCGAGGAGAGCATGCAGCGCGCACGTCTCAGGCTCCCGGAAGGGGCTGAGCTGATTGCCTACAAGAACAACTCGGACGGCAAGGGGAACAGTTACGGCTGCCACGAGAACTACCTCGTCCCGAGGGAGGTGCCGTTCGGACGGATCCAGGGAGCAATGCTCGCGCACTTCGTGTCGCGCCAGGTCTTCTGCGGGGCCGGGAAGGTGGGTGTGGAGGTGCCGCGGCAGGGCGAGAACCGCCCGATGTTCCAGCTCAGCCAGCGTGCTGACTTCTTCGAGGAGGAAGTGGGTCTCGAGACCACCATCCGGCGCCCGATCGTGAACACGCGCGACGAGCCGCACGCGAACCCGGCGCTGTACCGGCGGCTCCACGTGATCGCCGGTGACGCGAACATGAGCGAGGTGGCAACGTGGCTGAAGCTCGGAACCACCGCCCTCGTGCTGTCCTGTCTCGAGGATGATGAGTTCGGGACAGGTCTGGGGCCGGTCGACCCGGTGTCCGCGGTACGCGCCGTGAGCCACGACATCACGCTGCGTGCCGCCTACGAGTGTCTCGACGGCAGCATGCGCACCGCCCTGGCCGTCCAGGAGGAGATTCTGGCCAGGGTGACGTCGTGGTTCGGGCGCCAGGATGTGGACCCGCTCGGTGGGGAGGGTCCCGGGGTGCTCGCCGAGTGGTCGCGGACGCTGGAACTTCTCGGCTCCGATCCTTCGCGGACTGCCGACACCGTCGATTGGGTGGCGAAGCTGCGCATCATCGAGGGCTTTGCCGATCGGCACGGGGCCGACTGGGACGATGCCCGTCTGCGCGCCGTGGATCTCCAGTACCACGACATGCGTCCCGGACGGGGCCTGGCGCGGAGAGCGAAACTGAGACGGCTGGTTCCCGACGCGGCTGCTGATGCAGCGCGCAACGAGCCGCCATCAGGGACACGGGCGTACTTCCGGGGAGCGTGCCTTGCTCGCTGGCCGGACAAGGTCGTGTCGGCCAGCTGGGACGGCATCGTGCTGGACACGGCGGCGGGCCTCGTTCGCCTGCCGATGGACGAACCGTTGAAGGGCACCAAGGACCTCGTCGGACGGCTGTTGTCGGCGGCGACCGACGTCGACCACCTCGTGGAGATGCTCGGGAGCAGTGCAGTCGTGCCCGTCGAATCCGACCCGGGTTGGTGACCGACGGCGGACCGGGATGTGTCCCCAATGCTGACGTTCGGTACCGTTGGGCACATGCAGGAGCGGGTGCAGAAGGGCCGGGAGGCCGGTTCGCGTACGGAGGACGCAGTCGGGGGGGCACACTCGACCGTGAGGGGCGATCAGATCAAGTCCGATCTCGATGACATCCTCGACGAGATCGACGAGGTGCTCGAGGAGAACGCCGAGGAGTTCGTCCGCAACTACGTCCAGAAAGGCGGACAGTAGATGGGTCTGCCGCTCTTCGGCCCCGTCGACGATCCCGGTCCGAGTTTTGTCGGACTGTTGCGGTCTGCAGGTCTGTCGCCGTTCGTCGAGTCCGCCGGTGACGTGGTGGTGCCGCACGGCACCACATGCGTCGCGATGCGGTTCGGCGGGGGCGTTCTCGTCGCCGGCGACCGCAGGGCCACGTCAGGGAACCTGATTCGCCACCGGACGATGGAGAAAGTCGTCCAGGCCGACAGTCACAGTGCCGTTGCCATCGCCGGCGCCGCCGGTCCGGCCGTTGCCATGATCCGGTTGTTCCAGCTCGAGCTCGAGCACTACGAGAAGATGGAGGGTCACCCCCTCACCCTCGAGGGCAAGGCGAACCGCCTCAGCGCGATGGTCCGGGAGAACCTCCCCGCGGCCATGAACGGTCTGGGTGTGGTGCCATTGTTCGCAGGTTTCGAGACACGGGACGGCACGGGCCACATCTGGGACTTCGACATGACCGGAGGTCGGTACGAAGAGACTGACTTCGTGGCAATCGGGAGCGGGATGCTGCACGCGGGAACGGTGGTGAAGGTCGGCTGGAGGAGCACGCTGGACCGTGACGGAGCGGTCAGGCTCGCATGCCGCGCGCTGTGGGAGGCCGCCGATGCGGACTCCGCGACCGGCGGCCCGGACATGCTCCGCGGTGTGTTCCCGGTGGTTGCGACGATCACTGCAGACGGCTGGGCCGAGGTGGGGGACGAGGAGCTCCGCGCCGTGTTCACCACGATCGAGGACGAGGAGCGCGCGAGATGAGCATGCCCTTCTATGTTCCGCCGGAGCAGTTCCTCAAGGACCGCGCGGACTTCGCGCGCAAGGGGATCTCGCGGGGCAGGACCCTCATTGCTGCCGGCTGTGCAGAGGGAATCCTCGTGGTCGCCGAGAATCCCTCGACGACACTCCGCAAGATCAGCGAGATCTACGACCGGATCGCCTTCGCCGGGGTCGGAAAGTACAACGAGTACGACAGCCTGCGGATGGCGGGCGTCCGCCAGGCGGACCTGCAGGGCTACCAGTTCTCACGCCGCGACGTCGATGCCCGACGGCTCGCGAACCTGTACGCACAGGTGCTCGCGCACGAGTTCACCGCCGGCCCGAAGCCCCTCGAGGTGGAGATTCTCGTCGCAGAGGTGGGGGAGGCACGCGACGACGACCGGCTGTACCGCATCTCCTACGACGGCACGGTGATGGACGAAGACGGGTTGTGCATCCTCGGCGGCGACACTGAGGCGGTCGCGGCAAGGTGCGCCGGCTGGCAGCACGACGACACCCTCGCAGGACTTCTCAAGGCAGCGGTTGCGGCACTTTCGGGCCCGGAACGGTCCCTGGCTGCTGTCGATCTCGAGGTTGCGATCCTGGCCCGCAACGGCCGCAGGCGCTGTTTCAGTCGACTCGAGGAGCCGTCGGTCACCCAGATGCTCGGCTGATGGACCGCCGCATCTACGGGATAGAGACCGAGTACGGGATCACGTGCACGCTGCGCGGCCAGAGGCGTCTCACGCCCGACGAGGTCGCCCGCTATCTCTTCCGCAGCGTGGTCCAGTGGGGCCGCTCCTCGAACGTCTTTCTCGACAACGGGGGACGCCTGTACCTCGATGTCGGTTCGCACCCGGAGTTCGCCACGCCCGAATGCGACTCGGTCGCAGAGGTCTGCCTGTACGAGATGGCCGGCAACAGGATCCTGAACGACCTGGTGTCGGGTGCCGAGTCGCGCATGCGCGAGGAAGGCATCCGCGGAACGGTCTATCTGTTCAAGAACAACACTGACAGTGCGGGCAACAGCTACGGCTGCCACGAGAACTTTCTCACCGGACGTGACAACGATGCCAGGCACGAGAGCGTCCTCATTCCCTTTCTCGTGGCACGTCAGCTGCTCTGCGGTGCAGGAAAGATCGTCTCCACGTCGAAGGGGCCGGTATTCGCACTGTCCCAACGCGCGGAACACATCTGGGAGGGGGTCTCATCGGCCACAACGCGGTCACGCCCGATCATCAACACGCGGGACGAGCCCCACGCCGACGGCGAGCTGTACCGACGCTTGCACGTCATCGTCGGCGACTCGAACATGGCGGCCGACTCCAATCTGCTCAAGATGGGGACCGCTGCCGTCGTGCTGCGGATGCTCGAGGACGACACCACGGTCCTGCGCGACCTCACTCTCGAGAGTCCCATCAGGGCGATCCGTGAGATCAGCATGGACATCACGGGTCGTCGCCCCGTGAGGCTCGCGAACGGCAAGGAAATGAGCGCCCTCGACATCCTGTCCTGTCTTGCCGAGGCGGCTGTCAGGTTCCGGGACGCCCGTGGGCTCCCGGACGAGGAGTCACGCATGCTCGACCTCTGGTTGGGGACACTCGTCGACGTCTCAGCCGGTCCGGGGCGGGTGGAGCGACGCCTCGACTGGGCCATCAAGCACAGGATCGTCTCGGCATTCGCCGATCGACACGGTCTTGCTCTCGATGACCCGAGGGTGCAGGCCCTCGAGCTGCAGTACCACGACATCAACGAGCACAGAGGTGTGTACCACCGGCTCCGGGCCGCCGGCCAGGTGGAAGCATCGTGGTCGCCTGCGCCCGGCGAGGTGGACCACGCAGTGACCAACGCCCCGCCTGGAACCCGTGCCCATCTCCGTGGGCGGTTCATCAAGGCTGCGAAGGCAAAGTCACGCGACTACACGGTGGACTGGGTCCATCTCAAGATCAATGACCAGGCACAGCGGACAGTGGCCTGCAAGGATCCGTTCCGGAGCGTCGACGAACGGGTCGACAAGCTCATCTCGTCGCTGTGACGGATCCGTCCATCGTTCCCGTGCGCCTGCTCATCGGCTGTTCCGTCAAGTAGCGTCGACAATCTGTGGAGAACGACGTGAGCCGGGACGAGCCGGAGGGGCGCACCGCGAAAGTTCTGCGCGACTGGCTCGTGGTGCTCGCCGTGGCCCTCGGCGCGGCGTTCACCGTGAGGCTGTGGGTGCTCCAGCAGTTCTACATCAGCGGTCCCTCCATGGAGACGACGCTGTACACCAACGACCGTGTCCTCGTGAACAAGTTGAGTTACCGCCTGCATGCCGTGCACAGAGGTGACGTGGTGGTGTTCGACCGTGTCACCCGGAACGGAAATGAGGTCGCCCACGACGACCTCATCAAGCGAGTGATTGCACTGGGTGGGGAGACGATCGAGATCCGTGGCTGCACCGTGTTCATCGACGGCCGTGCACTGGAGGAGCCGTACCTCCCCTCACGCGACACGTCGCGGGGCACGCCTGCCGAGCGTTGCAGGGTCGAGAACATGCGACGCACGATCGTGCCGAAGGCGCATGTGTTCGTCATGGGGGACAACCGCCCGGAAAGCTTCGACAGCAGGTCCTTCGGTTCGATACCCGAATCCTTGATCGTGGGGCGGGCGTTCGCCGTGGTGTGGCCCATCGGCTCGGCCGGGGGGCTCTAGACGCTTCCACCCGCCGGCGGGGCGCCCACAACGTCGCGGAAACAATCCACGAGCAGGTCGACCCTGTCGCCGTAGACGGCGTCGATTCCCATTGCGAGAACGGCGGACACATGCTCGGCGTGCTGGGCATCCCATGCGAATGCCTTTATGCCGAACCTGTGGCACAGGACCACGGTGCCGCCGTTCCATTCGCTGTGATGAAGATTGAGGGTGCCGATTCCCTCCTCGCGCAGGGTCACGCAATGCATCTCCACCCCGGACTTGAGACGCGAGGTTCGGGTCGAGTGAACGAGGTTCACACCCGGCATCGTGGCCCTGCAGCCCAGGAGCACCTCTGTGTCCGGACTGCACAGCCACAGCCTCTCGGTCGGGAAGCCCGCCTCCGACGCGGCACGGGCGATTCCCGGCGCCGCCGCTGGGTCCTTCAGGTCGATGCTCAAGTGAAAATCGCTTCCCATCTCCGCAAAGAATCCCGGAAGCGCCGGAACATGGCCGGGAAGTGACGAGAGGTCGACATCCTTGATGCGTCGTCTGCGGAGCCCGCGTCCGACGGTCCCGTCATGGTCGAGCACCACGTGTCCGTCGCGGGTGAGCCAGGCATCCGTCTCTAGGCCGCTCGCACCGAGGCGGAGTGCCAACCTGAATGCCTCCAGGGTGTTCTCGGGTGCGTGGGCCCGGGCACCCCTGTGGGCGAAGGCAATCGGCATCTCCAGCAGGGAGGGGTGACGCTGGCGCACGTCGGGAGCCTATGCGTCGTTCCTATGCTGGATCACGTGTTCAACCTCTCCGGCAGCGAGATTGTGTTCCTCCTCGTCGCCGGGCTCGTGGTTCTCGGACCCGAGCGCCTGCCGGGTGTCATCCGCGGGATCGGTCGGACGTACGGCGAACTCCGCCGAATGGCCCGTTCGTTCGAGACAGAGATGCAAGGCACCTTCGGGGAACCGATCCGCGACCTCAAGACGGTTGCACGCGACATCACCGCAGGCTTCGGTGCGGTCGACAACGAGCCGTCCCCGCCGATGAGACCCGAGCAGAGCGTGCTTCCGCCCGCACAACCCCCCGGGGATGCACATGCCGTCGAGCCCGGACAGGGTGGTGCAGACGATGTCGACCGTCCCTGATTCTGCGATGCCGGTGATGGATCACCTGCGCGAGCTGCGCTCGCGGATGATTCGCTGTCTCCTGGCGGTCGCGGCCGGGATGCTGCTTCTCCTGGCTTTCTACGACCCGGTCAAGGACTTCCTCACCGAGCCGTACGTCAGACTGTGCGCACAACGTCCCGATTTCGGCTGCGACGGGTCCCTCTATGCACTAGGACCGTTGGATGGCTTCGCGGCGCGCCTGCGGATCAGCACCTACGGCGGTCTGGTGGGTGCATTTCCCGTCATTCTGTGGCAGGTGTGGCGGTTCATCGTTCCGGCACTCGAGAGGCGGGAGAAGCGGTACGCCGTGCCATTCATCCTGTCGACTGTCGTTCTCTTCGCCGCCGGTGGTGCGCTCGCATACTGGACCCTCGACAAGGCACTCGAGTTCCTGATCTCGTGGGCCGGTCACGACGTGAACCAGGCCTTCCAGGTGACCCGCTACGTGCAGTTGGTCGTTCTCATGATGCTCGCGTTCGGCATCGGCTTCCTCAGCCCGGTCCTCATCGTCTTTCTCCAGCTCGTCGGGGCGGTGAGGCCGCGTACGTTGCTCCAGAAATGGAGGTTCGCGGTGATGGGCATTTTCGTCGTCGCCGCCGTGATCACACCGTCGGGTGACCCGATCTCCCTCCTGGCACTCGCGGTGCCGATGTCGGTCATGTACGGTCTCGCCGTACTCATCGGGTGGTTGCTCGTCCGCAAGAGACCCGTGTGAGAACACCCCGCGACACCTTCGTCCTTTCACTCGGTTTCGAGCCGGACGCGTTCCAGTTGAGAGCGATGGATTCCCTCGATGCGGGGGCGTCCGTTCTGGTTGCGGCGCCCACTGGCTCGGGAAAGACACTCGTGGCCGAATACGCGGTGCACCGCGCCGTGGGGGAGAACAAGCGTGCGTTCTACACGGCGCCGATCAAGGCGCTGTCGAACCAGAAGTACAGGGACCTGTGCGCGCTCTGGGGTGCAGAGAATGTCGGGCTTCTCACGGGCGACAACGCGGTGAATGCTGGTGCGCCGGTTGTCGTGATGACCACCGAGGTGCTGCGCAACATGATCTACTCCTCATCCGCCGGACTTGAGCACCTCGGCGCGGTGATCCTCGACGAGGTTCACTTCCTGCAGGACGAGTACCGCGGACCGGTGTGGGAGGAGGTCATCATTCACCTCGACCCGGAGGTGCAGCTGGTCTGCCTGTCGGCGACGGTCTCCAACGCCGAGGAGGTGGGCGAGTGGCTCACCACCGTCAGGGGGCGAACGGACGTGGTCGTGGAGTCACGGCGGCCGGTCGAGCTCGTCACGCACCATGCAATGTTCGACCGGGAGGCCCGTCGCGTCGTGATGCACGAGACGATCGTGAACGGATCACCCAACCGTGGGCTGGAGAGGACACTCGCCCGTTCCCGAGAGGGGAGCAGCCAGCGTGGTCCGCACCGGCGCAGGTTCTCCGTTCCCGACCGCACCGAGACGGTTGAGCTCCTCGACGACAACGGCATGCTTCCGGCGATCATCTTCATCTTCAGCAGGGCGCAGTGCGAGGATGCAGTGAGGAGCTGCGTCAACGCGGGGATGGTGCTCACGACGCTCGAGGAAGAGGACGAGATACGTGCGATAGTCGAGCGTCACGCCGAACCCTTGCTGGCATCCGACAGGGAGGCTCTCGACTACGAGGGTTTCCTCGACGACATCGGAACGGGCGTGGCATGCCACCACGCGGGAATGGTGCCCCTGTTCAAGGAGGCAGTCGAGGAGTGCTTCGTGAAGGGACTCGTGAAGGTCGTCTTTGCCACCGAGACGCTCGCAGTCGGCATCAACATGCCTGCCCGGGCAGTCGTCATCGAGAAGCTCACGAAATACACGGGTGAACACCACGTTCTCCTCCGGGCCTCGGAGTACACGCAGCTCACGGGTCGTGCGGGCCGCCGCGGACTGGACGACATCGGTCATGCGGTCACTCTCTGGAACCCGTACGTGACGTTCGAGCAGACCGCAGCGCTGGCCCTCAGCAGGTCGTTCCGTCTCGTGTCGGCCTTCCGTCCCACCTCGAACATGGTTGCGAACATGGTGAGGCGCCATTCCCGTGACGAGGCAATGCACCTCCTGAACCTCTCGTTCGCGCAGTTCCAGGCAGACCGTGACGTGGTGACGTCCGAGGCCGTGCTCGAGAGGAAACGACGGGACCTCCGTCGCCTCGAGACCGGGGCCGGTGCACCGCACGGACCCGGCGCCGCCGAGGGGCGGATCTCCGGTGACCCGTCGGGTGAGGATGGAGCCAGCGAGACGGAGGCCGAGATCGCCCTCCGGGGCCTGCGGCCGGGGGACGTCGTCATCTTCGATTGCTCGAACATCCGCGGCCGCGGTCTCGTTGTGTCCACGTCCTCCCGCAGGCACGGCACGAGGCTGAACGTCCTGACGCCGTCGCGCAAGCAGATCGAGGTGACGGCACGCGACGTGCTGTCGATTCCGGAGCGGGCGACGACAGTCGAGTTGCCTGTGCCGTTCGACCCCGGCCGGGCAGAGTTCGTGAGGGAGGCAACTGCGCGCCTCGTGAAGGCGAAAGTCGGTGATGTTGCGGCTTCCCGGCCTGTCCGCGGCGCGATGCGGCGCAACGGCGAGCGTGACGCCGGTGAGCGCAGCATCAAGCGTCTGAGGCGCGAGATCTCGCAGCTGGAGCAGCGCTCGGTCACACGGGCCGGCTCGGTTGCAGCGAGATTCGGGGATGTTGCGGACATGCTGGGGGATCTCGGCTACCTGTCGGGGTGGGATCTCACCGCAAAAGGTCGGCTCCTGTGCGGGATCTTCCACGAGTCCGACCTGCTCGTTGCTGAGGCTGTCTCCGGGAGGATTCTCGCAGGCCTGTCGCCACGCGACCTCGTGGCCGTGGTGTCCTGCCTCGTCTATGAGCCCCGGGCAGGCCAGGCGACATCGGTGAGGTGGCCGAACGAGACCGTGCGTGCCAGGTTCAGGCAGCTGTCCAGGCTCAGCACACGTCTGGCGGACGCGGAGGCAGCGCGGGGCATCCAGGTTCACCGCGAACCCCACGCCGGCTTCGCCATGGACGCCGCTCTGTGGGCCTCCGGGCGACCGCTGTCGGACATCGTCGACCCCGAGATGACCCCCGGGGATTTCGTGCGCACAGTCCGGCAGATGATCGATCTTCTGCGCCAGCTCGAGACGGTGGCCGTGGCGCCCGATGATGCACGCGCCGCACATGACGCGGTCGCGATGCTCAATCGCGGCGTGATTCTTGCTGTATCGGGCGGTGCCTCGTGACGCCGTTGTCGGCGCAGGTGCGCGCGTGGTCATAGGGAGAAACGCCGACTGGGGCTCACCGGCCGATGCGGTCCGCAGAGCGGTCGCACATGACGATGCCTCGGTGGTGCGGCTGCAGGGCCCCGTCGCCCCGCGAACGTCCGGGGGGAACCTGCACCGTGCCCTCGGCAGCCCGGCACCCCCTGCAGGGGTGTCAGCCGGAGTCGAGCTGACAATCGATGCACTCGAGGTGACCGTCACCGTCCGCGGCGGGACTCTCGTCGTGAGGGCCTGTGCCGAGGTGGTCATTGGATCCTGGTTCTCGCGCCACGGCTTCGTTCTCGTGACGAACGTGGGTATGTGGAACGGGTTGGACGCGGCACCAGGGGGTCACCCGAACGACGGTCGCTTCGAGGTGGTCGAACTCCGCGCGGGCATGACGCTCAGGGACCGCACGGCAGCACGGAGGCGCGCCCGGACAGGCAACCACGTTCCCCACCCGTTCATCAACACCCGGACCGAGCAGACATTCTCCGCGTCGCGGCTGGGGCACCAACGTCTCTGGATCGACTCCGTCCCGGTTCCGGGCTGGCTCGACGTGAACGTCGTACTGCGACCGGACGCTCTCCGCGTGGTCGTGTGACCCCCGGCACCGGTGACCTACATTCTCGGGATGCGTGCGTGGATCCTCGACTCATCGCCGGGCGCGTACCGCTTCGGGGAGGTTGAGTGCCCACCTCCCGGCCCCGGAGAGGTCCGGATTGCTGTGCGAGCGAGCGCCCTCAACCACATGGACCTCTGGGTGACACGCGGAACGCCGCGTCCCGCGCTCCCGCACGTCCCGGGTTGTGATGCGGTCGGCACCGTTGAGTCCGTGGGCGACGGGGTGGAGGGGTTGCGTGAGGGGGACGAGGTCGTGGTGAATCCCGGTATCAGCCCGGTGCGGGACATGGCGACTCTCGGTGTGGACAGCCCCCTCTCGCGGGAGTTCCGCATCTGGGGCGAGCACACCTGGGGTGGGCACGCGGATCTCGCAGTTGCACCGGCACGCAATGTCCGGCCTGTGCCGGCCGGTCGCTCGTTGGAGGAATGCGCGGCCTTCCCGGTTGCGTATCTCACTGCGCTCAGGATGCTGAGACGGGGAAGGGTCGGGCGCGGGACCCGGGTTCTCGTGGTGGGTATCGGGTCGGGTGTGTCGAGTGCGGCACTCGATCTCGCCAAGCACATGGGAGCCCATGTGTCCGTGACGAGCAGGGACGGAAAGAAGCTCGAGGAGGCCTCCCGCCGGGGAGCTGATGTGCTCGTCGACACGCGAGCCGAGTCGTGGGGTGTGGAGGCCGAGGTGGTCATCGAGAGCGTCGGAGCGGCGACGTGGGAGAAGTCCGTCGAGAGTCTCGTGCCGGGCGGGCGGCTTGTGGTGTGCGGTGGCTCCTCGGGTGGCGAGGTGACACTGCGGCTCCCGAGACTGTGGTTCCGCCAGCACGAGATCATCGGCTCGACAATGGGCAGCTACCAGGAGTTCGACACGCTGCTGCGCATGATGGAAGAAGGCTTGCCTGTCGCGGTGGACTCGGTGTGTCCGTTCGCGGACTACCCTGCGGCACTCGAGCGGCTCGCCCGGGGTCGGCAACTCGGAAAGGTGGTTCTTGCCCATGGCTGAACCCGCGGACAGGGATGTCACCGCCATCAAGGAACGCGTGCGGGCCGTCATCACCGCTCATGCACCGGCGCTGGTGGAGGTGAGCCACGAGATCCATGCACATCCCGAGCTGAACTTCGAGGAGACCTTCGCCTCGACGCTGCTGGCGAGGACATCCACGCGACTCGGTCTCGAGGCCGAACTGGGGGCCTACGGCGTCGGAACCGGTGTGGCAGCCGAGACAGGGAGCGGACCGACCGTGTGCGTGATGTCGGAGTACGACGCCCTCCCCGGGATCGGCCACGGTTGTGGTCACAACGTGATCGCGGCGGCAGGTCTGGGTGCTGCGGTCGGGCTCGCGGCTGTCGCGGGGGAGTGCGGTGGCCGTCTCCGGTTCCTCGGGACGCCGGCGGAGGAAGGCGGCGGGGGCAAGATCGTGATGGCCCGGAACGGTGCGCTTGTCGGGGTGGACGCCGCGATGATGGTGCACTCTGCGGATGCCGATCTCACACAGATCGACGCGATTGCCCTTCAGCAGCTCCGCGTGGAGTACCTCGGCAAGGAGGCGCACGCCGCGGCAGCCCCTCACCTCGGTGCGAACGCCCTTGATGCGGCAGTTCTCGGGTACATGGGGGTCGCCGCGCTGCGCCAGCACATCCTGCCGACGGAGCGCGTTCACGGCATCTTTCTCGAGGCAGGTGTGAAGCCGAACATCGTCCCGAACAGGGCGAGCACGGAGTGGTACGTGCGTTCGGACGACATCACGTCGCTCGGCACGCTGAAGGAGAGGGTTCTTGCGGCGCTGTCGGCCGGAGCCGCCGCATGTGGTTGTGGCTTCTCCCACGAGTGGGTCGGGGATGCGTACGCCGATCTGGTGACGAACGGCCACCTGGCCGCGTCGTACGTCACGAACGCGGCGCTTGTCGGCCGGAGCGTGGGGGACCCGGCCGTCTCGGGGCACCGTGTCGTGGGGAGCACCGACATGGGCAACGTGAGTCATCTCGTCCCCACGATCCATCCGATGGTCAAGTGCGCTCCTGCGGGAACTGCAATCCACACCGAGGCGTTCGCCGGTCATGCCCGTTCTGCGCTGGCCGATTCCGCCGTCATCGACGGGGCTGTCGCCATGGCCTTCACGGCTGTCGACTTCTGGGTCTCGGAGCGGCTCCGCAAGCAGGTGCGCGCCGATTTCGAGCATGCGAACCCCAGCCCCGAAGTGCTCTGACCCGGAAGCGGGCCCAGACGGGGGTACGCCGCCGGAACCGGCCGTTCTCGTAGCATCTCCACGTGGCGGTGTACGTTCCCGAGTCCTATTCCGAGCGTGAGTCTCAGGTTCTCAGGCACTACTTCACCAACCTTGACCAACCCGTGTTCGCCCTGGTGAACCTTCCGGAGGTTGTGAAGGGCGCTCTGTTCGCACGGTACAGCAGGTCCTCGAAGAGCCTCCGACGACTGTTCCTCGATGAGTTCGTGAGTGATCTCGACATCACCGGTGACGAGGCGGTGGACGCAACCATCGGCCTCGAACGCGCCGAGTCGCTCTACGAGAAGGTCTTCTTCGAGTACGGGGACGACTCCGTCGCCCAGCTCGGCGGCGTCCACCTCGCGTGCGAGCAGGCCTCGAACGTGTTGACGAAGATCCTCGAGTGGGGTCGTCTGATGAGCTACCTGGAGCAGAGCACCCGTTACATCGCCTATGACGAACGGCTCGGCGGTCGGTACCGGTACTACCGCGACCCCGACCTCGTCGCCGGACGCCACGGGACCCGCTATGTGGGCGACATGGACCGCATGTTCGACAGCTACAGCAAGATGGCGGAGGCGGTCACCGAGCACGTCCGCGCCACTGTGCCCCGCCAGCAGGGTGACAGCGACTTCGTCTGGCGTCAGGCCACGAGGGCGAAAGCCCTGGATGCGGTCCGGGGAGCGTTGCCGGCTGCGTCACTCTCCAACGTGGGTATCTACGGGAGTGGACAGGCCTTCGAGTCGCTCCTGCTGCGCATGCGCTCCCACCCCCTGCCCGAGGCGCGGCACTACGCAGATCTGATGCTCACGGAACTGCGGAAGGTCATCCCGAGTTTCCTGCGACGTGTCGACATCCCGGAACGGGGCGGAGCATGGACCGACTACCTCGCATCAACTGCACGCGAGACGGCCGAACTCGCGGACGATTTCCTCGGTGCTTCGATCGCTGAGGACACCGAAGAAGTCACGCTCGTGGACTTCGACCCTGACGGAGAGGCGAAAGTGGTTGCTGCGGCGCTCTATTCCCACTCGCACCTCCCGGAGTCCCAGATACTCGCCCTCGTCGACGCGATGCCGGTCGACCGGCGCACGGAGATCCTGCGCACGTACGTGGGGGAGCGGGCGAACCGCCGGCACCGACCCGGGCGCGCTTTCGAGCGAACCGACTACAGGTTCGATGTGCTCAGTGACTACGGGGCGTTCCGGGACCTGCAGCGTCACCGGATGCTGACCATCGAGTGGCAGCCGCTCACGCCGTACCACGGGTACAGCAAACCAGAACTCGTCGATGCGGCCGGGAGCGGCGGCTTGTTCGATGAGGTGATGGACCGCAGCAGCGGCCTGTTCGAGGCCCTCGTGGGTGAACATCCCCACCAGGCTTCCTACGCCGTCTCGATGGCGTACAGACTGCGTTACGTGATGCAGTTCAATGCGCGCGAGGCAATGCACATGCTCGAGCTGCGTTCGAGCCCCCAGGGTCACCCTGCGTACCGCAGGGTTGCACTCGAGATGCACCGCCAGATTGCCGACGTGGCGGGCCACAGGGCCATTGCGGCAGCAATGACACACATGACGACGCAAGCCCCGGAACTCGAGCGACTCGCCTCCGAGAGGGCCGCAGAACGCCGGCGGGGGTCTGCTCAGGCGCAGTGACGCCCGTCACCCGCGAGCTGTCGGGGGTGCCCATTCGCCCGGTCCGGCCAGAACCTGCCTATTATCCCGCCCCGAAAGACCGCGGGAGGGTTGCGTGGCCAAGGATGAGATCGATCCGGAAGAGATCGAGGACCTCGAGATAGAGGAAGACCCCGAACTGGGGCTCGACGAGGATGCAGAACTGGGTCTCGACGAGGATTTCGACGACGGCATCGGAGCCGACGGCGAGGAGTCGGACGACACCGGGCCGGTCGGGAAACCGGCGTCCCGCAAGTCGGGCGAGGACGACGACGAGGACGAGGAGTTGCTCACTGCAGACGATGTCGAGGCAGACCTCGACAAGATCCTGAAGGACCGGTTGGCGAGCGAGGATCCCGCGGCCGAGGACGAGGACGAACCTGAGGTGGACGACCGATCCACCGCCGACGACTCTCTGCAGCCGAAGCGCGCCGACGAGGTGCAGTGTCCGAGCTGCTTCCTGCTGGTGCGGTCCGGTGCACCTGTGTGCCCGGTGGGTGACGACGCGTGCCCGGTGTTCGTCCGCTGATCGGTTCGGCCACCGGTCTGGTACGTGCCGCCGTGCGTCTGACGACCCGCACACTCGACGGTCTGCGTCGGCAAGCCCCCGGTGCACGGATGATCGGCGAGATGACCGTGCGCTACGGCCGCAAGGAGGCCGAGCACAGGCTCGGGCTGAGGCGCAGGGACACTCCCGAGTGACGATCTCGGTCCGGTCCGGTGGTCACGGTGATGCGCACACCCTGTTGGCCCACATGGGTGCGGGTGACGTTGAGCAAGCGTCGTACCGGGGACGACGGAACCCCGCTCCGGCAGCCGCGAACCTTCTGGTTGGCGAGATCGACGGCACGGTGTGCGGCACCCTGGGTTGGGTCCAGGACGGCACCGTCTGCAGCATCGTGCATGTCTACGTGGAGCCATGGGCGCGGAACGTGGGGGTGGGCGACGCACTGATGGACGCACTGCTCAGGGAAGCCGTCCGTTGCGGCGCCGCTGCAGTGGGTGCGTCCGCACTGCCGGGAGACCGCTCGTTGAAGAACCTGTTCGAGCGCAACGGGCTCGTCGCCCGCGAGATCCTCGTGGAGCGGGTGCTTCCCTAGCGACCCTTCCAGTTCGGCGGTCTCTTCTCGATGAACGCGGTGAGACCTTCCTTGGTGTCCTCCGAGTTCATCACTGCGGCCATCTCCTTGTTGCTCATCGACTTGAGATCATCTTCCTCGAGATCGGCGGAGGCGAGCACGACCCGGCGACTCGCCTGGACCGCCAAAGGAGCCGCCGCCGCGATCTTCGCGGCGATCTCGAGCGCGGTCGGCAACACCTGGTCGGGTTCGACAACCCTGTTCACTAGCCCCAGTTCGTATGCCCTCGCCGCAGAGAGCGGCTCACCGGTGAGGATCACCTCCATGGCAGGTGCCTTCCCGATCGCTCGGGGGAGGCGGAAAAGTCCGCCCGCTGCGGCGATGAGGTTCCGTTTCACCTCGGCAAGACCGAACGCAGACCTGGTGGAGGCCACGATCAGATCGGACGCGAGCGCAATCTCGCAGCCCCCCGCTGTGGCCAGTCCGTCGATGGCAGCGATGATCGGTTTGCGCCGTTCCCTGTAGACATAGCCCCCGAATCCGCCGCGCTTGGTCCCCAGAGCGCCTCCCTGACCGGAGTTGATGGCCTTCAGGTCTGCTCCCGCGCAGAAGACAGGATTCGATTGACCAGCCGTGTTGGCAGTGAGGATCGCGACCCACACGCCGTCCTGCTCCTCGAACCTGTCGAGGACAGCCTCCATGTCGGCCGCCAGGTCACCGTTGACGGCGTTGCGTGCCTCGGGTCGGTTCAAAGTGATCAGTGCGACGTTGCCGCGCACTTCGTAAGTGACGAAATCTCCCATGCGCCAACCGTAGTGCGGCACGTGCCGCACTGCGACGGCCGAAATACGTCAGTCCGCCGCGGTCTCGACGGTTTCGGCCGTCGAGGATGAAGCCGACTCAAGGGTTCCCGGGAGGGCATCCGTGACGGGTTCGGTGACCGAGTCGGTGGCTTCAGGTGCAGCAGTGGGCTTCCGGTCGCCGGGTCGACCGGCGCTCCTGCCCTTGCCTTCACCGGATCGGGCCAGCTTCTTGCGATCGGGTCTGTTCTTGTCCGTACGGGGTGCGCGCAGTGGTCTCGGCGCCGGAGCCTTCGGGTCCACCTGCACACCGAAGATCGCCGCGACCTGAGGCATCAGCGGGCCGAGGCGCATCACCGTCCTGGTGAGATCAGCCGACACCTCCGAACTCGGTGCCGCCGGCTTCACGAGCGAACGGACAGGCGAGAATGCGGCTGCCTCGAGAATGACTATCCAGCGCTCTGCCGGTGCGTCCATGCTGAGCGCTTCGGTGGTCCTGGCCGCAAGTGCGGCAGCCAGCGGTGCAGGGAAACGAACCCCGGCCTTGGGCGGTTGCGATGACAACTTGAGCGCCCTCGCCACCCTCCCGATGTCCGTCGCGGCCTTGATGTCATCCAGCCAGAGCTTTGTCTCTTCCTCGAGTCTGGCAGTGAGCGCCGTCTTCAGTTCCTCGGCCATCGCACGGGTCGACTCGTCCCGCACGATCGCAGGGTCGCTGGCACCGATGACGATTGCCCTCAGGTCGCGCAGGTCGACATCGCTGATGATTGCCTTGGCCGCGTCGGCGCGGTCCAGCCAGTCCGCCACCCGGAGGCGGGGGAGCAGGTTCTCCGCGAGTTGCACGAGACCGGTGCCCTCGATCTTCTCCTGACCTGCCGATACCGCAGAGCGGTTCTGCTCCTCGATCGCGGCCCGCACGGCGGGGATGCCGCCGTCCAGAACCTTTGCGGCAATGGGCCTGTGTGCCTCGGGCAACTCGGCGAGAACTGCGTCCCTTCGCGCACGACCGGGCCTGACACGCTTGGGCTTGGGACGCTGGGGGAGCTCCGGCGGCGCATCGAACCTGGGCCGACGTGGGCCACGCTCGCCGCGATCCCTGCGCTCGCCACGCTCGCCGCGATCCCTGCGCTCGCCACGCTCGCCGCGATCCCTGCGCTCGCCACGCTCGCCGCGATCCCTGCGCTCGCCACGCTCGCGACGTGGCCCGCGGTCGCCACCGTTGCCCTTCTCGCGGCGTGCGGATGTCTGCACCACAGGATCGAAGGACTTCTCGCTCGGGATCAACTCGAGGAGACCGCTCCGCGCTGTGCGTTGCTTGGGCATCTGTATCGCGAGCACGCGGGTTCCGTCGAGGTCGGACTCCACCTCCGCCCGCAGCACGTCCTTCACGCTCGAGCCGGTCGGCACGAGGGAGTCGTCCACCAGTCCCTTCGGCTCGCGTGCTCCGGCTGCTCGCCAGGTCCACGAGCCGTCGTCGCGCTTGCTCGTCAGTTCGATGTCGATCCGCCGTGACATAGGGGTCATACGGTAGCGAGGATCTGGCCGCGACACGCGTTCCGGCGGTCGCCCGGAGGGGCCGAGTTGCTACGGTTCGCCCATGGCGCTGTACGCACTCGGGGACGTCGAACCCACGATCCATCCGACGGCTTTCGTGCATCCGGACGCAGTGATCATCGGGTTCGTCACGATCGGCGCGAACAGCAGCGTGTGGCCCGGGGCCGTTCTGCGCGGGGACGACGGATACATCGAGGTGGGCGAGCGCTCCAGCATCCAGGACGGCACCGTCGTGCACACCACCCCCTTCACGCCAACGATCGTCGGGGATGACTGTGTGGTGGGGCACATTGCGCACCTGGAGGGGTGCTGGCTCGGCAACTTCAGCCAGGTCTCCTCCGGCGCCGTAGTCCTCCACAACGTCGTCGTGGGGGAGGGGGCCATCGTGGCGGCCAACGCCGTGGTCCTGAACAACACCCAGGTGCCGGCCGGCGCACTCGCGGTCGGGGCTCCTGCGGTGGTAAAGGAAGGCAGGGCCCGTCGCGAGGACATCGAGATGGGCGTGCGTGCCTACGTGGCCAAGGCAGAGAGGTTCACGCGGGAGATGCGCCGGATTGACTGAGGTTCCGGCGGCGTGGACGCTCGCCGAGTTCGTCGTGGGCAGGGACCGCAGCGAACTTCTTGCGGACGGCCTCTGGGCACTCGGCGTGGTCGCGGTTGAGGAGTCGACGGCGTCGGACGGACGCACACTCCTGCGCACGAGCGTTGACGAGTCAGTCACCGGGGCGGTATCCGCACTGGCGGGGGCGCACGGCGCGCAGCTGACGTGGGTGTCCGTCCCGACACATGTCGCCGACACCTGGCGACGGCACGCAGTTCCGACCCCGGTCAGCGACGGTTTGTGGCTCGTCCCGGCGTGGGTCGAGCCGCCACCGGGAACGTCGGTTCTGGTGGAGCCGTTCGGCACCTTCGGGCTCGGCAACCACCCGACCACTGTGCTCGCGCTGCGGGCAGCAATGAGATGTGTGGATGAGCACTCGCTCGTACTCGACATGGGGAGCGGTTCGGGCGTCCTCGCTGTCGCGCTCGCAGTGACGACCGGAGTCACCTGTGAGTGCCACGACATCTCGGCGGCCGCCAGGGGAGCGCTCGAGCACAATGCCCGTCTGAACGGCGTCTCGGAGTCGGTTGGTTGGCGCGGTCCGCTCACTGATGCGGACGAGGGTCGCTACGACCTTGTGGTTGCGAACATCCTCGCCCCGGTGCTCCGTGGTCTCGCTCCCGAGCTGTCGACCGCAGTCCGTCGCGGCGGTGTCATAGTGCTCAGCGGCATCAGGGCCGACCAGGCAGATGCGGTGACTGCCACCTACGACGGCACCACGGTCGAGGCAGTCGAGGACCGCGACGGATGGGTGGCCGTCACCCTGCGCAGGGACGACTGATCAGGAGATGTTGCGTGCGCGCACGCCGATGGGAGCAATGAGCCTGAATCCCGCGGCGTGGCGTTCTTCCTCGGATTCCCCTCCCCAGAAGCCGTACTCGCGGTTGCGCCGGGCAAAGTCCCTGCAGTCGACCAGGACGGGACAGGAATGACAGACCTCGCGGGCCTGTGCCTCGCGACGCTCGCGGGCCTGCGGACGTTCTGCTGCGGGTGGGAAGAAGACCTCCGTCATCCCCTTGCACTGGGCGTCGCCGGTCCACACGTAGTCATCCCACGCTCTGAAGGCAAACAGTTCGCCTGTGGCCATCGCCGTCCCCCGATCCGAACAATGCGATTGTCGCCTCCCGGGCTGCCGGCGGTCAATTTCGCCGCGCAAGAAACTCCTAGGACCGAAGCAGGGCCTCCCTGACCCCACTCGCGAAGGTCCGCACGTCGGATTCGGTGGTGTCCCAGGAGGTCATCCAGCGCACCTGGCCGGACGGGAGGTCCCAGTCCCAGAAGAAACTCCAGGCCTGGAGCTCGACCCGGGCGGCGGGGGAGAGGTACGGGTACATGCTGTTCACCTGGGGCGGTTGCAGGCGCAGCTCGTCGAGGTCTGACACGAGAGAATGCAGGAGCGAGGCCATCTCGTTCGCGTGGGCCGCCGTGGAGAGCCACAGGTCGTTCTCGAGTGCCGCCACGAACTGTGCAGCCGGGTAACGCATTTTCGACGGGAGTTGGCCCGCCTGCTTGCGCAGGAACTCGGCGCGCCCGTCGGCGATCCCCGGGCGCAGCAGCACCACCTCGGCACCGAGCATGCCGTTCTTGGTGCCGCCGAAGCTCACCGCATCCACCCCCGCGCCGAACGTGAGCCGTCGGAACGTCTCGCGCCCCCCGCCGATCGCAGCGACTGCGTTCGCGATGCGTGCGCCATCGAGATGCACCCGCAGACCGCGACGTGAGGCTGCCTCACAGACGGCAGTGATCTCGTCGACGGTGTACAGGGTGCCTAGTTCGGTTGCCTGCGTGACGGACACAACTCCGGGTTGGACATGGTGGAC
This sequence comes from Actinomycetota bacterium, assembly GCA_041181005.1. Lineage (GTDB taxonomy): Bacteria > Actinomycetota > Acidimicrobiia > Acidimicrobiales > Ilumatobacteraceae > UBA2093. Next base: position 52,663 of record JBEGQL010000032.1, read on the forward strand.
GTTCCCGAGTGCGCCGCACGCCGCCTCGACGTCTGCCGAGGTGATCTTGGCCGTGGGGGAGGCCACGTCCTGCAGCTTTGCCCCGAGGAAACGCTCGGGTGCACCCGTCTCGTCCACGTTGATGTGGGACCACGATGTGCACAACACCGACTCGGCCCGGCCGAGCAGACACGACAGAGCGACGACGTTGGCTCCGGTCCCGCCGAAGGTGAAGAGAACCTCGACATCGAGACCGCACAGCTCGCGGAACGCCTCCACGGCTGCCCTCGTCACCGCGTCCCCGCCGTATGCCATCGCATGACCGTCGTTCACGGAGGAGATCGCCTCCAGGTACCGGGGGTGCACGCCCGAGAAGTTGTCGCTCGCGAACAGTCGGACCGGAGGCGGCGAAGATGGCACGGCGCGATGCTACCCACGGTTAGTTTTTCGTCATGACGAAACCCAGCCCGCAACAGAGGAGCAGGGACGTGACTGCGGGGATGCGCCGGTGCTCATGGTGCAGGCATCCCATCGCGCGGTCCGACGGCCCGGGACGGCCCAAGAAGTTCTGCAGCCAGAAGTGCAGGCAGTGGGACTGGGTGTCGCGTCAACGCGCAGCGGAACTCGAGCTGTCGGAGAACGAGCTCGTCATCGCACGGTCTGAACTGGACGAGCTCAAGGATCTCGTGTTCGTTCTGCAGTGCGCGGTTCAGGACGTGCAGGGCGACCTCGCATCAGGCCGCCACACCCTGCAGTCGCTGAGGGAGCTGCTGGAGTGGCTCCTTGAGGCCGCGGAACCTGTGACGGCAGCCTCGTTGGGCAGACCCGCCTGATCGAGTCTGCATTGTTGCCCATAATCTCCGTTATGTAACTTAAAGACACAGCGAGTCCCGGATGGGATTCGTGCAGGCCTGGGGGCACGGTGCGCCTACTCTCCCCCCGTGGTTGCACACGAACCGTTCATCGGGCCGGGACAGGCTGCTGAGGGCGTTCTGGCGTCACTCGAGGCACTCAGAGGCCACGACGTGCGCTGGCGTGACGGTCGGGCGTTCTCCCTCGCATACAGCGCCGGACCCGGGGTGCTTGCGCTGTCCGAGGAGGCCTACAGGCGGTTCTCCGGGGAGAACGCCCTGAACATGTCCGCCTTCCCGTCGCTGCGGGAGATGCACAACGACGTGGTCGCCACCGGCCTGCGGTGGGTCCACGGAGACGCTGATGCGGCAGGCTTCATGACCTCGGGCGGCACCGAGAGCCTCGTGCTCACTGTGCGGGCCGCTGTGAGACGGGCCGAGCGCGAGGGACGCCCACTCACGAAACCGAACATGGTGCTGCCCAACACGGCGCATGCCGCTCTCGAGAAGGGAGCTGATTATTTCGGCGTGGAGAGCAGACGTGTCGATGTGGGACCCGACTGGCGCGCGGATACCGCAGCGATGCTCCGTGCAATCGACGACCAGACGGTGCTCGTTGTGGCGAGTGCCCCGTCCTACCCGCAGGGCGTCGTGGACGACATCCCTCCCCTGGCAGCCGAAGCTGCGGCACGCCGGATCAACTGCCACGTCGATGCCTGCATGGGTGGCGTCACTCTCCCCTACATGGAGCGGGCCGGTGAACCCGTCGCGCCGTGGGACTTCCGCGTGGACGGCGTCACGTCGATCTCCGTCGACCTGCACAAGTACGGGTACGCAGCGAAGGGCTCGGGACTGCTCCTGCACCGCAACAAGTTCCTCCGTGCCGACCAGACGTTCGTCACCGACAACTGGCTGGGGGGCACCTACGGTTCGTCGGGAATCCTCGGCACGAAGTCCGGCGGCCCGATCGCGTCTTCCTGGGCCGTCATGCGGCACCTGGGCGACGACGGCTACCAGCGCCTCACCGACTCTGCACGTGCGACTGCCTTGGCCATCGCCCGGCACCTAGAGGGTCACCCGGTGCTTCGTCTGCGTGCACTCCCCGACTCAACACTCGTCTGCATCGGGTTGCGTGATGATTTGCGTCATGACGATATTGCGCCCGATGTGTACGCGGTGGCCGACGGCCTCGCGGCAAGGGGTTGGTATGTCGACCGTCAGGCCCCGCCCAGGAGCATCCATCTCACGGTGAATGCAGTGCACGCTGAGGTGCTGACAGAGTTCCTCCACGACCTCGACGAGGTCTCTGACTCCGTCGTCGGTCCGGGGTCCGAGGGTGGTTACGCCGTCATCGAATGAGCAGGTGGATGCCGTCAGGCGTTCGCATCGAGTGCGCCGCGGATCACCTCGACGAGAGAGGCCATCTCGGCCCGCTCCTCGCCCGTGAGAACGTCGTATCCGGCTGCCTGCAGGGTGTCGGTGAGTTCCTCTGCCTGCCTGCGGCGAGCCTGCAACGGCGATGCATCGGGATGACCCTCGCCGAACCCGCGCCGTGATGCCTCCTTCACGCCGGTTGCCGGGTCGGGATAGCCGGTGAGGATTGCCTGCGCAGGGGTGAGTCCGCTCGCGCGCACCGCCACAACGTGTTCGCTCCCCCGCCACTCGCGAAGCAGGCACAGGTTCCAGTACGCCCGACCGGCGACATCCGAGGGGGCAGGCTCCGCGCGGAGCGCGACGAAAAGTGACAGTGCCGAGCCGTCAACCGAGTGCATGACCTTCTCCGCGAGCTCGTTGAACCTCTCGAGCCCGGCTGTGCCCTGGAGCCGCTTGCGACCGAACGCTGCACATGCGGCTGCGTATCGGGAACCTGCGGCGCGGGCACCCTCCGTCTTCAGACCTGTCTCCCACATCAGCCGCACCATCGGCTCCCCGAAGAACCCGAAGGCGGCGGCAACCACCGAGGCATCGACGTCGCCGAGGACCCCTCCCCTCCCGGTGAAGTACCAGGCCCAACCGTTCTCGTATCCCGCCTCCGTGCCGACAGCGGCGGTCTCGGGATGGAGCATGTAGCGCGCGCCGAGACCTCCGATCGTGGCGGCAGTGGACCGGACAAGTTCGAGCGACGTCATCTGTGTCATGGGTGACACCGTAGACCGCGCCGGGAGACCTCGGTGATGGCAGGGGGCTGGCTGGCACTGGGGTACCATCAACGCGTTCCCCTGGGAGAGAGCGGGAAACCGCCGCCGAAGGAGCAACCGCCCCGGAAACTCTCAGGCACCAGGGACCGGGGGAACGACATAGACGCTGGAAAGTGGGGTCCGCCCCCGCCGACGGGGAAAGCCGCGATGCGGCGAAACTCTCAGGCACGACGACAGCGGGGGTGAACCTGCAAGGAGTCCCCATGAACGCGTCGTCCACCGAATTCTTCACTGAGCGCCACCTCGGTCTCACCGACTCCGATCGGAACGAGATGCTCCGCGTCATCGGTCAGCCCTCGCTCGAGGCACTCGTGCACGCAACCGTCCCGTCGTCGATCCTCCTCGAGGGTCCACTCGACCTCCACAGTCCGGTGCCCGAGGCTGAGGTGCTCGCCCGACTCGCGGCCCACTTCGAGGGAGTCCGCAAGCGCCGTTCGTTCATCGGCCAGGGCTACTACCCCACCGTGACACCGCCGGTGATCAAGCGGAACGTGCTCGAGAACCCGGCGTGGTACACCGCCTACACCCCGTACCAGCCCGAGATCAGCCAGGGTCGGCTCGAGGCACTCCTCAACTTCCAGACGATGGTCACCGAGCTCACCGGCCTGCCACTTGCGAACGCATCACTGCTCGACGAGGCCACGGCGGTCGCAGAGGCGATCACGATGGCGATGCGGGTCTCGAGATCAGAGGCACCGTCCGTGCTCATCGACTCGAACACCCACCCCCAGACGATCGCGGTGGTGCGGACACGGATGGAACCGATCGGTGTTCCCGTGCAGGTCGGCTCGCTGGAGGAGTTCGACGGCGCCAGGCACTTCGCCGTTGTCGTCAGTCAACCCGGGAGCGACGGGCTGGTACGTGACCCGGATCGTCTCGCGGAGTTCGTTGGTTCGGTCCACGCAGTCGGTGGAGTTGCCGTTGCAGCGACCGATCTCCTCGCACTGACCCTCATCGTGCCGCCCGGACAGACCGGCTTCGACATCGCGGTGGGGTCGTCGCAGCGGTTCGGGATTCCGCTCGGGTTCGGGGGCCCGCACGCCGCGTTCATGGCGTGTCTCGAGAGCCATGCCCGTTCCCTGCCCGGACGTCTCGTCGGGGTGAGCACCGACACGGCGGGTCGTCCCGCACTGCGACTCACGTTGCAGACACGGGAGCAGCACATCCGCCGCGAGAAGGCCACATCCAACATCTGCACCTCCCAGGTCCTTCTGGCGAACATGGCGGGGATGTACGGGGTGTGGCACGGACCTGACGGCCTGCGCCGGATCGCCGGGCGTGTCCACTCGCATGCACGGATGCTGGCCAGCTCCGCCGTTGCTTCGGGAGCCACATTGATGAACGGTTCTTTCTTCGACACCGTGTGCCTCGAGGTCGGTGACGCTGCATCTGTCGTTGCGGCGGTGCGGGAGGCAGGGATGAACATCCGCATGCTCGACCCCACCCACGTGTCGGTCAGCATGGACGAGACCACGACGCAGGCCGATGTTGCCGCACTGACTCGCGCCCTCAGGTTCGAACCGGCCCCGGAACCCGGCGAGTTCGGGCTCTGCGACGATTTCGTGCGCACAGACGACTTCATGACGCAGTCGGTGTTCCATGCGCACCGTTCGGAGCACTCCATGCTGCGCTATCTCCGTCGGCTCGCCGACAAGGACCTCGCCCTCGACCGCACCATGATCCCTCTCGGGTCCTGCACGATGAAGCTGAACTCCACCACGGAGATGGCTCCCGTCACGTGGGAGGAGTTCACCTCCGTCCATCCCTACGCACCGCAGGACGAGACCGAGGGCCTGCGCCGCGTGGTCACCGAGCTCGAACAGATGCTTGTCGAGATCACCGGGTACGCCGCGGTCAGCCTCCAGCCGAACGCCGGCAGTCAGGGCGAGTTCGCGGGCCTCCTCGCCATCCGCGGGTACCACCGCTCGCGGGGTGATGTGGGCCGCACCGTGTGCCTCATCCCGGAGAGTGCCCACGGAACGAACGCCGCGAGCGCCGTCATGGCGGGCATGAAGGTCGTCCCGGTGAAGTGCGACAACAACGGCAACATCGACATGGACGACTTGACCGCGAAGGCCGCGGCCGCCGGTTCCACACTCGCCGCCGTGATGGTGACATATCCCTCGACCCACGGAGTGTTCGAGGAGTCAATCACCGACCTGTGCGATGTCATCCACGCCCACGGCGGGCAGGTCTACGTTGATGGCGCCAACCTGAACGCATTGGTCGGTCTCGCCCAGCCGGGCAACTTCGGTGCAGACGTCAGTCATCTCAACCTTCACAAGACCTTCTGCATCCCGCACGGAGGCGGTGGGCCGGGTGTCGGACCTGTCGCAGTGGGTGCGCATCTCGCCCCGTTCCTTCCGGGGGACCCGGTAGGTCCGCCGTCGGCCGTCGGTCCTGTGTCGGCCGCAGCGCACGGTTCGGCGTCCATTCTCGGCATCCCGTGGGTGTACATCACGATGATGGGTCCCGACGGACTGCGCCGCGCGACGGTCGATGCGATCCTCGCTGCCAACTACGTCGCCGCGAGGCTTCGGGACCACTTCCCGGTCCTCTACACGGGAAAGAACGGGACAGTGGCCCATGAGTGCATCCTCAACGTCGCGGAGGTGCTCAAGGGAACCGGCCTCACGGTCGACGACATCGCCAAGCGACTGATGGACCATTGTTTCCACGCCCCCACCATGAGCTTCCCCGTCGCGAACACCCTGATGGTCGAGCCGACCGAGAGTGAGCCGCTTGCCGAGCTCAACAGATTCTGCGATGCGATGATCTCGATCGCTGCCGAGGTGGACGACGTGCGGAGAGGGACACTGTCGGCAGACGACAGTCCGCTCCGACATGCGCCGCACACTGTCGAGGATCTGACCGGCGAGTGGGACAGGCGATACGGCAGGGACGTCGCCCTCTACCCTCTCCCCGGGCTGAGGGCACGCGGTTACTTCCCGCCGGTGTCGCGCATCGACGCGGCGTTCGGCGACCGGAACCTGGTGTGCACGTGCGGCCCGATCCAGGACTATGCCGAGTCCCTGTCGGGTACCGTGACGGGGTGAGCGAGACCAGACCGTCCAACCCGATCGAGTCGATCCTCGCCCTCGCCTCTTCGCTCGATCCGATCGATCTGGCCTCCAAGGCTGTCGATGCCTCCCGGCGCACCACCGAATCGTTGATCAGCATCCTCGAGAACCTTGCTTCGACCGTCGACAACCTCAACCGCACCACGACGAGGGTGAATGCACTTCTCGACGAGGTGGAGGAGCCGCTGCGACGTGTCATGCCGCAGGTCGGGAACGCGATGAACGCCGCCGCGTCCATGGGCGAGATCGCCGCGGCCCTCGGCGAACTCACCAAGCGCCTCTCGCCGCTCGTCAGCCTCGCGGAGAATGCAGGCGGTCTGTTCGGGATCCGCTTGCCACGACCGGGAGGGTCCGTTCCGCCGTCCGAGCCGGCCCCCTGAGGAGAAACCGGTACTACTACTTCTTCTTCTCGACGAACGGCAGCCTGCACACCACGGCCGGCAGCACACTCCCCCGCACGTCGACCCCCACTGCGGTCCCCGCCGGGGTACCCGGCGGAAGAAAGGCCATCGCAATGCAGTGGCCGAGCGTCGGTGAGAAGTTCCCGCTGCTGACCGTTCCGATCGGCTGGCCCTCACCGTTCAGGACCGTGCTTCCGTCCCGCGCGGGTCGCCTGCCCTCGATGGACAGCCCGGTCAAGAGCCTGCGCGGCCCTGTTCGCCTCTCCTCGTGGAGCGCCTCGCGACCCCTGAACAGGGGCTTGTCCCACGCCACCACCCATCCGAGTCCTGCCTGCAGCGGGGTGATCCCCGGACCGAGCTCGTGTCCGTGCAGGGGCAGACCTGCCTCGAGGCGGAGTGTGTCGCGTGCGCCGAGTCCGGCAGGCACGGCGCCGCTGCTGCGGAGCCTGTTCCAGATTGTCGTTGCTGCGTCGCGGGGAACGGCGATCTCAACCCCGTCCTCGCCCGTGTACCCGGTGCCGGCCACCGTGCACTCCACGCCGTCGATGTGCACCTTCGTCACCCTGAAACGCCCGGTGTCCGAGCCCTGCCGCGAGACCGACGACACCACCTCCCGTGCTCGGGGACCCTGCACCGCGATGACTGCCCGGGAGTCCGTGGTGTCGGAACCGCCGATGGCACCGATGACTCTGGATGTGTTGGAGGCATTCGGCATCACGTCGAACACCTCGTCATCCAGCCACCACACGATGATGTCGTCGGCGACCGACGCATCGGAGTCCTCGAGGAGGTGGGTGTACTGGGCGCGACCGGGGGTCACCTTGGTGAGGTCGTTGGTGAGGACGGACTGGAGCCTCGCGAGCGAACCCGGACCCTCGATCCGCACCGTACCGAGATGGCTGACGTCGAACATCGCCGCGCCGGTCCGGCACGCGGAATGCTCGGCGAGCGTGCCTGACGGGTACGCAATCGGCATTTCCCATCCGCCGAAACCAGCCATCTTCGCCCCGAGGGCGCGGTGCTCGCCGTCGAGCGGTGACAGCCTTGCGTCAGACGGCACGGGAAGGCGCGGTGCCGCCGGATGCCGTGTTCTTGCGGTCCTCGAGCAGGATGATGCGCCGGTCGATCTCGTCCTTCACGCCGGCAAGGGGCAGCACGTTCAGGACACCCTGGCCGTGCCGGAGCACGTCGATCAGGTTCTCGCCGTCACAGAACACCACCGACGAACCGTCGATCACGATGTGCGCGCTGCTGATCTCAGTGTCCACGTGCTCGCGCATGTACGCAAAGACATCGCGGACGCTGGTGAGCTTGATGCCCGAGTCGAGGAGGCGCTTCACGACCTTCAACTCGAGCAGGTCCTTGTACGTGTAACGGCGTCTGGAACCCGAACCTGTGGCGTCTGCCGCAGTGGGGCGGATGAGGTTCGTGCGCGCCCAGTAGTCGAGCTGTCGGTAGGTGATTCCCACGACGTCGGCCGCGGACTTCCCGCTGAATGTCATGTCCCTCACGGCGACTCCCCTGTCTCTGTTCGATTCTGCCCGACTTGTTACAGCCGGGTAACTACGCAGGTGAAAGACGCTACGCCGCCCCGGGGGCTGTCGCAAGAGGTCAGATGTCGAAATCCTCGGGGTTGATGTTCTCGATGAAGTCCCGGAACTCATCGAGAATCTCGGTCGAATCCTCCTGGGCGGGGCTGACCTCACGGCCCACCTCCGCCACGAGGTCCTCCCGGGCGTAGATCGGGGCATTCGACCTGAGGGCGAGGGCCAGCCCGTCGGAGGGGCGGCAGGACACCACCGTGTCCTCTCCGGGGTTCCCGCCCGCAGCCCCGTCCGGGAGGGTTCGGTGCAGGACGAGCTCGGCGAAGTACGTGCCCTCCTTGACATGGGTGAGAACAACGTGCCGCACCGCGACGTTCAGTCGCTCCAGTGCGATGACGAACAGATCGTGCGTGAGCGGTCGCGGTGTGGCTTCACCGTCGAGGAGCAGTCGCAGGACAACGCCCTCCTGCATGCCGACGAAGATCTCGAACTGGCGGCGGGGCATGTCTGTCTCCCGCAGGGTGACCACGAAACTGTTCGTGGAGCGGTCCCGCTCGACCTTGCGCACGGACAGCGAACGCATGCTCAGCGAGGCTCGACGAGGCGCGCCGTTTCACGCGCCAGGATGGCCGCGCGCATCACACCACCGAGCAAAACAAGCTCGTCCAGCATCTCGACCGCCTGGGAACGGGAGGCGGGGTTCCTCTGCATCAGGAGCGGGAGGATGCGCTGCTCGAAGAGGCTCAACTCGCGGTCGGTGGAGGACTTCCACGCACGGAGGTGGCGAACGTCGATTCCGAGTTCCTGGAAGCGCGCCGCCGCCCGTGCGACCTCGATGGAGTGTGGTTCGAAGAATGTCGTGTCACCGACGTCGTGACCCGACACCAGGCCCGCCTGCTCCAGTTCGCGGAGGAACTCGGGCGAGATCGCCACTCTCTTGAGAAGTGCGTCACGCGGCAGGGACTCGGTCTCGTCGGCATGGCGACGGGCGATGCGACGTTGTTCACGCGCGGCAACCGCGTCGGTGTTGTCAACCTTTGGTCTCTCCGGGCTCCGGGGCACCGCTGCACGCGCGGCGGGGTGTGCATCACTGCGGATGACCCCGTCGGAGACGAGCCGGAGCTCCCTGCTGATGTCGCTCGATTCGTCGTCCAGCTGGTCCTTGATCACGCGCAGGGGAAGGTAGTTCGCCTTCTGTTCCCTCAGGATGACCCGGAGCCTGTCCACTTCGGTGTCGGTGAACTTCCTGTACCCCGATGGCGTGCGCTCCGGTGCGATGAGCCCCTGGCTCTCGAGAAAGCGAATCTTCGAGATGGTGACATCGGGAAACTCCTCGAGCAACTGCGCGAGCACCTCACCGATGGACAGGTAGTCGCGTTCGGTGGTCACGCCGACCCCGCCCGCTGCAGGAACACGAGGTGGAACCTGCCGACCTGCAGCTCGTCGCCCTGCGAGAGCACCCGTGAATCCACACGCTCCTGGTTCACGTACGTGCCGTTGAGCGAACCGACATCGCTCACGACGTACCGACCGTCGACCAATCGCACCTCACTGTGCCGACGGCTCACGGTGATGTCATCGAGGACGATGTCCGACTCCGGATGGCGACCGATCGTGGTGACCTGGGTGCGGAGCGAGAACCAGTCCCCCTCTCCGTCACCCCCGCGCTCCACGAGAATTGCCTCGCCTGCCGGGATGTCGGCGAGATTGACGTGCACGTCATCGAGCTTGCCCGGTGCATCCATCAGCGGATCGACCTTGGTCAGTGTGATGGTGCGGTCATCCACGAGGTCGAGAACCGAGCCGCAGGCACTGCAGAAGCTGCTCGATGGCGGGTTCCGGTGCCCGCAGCGGTTGCAGAACACGTACGACATCACCCGATCAGTTGCGAATACTCGTCGGGGCCGAGCAGGCCCTCCGGGTGGGCGGTGTCCATCGTTATCTCGCAGATCCAGCCGTCCCCGTAGGGGTCGTTGTTCAGCAGTTCGGGAGAACCCACGAGCATCTCGTTCGCTGCCGACACCGTCCCCGTGACGGGGGCGTAGACATCGTTCACCGATTTGGTGCTCTCGATCTCGCTGAACGGGTCGTGGGCAGAAACAGTTGAGCCCACCTCCGGGAGCTGGATGTACACGATGTCCCCGAGTGCATCCTGTGCGTAGTGCGTGATCCCGATACGTGCAACGTTCCCGTTGATGCGCACCCACTCATGATCGGAGGTGTAGAGGAGACCGGAGGGAACGCTCACAGCACTTCACGGTAGTCGTTTGGCGGCCCGCCCCGATGACAGGTGCGAACGCACGAGAGGCACGTACTGGAAGAAGGTCCAGTACGACAGGAGCAGCCCGGGCACCGCCGCGGTCCACCCCATCCATCCCGCAACCCGCCATCCGCCGCCGCCTGACCCGAGAATGAGCCAACTAACGGCACACATCATCAGGAACGTGGCCCTCTTCCCCGGGGTCGTGACAGGGAACCTCTCCATGCCGAGCAACGTGGCACCCGTCATGAGCAGGGCAATGGAACCCTCCCGCACGAGCACCAGCGCGCCGAACCACCACGGGAAGGCGTGGTACACCATCGCCGCGACCACGCCGACCCCGAAGATCGCACGGTCCGCTATGGGGTCGAGAATCTTCCCCAGTTCGCTCGTCTGGTTGAAGCGGCGCGCAATCCAACCGTCGAAGAAATCGGTCCACATCAGTGCCCCGAGGAACCACGCGCCGGCCACGTAACGGCCGTCAGAAAGCCACACGACGTACACGGGCAGAAGGCCGAGGCGCGAGACCGTCAGGAAGTTGGGAACAGTCCAGACACGTGAGAACAAACCCTCCGACGGCACGGATGCACAGTAACCCGCGTGCCCGACGGACCGGGACACTGTGACGGTGCCCTAAGGTCGGTCCATGGCTCTGGTACTCGAGGGACAGGTCGCGTTCATCACGGGTGGCGGCTCCGGCCTCGGGGCATCATCCGCGGAACGCCTTGCCCGCGACGGCGCGATCGTCGTGATCAACGACCTTGATGCGGAAGCGGCCGCTTCGGTGGCCGGCCGGTTCGGCGGCGCCAGCTTTGCCTTCGACGTGACCGACCCGGCCGCGATGGACGCCGCAATCGACCGCACCGTGGACCAGTTCGGTCGTCTCGACATCATGGTGAACAATGCCGGCATCGCACCTCGCAACGTCTCCTCCAAGACGGACCGCTCCGTCGCCAATGCAATCGCACGCGTGGAGAACCGTCTGCAGGACTGGGAGCCGATGAACAACCTCGTCGACATGACCGACGAGGACTGGGACCGCATGATCCGGGTGCATCTCTACGGCGCGTTCCACGGCACGCGTGCCGCGCTGCGCCACATGACCCCTCGTCGCCGAGGTTCGATCGTGAACATCTCCTCCATCCTCGGTCTCATGCCGTCGGCGGGTGCGCCCCATTACTCCGTGGCGAAGGCCGGCATCATCGCGCTCACCAAGTCGGTTGCGGACGAGGTGGCGCCGCTCGGCATCAGGGTGAACGCCGTGTGCCCCGGGTACATCGACACCCCCCTGCTGACCCCGTTCTCCGAGCAGATGAAGGCGGGCATCGTGATGCGCATCGGGATGGGCAGGATGGGCGAGGCAACCGACATCGCCGAGATGGTGCGGTTTCTTGCCGGGCCCGAGTCCGGCTACTGCACGGGCGACGTGTACAAGGTGTCCGGCGGGTACATGGGATGACCACGATCTTCACCCGCATCATCAACCGCGAGATCCCGGGCACGTTCGTGCTCGAGGATGATCACTGCGTCGTGTTCCTCAGCATCAACCCGCTGGCCGACGGGCATGTTCTCGTCGTGCCGCGCGAGGAGGTTGACCACTGGGTGGACCTCTCCCCCGCACTCGCCGCACACCTGTTCGAGGTATCGCACCGTGTCGCTGACGCACTGCGGCGTGCGTTCCCGTGTGCACGGGTCGGCCTCATCATCGCGGGGTACGAGGTGAACCACTGCCACATCCATCTGGTCCCCACGGGCGACATGGCACAGTTGAACTTCGCAAACGCGGCTGCTTCGGTCGACCGGGGCACCCTCGAGGCGAACGCGGCGCGCATCATCGCTGCGCTCGGCAACTAGAACAGCGATTCCGGCTCCACGGGCTCCAGCAGGTCGGCCGAGTTGTTGCGGACCGAGTTGACCCTCCGCGACACCTCGTACGGGCCGAGGGCAGGCGGGTCCTCGAGGGCCAGCAACCCGAGCGGGGGCGTCTCGTCGCACAACCATGACAGGGCGTCGTCGATCGTGAGCTGCACGGGGCTCCGGTCGTGGATTGCGGCAAGGTCAGCACGGCTGTCGCGGGTGATGATGCAGAAGGACGCCCTTCCGTCGAGTGCGGGACTGTGGGTCCACAGTCCCGCTGTCCACATGGTCCGCCCGTCTGCTCTCGGCACGAAGAACGGCCTCTTCACCTTCGGGTCGCTGCGGTCCCACTCGTAGAAACCGGTCATGGGGACGATGGCCCGGTGCCGGGGGACGAGATTCCGGAACGACGGTTTCTCCGTGATTGTCTCCGACCGGGCGTTGATCATGCGGGCCGCTCCCGAGGGGTCCTTGGCCCACGCGGGTACCAGGCCCCACAGTGCGGTGCGGGCCGTGACCGTGGCGGATTCGGAGATCAGCACAAGGCATCCCTGTGTCGGGGCGGTGTTGAAGTTGGCCGTGTGTTCCGGCGCATCCAGGTCCACTGTGACCTGCAGTCCTGGTTCCACCGCGAGCATCTCTGCGATGAGATCCGAGGTGTCGAACCTGCCGACGAATCGTCCGCACATGGTCGGGCTGGCGGGATTTGAACCCACGACCTCTTGTCCCCCAGACAAGCGCGCTAACCAAGCTGCGCCACAGCCCGAATACCCAGAGACTACCGCCCCACCCGGAACGATGCTCGGGTCACGCGAACAGCTGGACGATTCTCCACCCGAGGTAGGCACACAGCAGGACAAGCAGCAACGTGAAGTGCCACGGCACCTTCTCGCCGTCCTCTCCCGCCAGTTCGCGAAGGTCGATGTCCTTGCCCGTCACGGGACGGCCATGGATTGTGTTGTGCTCGGGTTCACGGCCGCATTGCGGGCAGGTGCCGTCGGGCGACACTGACGAGGGCGTGAGGTACCGACTGCAGTGCTCGCACCAGGGCATGTCAGTCGCCCTTCCTTCGCACCCGCATCACGAGCGGGGTCGAACCGAAACCGAAGCCCTCGCGGATGCAGCGCTCCAGGTAGCGAACATACGGTCTCGGAATCTCACGGTTCACGAACAGGGTGAACGTCGGCGGGTCGGTTGCACCCTGCACCGCATAGAGCACTCTCGCTCCTCCGCCCGCGGGCTGTCTCTGCTGGGCGGCCTCGATGATGCGGTTCACGTCCTTGGTCGGCACTCTCCGGCTGTACTGCTCGATTGCCTCGCGCAGCACCGGCCGCAGCTTGTGGACGCCCTTGCCGGTGAGGGCCGAGATCTTGAGGACGGGCGCATCCGACAGGAAGTGGAGCAGTCGCACGAGGTCGGCCTCGACGGCGCGCCGCTCCTCCGAGCCGAGAAGTTCCCACTTGTTGAGGACCACGAGAATCGGGCAGCCTGCCGCATCGATTCTCTCCGCGAGGCGCTGGTCCTGTGCCGTGACGGACACGGTGGCGTCGATCACGAGCATCGCCACGTCCGCATCGTCAATCGCCTTGAGTGCCCTCACCAGGGAGAAGTACTCGGCAGAGTCGTCGATGCGGCTGCGCCGTCTCATCCCCGCTGTGTCGATGAACACCACCGCGCCGTCCTCCGTCTCGACGAGCGTGTCGATTGCGTCGCGGGTCGTTCCGGGCATGTCGTGGACCACCGAGCGGTCCTCACCCACCAATCTGTTGAAGAGTGTGCTCTTTCCGACGTTCGGTCTGCCGACGATGGCCACGCGGGGTGCATCAGGCACCTCTGCGGTGCGTTCCTCGCGGGATGTCCCCTCCATCGACCGTCCCGGCAGATGCTCCAGCACAACGTCGAGGAAGTCCCCGCTCCTGCGGCCGTGCAGCGCGCTCACCGGGTGCGGGTCACCGAGTCCAAGAGACAGGAAGGACCACATGTCCATCTCCTTGCGCTCGCTGTCGGCCTTGTTCGCGGCCACCAGAACGGGAACACCGGCGCGGCGGAGCCACGCAGCCACGGCCTCGTCGTCATCGGTCACGCCCACCGTCGCGTCAACCATGAAGATCACGAGGTCGGCAGAGCGCACCGCCTCCTCCACCTGCCTGCTCACCTTGTCGTCGAGCGCATCGCCCGAGGGAAGCCACCCGCCCGTGTCAACCAGCTCGAACTCCCTCCCCAGCCATGAGGCGACACGTGTGTTGCGGTCACGCGTGACGCCCGGACGGTCCTCGACAATGGCGGCCCGCTCGCCCACCACCCTGTTGAACCACGTGCTCTTGCCGACGTTCGGTCTGCCGACGATGACAACGACAGGTATCCCGGCACCTGCGACCTGTTCCAGTTCAGTCACCGCACACACGCTCCCTCTGGCGACGGAACAGCTCGAGTCTCTCGCGCAGCAGTGCCCCGGAGGCCGGAACAACCTCCACGTCGAACCGGGAGGTGAGCTCGTCGATGGTGTGTCCGTCGAGGAACGTCCCGGCATTCAGGCACACGTCAGGCAACAAGAAGAGGGCGTCGCGCGGCTCCTTCGCGCACGCCTCCGACACGTCCTCAAACGTGAGCAGCCCGGCCACCGCCGTGTTGCCCCCGAAGTACCCGTTCCGCACGGCCACCACTTCCACGTGGGGATGGTCGCTCACGAGACGCCTGATCACGGGAGCAGCCAGTTCGCCGCTCAGGATGCGCACGCTGAGCGGTGCGCCCTGACCACGCGACCGGCGCATCGTCACGGGGACACTCCCGGGCACCCGCCTCAGACCCGTCTCGACGGCGGGGTTCGCGCTTCTGACGTAGGGGGACGCGTCGACCGCGGAGAAGAACCCGCCATTGTGGTGCGACCTGTCGTCCCTGCGGCCGACATATGCCTCCACGAAGGATCTCACCAGACCGATCCCGTCCTCGAGCATCCCGAAATCCCCGTACTCGGCAGCCACCGGAACCTCGAGACCGGCGCGCAGGTACAGCTCATCGGCGGCATGCACAACACGACGCCCCAGCACCTGCAGGAACCGACCGGCCCACTTCTCGATGCACATGACCGCCTCGAGGGCCTCGGCTGAGGTGTGCACGCGCATGCGGACCTCCGTGTTGTGGCGCGACAGACCCAGAGGGACAACTGCGACGTTCGAGACAGCCGGAAAGCGTTCGAGAATCCCTGCGAGGGTGTCCTCGAGGACCACACCGTCGTTGACACCCGGGCACAGCACGATCTGGACGTTGACCTCGATTCCGCGCGCCAGCATCTCCCCCAACCACCGGAGGCTGACCCCCCCGCGCTCGTTGCGGAGCATCCCCGACCGCACGGCGGGGTCCGTGGCATGCACGCTCACGAAGAGGGGCGACAGCCGCTCGTCCACCACCCGCTCCAGGTCAGCCTCAGTGAACCTCGTGAGTGTGGTGAAGTTCCCGAACAGGAAACTGAGCCTGTAGTCGTCATCCTTCGTGTACAGGCTGCGCCTCATGCCTTTCGGCAGCTGGTAAATGAAGCAGAACTCGCAGTGGTTGTCGCATGTCTGGACCCTGTCGAAGACCGCACTCGACACCGTGACCCCGAAGGGCTCGTCAGGCTGACGGGTCACGATGATGTCGAGGTCGAGCCCGCCGCGGCCCACGGTGAGCTCGACCCGGGGCTCATCAACCAGTCGGTGCCACTCGATGACGTCCCTCGGCACGAGACCCTGGACGGAGCGGATGACATCACCCGGAACCAGACCGGCGGATGCGGCGGCCGATCCCTCGTCCACAGACATGACGACTGGCGAGAGGTCGGTGTCAGTGCTCACCATGGTCAGGCTACCTGTGTCGCTTCGTCAGTAACCTGAGGCCACGTATGGCCGTCTCTAGGGTGCTGCTCGCCTCACCGAGAGGTTTCTGCGCCGGGGTGGAGATGGCGATAAAGGCTCTCGCGTGGATGGTGCGCACCCATGACGGGCCCGTGTACTGCTACCACGAGATAGTCCACAACAAGGTCGTGGTGGACCGTTTCCGGGAACAGGGTGTCGTGTTCGTCGACGACATTGGCGATGTGCCTCAGGGCAGCCCGATCATGCTGAGCGCGCACGGATCGGCGCCCGAGGTCGTGGATGCGGCGCGTGTCCGCGGCAGTTACGTGGTGGATGCGGTGTGCCCGCTCGTGACGAAGGTGCACCATGAGGTCAAGACACGTGCCGGGAAGGGCTACCACATCGTGTACGTGGGTCACGATGGACACGAAGAGGCAGTGGGAACCATGGCAGTTGCGCCGCAGTCCACCACGCGGGTGGAGACGGTCGACGACGTGGAGAGCCTCCCCCGTTTCTCCGTGCCGGTCGCGATGCTCGCGCAGACGACGCTTTCGCACCGGGAGTGGCACGAGGTGGCGGTCGCGGTGCGCAACAAGTTCCCCGACGTGTGGACTCCCGGCCGGAGCGACCTGTGCTTTGCCACCACCAACCGGCAGTCCGCACTCATGCACATCGCACCCCGTGTGGACGCCTTCGTCGTCATCGGATCGGCGAACAGTTCCAACACACGGGCCCTGGAGCGGCTCGCCGTCGAGGCCGGATGCGCGAGGGTCCTGAGGGTGAACGACGCAGATGAACTGCCGACGGACCTGCACGGCACCGTGGGCGTCACTGCGGGTGCATCCGCACCGGACGAGCTCGTGGAGCGGGTGCTCGCGCAGCTGGCGCCCGTGAACGGCGTGGAGGAGGTCTCAGTGACTGATGAGGACGAATACTTCCCTCCGCCGAGGAACATCCGGGAGCTGCAGTCCGCCGTAGGGGGCGCAATCGGCGCCCTGGCCGGCGCAGGAACCGGTGCAGCAACGACAGTGGACGACCGTGCACTTGCGGCAAGCACAGTGCTCAAGGCACTCTGACGGCATGCTCAGACCATCCGTCGAGACCCTCCGCCTGTTCCTTCATTTGCTCGGGGCCTCGGTCTGGGTGGGAGGCCAGTTGGTGCTCGCCGGCCTCGTCCCCCGTGTGCGCCGGGAGCATTCCGACGCCCTCGGCACCGTTGCACGCGGTTTCGCAAGGGTTGCTTGGCCGGCTCTCGCGGTCACAGTTGTCACAGGAACATGGAATGTGGCGGCTGTCTCGCCGTCGGAGCAGGGAACCTCCTACACCATCACGCTTTTCGTGAAACTTCTTGCGGTCGGCATTGCAGCGGGCGCGAGCATCCTCCACTCGGCCGGGCGCAGCAAGGCCGCACTCGCCATCGGAGGCGCGCTCGGGCTTCTGGCGTCGCTGGTTGCCCTGTGGCTCGGCGTGGCACTTGCCGCGTCCTGAACACGCGCTAGTTGCGCGGCACTGTGCCTCCGGTACCGCGCTAGTTGCGCGGCACCTTGCTCCACGAGATGTCGCGGTCGGTGCGTACGTCGCCGGGCAGGCCGAGGACGCGTTCGCCGAGGATGTTCTTCATCACCTCTGAGGTGCCGCCCTCGATCGAGTTCGCGCGCGAGCGCAGGAACGCCTTCTGCAGCGAGTCGTAGCCCATCGCGGTCTCCGGCCGCAGCATCTCGTAACTGCCGTACAGCATCGCGTCGGCACCCATCATGTTCATGGTGAAGGAGTAGATGTCCTTGTTCAGGTCGGCACTGGCCATCTTGCCGATGGAGCCCTCCGGTCCGGGTGACCCCATCTTTCGCTGCTGGTTCGCGCGGATGTTCGTGAGACGGAGGAGTTCCGCACGGATCCACAGCTTCATCAACTCGTCACGCGTGGCGGGGTCGCGGCTCACCGGCGGCAGTTCCGACCACACCTTCATCGCGTGGGAGATGGTGCCGGTGCCCCGCGCCGGGATGGTGCCCCCGATCGACACGCGCTCGTTCATGAGTGTCGTGAGTGACACCCTCCAGCCGTCGCCCGGGTTGCCGAGCATCTCCCGCGCGGGGATGCGCGTGTCAGTGAAGTACACCTCGTTGAACTCAGCCTCACCCGTCATCTGGCGCAACGGACGCACCTCCACGGTCGGGTCGAGCATGTCCACCACGAAGGCGGTCAGGCCCTGGTGCTTCACCTGCTCGGGGTCGGTGCGCACGACGAGCAGTCCCCACTTCGCGCGGTGCGCGAGGGTGGTCCACACTTTCTGGCCGTTCACGACCCACTCGTCGCCGTCTTTCACACCCTTGCTGGACAGCCCCGCGAAGTCCGAACCGGAGCCCGGCTCCGAGAACAACTGGCACCACACCTCCTCGCCGGTGAACAACGGCCGGAGGTAGCGCTTCTTCTGCTCGTCACTTCCCCACTCCACGACGGTTGGACCGCACATGCCGTGGCCGATCGGGTTTCGAGGCATCGAGAAGGGTGCGCCCGCGGAACTCAGCTTCTCGTTCACCACACGCTGGTGCTTCGGGTTCGCACCCAGCCCACCGTGCCCCACGGGAAAGTGCACCCACGCGAGGCCCATGTCGAACTGCGCGCCGAGGAACTCGGTGACCGAGCACTTCTTCGGCGGGAACTTGGCCAGCAGTTCGTCCGTCAGGGCGGCGATCGTGGTTTCGTCCGCTGCGGTTGCAACCGTCGTCATGTCAGTCTCCCGGGTGTGATTGCGCGATGTGGCAGGACTCTATGCCAGCGCCGCTCCACCCCGGAGAGCCCAGCCGTCGGCTCGGCTGTGACTCCCGTCATTCGGTTAGCGTTCTGGCATGTACCCAGGCGTCTACGCAGAATCAGCCCCCGACCGTCCCGCCACCATCCAGGCCTCCACGGGGAAGGTGACGACCTACGGCGAACTCCACCGGGCCGCCGTGAGGCTCGCCAACGTCCTGAGGGAATCAGGAATCCAGCCCGGGGACCACGTGGCGCTCTGCATGGAGAACCACGAGCGCTACCTCGAGGTGATCTGGGGCTGCCACTACGCCGGCACCGTCTATACAGCATGCTCGAGCAGACTCACGAAAGCCGAGCTTGCCTACATCATCAATGACTGTGCGGCGAAGGCCTTCATCACGTCCAGGTACAAGGCGGACCAGGCTCTCGAGATAGCCGGAGAGATACCGCACGTGTCGCTCAGGCTGATGCTCGACGGGACGGTCCCCGGTTATGACTCGTTCGAGACAACCGTGGATGCCGCGAGCGAGGAGCCGCTCACGGACCCGGTCGACGGAATCGACATGTTGTACTCGAGCGGAACCACGGGGATGCCCAAGGGAGTGGCGAAGCCGTTCCCAGGGACACCGCTCGGCACCGCCGCCGGGCTCGGCTCTCCCCTCACCCAGGGTCTCTACAAGTACCGCGAGGAGATGGTGTACCTGTCGCCCGCGCCCCTGTACCACGCCGCGCCGCTGCGCTTCAACATGTCCGTCCACTCACACGGCGGCACAACAGTCATCATGGAGCACTTCGACCCCGAGGAGTATCTGCGACTCGTCGAACGTCACCAGGTGACCCACAGCCAACTCGTGCCCACGATGTTCATCAGGATGCTGAAGCTGGACGACGAAGTGAGGCTGAAGTACGACGTGTCGAGTCTCGAGGTCGTGATTCATGCCGCCGCCCCGTGTCCGGTCGCCACGAAGAAGGCGATGATCGAGTGGTGGGGGCCGATCATCCACGAGTACTACGCCGGCACCGAGGGGAACGGCTTCGTGTACTGCAACTCTGACATGTGGCTCGCACATCCGGGCACGGTCGGCACACCGATTGTCGGCAAGGTGCACATTTGCGACGACGAGGGCAACGAGGTCCCCCAGGGTGAGTCGGGAACGATCTTCTTCGAGGGAGGAGGCGTGTTCGAGTACCACAACGACCCGGAGAAGACGAGGAACTCACGCGACACGCGCGGCAGGGGCTGGAGCACCCTCGGCGATGTGGGCTACCTCGATGCCGACAACTTCCTCTACCTCACCGACCGCAAGGCGTTCATGATCATCTCGGGCGGGGTCAACATCTACCCCCAGGAGTCCGAGAACATCCTCGTCAACCATCCGAAGGTGGTGGATGTCGCCGTGTTCGGCATCCCGAACGAGGACTTCGGTGAGGAGGTCAAGGCCGTCGTGCAACCAAAGACCATGCCCACCACAGAGGCGGACGCGAAAGCGCTGGAGAAGGAGCTCATCGCGTACTGCCGCTCCCAGCTCGCCGACGTGAAGTGCCCGCGTTCCGTTGATTTCCGACCCGAGCTGCCTCGCCACCCCACCGGCAAGCTCTACAAGCGCCTGCTGAAGGACGAGTACTGGGCGGCTGCCGGCCGATCCATCTGATGACGTCTCGCCACCCGTTCCTCGGGCACGGGGAGCCCCTGGCGTTCGCGCACCGTGGCGGCACGTCCGCGGCGCCCGAGAACACCATGGCCGCCTTCCAGGACGCCGTGAACCTCGGTTACTCACATGTCGAGACGGATGTGCACGTCACCTCCGACGGGGTTCTCGTTGCCTTCCACGACGACGACCTGTTGCGGACCTGCCGCGTGAGCGGGTCGATCGAGGACATGTCGTGGGACGAACTGAGTGGACTGCGCGTGGAGGGTCGCGAACCTATCCCCAGGCTCGAGGAGGTCATGTCGGCGTGGCCGGATCTGTGTGTCAACCTCGACTGCAAGACATCTGCCGCAGAGGAGCCCCTGCTGCGTTACCTTGCCACTCACGACGTCCTCCACCGTGTGTGCGTGGGTTCGTTCAGCGACACGCGGCTCACGACCTTCAGGGAACGCCTCGGTCCCGATCTGTGCACGTCCACCGGGCCGCGGGAGGTCGCACGCCTGGTGTTCGCGGTGGGCAGGAGTGCGAGAGCGCGCTCGACTCCCGCCCTCGCTGCGCAGGTGCCGGTGAGGCAGGGGCCCTTCCCCGTGGTCACCTCGCGGTTCATCCGCACCTGTCACGATGCCGGCCTTGCTGTGCACGTGTGGACCGTGAACGACGCGGTCGCCATGAACGCGCTGCTCGACCAAGGGGTGGACGGGATCATGTCGGACGAGACACGGATCCTGCGTGAGGTGATGCTGACAAGGAGTCTCGCGCAGTGACGGACCCACTCCTCGTCTTCGATCGACTTGGCGTCACGTTCGCCGACGGCACCGAGACCCTGCGCGGAATAGACCTCTCCGTCACACAGGGCGAGTTTGTTGCTGTCGTCGGGCCGAGTGGGTGCGGGAAGTCGACCCTCCTTCGGGTCGCCTCCGGTCTTCAGCATGCGACAGACGGCAACGTGTCGGCGCCCCGGGACTCCACGGGTTACGTGTTCCAGGACCCGACCCTGCTCCCCTGGCGCACCGTGAGAGCCAACGTCCGGCTCTTCGCGGAGCTCCACGGGATGGAGACCGCCGAATGCGACGCGAGGGTTGATGCCGCTCTCGCCACCGTCGGGCTCTCCGAGTGGGCGCACCATTACCCGCGCCAGTTGTCAGGCGGCATGCGCATGCGCGCTTCCCTCGCGCGGTCGCTCGTGCTGCGGCCCTCCTTGTTCATGTTCGACGAACCGTTCGGTGCCGTGGACGAGATGACACGCGAGCGGCTCAACGACGAACTGCAGGCTCTCTTCGCCGAACAGGGTTTTGCAGGGCTGTTCGTGACCCATTCCGTGTCCGAGGCGGTGTTCCTCGCCACGCGAGTGATCGTCATGTCCGCCCGTCCCGGACGGATCGTGGCCGACATCCCGGTCTCCTTCCCCCATCCGCGCGGCCATGACCTCCGTTACACGCCCGAGTTCGCCTCTGTCGCGGCAGAAGTCTCCTCGGCCCTCCGTCAGGGCGCACCATGAGCGGCACCGTGAACCGACGGACCGACCGTCGCCCTGGCAGCGCCCGAATGACAGACATTGCCGGACCCGTGGTCGTGTTCGTCATGTTCATCGGTCTGTGGTACCTGGTGTCGGAGGTTCTCCTTCCGTCCCACAAGCGCTTCCTTCTGCCTGCTCCCCACACCGTCGTCCGCGAGGGCTTCCTGGTCTGGCGCCAGGGTGACCGCCGCGGACTGCAACCGATCCTCGTGTCGCTGTGGGACTCCTCGAAGGTGGCGCTCACCGGGCTCTGCATCACCATCGTGTTCGGCATCCTGCTGGCGCTGTTGATGAGCACCCGACGATGGATAGAGAAGGCGACGTGGCCATACCTTGTGGCGGTGCAGTCCGCGCCGGTCCTCGCGCTGACACCCCTGATCAGGGCTCTCATCGACGGGTCCACCACGCAGCGAGTGCTCGTGGTTGTGCTCATCTCCGTCTTCCCGGTCGTGAGCAACACCCTGTTCGGTCTCCTCTCCGCGGACAGGGGACAGCACGACCTGTTCACCCTCCACGGGGCGAAGAGACTCACCAGGCTCCTGAAGCTCCAGCTGCCCTCGGCCCTGCCGAGCATCTTCGTGGGCCTGCGCTCGGCAGCAGGTCTTTCTGTCATCGGGGCGGTGGTGGGTGACTTCTACTTCCGGGGTGCAGGCGTGGTCGGCATCGGGGCACAGATCGACGTCTACCGGCAACGACTGTGGGGCAGCGAACTCATCGCGTCGATCATCCTGGCGAGTGCCCTCGGACTCACCGTCTTCCTCGTGTTCGGGTGGCTGTCGCGTAAAGTCATCGGAAGATGGCACGAACCGGAACGCGGGCAGTGACTCTCCCCTGAACAGCATGGAGCACACGATGAAGCACTCGAGAACCACGGCGACACTCGTTCTGGCGTCCACCCTCGCTCTCTCGGCGTGTGGCGGCGGCTCGACACCCGACACGACCTCGCCGGCCCCGGAGACCACTCCCGGGATAGGCACCGACCTACGGGGGGTGTGTCCCGACAACGTCGTCATCCAGACCGACTGGCATCCGGAGGCCGAGCACGGGTTCGTGTACAACCTGGTCGGCCCCGGCTACAAGGTGGACACTGACAAGGTGGCCGTGACCGGCGACCTGTACTCCGCAGGCAAGCCGACCGGGGTCTCCGTCGAGATCCGTGCGGGCGGACCGGCCATCGGGTACTCGGCTGTCACCGCAGAGATGTACTCCAAGCCGGAGATCATGATGGGCTTCGTCAACACCGACGCCGCCATCAGCTTTTCGGGTGACAAGCCGACCAAGGCCGTGTTCGCTCCGTTCACCAAGAATCCACAGATCATCATGTGGGATCCGGCCACCTACCCGGACGTCACGGCCATAGCAGACCTGAAGGACAAGGGCGTCAAGGTGCGTTACTTCAACGGCGTGTCCTTCATGGAGTACCTGATCCAGTCAGGCATCCTGGATGCCTCCCAGACCGACGGAACATATGACGGCACACCCGCATCCTTCCTTGCCTCGGGCGGCAAGGACGCACAGCAAGGGTTCGGCACGTCGGAGCCGTTCTTCTACGAGAAGAAACTCAAGGACTGGCTCAAGCCGGTGGCGTACCAGTACATCCACGACACAGGGTGGCAGCCGTACGCCCAGTCGCTCGCTCTCACGCCCGAGAGCCTCGCGAAGAACACCGACTGCCTGAAGAAGCTCGTCCCCGTCCTGCAGACGTCGCTCAAGGACTACGTCATGTCGCCCTCACGGGCGAACGAGATCATCGTGGACGCCGTTCTCCAGTACAACAACGCATGGGTCTACGACATCGACCAGGCGAACGCCTCCGTGGAGAAGCAGATCGCGGACGGAATCGTCACCGACGGAACCGACGGGACGCTCGGCTCATTCGATACCGACCGCATCACCCAGTTCATCGCGACGGCCACCCCGGTCTACGAGAAGGGGGGCTCGAAGCCGAAGGCCGGTCTCGTCGCCCAGGACCTCGTCACGAACGAGTTCCTCGACCCCTCCATCACCCTCGGGGACTGAGCACAGCCTCGGGGACCGAGGGCGGGCCGGGCAACCTGTATCAGGCGTCGCGGACCATGTTTGCGCGCTGGACGACGGGTTCCTTGTCGCTCCAGGGGAAGTTGATCCAGAGGTCGGTCTTCTTCCACGCGTAGTCGCACTTCACCACGGAGCGGGGCTTCTCGTACAGCACGGCTGTCCGCACCTCCTTCACACGACCCTTGAAGAACTCCTCCACGATCTTGAGCGTGTGCCCCGTGTCGGCCACATCGTCGACCACGAGAACCCGCGCAAAACGCAGTTCCACGAGGTCGGGCACCGGGGGCAGGATCATCGGGACGGGCAGGCGTTCCTCGACGCCGGTGTAGAACTCCACGTTCATCGTGTAGAGGTTCTTCACGGCCAGCGCGTACCCGAGTGCCCCGGCGGCGAGAAGACCGCCACGGGCGATTGCAAGAATGATGTCGGGGTCGTATCCCGAGTCAGCCACCATCGATGCGAGCTCGCGGCTGGCGACCCCGAACTTCTCCCACGTCATGATCTCGCGTTCTTCCACGAGGCAAAACTAGTCGGTCGGGCTCTCCCCGGACCCGACCTGAACGAAACGTCTCACGACTCGTACCGGGGCGAGCGCTTCTCGGTCCGGGCGCGTCTGGTCTCCGCCGCGTCCTCCGAGAACGAGGCCATGATCTGCTGTCTGTTCTCGAGGTCGATTGCCGCCTGCAGACCGGGGATCTCGAGTGCGCTCCACATCCCCTCCTTGGTCAGGGCCACGCCGATCGGTGAGTTCAGCATGATCTCGGATGCCTTGGCGAGCACTGCGTCCTCGAGGGCGTCATCAGGCACTGCGTCAGTGACCAGACCGATCCGCAGCGCCTCCTCGGCCCCGAAGAGGCGACCGGTGAGCATCAACTCCTGGGCGCGCGCCGCGCCGACGATGCGCGGAAGGAGCCAGCTCGTGCCGATGTCGCACGCACTGAGCCCGATTCGTATGAAGGCTGCGTTGAACCTGGCACTCGAGGCGGCGATCCGGATATCAGAGCCGAGCACCAGCGCGAAGCCACCGCCTGCCGCGGGTCCGTTGACCGCCGCGATGACGGGCTGGGGAAGCGACCGCATCCTCGGGATGAGGGAGGCGATGTGTCTCTGGACGGCGAAACCCCGCTCCACGCGCCCGTGCCACTCGAAGCCCGGGGCCTCGCCGTATCCACCGAGGTCAAGTCCCGCGCAGAACCCCCTGCCGGCCCCGCCGAGAACGACCACGCGGCAGGTGCGGTCCCGCGACACCGCACCGAGCGCCCCGTGCAGTTCCTCCACCATCCCTGCCGTCATTGCGTTCAGCGAGGCAGGCCTGTTCAGGGTGATGCGGGTGACGCCGTCACGTGGGTGCGAGATCTCGATGTCGGACATGCCCCATGGTCGCACGGTTACCATTGCCCATCGCCACCGGACCGAGACAGCACCTGCGCCATACGCTCGCCGCACTGCGCAACGGGACTGCAGACCCCACCACAAGGACGGGTGGGAACTGGATCATGCGCGTCTCCTTGACTCCCGAGGCGGGGCTCTCCACGACGGTGGCGGTCGAAGCCGGGGACGGACGGATCCTCGTGCGGCAAGGGTCGGCCGATCCCGTTCCGATGGACTCGCACCCCCTCTTCGGGGACGACGATCCTGGTCACTGTGTCTCGCCGGTCCACCCTGCCGTCGAGACCGCGATGCGTCGCCACTCAGGCCTGAGGCTCGCCGCCACAGGCAACCCGTACCACGAGCTGATTCCTGCGGTGCTCGCCCAGCGTGTCACCGCCGCTGAAGCCATCGGGCAGTGGCAGCGGATCTGCCGTGCGTGGGGCGAGAGAGTGACCCTCACCGGCATCGCCGGGCTCCCGGAGGCGGAGATGCACGCTCCGCCCACGCCCGACAGGATCCTTGGTGTGCCACTCCATGAGTGGCACCTCCTCGGAGTGGACCGCCGCAGGGCCGAGGCGATCCGCAACGTCGCACGGCACGGATCACGGTTGCTCGCGGGGTGGAAGCCCGGGGAAGCGGCCGGAGACAGGACCAGGTCCCTGACCCTGATCGAGGGCGTCGGCGAGTGGACCGCGGCCGTCGCAGGACATTCCGCATTCGGTGACCCCGATGCACTCGAGTTCGGCGACTTCCACGTCAAGAACACCGTTGCGTGGGCTCTCGAGGGCCGGGCACGTGGATCCGACGAGGAGATGCGCGCGTCGATGGCGCCGTACGCCGGCCAGCGACGCAGGGTGCTCGCCTGGCTCTCGCTCGACGGGTGGAAAGCCCCGGCCCGGGGACCGCGTCGGCGTAACCTCGACATCGCACGCCTCTGACCCATGAGCATCCTGAACGAGACCGCACTGACCGGCGCAACCACCGCCGCAGAACCAGCACCTTCGTGGACACGTGCCGTGTACCGCGGCATGGTCGCCTACCTGCTGAGCCGGGTGCTCGTGCTCCTCGGAGTCGGTGTGGGCATCTCGGCACATGCAGTCCGTGACCGATGGGAGGAGAAGGTGCCCGTGGAGGGCTTCCAGGCGGTCGTCCGTGCTCTCGACTCCTGGGACGGGCATTGGTACCTCGACGTGACGAGGATGGGCTATCCGCGCTCGATCCAGCCGAACGTCACCTACTTCGTGAGCGATGCCAGGGCCGCGTTCTTCCCGCTCTTCCCGCGCACCGTCCGCTACCTCGACCTGCTCCTCCCGGGCGGGCCGGTGAGCGCTGCGTTGCTTCTCAACTTCGTCCTCGGCGGGGTCTTCATCTGGCTGGTCGGACGGATCGCGCGCGAGCTCCACGACGACCTCACGGCGGAGCGCGCGATGATCGTTGCGGCACTCTTCCCCGGCAGTTTCGTGCTCAGTTGGACCTACTCCGAGGCGATCATGCTCACCCTCGCCGCACTCGTCTTCCTGGCCCTCGCGAGGCACAGGTGGGTACTCGCCGGGGTGCTCGCGGCTTTCGCCACCGCCGCCAGACCGAACGCTGTCGCTCTTGTCGCGGCATGCGCGGTTGCATCTCTCATCGCACTTCGCACTGACAGGGACTGGCGGTCGCTCTGGGCACCCGTCCTCTCGCCCATCGGTTTCGTCTCATTCATGGTCTTCCTCCGTCTCCACACGAACGAGAACTGGGCCTGGTTCCGGGTCCAGAGAGAGGCGTGGCGCGAGGGGACGAGTTTCGGCGGCACCGCTGTGACGAGAACTGTCGATTTCTTCCTGAATCCGGTCTCTTCGCCCACCAGCATGCTCACCACGGCGTCTGTCGGCGCGTTGATTCTCGGGGTGTGGTGCCTGAGGCGCCACAGACTCCCGGCCCCGTACACCACCTACAGCGCGGTCGTCATCTTCCTGATGCTCCTTCCCGCCACAGTCACGGCGCGACCTCGGTTCCTGTACACCGCCTTCCCGATGCTGATTCCAGCGGCCCGGATGCTGCGCGACGACAAGGACCTCTGGTGGCCCCTCACGGTTCTGATCATGGGGGCGGGGCTCGTGACCGTCACGGGCCTCTACGTCGTCTTCGGCGCGATCCCGTGACGGGCAGTCAGTTCAGCGGCAACCGGCGCCAGACCCGCTCGGGGAGGTTCCTGAAGACCGCGAACACGAGCGACAGGACCTTCGGCGCGTGGACCACGCTGCGCGAGGAGTTCACTGCAGGCACCACAACGGCAGCGACGGCGGCAGGGGTCGTGGAGAAAGGTGCCTTCCTCATGCCCGTCGTCATCTTCGACTCGACGAATCCCGGCCTGACGAGGAGGATGCTCACACCCGAGCCCTCGAGCTCGTGATCGAGCGCCAGGGCGAAGGAGTCCACCGCCGCCTTCGACGCGCCGTACACGGGGTTCGACTTCCGGGGCCGGAGAGCCGCCACCGACGAAAGGAGGACGATACGACCATCCCCCTGTGCACGCATCCTGTCAGCGAGGGCGATGAGCAGCGCCATGGTTGCGGTTGCGTTGACCGCCATCATGTTCTCGAGCATGCCCGAGCCGAGCGCGTGGTCGTGCCCCTGCCCCAGCACGCCCTGGGCGATGACTGCCACGTCCACGTCCCCGGCCGAACACACCTCGGACACCACGGCAGACATGGACGATGCATCCGATGCATCGAAACGAGCCACCTCCACCTGGGTGTCGTCACTGATTCCGCGCAGGCAACCGGCCGCGGCCTCGCCCGCCTCGATGTCGCGGCACACGAGCGTCACCCGGGCAACTCCGGGTCTCACGAGACCGTCCAGCACGGCGAGGCCGATCTCGCTCGTTCCACCGAACAGCACGATGTGCTGGGGCACCCCCACTCCGTTTCTCATCGGGACATCCTCGCAGTCCTGCGGGCACGAGACCCGTGATTCCGCCCCGTCATCGTGCCCGGTCCAACAACCCGAGCCGCCGCGCCAGGTCGCTGTTCCAGCGTCCGGCAGGATCCATCTCGGCGCGGGTTCGCTGCCACTCCCCGAAGCGCGGGTAACCCCTCCTGACAGCGACCGGCGACACGTGCGAGTCCTTGGCAAGATAGTGACGTCCGCCGGCATCGAGAACCATCGCGTCGACCGTGCTGAGAAGTTCCGGCAGACCCCTTGTCGCCGCTGCCATGTCGAGGGTCAGGGTCCATCCTTCGGTGGGGAAACTCATCGGTGCCGGGTTCTGGGGTCCCATACGCTTCAGCACAGCGAGGAACGATGCGACTCCCCTTCCCGCGAATGTCCCGATCACCCTCCGCAGAACGTCGGTCTCGGCCAGCGGCACGATCAACTGGTACTGGATGAAGCCGCCTCTCCCGTACAGGTGGTTCCAACGGCGCACGCCGTCGAGCGGGTGGAAGAACGCGGGGATGGACTCGAGGCCGACGTGACGCCGTGCAGGCGCCTTGCGGTACCACGCCTCGTTGAACACCCGGATCGATGCCTTGTTGAGCAATCCTGACGGCACCCATGAGGGCGCGGCGAGCATCACCTTCGGGTCATACGACAGGGGATCCTTTGCGCTCACTTCCGAGCCCGCTGCGTGATCCCCACGTGTCAGCACGCCCCGACCGGTCGACCTGCCGGTTGCGAGAAGATCCACCCACGCGACCGAGTAACGGTAGCCGTCGTCGCTGCCGGGGGACATTGCAGACACAACGGCATCAAAGCCCGGCAGTCTCTCCGTCTCGACCCTCATCCGGGACGACGAGACCGGGATCATGGAGAACTCCGCATCGAGAATCACACCGGTCAGCCCCATTCCCCCCACGGTGGCCCAGAACCAGTCGGGCCGTGCATTCGGGGCGAGAGTGACGACCTCACCGGTCGAGAGCATCACCCTCATCGAACGCACGTGGTCACCGAAGCTCCCGTCAACATGGTGGTTCTTTCCGTGCACATCGGATGCGATGGCCCCGCCCACCGTCACAAAACGCGTTCCGGGCGTGACCGGCACGAACCATCCCAGCGGCACCGTGCGCTTCAGCACCTCATCGAGGCTCATCCCGGCGGGGCACACCACCGTCCCGGTCGTCCGGTCCAGCGAGAACTCCCTTCCCAACGGCGCATCCGGCATGAGCAGCACTGTTCCACCCGCGTTCTGGGCCGCGGCCCCGTACGAACGCCCGAGACCACGTGCAACGGCCCCTCTCGCGCCCGATTCCGTGACGGCACTGCGCAACTCAGACTCGGAAGCGGGGACCACCACGTCCGAGACAGAGAACGCGGTCCGACCCCAGCCGGCAAGTCTCTGACGCGTCACACCGTCATTCTACGGAGCGCCGCGACACGGCATCCGTCTATGCGGTGACGACTCCGACGGCGTAGACCACGAGCCACATCAGACCGTACACCTGGATCGGACGGTCCTTCGTGAACACATCCTCGGGTGACTCCCCCTCTCCCCTGTCGACCAGAAGCAGGTAGCGCAGCAACGCAAGCACCATCGGCACGATCGACAGCGCGTGCCAGGGCACGGCCGTGGTGGAGGACTCGCCGTTCTCGAAAGCCCAGAGGCAGTACGAGACCACGGTTGCGGTGCACGAAACGGCGAGAACCAGGTGCAGGAACGGCAACGTGTACTGCGCGAGTGACCGTCGCGTGTCGGCCGCACCGGGGCCCATGGCCGCGAGTTCGGAGTGCCTCTTGCCTGTCACGATGAAGAACGACCCGAAAGACGTGCACAACACGAACCACGTGGACATCTTTGTGCCGGTTCCTGCGGCACCCGCCATCGCACGGAGGACGAAGCCGCTCGCGACGATCGCGAGATCGACCACAGCCACATGCTTCAGCACGATGCTGTAGGACAGTGTGAGCACTGCATACAGCGCAACGACACCTCCTGCCGCAGGCCGGACAGCGGACGCGAGCACCACCCCACCTGCGAGCAGGAGCGAGCCGACAACCCTCGCCACACCGAGCGGCACCGCTCCGCTGGCCACCGGTCTGTTGCGCTTCCGGGGGTGCCGTCTGTCGGCCTCGACATCACGGATGTCGTTCCAGAAGTACGTCCCGCTGGCCACCAGGCAGAACGACACGAACACCTGGAGCGCGCGCCCGACCATGGCGGCAGACACATCACCGAGGGCCGCCGGCGCAGCGAACACGAGCACGTTCTTCAGCCACTGCTTGGGTCGTGCCTCGCGCACGAGAGCAGCGATCACGCGGGAACCTCGACACCGCCCACATGGACGGCCTCGCGGGCTTCAGCAAGCATCTCCCTGTCGCCGCCCGAGTCCCCGTATGCGGCGACCAACCACCCGCCACCGACGAACCCGGCTCCCGACCCCCACTCGAGCAGTCTGCGCACCTTCTCTGCACCGCGGCAGTTCTCCCCGACGATCTCGCCCGTCGCGACTCCCCCCGAGAACTCGACCTCCGTGCACAACACGGCATCAACCTCGAGCATGTCCCCGAGCGGGTGCAGGTACGGACCGAGCGACGCCGAGACCAACACAACGGCGAGTCCCTCCCTCTGGTGGCTCCTCAGCCGGGCAACGGTGTCAGCGCGCATCCACCCACGGGCAACTCGTTCGGCGAATCGTTGCCCCTTGGCGATGATTTCGTCCTCCGAACGCCCTCCGAGACAGCTGCGCACCGCAATGCGTTTCGCCGCGTCCCTGCGCCCGGTGCCGCGCGCACCGAGGGTCGCGAAGGGCACCCGGGCCAACGCTCCGACTGCCCCGACGGGCCCTGCCACTGCGGCCAGGAACGGCATCACACAATCCCGCACGGTCAGTGTTCCGTCAACATCGAAGGCAACCACACCGATGCCGTGGCCGTCGGGTGCGGAGGTGTCAGTGTGCACCGGGTGGTCCTGCATGGCGTCCCGAGGTTAGTCCTCCACCACGACCGGACCGAGGACGTCCTTCATTGCCTCGAAGTACCCGGGCCAGCTCTTCGACACGACATCGCCGTCATCCAGGAGAACCGTGTGACCGCCGGCCGCCACCATCGAGAATGCCATCGCAAGTCTGTGGTCATGATGGGTCCTCAACGTTCCGGTCGACCGGACCCGGCCTCCCGTCACCGAGATTCCGTCATCGTGGGCTGTTGCCTGTGCACCCAGCATCCGAAGACCCTCCACAAGATCGGCGATGCGGTCGCTCTCCTTGCCCCGGATGAACCCGATCCCCGTGATGCGGGTGACTCCTGAGGCGGCACACGCCGCGACAGCGAGGGCCGGCACAAGGTCACTCGCATCACGCAGATCAACATCCACCCCACGTACGGGGCCACCGTACGGACGGTGTGCAACGATGTCCCCGCCGTCCTCACGGACAGAGATGCCCATGCGGCCGAGCAGTTCGAGCACCACAGAATCCCCCTGGAGACGGGCCGATGCCAGCGACGGCACCCTTACCGTCCCGTGTCCGTGTGCGAGCGACAGCAACGGAAAGGCGGCCGACGAGAAGTCGGGCTCAACTGTGTATCTGGTCGGCCGGTACGCACCGGCGGGCACCGATATATGCGCATCGTCCACGGTCACGACTGCGCCGAAGTCCGACATCACGCGTGCGGTCATCTCCACGTACGGGCGCGAGACCAACTCGCCCTCCAGATGCAGGTTGAGTCCGCCCTCGAGGCACGGGCCGAGCAGCATCAGCGCCGAGACGAACTGGCTCGACACGTCACCTCTGATCGTGACGGTCCCTCCGCGCAGTCCGGCACGTGTCACGCGCGCGGGAAGTGTGCCGGCCGGACCCTCCGTGCTCTCGACCGTGGCGCCCAGTGCTCGCAGCGCGTCATGCAGGTCGGCCATGGGCCGGCCCCGCAGCATGGCCTCCCCGTCGATGATGACCCCGGTACGGGAGAGTGCCCCGACGGCCGTGAGAAAACGTGATGTCGTGCCCGCCAGCCTCGCGTGGAAGCGCGCTGCCCCGCCCGGCACACGGCCGCCCCGCACCTCGGACCCGTCAACTGCCCCGCAGATCCGCAGGGCGTCCATCATGGCCTCGCAGTCATCGCCGTCGGGAACACCCTCGACGGTGGAAACCCCGCCCTCGGGCACGAGTGCCGCACAGACCAGCGCCCTGTTGGCCACGCTCTTTGAGCCGGGCACGCAGACGACCGCGTCAATGGGGCCGTTCCTGCCGGCCAGGCCCACGCCGGTCATGACAACTGCTGCACGGCGGGGCGGAATCCGCGTGCAAGCAGACCGCCGCGGAAGATGTCGACATGCTCTGACCGGACGACGAGCACCATCACGCCGCGGTCGCCCTCGGCGGAGTGAACCACCTCGAAGTCCACGACGTTCACCCCGAGCTCACCCGACAGCGAGAAGACCTCGGCAGCAGCGCCCGGACGGTCGGGTATCGGGATGCGGACCTCCACCAGGTCCTCGACTGCACCGGCCCTAGCCGGAAGATTCATGCGGGCGAGCCGCGCACGCTCGAGGTTCTCGAGCAGACGGGTCTCGTTGCCCGCCGCCACGACATCGCGCATCTCCGTGAGACCCGTGATGAGGCCATCGAGCCCGCGCACGATGGAGTCCCTGTTCTGGCGGCAGATGTCGGCCCAGATGCCCGGTTGCCCGGAGGCGATCCTCGTCATGTCCCTGAAACCGCCGGCTGCCAGCCTGAGGAGCGCGAGATGCTCCTCGGACCGCGTGTCGGCGAGACCCATCAGCGTCGCCGCCGTGAGATGGGGCACATGGCTGACCATCGCAACGATGTCGTCATGGCGCACCGGATCGAGCGCGACCACCTCTGCCCCCAGACGCGACACCACACCGGCGACAGCGGCGAATGCGTCGTCCGATGTGTTCCGTGTGGGGGTCAACACCCACACCGCCGTCTCGAACATTGTTGCGTCGGCTCCATCGAGGCCGTGGAGTTCGCTGCCCGCCATCGGGTGACCCGGCACGAACCGCGGATCCGGACAGGACGAGGCCACCGGTGCCTTCACTGATCCGACGTCGGTCACCCATCCGGTCGTGGTCTCGAGGGCGAGTCTCACACCTGCAGGGATCTCGTTCACCGGCGTCGCCACGAACGTCACCTCGGCAGCGGGGTCGAGTCCCGAACGGTCGATCACCGAGCGTTCGAGCGCCTCGGCAACGCGTTCAGCAGACGAATCGTCCCCGTGCACCACGAACCCTGCACGCCGCAGTGCGAGGCACACCGATCCCCCGATGAGACCGAGGCCGATCACATTCGCGGTGCGTGCATCGGACATGTCTCAGAACCTACTTGTGTCGCCTCGCGAAGCGGCCGCGTATAAACGCCGGACTTCCTCCGTGCTGAGCTCCCGCCATGCGCCAGGCGGGAGTTTCTCGTCGCGGATGGGTCCGATACGGACGCGGGAGAGCCGCACCACGGGATGGCCGACTGCCTCGCACATGCGCCGGATCTGTCTGTTGCGGCCCTCGTGGATGATGATCCTCAACACACCGGGTGACGGCTGACCGACCTGTGCGGGAGCAGTGCGTCCGTCCTCGAGTTCGACCCCACCGCGCAGTGAGGCGAGCGCGCTGCGGCCCACGCCCGTAGGACCGCACTCGACCTCTGCGACATACTCCTTGTCCACGCCGTGGCTGGGGTGGGTGACGAGTTGGGTCAGGATGCCGTCGTTCGTGAGCACCAACAGCCCGGTTGTCTCGATGTCCAACCTGCCCACCGGGAACACTCGCGCCTCCTGCGGCACGAGATCCACGACGGTGGCACGTCCGTGCGTGTCGCTCGCGGTGGTCACGACGCCTGCGGGTTTGTTGAGCAGGTAGTAGACGAGCCCGGGCGCAACCGCGACCTCGACCCCGTCAACCGACACCGCATCACGCTCCGGCACCACCCTCCGGCCGATCTGCGCAGTCTCACCGTTGACCGACACCCTCCCGTCGAGGATCAACTCCTCGCACGCCCGTCTCGATCCGTAGCCGATTCGGGCCAGCACCTTCTGCAGGCGCTCCCCGTCGTCATCGGACGGGGCCATCTACCCGGCGGCCTCGTCGGCCCCGGACTCCGAGTCAACCGCGTCCGGTGCCCCTGCATCGATGCGCAGCGTCCGCTCGAGCGTCTCCACCATCGACGCGTCCGGCACGAAACTTGCGATCGGGGGCAGGTCATCCAGGCTGGCGATGCCGAGCTTCTCCAGAAAGAGGTCGGTCGTCCCCCACAGGACAGCCTGCCCCGGACCGTCGTCGCGCCCCGTGGGAGCTATGTAGCCGCGTCCATGGAGAGTGCGCATCACAGCGTCGGGGTCCACGCCGCGGATGCTCGCGATCTGCAGCCGCGAGAGCGGTTGCTTGTACGCGATGATCGCGAGCGTCTCGAGCGCCGCGCCCGAGAGCCTGGCGCGCTGCCCGTCGAGAATGAATCGCTCGATGTAGGGCGCCATGTCGGGGTGCGTCTGGAACCTCCAACCGCCCGCCACCTTCGCAATGGTGAAGCCGTGCCCGGCCTCCGCGTAGGCAGCGCCGAGACGACCGCACACCTCGTCAACCGTGGCGACGGGCAGTTCGACCAGTTGGGCCAACAGATCCGATGCGACTGGTTCCTGTGCGACGAGGACGATCGCCTCGATGGCACGCACCGCCTCCACGCTCACGTCAGCCGTCATATTCGTCCACCATCGCCGGGGCGTCGGCTGCGTCACCCGGTCCCTCCCCCGTCCACAACACCACGATGTCGCCGAACCTCTCGCCCTGGTCGATGTCGATCCATCCCTGTTTGTACATCTCGAGGATGGCGAGGAACCGCACAACGATCTCCAGTCGTTCGATCAGGTCGCGCGTGAGCTCCCGGAAGCTCGTCCGTCCCGCCCTCGGCAGTTCGTCCATCAGCTCCTCCACTGCCTCGGCCACCGTGAACCGGACCGGCGAGACATGGAACGTGTTGATGGTCGGCACGGGTCGCGGCGTGATCGCCGCGACGAGCGCGTTCTGGAGCTTGGCCACCGTGACGCCCTCGAGGAGGTCGGGCATCACATGGGCGAACGACTCCTCCGGACCGGTGGTGCGGGCGTACACACGGTCTGCGTCGTCCACGAACGCCGCGAAGACACGGGCCACATCCTTGAAGGTCTTGCACTCCAGGAGCCGCGCGAGCAGGAGATCTCGCTCCTCCCACAGTGCCAGCTCGTCGTCCAGGTCCACGTTCTCCCGGCCCGGCAGGAGCCGCCTGGCCTTCAGTTCCACGAGCGTGGCGGCAATCAGCAGGAACTCCGTGGCGATCTCGAGGTCGAACTGCTGCATCCGCGACAGTTCCGCGAGGTAGGCGTCGACGATGGACGAAAGACTCACCTCGTGGATGTCCACCTCCTCACGCATGATGAGATGGAGCAGCAGGTCGAAGGGACCCTCGTACACCGGCGTGGCGACATCAATCGGCACGGGTCAACAGTAGTGGAGCCGTCAGTCCCCGGCCTCGGATGCCCACTTCGTCGCCCCGGGCGGACTTTCAAATCGGGCACCCCGCAGCAGATCACGGGGCTAGCGTTCCTGCGTGCCCCGAGTGCTCTCCTGCATCCAGCCGACAGGTGCCGTGCACCTCGGCAACCACCTCGGGGCCCTCGTCAACTGGGTACGCGGTCAGCACGACGGGGACGTCTACCACGGCATCGTCGACCTGCATGCCCTCACCGTCGTCGACTCTCCCGGTCTCATCGGCGACCAGACGATCGAGCTCGCGGCAATGCTGTTCGCCGTCGGTCTCGATCCTGAGGTCGCAACAGTCTTCGTCCAGAGCCACATCCACGAGCACACGGAACTGGCCTGGCTCATGGAGTGCACCGTTTCCTACGGTGAGCTGTCCAGGATGACCCAGTTCAAGGACAAGTCGGCCAAGCGCGAGGGCGACTTCGTCTCGGCCGGGATCTTCACCTACCCCGCACTGATGGCCGCCGACATCCTCCTCTACGACGCCGATGAGGTGCCGGTGGGAGAGGACCAACGCCAGCACGTCGAGCTCACCCGGGATGCCGCCATCCGCTTCAACCACAGGTTCGGGGACACCTTCGTGGTGCCGAAGGCGGTGCACCCGAAGGCAGGCGCACGGGTGATGGACCTCCAGGACCCGACCTCGAAGATGTCGAAGTCTGCCGACAGCGATGCGGGCATTGTCTACCTTCTCGACCCACCCGAGGTCGTGGAGCGCAAGTTCAAACGAGCCGTCACCGACAGCGAGAACGAGGTCCGCTACGACCGTGCCGCCAAGCCGGGCGTCTCGAACCTCCTCGACATCCTGGCTGCGTGCACGGGCTCCGGCGTGGAGGACCTGGCGGGTCGTTACACCCAGTACGGGCCGCTGAAGAAGGACGCCGGCGATGCCGTGAACAGCATCCTCGAGCCGGTCCGTCAGCGGCACGCCGAACTCATGGCGGACCGCGGTGAACTGGCACGTCTTCTTCGGATCGGCAATGACCGTGCGAGGACCGTGGCGGCGGGCACACTCGCCCGTGCACACCGCGCGGTGGGTCTGATGCCGCGCGTCTGAAGGACCGGTCCAGGCTCGACGCTAGATGTCATCGGCGCGCCGCAACGCCGCTGCCACGACGTCGGTCGCCGAACCCCTCACGAGCTCGACCGTCCGGGCGCTGCTGCATCCTGCGATCAGTTCCGCACCGGTCTGCTCGTGCTCGTGGTAGGCAGTGAAACGACCGCCACGGGGACCAATGACGGTTGCGATCACGCGCAGGAACCAGCCCAGCCCCGCTGACGTCTTGCCCACGTCGTGGAGCAGGGCCGCCGCACGTTCGTCCCCGGATGCATCCGGGGCGAAGCGGTCGAACCGCCGGAGAACATGCAGGGAATGCCGTCGGTCCCTCCCCGCCATGGCCTCCCACAGCACGAGCTGGCCGGGGTTCAGGATTCGCGCGACGAGTGCACACGACTCCGGAGAAGGCCCCCTGTTGTTGATGCTCCCGATTGCGCGGCGCACGAGATGCCACACCCGTCTCATGTGGCGGCCCGGGGATGTGCACTTCGGTATACCTCGAGGAGTCGTTCGCCGGACACCTTCGTGTACACCTGTGTGGTGGAGATCGTCGCGTGACCGAGCATCTCCTGGACGATCCGCAGGTCCGCACCGTGCTCGAGCATGTGCGTCGCACACGAGTGACGCATGACGTGCGGCGACAGTTCCACGTCCAGGCCTGCGCGAGCGCCTGCATCCCGCACTATGTCCCATGCCTTCTGCCTGTTCAGCCGTCGTCCTCTGTTCGTCAGGAAGACCGCGTTGCGGTCCGACGCAGACCTCCACTGGTCCGGCCTCAGTTCCGCGCGGCCCGACTCCATGTAGTCGCGCAGCGCCCTTGCAGCCACCGAACCGACGGGAACGACCCGTTCCTTGGCGCCTTTCCCGAAGAGCCGCACCACTCCGCCCACGAGGTCGACGTCGTCGGCATCAAGTCCGCACGCTTCCGAGACACGCGCTCCCGTTGCGTACAGGAACTCGAGGAACGCACGGTCCCGTTGATCGCGCGGTCCGTCCCCGGTGACCGACGAGAGCACCCTGTCGACTTCCTCCGTGGTGAGGGGCTTGGGAACACCGACCGGCACCCTCACCCCTTCGAGTCCCGCGGTCGGGTCTCGCTCAATCTTGCCCTCGTCGAGCTGGTGACCGTAGAAGGTCCGCAACGCCGCCAGCCTCCGTGCAACACTGCTCTGCGCGGCGCCCCCGGCGAGCATCGTGGCGACATGGTCGGCCAGGAGTTCCTCTGTCGCGTCGACGAGAGAACATCCACGCTCCCCCAGCCACGAGTCGACGGCGGCAAGATCCCGGCGGTACGAGGCCACCGTGTTCGCCGAGCGCCCCCGTTCGACCGTGAGCCAACCGAGGAACCTCTCGATCAGTTCGTGGGCGCCGTCGGAGGCGGCCATGTCACACCCCCAGAAGACGTGCCGCCCGGAGGATCCCGGAAACGGACTTCGAATCCGTGATGCGACCATCCATGCACATCGACACGGCCTCGCGGAACGGGACATGGAGGACGTCCATCGTCTCCTCCTCGGGCCCGTGCGGATGTGCCGGCAGTTCGGACAGACCGCGCGCCATGAAGAGCTCCACGACCCCGTTGCTCACTCCCGGCGTCGAGAGCACCGAGCCAAGATCGGTCCACTCATGGGCGTCGTACCCGACTTCCTCGCCGAGTTCTCGCCGGGCAGTCTCCATCGGCGGTTCGTCCTCGACGTCACGCATACCTGCCGGAATCTCCAGCACATACGAGTCGACAGGTGCGCGGTACTGGTTGACCAGGACGACCTCGAGCGACCCGGTGACTGCCACGACACCCACGGCACCCGGGGAGTCGACGTACGTGCGGGAGAAGTCACCACCGCCCGGGGCAGACACGGTCCGCCGCACCAGCCGCGAGTAACCCCAGTCGTGGATCACCTCGAGGGACCGGGTGACGAATCCCCTCGGACCCCCATCAGGACTCATCGGGCGGCGTGCACCTGCCCAGTGCGGCTCTCGCGACGGGCGAGGGACGCGCCAATCAGCTCGCGGAACAGTGGATGTGCACGGTCGGGGCGGCTCTTGAACTCCGGGTGCGCCTGCGTACCGACCCAGTAGGGGTGGTCCTTGATCTCGATGAACTCGACGAGGCGCTTGTCGGGCGAGGTTCCGCTGCACACGAATCCCGCCTCCTCGAAACGCGCGCGGTAGTTGTAGTTGAACTCGTAGCGGTGCCTGTGGCGCTCACTGACGACCGTCTCGCCGTACGCTTCCGCCACCTTGGTGCCCGGCTGGAGCACGGCATAGTACGCACCGAGGCGCATCGTGCCGCCCTTGTCCGTGACATCGCGCTGGTCGTTCATCAGATCGATGACGGGATGGGTGGTCGAGGGATCGAACTCCGTGCTGTGAGCATCGGCGAAACCGAGCACGTGGCGCGCGAATTCGATCGTCATCACCTGCATGCCGAGGCACAGCCCCAGGCACGGGATGTTGTTCTCGCGGGCGTACGCCGCTGCCGCAATCTTCCCCTCCACACCACGGACGCCGAACCCGCCGGGGATCACGATCCCGTCGAGCGCATCGAGGCGTCCCGACGCGAGCAGACCCTCGACGTCCTCGGCCTGGATCCAGTCGATCTCGACCTTCGCCGAGTGGTGGAAACCGGCGTGCTTGAGGCTCTCCACCACCGAGAGGTACGCGTCCTGCAGCTCCACGTACTTGCCGATCAGCCCGATGCGCACCGGACGCACCGAGGCATCGACCTGGGCCACGAGTGCCTCCCACGATGTGAGGTCGACCTCCCCCTCGATGCGGAGAGAGTCGCACACGTACCCGTCGAGACCCTCCTCATGGAGGATGAGCGGGAGCTCGTAGATGTTCCTCGCGTCGGCGGCATTGATCACAGCGCGGAGGTCAACGTCACACATGTTCGAGATCTTCCGCTTGAGACCCTCGCTCAGCGGTTCCTCGCTGCGGCACACGATGACATCGGGCTGGATGCCCCTCGAGCGGAGTTCAGTGACGCTGTGCTGCGTGGGCTTGGTCTTCTGCTCCCCGCTCGGGCCGATGAACGGAACGAGCGTGACATGCAGGTACAGGCAGTTGTCCCTCCCCACCTCGTTGCGGAACTGGCGGATTGCTTCGAGGAAGGGAAGAATCTCGATGTCACCCACTGTTCCACCGACCTCGGTGATCACCACATCCGTGTCGTCCGTGGCGATCCGGCGGATACGCCTCTTGATCTCGTCGGTGATGTGGGGAATCACCTGGACGGTCTTGCCGAGGTAGTCACCACGGCGCTCCGCGGCCAACACCGCCTGGTAGATCGAGCCGGTGGTTGCATTCGAGCTGCGCGTCAGGTTCTCGTCGATGAAACGCTCGTAGTGCCCGAGGTCGAGGTCGGTCTCACCGCCGTCGTCAGTGACGAACACCTCACCGTGCTCGAACGGGTTCATCGTGCCGGGGTCGACGTTGATGTACGGGTCGAGCTTCTGCATGGTGACGCGCAGGCCGCGCATCTTGAGCAGACGACCGAGCGAAGAGGCCGTGAGACCCTTGCCGAGGGAGCTTGCAACGCCTCCCGTCACGAATATGTGCTTGGGCATCCGCTCTCCCGTCGGGTCACATCACCAACGGGCCTTCACTCTACCCCGTCGCAGGTCAGCGCCGAGGCTTGCCCTTCGTCCTGCCCGGGGCATTCCCGCGCCGGGACAACTGCTCCATGAGGTCACGGGCATGGGCGGTCGCAGAGTCGTCGGCCACCCCTCCCGAGAGCATCCGCGCGATCTCGCCGACCCTCTCGTCGGCTGCCAGAACGCGAACGGTCGCCGAGGTCGACCCTGTGCGCACCTTCTTCTCCACCGACACCTGCGTGTGGGCGCTGGCCGCCACCTGCGGGAGGTGCGTCACCGCGAGAACCTGGTGGCGAGTCCCGAGTTCGGCGAGCGCACTCGCGACCGCGACCGCTGCCGACCCACCGATTCCGGCATCGACCTCGTCGAACACCATCGTGCCCGGTTCATCCGACAGGACGAGGCGCAGCGCGAGCATGGTCCGTGCCAGTTCGCCACCGCTTGCCACCTTCGCGAGCGGCAGGGCATCGGACCCGGGGTTGGCGGAGAACAGGAAGGTCACGGCCTCCCCGGCCGGGTCCGAGTCGCGGTCGCCCACCGACACCACGAGACTCGCGTGCGGCAGGGCCAACCCACGAAGGACATCCGCCACGGCACCTGCCAGACCCGCGGCAGCCGCCCGTCTGGCATCCCCCACCGCGAGTTGCTCAGTGGCAAGCTCGGCCAGAGCCACCGCCCGTTCCGCGGAAAGAACCGACACACGCTCCTCGTATCCCTCCATCTCGGCCAGACGTGCCGCGGCGGTCCGGCAGTACGAGAGCACCTCACCGAGTGAGTCCCCGTACTTGCGGCACAGGTCGCGGAGAAGATTCCGGCGCTCCCTCACCTGGGCGAGACGCTCGGGGTTCTCCTCGGCCTCCTCTGCTGCACGTCGCAGCTCCCTCGCCAGTTCCGAGGTCTCGGCGCTCAGGGCCTCGAGGCGCCCCGACAGCCCGGCGAGTCCATGGTGCGGTGCGAGGAGGCGTGCGGCACGCGCAACAGCGTCGGCTCCGCCCCCGTCCCCCGTGAGAAGTTCCGTTGCGGCCCACAGAACCTCCCTGAGCTCTGCGGCACTCCCCAGGAGGTCCTCCTCACGTTCGAGCACCAGGTCCTCGTCAGGTCCGCTCACGGCGGCGTCGGCGATCTCGGTGACCTGGAACCTGAGCAGATCGATCTCACGCGCCCTCGAGCGCTCGTCCCCGCCGAGAGCGGCGAGGGATGCATCGATCTGCGTCACCCGCTCCCGTGCCGCCCGCAGTGCGGCAAGATCCATGCCTGCATGCCGGTCGAGGGCAGCGCGCTGTGCAGCAGTGCCGAGCAGTCGCTGATGGGAGTGCTGTCCGTGCATGTCGACGAGGTCGGCCCCGATCTCAGCCAACTGTCCGACCGTGGCCATGCGACCGTCGACATAGGCGCGGGAACGACCCTCCCTTGCGATCACACGGCACAGGACAGTCTCGGTCTCGGTCCCGTCGGCCCCCACCGTGACGAAGCGCGCCTCCACCCGCGCCTCGGAAGCGCCGGGACGCACCATGTGGGCCTCGGCCCTCCCGCCCACAACCAGTGCGATTGCCTCAACGAGCAGCGTCTTGCCCGCCCCGGTCTCACCGGTGACAACGGTGAAACCCGGTCCGAATGTCAACGAAGCACGTTCGATCACCCCGAGGTTCTCGAGGGCGAGCTCGGTCAACATCAGCGATCTGCCAGACCGAACTTGGACTTCAGCACCTGGTGGAAACGCATCTCCTCGAACCTCACGAAACGTGCGACCTCCCTGGCCGCATCCACCTCGACCACGTCACCCGGTCGCAATGTGTGCACGAGGTCGCCGTCGGCGGCCACGTTGACCCCACGGTGACCGAGAATCTCGATGCGGATGCGCTCCTGCGGATCGAGCACCAACGACCGATCGAAGAGCATGTGGGGCGACACCGGCGTGAGAAGCATTGCCGCCATGCGGGGCGAAACGATCGGTCCGCGTGCCGACATCGAGTACGCGGTGGAACCGGTCGGAGATGCCACGATCAGGCCGTCCGTCGCGTATGTGGTGAAGTGAGCGCCGTCGATGTCCACCGACAGTCTCGCCGTGTGACCGGGTTCCTTCTTCTCGACCACGACCTCGTTCAGGGCACGCCTCTCGCCCCTGTAGGCACCCCCGCTCCACGTCTGGAGCCTCAGCATCATCCGGTCCTCGCAGCGCCATCTGCCGCCCTCCGGACCGGCAAGGAAGATCTCGAGGGCATCAACAGCGGAGCCGGCCTCGACAGAGGCGAGGTAGCCGAGCTGTCCCACGTTCACACCGATCACGGGTACCGGCCGACCCTCGAGGGAACGCACCGCCCGCAACATCGTGCCGTCGCCCCCGATCGACACGAGCACGTCGAGATTGTCCATCGATTCGTCCGCATCAGCCGCCGACGTCCCGAACAGCGGTGCATCCGCCGCAGGAACCACGACCCTGTGTCCGTGACTGGCGCACCAATCCTGTAATGCGACGCCCAGGGACACTGCGTCCTCCCTGAACCTGTGTATGGCGACGCCGACCCTGGCCATGCCACCAACCCTACGGTTCCCTGCCCACGTGAGAGTGGGTCCATTCCAGGTGGATGAGGAACTCCGTGTTGCCGTCCTGGCCCCGCAACGGGGACTCGATGCGCCCGGTGACCGACCATCCCAGCTCCTCGGCGGCGCGCGACACCGCCTCGACGGCAGCGGCGTGAAGGTTCGGGTCGGTGATGACTCCCCTGCCGCGCGATGCCTCGGCGCGCCCGACCTCGAACTGAGGCTTCACCAACAGGATCATCTCGACCGCAGTGTGCCCCGGCTCGGGCGCCACAAGGGCCGAGATCCCCGGCAGCACGGTGACGAGCGAGATGAACGAGAGGTCGGCCACGACCAACGAACACGGGAAGGGCATGTTGCCGGGATTCACATCCCGTATGTGGGTCTTCTCACGCGACACCACCCGTGGGTCCGCGATCAGTCTCTCGTGGAGCTGGTTCGTGCCGACGTCCACCGCGAAGACCCTCGAGGCGCCGCGCGACAGCACACAGTCCGTGAAGCCGCCCGTGGATGAGCCGGCATCCAGCACGGAGCGACCCGCGACGTCAACACGGAACCGTTCGAGAGCTGCCTCCAGTTTCTCGCCGCCGCGGCTCACGAACCGCCGTGTCGTGCGCAGCTCTATCGGTTCCCCATCCGCGACGAGTCGGGAGGCCTTCTCGGCGATTGCACCCGACACCGTCACCTGACGCTCCTCGATCAGACGGTGCGCCTCGGACCTGCTCGGCACGAGACCGCGCCGCACCATCGCGGTGTCGAGACGGACCCTCACTGACGGGAGCGTACTGATGCCGCCCGGGCCGCCCCGTTCACGCCAGCAGCAGCTCGACCATGTCGGCGAGATTGTCGGCCATGAGGCAACCTGCGGGCGCCTCGTGGCTTTCCCCCACCCCGCTCAGCACGAACCCGAACCGGCACCCGAGAGTCTGGGCAAAGACACCGTCGGTCGAGACCTTGTCACCCACCACCGCGAGCTCGGCAGGGTCGAACCGCCCGAGCCATGCACGCACGAGACGGGCCATCGGCTCGTGGGGCTTCCCGCACACCTCGGGCTCCACACCCGCAGCAACGGCAATCGCTGCGAGCACGGCCCCACCTCCGGGGACGGGGCCGTCGGGTGTGGGATAGGAGTTGTCCGCATTGCTGCCGATGAGTCGGGCACCGCCCCGTACGGCCCGCATGCAGTCCTCGAGCACCCGGTAGTCGAACTCCCTGTACAGACCGACCACCACAGCGTCGTATCTCGCGCGTGTGCCGGGCACCTCGTGCGCCGCCGTCACATGGCATCCGACGTGCTCGAGTTCCTCCCTCAGCCCCGCTCCGCCACACAGCAGCACCGACGAGCCGGGCCGTACCGACCCCGCAGCAGCCATCGCGGAGGTGAGAACGTCGCCCTCCGCGTCGACGCCGATCGCCGCCAGATGCCCCTCGACCTCCGCTCTGGTCGTGAATGACGCGTTTGTCACGAACACAACACGCACGCCGGCCTCCCGCAGCCGGTTCACTGCCGCCGACGCGCCCGCGATCTCGCGGTGGGACAGCCACACCACACCATCGAGGTCGCAGACCACTGCCGAGAGAGCGGTCTTTTTGCCCATGGCCACCAATCCTGCCACCCTGTGTGCGTGCCCGAGTTCCAACCGTTCCGAGCAGCCCGCTGGGTCGTGGACTCCCCGTCGGACGTAGCCGCCCTCGTCGCACCGCCGTACGACGTCATGGA
This sequence comes from Actinomycetota bacterium, assembly GCA_041181005.1. Taxonomy (GTDB): domain Bacteria; phylum Actinomycetota; class Acidimicrobiia; order Acidimicrobiales; family Ilumatobacteraceae; genus UBA2093. The sequence goes on from JBEGQL010000032.1 coordinate 97,345, forward strand.
CGTCGAAGAGCGCGACTCCCGCGCTGCCGCCCATCCGCGCAACATCGTCCGGGTTGACTATCCGGTGGAGCGAGACGGTCCGTCGCGGTACGACGCCGCTGCCGCGCTCCTCCGCGAGTGGTTCGCCTCGGGCGTGGTTTCCCTCGATGCCACCCCCACGTTCTCGTTGTACAGGATGAACTTCACGGACGACACGGGGCGCGAACGCGGCACGGTGGGCGTGATCGGGGCACTCGAGGTCGTGGACGAGGGCGCCCCGGGTGTGCGTCCGCACGAGCGCACCACCCCGAAGGCCAAGACCGACAGACTCGATCTCACGAGGGCCACACGCGCCAATCTGAGCCCCGTGTGGGGACTGTCCCTCACCGAGGGACTGAGTTCTCTCCTCCGCGAGCCCGGGCAACTCGTCGCCACGGTCACCACGGGCGACGGCGTGACCCACAGCCTCGAGGCTGTCTCGGACCCCGACCGCATCGCAAGGATTGCCACGGCGGTCTCGTCGCGACCCGTGCTCATCGCGGACGGGCACCACAGATACGCCGTCAGCCGCACGTACCGGGACGAACGTCGTGCTGTCGGGACGGACGCGCCGGCCGGGCTCACGATGACGCTCGTCCAGGAACTCGTCGAGGAACAGCTCGGCATCGCAGCGATCCATCGGCTCATCGCCGGCCTCACACCCGGCGAGGTCCTGGAGCGTCTGGGGCCGTTCTATGACCGCTCGGCGGCGGGCGTGGTCTCGCGTGTGACCCTCCGTGAGATGCAGGAACGCGGTGCGTTGTGCCTCGTCTCGCCCGACGGCACGGGCACGTTCCTCGTGCCCCGACCGCACGTGTTTGATTCCGTGCGAGAACTGGACAGTGCCCGCCTCGAGCACGCGCTCGGCGATGCAATCTCGGCCGTGACGTACCAGCACGGTGTCAATGAAGTCGTCTCGAGGGTGCGGAACGGCACCGCGACCTGTGCCGTCCTCATCCGGCCGGTGTCGATCACGGAGATCAGGCGCACAGCGGACACAGGTGAGCTGATGCCCCCCAAGTCGACCTTCTTCACTCCCAAGCCCCTCACGGGGATGGTGTGGCGGATGCTGGATGCCTGATCAGGTGATGGAGGCGGCGTAGATGCCCGCGATCGAGGCGTCCAGGGTCGCATCGAACTCGTCATCGGACTGTTGTGCCGAAAGACCCTCGGTGAGGGCGCGTGAGAAGCTCGCGATCATGCCGTTGTTGCGCGAGAGACGCGCGTTCGCGTCCTCCCGCGTGTAGCCACCCGACAGAGCCACCACGCGGACCACCCGTGGGTGCCTCACGAACGCCGAGTAGAAGTTGTCCACCGAAGGGAGCGTGAGCTTGAGCATCACGTTCTGGTCGGGCGCGAGAGCATCCAGACCACTGCGGATCTCGTCACGCAGGATCACCTCCGCATCCGCCTTGTCCGCGATGTTGATGTCGACCTCCGGCTCGATGATGGGCACGAGACCGTGCCCGATTATCCGGCGTGCCACCTCGAACTGTTGGTCGACAACGGCCTTGATGCCCGGAGCCGACGCCGCCTTGATCACGGACCTCATCTTCGTGCCGAACACACCGAGCTTCGCCGCCCGCCCGCACAGGTCGTCGAGGCCGGGCATCGGCTTCATGACCTGGACTCCGTCGTGCTCGTCTGCGAGACCCTTGTCGACCTTCAGGAAGGGGATGATCTTCTTGCGCGACCAGAGAAAGTCGGCTGTTCCGAGGCCCTCCACCGAACGATCCATCGTTCCCTCGAACAGGATCGCGCCGAGGACCCTGTCGCCCCCGAATGCGCGGCTCTGCATCATCCGGCAACGCATCGCGTGCATGAGATCGAACATCTCCTCGTCACCCGAATACTCGTCCTCGGCGATCCCGTACAGACGGAGTGCCTTCGGGGTGCTGCCGCCGCTCTGGTCGAGCGCGGCGATGAAACCCTTTCCCGTTCGCATCCTCTCGAGTTGTTCTGCGTTCATTGCTGGGGCCTCCCTTTCGGCGCGGACCTTCCCGGACCGACCGAGATTATCCAGCCGGACTCAGGCGCCGGAGACCCGCCTCAATGCGTCCTCGCGCAGCCTTTCCACCTGCGACGCGCGCCGGACGACCGTGACCCGCACGGCGCGGACATCCGTACGGCTCGTGAGCCTTCCGCCGGACGGGTAGAAGCGCTTTTCCACAGTTCCGATGACAGCAACCTTCTCGCCCTCACGAACGAGCACCTCGCTCTCGAATGTGACAGGGACCACTGTCCTGCGCCCGAGGCCACGCACGACAAGATCGAACGAGGTGAAGACCCGTCCGTCCTCGGTCTCCGTCACCGACCCGTCCCTCTGGGCCGACCCGATGACAAACGTGACGTTGACATGCTCATCTGCAGCCGCATGCTCCGCCCCTGTGTCGGCTCCCGCAACGCCGCGACGCGACTTGTCCCGGTCAGGGCTCTTCTGTTTGCTCGGCATGGCTGACCCCCTCGCCAGCCATGTGTGCAGTCAGTCCCCTAGTGTGGCGAGGCGCTCGGCCACATCGGCGAACTGCGCATCTGCAGCCGAGATGCGGGAGAAGAAACGACGTGCCTCGATCACGTTGCCGGCCCGGTCGTGCAGGTCTGCGATGACGTACCACTGTCGGAGATGGAACTCAGCCGGCCGCGGTACGTCTGCGGCCTGACGGGACATCAACTCCAGCGCCCCCTCGATCAGCCCCCGGTCCGCGAGTGAGCCCGCCATCACGATGCGCGACTCGGCCATCAGCTCCTGTGCCGGGGAGGCCTCGGACACCTCGCGCCACAGTTCCTCCACACGGTCATGGTTGCCCATCGCACGGTGACAGTCTGCAAGTGGTGCATGGTTGAAGACCCAGGTCGGTTTCAGCCGCAGAGCGGTCTCGAGTTCCTCGGCGGCCTTCTTCCACTGACCGCCCCTGTACAGGCACAGCCCGAGCATGTCGTGAACGTCGAAGACCTCGGCGTACTCCTTGGCCATCGGCGTGAGGATCTTGCGCGCCTCGTCGTATCGGAACGCCTCGAAAGCATTGAGCGCCACTTCGTACCGACGTACCGCACGCGATGCGGCGCGGTTGCCGAGCACTCGGTCAAACTCCTCCACCACGGTCTCGAGTGCCCGCACATCCCGCCGGGGACGCGAAGATGCGCCACGTTCCCGCGGCTCCGTACGTTCCCTGCCCCGGCGCACGGACCCTTCGTCCACCCACTCCTCGCGGGTGCGTGCAGGCGGGTCGGACTGCTCGTAACGACGGCGACCACCGGTGCGCTCGCGCACCTCATCAGACCTGCGCTGGGCCGCCGTGCGCGGACGGTCACTGCTGTCACGTCGAGGACCGCGCGGACGGTCACCGTCGTCGAACCTGCGGCGCGGACGATCCCCGTCACCACGTCGCGGACCGCGCGGACGGTCACCGCTGTCACGCCTCGGGCCACGCGGACGGTCACTGTCTTCGAACCTGCGGCGCGGACGGTCACCGCTGTCACGTCGCGGGCCGCGCGGACGGTCACCGCTGTCACGTCGCGGACCACGCGGACGGTCACCGTCTTCGAACCTGCGGCGCGGACGATCCCCGTCACCACGTCGCGGACCGCGCGGACGGTCACTGTCTTCGAACCTGCGACGCGGACGGTCCCCATCGTCACCTCGGGAACTACCCGCGTCATCGCGACGAGGACCATCCCCCTCATCACGTCGGGGCCTGCGCGGACGGTCGTCATCATCTCCCGATCGCCGGGGTCTGCCGCCACCGCTGCCGCCCGCGCGATCGCCACCCCCGCGGGAACCTGAACGACCGTCACGACCTGGTCCGGGGCCTCGGCCGCGACCGGATGAAGAGTTGCCGCGGCGCTCAGACATAGGCATGCGAGTCTACGGATGAAGAGTTGCACGCATGCCGAACTTCACCCGGGAATGCAAAAGGGTCCCGCACAGAATGTGCGGGACCCTTTCATCGAGAAAATCCGGCGGCGTCCTACTCTCCCAGGGGGTCTACCCCCAAGTACCATCGGCGCTGACAGTCTTAACTTCCGTGTTCGGAATGGGAACGGGTGTGACCCTGTCGCTATGGCCACCGGAAACTTGTTGTCTCTGAGGATCTTGCGACCCTTCAAGGACTCCAGAGCAAGCACGAGCACGATTCAACCAAGCCCTCGGGCGATTAGTACCGGTCAGCTACGAGCGTTACCGCTCTTACACTTCCGGCCTATCAACGTGGTGGTCTAGCCACGGCCCTTACCAGGTTGACCCTGTGAGAGTCCTCATCTTTGAACGGGTTTCCCACTTAGATGCTTTCAGCGGTTATCCCTTCCGGAGGTGGCCAATCAGCCGTGCCCTTGGCAGGACAACTGACACACCAGAGCTCCGTCCATCCCGGTCCTCTCGTACTAGGGATAGCTTTCATCAAGACTCTTCCGGCTGCGGAGGATAGGGACCGAACTGTCTCACGACGTTCTGAACCCAG
>JBEGQL010000033.1:0-68934 GCA_041181005.1 Actinomycetota bacterium
CACCATGGTGAACGGAGCATCCCCGCCCGAGGTGCCCATCGACGAGCGGCTGGTGGTCGGCCTGCTGGAGGACCAGCACCCCGATCTCGCCGGACTCCCCGTCACGCGTTTCGGCAACGGATGGGACAACGAGATCTTCGCCCTCGGCGAATCACTGCTGGTGCGCATGCCGCGTCGCGCCGCCGCCGTGCCGTTCGCGCGCAACGAGCACGAGTGGCTGGCACGGATCGCACCGGGTCTGCCCGTTGCGGTGCCGGCGCCGGTGCGGCTCGGTGAACCTGGCAGGGGATACCCGTGGCCGTGGTGCGTGGTGCCGCGTTTCGGGGGCGAACCCGCGGCGACCGTACCGTTTGCCGACGAGGTGGAGGCGGCAAGGGACCTCGCAGCGTTCCTGGTGGCCCTGCATGTCCGTGCTCCCGACGGTGCCCCCACCAACCCCTACCGCGGCATCGCACTCACCGAGGTGGTCGACCGCTTCGAGATCCGCCGAGACCGTCTCGTGCCCCGGCTCCGTGCCGAGGGTCGCGACACCGTCATGCTCGAGCACATGTTCTTCTCCGGCATGGATGCAATGGCGCATCCGGGCCCCGAGGTGTGGATGCACGGCGACCTGCACCCGGGAAACGTGCTGGTGCACAGGGGACGCACCGCGGCGGTGATCGACTGGGGCGACCTGTGCGCGGGTGACCCTGCCGGTGACCTGCAGGTCGCGTGGATGCTGTTCGGGCCGGCTGCGCGGGAGGCATTCCGGGACTCGTACGGCACCGACGCAGACCCGTGGCTGACGAGCCGTGCCCGGGCCTGGGCCGTGCACTCCGCCTTCGTCTACCTCGACAACGACGCGGGCGACCCTCTCATGACGCGGATCGGCAACATGACGCTCGACCGCCTGCTCGGGGACTGAGCCGTGAGGCTCAGCGGCCGGTGAGCACCGGCAGCACGCGCGGACCGCGCACCTGGCCGTTCGCCCACGTGGTCTTCTTCGACAGGTCGAGCGAGTAGTTCGGGAACGCGCGCAGCCACTCCTGGAACGCCACGATCATCTCGAGGCGCGCGAGGTTCGAGCCGGCACAGCGGTGGATTCCGAGGCCGAACGCCACGTGGCGGTTGTTCTGGCGGTCGAGAATGAACTCATCCGCACGCTCGAACTCGGCGGGGTCGTGGTTGGCCGCGGGGAACGTGACGAGGGTCTGGTCGCCGGCATGCATCGGGCATCCCGACACCTCGACGTCCTTCACCACCTTGCGCGCCATGGTGACCGGCGCGTAGTAGCGCAGCACCTCCTCGTTGGCCTGCTGCCAGAGCTCGTGGTCGTCGGGCACCGCGATGAGACGCTGCACCTCGTCGTTGTGCTGGGCGAAGTGCCACAGTCCCGAGCCGATGGCCGACCACGTGGTGTCGATGCCGGCCACGATCTGCAGGCGGATGTAGCCCACCTTGATGTTCCACGGCACCTCCTTGCCGTCGATCTCGGCGTTCGCCACCACGGTGAGCAGGTCATCCTTCGGGTTCTTCAGGCGGTCATTCAGCAGCACGTCGATGTACTGGGTCATCTCGGTGAGCACCTGAAGCCTGATGGTGTTGTCCTTCGGGCCGAGCTGGAAGTTCTTGTAGATCCAGTCGCGGAAGAGGTCGGCATCCTCCTCCGGGAGCCCGGTGAGGATGCAGATGCCGTGCACGGGGATGTGCTGGCTGTACTGCTCGGCGGCGTCCGCGGTGGGGGAGTCACCGATGTCGGCGATGAGTTTCCGGCAGTACGCGCGCATCTCGGGCTCGATCGACGCCACGGCCTTCGGGTTGAACGCGGGGAGGATGAGGCGACGGTGACCGTGGTGGTCGGGCGGGTCACTGGTGATGGGAGGCGCAGCGGCTCGCGGTGCGTCGGGGCGGCTCACGTTCACCCAGATGGAGGAGAAGTGGTCGGTGTCCTGTGCGATCTGGCGCACGGCCTCCATGGTGACGGGCATGAACGCGCGCCCGTAGCGCTCGGTGCTGGCCACGGGACACTGCTCGCGCACCTCGTTCCAGATGTTGATCGCATTCTCGCCCCATCCGTCGTCCAACCAGTCCCAGTCGGTGAGCCAGCTCTTGACCGGCTCCCACTCGATGCGCTCGCCCCCGTATGCCACGTGAACCCCCGGTGTCTCGTGCCCTGCGGAGACAGTAGTGCGGGACTGCCGGACGGCGACTACGTGGGACGCAGCACCAACCAGACCCCGTCGAGTGAGGCGGCCTCGGCGACAGCGGGTGCCGAGCCGGCGGGAACCGCCACCGACACCGCGCCGTCGGCCACCGCGGTCACCACTGCAGCATCGACCAGAACCTCGGAACGCGCGACGAGGTCCACCGCGCTCCCGGGCGCGACCCCCGGCGGCGGGCCGGCGAGCGGGATCGTGACGATGCGCCAGCCGGACGGGATCACGGGAACGGTGCTGGAGGGTCCGGCATGCGGGACGGGTGGCGGGGATGTCGGGGCGGAGCGAAGAGAGAGGCTGACGGTGACCGCGAGCGCGGCCGCGACGAGTGACTGCACCCTGCGGTCCACCATCAGCCGTGCGCGTGCGGCACGGCTCACCTCGCGTGCGACGTCACGGAACGGGCGCGGCCCGTCGCCGCGCGGGGGGAGGACCCTCACGCGGGCCCATGTGTGGGTCAGTCGGACGAGGAGGAAGTGCCCGTCGCCGCCGGGGCGGATGACGGTGCCGGCGCCGAAGCGGACGGGGAACTGTCGGTGGACGAACCCGACGTGCTGCCCGACGACGAGTCGGTCGACGAACCGGACGAGGACGACGATTTCGACCCGGCGGAGTCGGTCTTGTAGAAACCGCCGCCCTTGAACGTGACGCCGATGGGGGTGAAGACCTTCTTCACGGGGCGCACGGTGCCGTCCACGGGGTGCACGGCCTCGGTGAGTGCCTCGTCGGTGAACGCCTGCTGCACCTCGATGGTCTCGCCCGAGTCGATGAACTTGTACACGTAGGTCGGCATGTCTGCTCCGGGGGTCGGCACGCGGTGTCGTCGGAGCGAAAATCGTATCGGGCTAGGTTTGTCCTCCGTGAGGGCCCGCACCGCAGTGATCCCGGCCGCGGGGCTCGGGACCCGCTTCTACCCCGTGACCAAGGCGGTGCCGAAGGAACTGCTGCCCGTGGTCGACGTGCCGGCCCTGCAGTTGATCCTCGACGAGGCCGTGGGGGCGGGCTGCGACCGCATCGTGCTCGTGTCGAGCCGCGCCAAGCCCGGTCTCGAGAACTACGTCACCCCCGACCCGAAGGTGGTGGCGAAACTGCGCGACCAGGGCCGCGGCGACGTGGCCGACCGCCTGGCCGCCATCGGCACCGACGTGCGCGTGGACATCTGTTACCAGGAGGAACCGCGCGGCCTGGGCCACGCCGTGGGGTGCGCGCGGCACCTCGTGGGCGACGAGCCGTTCGCGCTGCTCCTGCCCGACGAACTGCGCGGCGACCCGGGGCTTCTCTCCATGCTCGCAGATTCGTGCGAGCGCACCGGCGTGAGCGCGATCGAACTGAAGCGGGTGCCGATGGACGAGGTGTCTGCGTACGGCGTGATCACGCCGTCGGCGTCGTCGCCTGCGGACGGCCCGTTCGAGATCGAGGGCATCGTGGAGAAGCCGCGCAGGGAGGACGCCCCGAGCGACCTCATCATCCTCGGACGCTACGTGCTGACCCCCGACATCTTCGGCCACATCGACGAACTGAAGCCGCACCCGAACGGCGAGCTGCAGCTCACCGACGCGATGCTCGCGCAGTCGCGGGTGAAGCCGATCCTCGGGCACCTCACCACCACGGAGCGATGGGACACCGGCACCCCGTTCGGGTGGCTCACAGCAGTGGTCGACAACGCGTTGCGCCGGCCCGACACCGGTCCGCAGCTGCGGGCATGGCTGCGCGGCAGGCTCGACTGAACGGACCGTCCGCGCGCCTCAGGAGCGCGTGAACGAGCCGTCCTCGTCCACCACGATCCCGTTCGCGTCCACCGTGGCGGGTGTGTCGGTCCCCGCTGCGAGCGAGGTGTAGGTCCACGAGCTCTCGCCCGTGCGCGTGTAGCGGTGCGTGGCGCGGCCGAGTGCCAGCGTCTCCACGTCGACAGTCACCACGGGCACCTCGGCGGTGTGGCCGACGTGAAGTGGGAGCCGGTGGATCACGATCGAGTTCGTGAACGGGCTGTTCGCGAGGTCGATGTCGGTGCAGCCGTCGAGATCGGTGCGGTGCGCGCCGTTCACCTCGCCCCACCGTCCCCCGCCGTCGGTGGCGAGCCAGAGGTCGGGTTCCTCCAGGTCGCGGAAGAGGAGCATCTGTTGCACTCGCCACTGCGCCGAGAGGCGCAGCACCACTGTGGCGTCGTCACGCTCTAGTCGCATCTCGGCGGTCCACCCCTCGTTCTCCCAGCGCATCCGCGCGGACCCCGCCGGGGTGCCGTCACCGTGGGACCACGAGAACTCGGCACCCGACGAGGGGAGGGGTGCGTAGTTCATCATTCGACAGTTCTATCGGGGGCACCCACCGATACCGTTTCGCGCATGACACCGCTCGATGACGTGCGTGCCCTCGTGCAGTCGCGCCTGCCCGCGCCGGTCGCCGCGGACGCTCCGTTCGATGCAGTCGAGGGTCTCGTGCTCGCCTCCGACGTGTCGGCCCCCGAGAACGTGCCCCCGTTCGACAACACCGCGGTGGACGGGTTCGCGGTGATCGCCGCCGACACAGCGGCGGCGCCGGTCGTTCTCCGGGTCACAGGCGAGATGGCCGCGGGAGCCGCGCACACCGACACCGTCACCGCCGGCTGCGCCGTGCGCATCATGACCGGTGCACCCCTGCCGGTCGGGTGTGACGCGGTGGTGATGGTGGAGGACACGCAGGATGCCGGCGACGGGACGGTGCGGGTGATGCGCGCGGTTGAGGCCGGTGCGAGCATCCGGCGCGCGGGCAGCGACGTGCGCAGGGGTGAGGTGCCGGTGCGCGCCGGCACGGTGGTGACCCCGGCGGTGCAGGCGGTGCTCGCCACGGTGAACGCCCGCACGGTGACCGTGTGGCGCAGGCCGACGGTCGCCGTGATGAGCACCGGCGACGAGCTGGTTGACGACGGCTCGCCGCTCGGGCCCGGCCAGATACGCGAGAGCAACCGCACCATGCTCCTCCGTCTCGTGCGCGCCGCAGGGATGGAGGCTGTCGACCTCGGCATCATCCGCGACGACGAGGACGTGCTCGAGTCGGCGGTGCGCGGTGCGGTCTCCTCGGGCATCGATGCGCTCGTCACGAGCGGCGGCGTGAGCATGGGCGAGCACGACGTGGTGAAGGCAGTGCTCTCGCGCATCGCCGACATGTCGTGGTTCCAGGTGGCGATGAAGCCGGCCAAGCCCTTCGCGTTCGGAACGCTCGCCGGTCCGCACGGCCGGGATGTGCCCGTGTTCGGTCTCCCCGGCAACCCGGTGAGCAGCCTCGTCAGTTTCGAGCTGATCGCGCGGCCGGCGCTCGAGGTGATGTCGGGCCATGCCACATCGATGACCGGGCGCAGGCGGGTGTCCGGCGTGATCGACCATGACGTGGAGCGCCGGCCCGACGGCAAGACCCACTTCGACCGCTGCACCGCGACATTCGGGGACGACGGCCGGCTCCACGCACGCACCGTGCGCGCCCAGGGCAGTCACCAGCTCACCGCCACGGCACTTGCGAACGCCCTCGTGGAGATCCCCGACGGCAACGGCGTGCGCGCCGGCGACACCGTGTGGGTCACCCTTCTCGGCGCCGGGCTGTAGCCCGTCCGGTCAGGATCCGAAACGCACCAGCCGCACGGCCGCATCGCCCTTGCTGTTGCCCGTGAGAAATGAGCTCAGGCCGGTCACTGAGTAGCGCTCGACGCCGAGTTGCCGCTCCAGCAGGACCCGCTCGAGCCCTTGTGTCCCGAGCCGACCGGGTTTGTAGAGGGTGCCGGGCTCGATCGACACCAGGTACGTGTTCACACCGGGCAGCGATGCGAGACGGCGGCACTTGTCGATTGCGCTCGTGACCGTGCGGGGCACATCGTGCAGCTGGAACATCAGGTGGTTCATCACGAGCAGCACCGTGATACGGCGGGCTCGCGGGGCCGAGAAATCGGTGTTTGCCGCAACCCGTCTCACGAAGTTCGACCATCCATCGTGGGAGTCGATGTCCTCGAGGATGCCGAAGCTCGGTTGCAGGGTCCTGACCTTGCTGACCCTGGTGCCGTGAGGCGGTTCGTTGACCACGGTGTACTGGGTCCTCTCGATGCAGCCCCCGTACCCGTTGAGGTGGGGACGGGGGGCGTCGGGAGTGTCCATCCATCCCGTGAGTTCGTCCATGACCGACTCGAAGACCGACCGGGACAGCAACCTCATCCAGCGGTTGGTGTCCACCCCGATGTAGTGCGCGAACCCGGCCCGGTCAGCGAACAACGACAGGATGCCGGCAGCGCACCCGACATCGACGACGATCACCTCGTGGTCTGCGGTCAGATGGCCCTGCAGTGTCGCGGCCCGCTCGTGGTCGAGTGCCTCGGCGAACTGCATGAGATGAGGACCCGCGTAGCTGCGTGCGTTCGCGAGACATTCGACGAAGTCGGTGTCGGGCTGCACCACCCCCTGGTCCTTCGCGCGCGTGCGCGGCTGGCCCGCCGGAACCGGGTAATCCGTGCCGTACCATTCCTCGAACTGCGAGAGGAACGGCCGCTCGGCGGCGAACCTGTCGTTCCACAGGTCGACGACCCGTGAGGCGATCTCGACGTACGCCACCGGGGTCCTCAGTCGGTGGTCCCGAGGCGAGCGGCGAACTCCCGGCCGAGGGTACGGAACGTGAGGGAGACCCTGCGCGTGCGCGGGACGCGGTGGCCGTTGCGCATGTCGCTCTTGCGGGGACGGATGTGATGGGTCCACTCGAAGCGCGACGGGCCGGTCATGAGCAGCAACGCGCCGACGGGCATGTAGACCTCGACCACGCGTCCGTCACGCGCGGCGAACTCCATGGGCCATTCGCTGCCGAGCGACAGAGATGCAACAACGTCGCCGAAGGTGCGTCGGTCGATGTGTGCTGCGATTCCCTGGCCGGGCTCGTACTCGTTCACGATGATCTGCTCCGCCGTTGCGCCGAACTGCGGCACCGATGCGAGCTTCGCGATCACCTCATCGAAGAACCCCGGGATCGGTCCGAGGTACTGGTCGGGGCTGAGATCGCGCAGCGTGTAGTCGTACTTCCAGCCGTAGTGCTGCACCCGCCGGCTGAGGTCATCCATCCAGGGCATGGAATCGATGTGTGCGAGGAGGGTGACGCAGTCCGCGGCGGTGACCCAGTCGCGCACGACGATCAACCCCGGGGGGAGGTCCTGCGCCGGTTCGTCGAGGTCGAAGAGCGACATGGTCATGCCCTCGATTATGCCGACAGGGTGGGGCGGGCAGTGACCTCCGGGGTCCGGGTTCGTTCCCGGGCCTTGGCCGTCAGGCCTGCCACTCTCCGTCCCTCCCTAGGCTGGCTGGATGGAGCGCATGGACCTGGTGGACCGTTTCGGGCGCACGGTGCGCGACCTGCGCGTGTCGGTCACCGACCGCTGCAACTTCCGCTGCACCTACTGCATGCCCGAGGAGGGCCTGGCCTGGCTCGACCGCGAGGAACTGCTCACCTACGAGGAGATCGAGCGGGTCGCCCGGGTGCTGGTGGAGAACCACGGCATCGACTCCATCCGGCTCACAGGCGGCGAGCCCACCGTGCGCGCGCATCTCCCGCGGCTGGTGGGCAGACTCGCCTCGCTGCGGCTCCCCGACGGTCGCAAGCCCGACCTCGCCCTCACCACGAACGGAGCCACGCTGCGCAACATCGCCGCCGACCTGCGCGCCGCCGGACTCGACCGCATCAACGTGAGCCTCGACTCCCTGAGGCGCGAGAGGTTCGCCGCGGTCACGAGGCGTGACGAGCTGCACAACGTGCTCGCCGGCATCGACGAGGCGAAGGCCGTGGGTTTCGACCCCGTCAAGGTGAACGCTGTGATCGAGCGCGGCACCAACGACGACGAGATCGTCGACATCGCGCGCTGGGGCCGCGACACCGGCGTCGAGGTGCGGTTCATCGAGTTCATGCCGCTGGATGCGACGAACGAGTGGGAGAAGCAGAAGGTCGTCACGCAGGACGAGATCGTCGCGGCGGTGTCGGCCGAGTTCCCGCTCGAACCCGTGCCCGCCCGCGGTGCCGCACCCGCCGACCGGTGGCGTTACCTCGACGGGAAGGGAACGGTGGGTGTCATCCCGTCGGTGTCGCACCCGTTCTGCGGCGACTGCGACCGCGTGCGCCTCACGAGCGACGGTCAGTTCCGCACGTGCCTGTTCGCAACCGACGAGACCGACCTGCGCGCCATCCTGCGCTCGGGCGGGAGTGACGCCGACATCACCGCGGCGCTCGTCGCGGCGGTGGGGAGCAAGTGGGCGGGTCACCAGATCAACCAGGTGAACTTCATCCGCCCGAACCGTTCCATGAGCCAGATCGGCGGCTGAGGTGTCGCGGATCAACCAGCCGCCCGCGGACCACACGGGCGACATCCCGCGCGAGGCGATGCCGGTGGAGCTCGATGTCACCGACGGGGTCGCCACCGTCACGCTGAACAGGCCCGAGAAGCGCAACGCGGTCACCTTCGCGATGTGGGCCGCGCTCGCCGACACCGTGGGGAACCTCGCGAACGACCCCGACGCACGGGTGCTCGTGGTGCGCGGCGCGGGGGACCATTTCTGCGCCGGCGCCGACATCACGGAGCTCACGAACGGCCCGGGCGGGGAGTACGCGCGGGTGAACTGGGCCGCCGAGGAGGCGATCGCGAACTTCCCCGGGCCGAGCATCGCGGTGGTGCGCGGGAACTGCATCGGCGGGGGAGTGAGCATCGCGTCCGCATGCGACCTGCGCTTTGCGGCCGCCGACGCGACCTTCGGCATCACGCCCGCGAAGCTCGGCATCGTGTACCCCACGAACGCACTCGAGCGCACGGTACGGCTGGTCGGCGGCAGCGCCGCCAAGCACCTCATGTTCTCCGGCGAGATCGTGGATGCGGAGCGCGCACTGCGCATCGGCCTCGTCGATGAGGTCCACCCGGCGGGCCGGCTGGACGACAGGGTGGCCGGGTTCGTGTCCGTGCTGCTGGAGAGGTCGCACCTCACACAGGTCGCCACCAAGGCCATGGTGCACGAGGTGCTCGCCGAGGGAAAGGTGAAGCCGGCCACCACCATGCGCTGGGAGTCGGCGATGGACTCGAGCGGCGAGGTGCGCGAGGGAGTCGCCGCGTTCCTCGCCAAGCGCACGCCGCGCTGGCCCTGGAGGAGGGGCTAGGCCGGGCTCAGACGACCCGGCGGATCGCCTCGATGCCGCCGAGCACGTCGCTCACGTCCACGAACCCCGCCTTGCGCAGCACGCTCGCACCGATGGATGAGCGGTAACCGCCGGCGCAGTAGACCACGGTCGGCCTGGTGGGGTCTAGTTCCGCGGCTCGGCGGCGCAACTGCGCCACGGGGATGCTCACGGCGCCGTCCACGGCACCGTCGGCGAACTCGCCGGCACCGCGCACGTCGACGAGCTGCAGACCCGCAACTCCCGCACGGCGCGTCGCGAACTCGGACGCGGTGAGGCGCGACGCGCGCGACACCTCCGAGGGGACATCGGCGAGGTCGTCCGCGGGGAACCAGCCCACCACGCGGTCGTAGCCGATGCGCGCGAGGCGCACCTTCGCCTCGAGCTCGAGGCCCGCCTCCGTCACGATCACGATGTCCTCTTCGGGCGAGATCACCGACCCCGCGTACTCGGCGTAGCGACCGGCGAGCCCGACGTTCACGGAGCCGGTGAGATGCCCCGTGGCGAAGAACTGGGGGTCGCGGGTGTCGACGATCTGCACGCCGGAATCGCGCGCGTCGAGAAGCTGGGTCACCGTGAAACGGCGGGGAGGCTCGTGTTCCGCGAGCACGTCACGGTCCTGCTGGTTGCGCACCGCGTCGTACACGAAGTAGCCGGGTGCCTCTGGCTGGCCCTCGGTCACCGCGGCAACGAAGGACCCCGCGTCGGGGAACCGCAGCGCGTAGTTCTCGGTGCGCTGCTGGCCGATGGTGGACCAGCGCTCGGTGCTCAGGTTCTTGCCGCACGCACTTCCTGCACCATGGGCGGGGAACACCCGGGTGTCGTCGGGCAGGGTGAGCAGCTTCTGGGTGAGGGAGGCAAAGAGCATGTGGCCGAGCTCGTCGGCGGTCCTGCCCACGCTCACGAGCAGATCGGGCCGGCCGACGTCACCGATGAAGAGGGTGTCGCCGGTGAGCACGCCGTAGGGCACTGGGTCGCCGGCGTGCTCGTGCACGACCACGGAGATCGACTCCGGGGTGTGGCCGGGCGTGTGGCGGATCTCGAGCTCCACCTCGCCGAGGGTGATTCGCTCGCCGTCGGCGAGCAGGCGTGCGGGGAACTGCGGCCTCGCCTCGCTGCCGAAGCAGATCTCCGCGCCGGTCGCCCTCGCAAGCTCGAGGTGGCCGGAGAGGAAGTCGGCGTGGAAGTGGGTCTCGATCACGTGGGTGATCGTGAGGCCGTGCTGTGCGGCGGAGTCGAGGTACTGCTGGATGTCGCGCTGCGGGTCGACAACCACCGCCCTGCCCGACCCTGTGTCACCGACGAGATACGACGCATGGCTGAGGCACTCGAGGTAGAACTGCTCGAAGATCATCTGCCGCTCCTTCTGCTCCGCTCAGAATACCCCTAGGGGTATCATCCGCGTCAACTTCCGTGGTACCCTAGGGGGTAACCAGGGCCAAGGCCCGCGCCACCGGAGGACACGTGGAACTCGAAGCCGACATCGTGGAGAACCTCACCAAGCGGCTCGCCCGCATCGAGGGCCAGGTGCGCGCAGTCTCGAAGATGATCGAGGAGGGCCGCGAGTGCCGCGACGTCATCACGCAGATCTCGGCCGCGTCCACTGCGCTCGAGCAGGTCGGCTTCCGCCTCCTTTCCTCCGGGATGCAGCGGTGCCTCCAGGACCCCAAGCGGGGGGCGCGGGAGGGGTTCACCCTCGACGAGGTCGAGCGCCTCTTCCTGAAGCTCTCCTGAGCCCCGTACGCTCGTTCCCGTGAGCGAGCCCACCTTCACGCACCTCGACGGGTCCGGGCATGCCCGCATGGTCGACGTGGGGGACAAGGCCGTGACCCGCCGTCGCGCGGTGGCCCGGGCAACCGTGCACACCACCGCAGAGGTCGCCCGCTCGATTGCCGACGGATCCTCGAAGAAGGGTGATGTGCTCGCCGTGGCGAGGGTTGCGGGCATCCAGGCCGCCAAGCGCACGAGCGAGCTGATCCCGCTGTGCCACCCGCTCGCGCTCACCAAGGTTGCAGTGGAGCTCACCGTGGGCACCACGAGCATCGCCGTTGAGGCGACCGTGGAGACCACCGGGCAGACCGGGGTGGAGATGGAGGCCCTCACTGCGGCCTCGGTGGCGGCCCTCACCGTGTACGACATGTGCAAGAGCGCCGACCGGTCGATGACGATCACCGATGTGGCCCTGTGGGAGAAGTCCGGCGGCAAGTCGGGGGACTACACGAGGTCCTGACACGGGGCTGCGAACCGGGTGCTGGCCCGCCCGCTGGGTCCGGCCCGGCCGATGAAACAAGCGTCACACCCGGCCCGAAATCGGCGTCAATGGCTGAGAATCGACGGGAACACGGCTGAAAAATGCGTTCGGACGCCCGAAACGGCGTGTGCCACGGGACCCCATCGTTAGGCTTTCTGACGTCATGGGAACGATGATTCTCCTCGTCGTGGGTGCCGCGTGGATGGCCGTACTCCTCCCGCCGCTGATGCGTTCCCGCTTCGACGGCGGGTCCTTGTCGTCCGTGTCGGACTTCCGCCGCCAGCTCCACACCCTCCAGCGCACCCAGGGCCCGCGGACCCAGGCTCCGATGCGCTCGATGGCCAGGCCCCTTGCTCCGTCGCCCCGTCTTGCCCCGCCCCGCCAGGCCGTCGGCACACCCCAGCCCGCACGTCGCCCGCATCTCGTCGCCGTGGATGACGCGACTGTCGGCGAACCGCGGCACCGACGCAGCCACCACACGGCCTCCCTCCCGCGCCACCATGTCGCCGCCGAACAGATGTACCTGAGCCCGCGCGAGATTGTCCGGCGCAGGCGCACCAACGTGCTGTTCGGTCTCGTCGCCCTGAACGGGCTCAGCCTCTTCCTCGCGTTCACCACCGGCAGCACCGCCATGGTGTACGTGTTCGGGCTGGCCGCAATGGCCCTGGTCGGGTACTGCTACACGCTCGTGCAGATCCGCAACCAGGAGTACCTGCGCCGCCACTACGGCAACCACCGCGCCGCCTGAACGGTCCGGGGCGCCGCTCCCGTAGACTTCCCACTTCATACCCGTACACGGGGCTGTAGCTCAGTTGGCAGAGCGCTTCGTTCGCAATGAAGAGGTCAGGGGTTCAATTCCCCTCAGCTCCACAACAATCCGTTCCTGACCCCCGGGGGAAACAATGCCGTTGTCGTGGATCGACGCACAGAAGGCCGTATTCGACCCGGGCTCGGGCACGCCGTTCGAGCTCACCGAGACAGAGGTGCGCGGCGTGCGCATGGAGGTCTTCAAGAACGCACCGCCGAACCTCGCGCTCGCGCTGCAGAACGCGCGCAACCACGGTGACGCCACGTTCCTCATCTACGAGGGCGAGCGCTACACCTTCGCGCGCCTGATGGACGAGGTCGACGGACTGTGCCACGCGCTCGTGCACCGTTACGGCGTGCAGAAGGGCGACCGCGTCGCCGTGGCGATGCGCAACTACCCCGAGTGGATCATCGCGTTCGCGGCCATCGTGTCCGTCGGGGCGATCAACGTGTCGTTCAACGCGTGGTGGACCGAGGACGAGATGGACTTCGCGCTGAAGGACAGCGGTGCGAAGGTGCTGATCGGAGACCAGCAGCGCATCGACACCGCCCACCACTCCTGCCGCGAGCTGGGCGTGCGCATGCTGATCGCCCGCCCCGAGCGCGAGACCGGCCCCGACATCGACGAGTGGTCGAAGGTGGTGAAGAGCGGCCTCGGGCCGATCGTCGCCGACGTCGCCCCCGACGACGACTGCACCATCCTCTACACCTCGGGAACCACGGGTCGCCCCAAGGGCGCCGTGTCCACGCACCGCGCGGTGGTGAACTCGCTGCTCGCGTTCTCCGCGCGCAACCAGGTGCTCGCCCTCGCGAGCGACCCCGACGAGAAGATGCTGGCCGAGAGCAAGTGGCCCACCTCGTTCATCCTCATCGTGCCGTTGTTCCACGTGACCGGTTGCGTTCCCGTGATGCTGTCGTGCTTCGTGGCGGGTCTCAAGCTCGTGATCATGTACAAGTGGGACGCCGGGAAGGCCCTGCCCATCATCCAGGAGGAGCACATCACGAACTTCGTGGGTGTGCCCACGCAGAGCTGGGACCTCGTGAACCACCCGGATTTCGACAAGTACGACACCTCGTCGCTGAAGGCGGTGGGCGGCGGCGGTGCGCCGGCACCCGCCACGCTCGTCGACAAGGTGGCCAAGAGCATCAAGGGCGGCGGGCCGCAGCTGGGCTACGGCATGACCGAGACCAACGCGTTCGGCCCGGGCAACATCGGCAAGTTCTACCTGGAGCGCCCCACGTCGACGGGCCGTGTCAGCCGACCGATGGAGCTCGCCGTGTGGGACCCCGCCACGAAGAAGCCGCTCGGCCCCAACGAGTACGGCGAGATCATGATGTTCGGCCCGATGCTCATCCGCGGCTACTGGAACCGTCCTGATGCCACCGCCGAGACGATCGAGAACGGCTGGCTGCACACCGGTGACGGCGGCTACATCGACGACGACGGCTTCCTCTTCATCAAGGACCGCATCAAGGACATGATCCTGCGCGGCGGCGAGAACGTGTTCTGCACCGAGGTGGAGGGCTCGATCTACGAGCACCCCGCGGTGCACGAGGCGGCCGTGTTCGGTGTGCCCCACGAGCGACTCGGCGAGGAGGTCGCGGTCGCGATCAAGCCGAACGACGGTGTCGCGTTCACCGCCGAGGACCTGTGGAAGTTCCTCGACGGCAAGATCTCCTCGTTCAAGGTGCCGAACCACGTGGTCATCATCAACGAACCGCTCCCGCGCAACGCGGCCGGCAAGTTCCTGAAGACGGCGCTGCGCGACGGCGTCGCGAACGGCACGCTGAAACCCACGTCACGTTGACGTTCGCTGCGCCCGAGTTCACTGTGCCGGTGCCGGCTGCTCCTCGGGAGGTCGCACGTCCCTGAACATCGCGAGCAGCAGCAGGTCGTAGGTGATCTTGCACGCGGCGCAGGCAAGCAGGGGCCAGCCGAAGGTGGACTGGTCGAGCATCCAGCCGGCCAGCACGGGTGGCAACGCGCTCGCGAGGCTGCGCGGGATGTTTGTGATGCTGGCAGCTGCGGCCCGTTCGTGCGGTGCTACCACCGACATCACGTAGCTGGTGCGGACGGGCACGTCCATCTGGCTGAGCAGGCCGCGCAGGACGAACAGGGTCATCGCTGTCCACACGTCCGGTGCGAAGGCCACGAGCACGAGGAGCACGCTCGCGGGGATGTGTGTGAACACCATTGTGCGTACGAGCCCGATTCGTGCCGCCACCCTCGCACTCACGAGAGCCGACACCGCGGCGAGGATCCCGGCGGCGAAGAACACCGCGCCTAGCGTGGCAGTGGAGAGCCCGAAACGCCGGAGCACCCACAGCGAGAAGATTGCCTGCGTTGCGAACCCGCCGCCGAGGGAGTCGAGGCTGAACAGAGCGGCGAGCCGCAGCACCGTTCTGCGCGAGCCTGACCCGAGCGATGAGCGGCCACTCTCCGTGCGCACCCGTGCGGCGTCGCCGAGACGCCTGTAGGCGGGCAGCATCACCAGCCCGGCCAGCCCGTAGAGGACGAACGCGGCATGGCGGCCGGTCTGTTCGCTGTGGCCCCAGCCGGCGGCGAGCGCGACAGGCAGTCCCGCGCACAGTGCGCCGACGCTCCCCACGAGGGATGCCACGAGGTTGAACCGCGCGAAGAGGGCGGTGCGGTCGGTGTCGGGCACGGTTGAGGTGAGGAGCGCCTGTTCGAGGGGGAGAAACGGGCTCACGTCGCCTGCACTCGTGTTCATGGTTGTCACGACCCCGATCGCCACGAGCGCCCCGAACGTGGTGCTGACACCGAGAAGGAGTCCGGTCATCAACATGATCACCGTGCCTGCCGTCAGCATGCGCACAGCCCCGAACCGGTGGGACACGAGGCCGACCGACAGTGTGAGAACGGCCGAACCGAGCAGACCGGCTGCCACGACCACGCCGATCTGCAGGCCGCTGAAGCCGAGCCGTTCGAGGAACACCGGGAACACCACAAAGGCAATCCCGTCGACGAACGCGCGCACCGCTCTGGTGAAGAAGAGGATTCGCGCGTCGGCGTTCGCCGATGCCGGGAGGATCCTCACCCGTCAAGTGTGACAGGCGCCGGCCACGCCGGCAGGTTCAGGGCTTCGGTCTACAGAGTGACGCGGCCCGAGAGCACGGCCACGGCGAGCAGCCACACCGCGAGCCCGCCCACGTACTTGAGGCGAGATTCCTTCCAGTCACCTCCCTCGCGCGCGACGAGGTCGATGAGGCCGACTACCACGCCGGGAAGGAGCATGAACACCGCTGTAGATCGGGCATCGGCCGAGTTGCCCGCAACCGACAGCACGAACTTGCCGAACCACGCGGTCACGAAGAGCATCATCACGAAGCGCAGGAGTCCGCGGGGGAACCACTTGTGCACCAGCCGCACGTTCGGGAACCGGTCGGCCGCGAGACCGAGCAGCGGGACGAGCGACACGAGACCCACTGTGAGCCACGTGCGCCAGCCGAGACCGAAGAACGGTGCTGCGGCGAGGAGATAGAGGCCCGCACCGAGGACCACCGTGCCGGTCCGTGCCGGTGCGGTTTGGGCAGGTCCCACGGCGATCCTGATCGAGGTGTGGCGCGTGGGGTACCACCTGAGAGCGGCGTCCTCGCCGAGGAGGCGCATGTATGCGCCGGCCGTGACCGCTGCGAAGAGGGTGCCGGCATCGGACCTGCTCACCATCTCGAGACCCGACAACCCGTTCAGTGCTGTGTAGGCGGCTGATGCTGCGTACCCGAGCAGCACGGGCATCACGACGTAGTCGCCGACCCGATCGATGAGCGGGACCGAATCCGGGGCAGAGTGCCTGCCGAACGGGCGGATGTTGCTGCCGATCGAGGGGAGAGCAACGAAGAGCACGCCGAGACCGAGAACGGTACGCAGGTCGAACACTGTCGTGAGGTTCCCCGTGGCGAGTGCCGTGAGCGTGAAGCCGGCCCATGCCGAGGCTCCGATCATTGCGTCGAGGAGGGAGAGGAAGACGATCGTCAGGGTCACGCCCGCAGCCGGCACCGTGACCACACCGGGCAGACCGAGCGCCGATGCGATACCGAGCACGAGCCCCACGAACCACATCCCCTGGGACACCACTCCGGTCGTGACGCGGAACCAATGGCCGTCCTGGAGGATGCGCGTGAGAAGAACGGAATGCGGTGACGTCCTCGGTACGGCCCAGCGCAGGAACCTGTCGAACACGGAGTAGCCGGGGATCATCCAGAGACCACGGCGGTCCGGTCGGCCGGTGCCCTCGTCGTCCTGCTCGAGCATGTTGGCGTCGGTACCCGAGAGTTCGGCCTCTTCACCATCGTCTGTGGCCTCAGCCGAGGTCCCGGCGTCATCCTGGTCGTCGAACTCGTCGTCGTTGAGGTTCTGACCGTCTGCCACTTCGTCCTCTCGCCGCCCCGCAGGTGAACCTTCGGTCGAGCCCGATGCCGACGAACCGGAAGTGCCCTGCGTTGAGGCGCCGGAGGTGGTCGAGCCTGTCCGGGGCGTGACCGGAGCTGTGGGCCCGCCGCCCGGGTTCGCGCCCAGACCGCCGGCCATTCCGCCTGCCGCCTGCGTGACCGCCATGCTTGCGAGGCTCGACACCACGACTGCGGTTGCGGCGATCGCCGTGGTCCGCGAGAGGTTTCGCTCCGTATCGTAGACAGGGAGTTCCGCTGCTGCCGAGCGCTCGATCGCCGACGAGTCGAGCGTGGCGCCCACGATCTCGGCACTCTCCACGACTGTCTCGGCAACCCCGGTGTCGCTCACGGAGAACACGGTCACCGAAGACACCGGCGTACCGTCGGCACTGGTCCCCTCGAATGTGAGCGTGTGGTCGCCGGGTTCGATGTCCTCGGGGATCGTGACGTCAAACGCCGCGGTGCCGTCCTCGGCAACATCGAACTCGTCGAGCACGATCGGGTCGGAACGAAGGACGGCGCGGATCGTGGAGCCGGGACTGAGCCCGGTCACGTTGCCCTGAACGAGAGCACCGCGCACCGGCATGCCAGCCGCAACTCCGAAGCGAATCGCAAAGAAGTCGACCGGGGCCTTCGTGGTGCCGAAGAACACAGGGTCACTCGGCACCACCTGCGGCACCGATGTTGCGGTTGCGACGGGGACGGCAGGGGTCGTTATCGCGGTTGCCCCACCGGTGGTCGGCGCGAGCGCGGTTGAAGCGAGTGTCGTGGCGGTGCCACCGGTCGGCACCCCCGGCATGGTCGGTGCGAGCAGTGACGTCGGTGCCAGCGTTGTGGTGGTCCCGGTGGTTGCACCCCCGGTGGCAGGGGCGAGGTGGGCGGTGGCGATCGTGGTGGTTGCGGACAGCGAGAGCGTCGTCTGGGTCGTTGGCGCGAGGTGGGCGGTGGCGATCGTGGTGGTCGAAGCGGACTGTGTGGGTGTCCCCGGCGCGAGGTGCGTCATCGGGATGGTCGATGTGGTCGTGGTGCCTGTCGGTGCAGGGGGCATTGTGGGCGCTGAGCTCATCGGCATTGTCGTCGTCGTGGTGCCGGTAGTGGGCATGCCGCCTGTGGGCATCCCCGGCATCGTCGTGGCGGTGCCGTCGGCGGCAGGAACCCCGGAGTTGCGGAGAGCCGATGCCGCGGTAAGCGGCGAGAGCACAGCCCCGATCAGTAGAAACCCGAACAGAATCCTGGTTGCCCCCCGGCGCATGCGAGTGACTGTACTTCTGATGGTGCAGGGCTCGCGAAAGCTGCAGACCGTCAACCGGCCCGATAACTCTGTCTCACATTTCCGATCGGTTCTCCCTGGTCAGGGAGTGATGACACCGACGAGAATCAGTGCAGACACAAACCACAGCACGAGGCCGCCGGCCCGCTTCAGGGTCGTCTCGGGCCACTCGCCGCCCTCCCGCGCGAACGTGTCGACGAGAGCGAGTCCGACGCCCGGTAACAGAAGCAGGACCGAGAGGCTCCTTGCGGACACCGCATCGCCCGCCCATGACATGACAGCCGTGGCGCACCACGCGCCCACGTAACACATCACCACCGAGCGCAGGACACCCCGGGGTGTCCAGCGGTGGAGCACGTGGAGGTTCGGGAGCCTGTGGGACACGTTCCCGAGTGCGGGTACGGCCACGACCGTCGCGAGAGTGACCCAGGTTTGCCAGCCGTACCCGAAGAACGGGCCGGCAACCAGGAGGAAGAGGGCAGCGGTTGCCGCCAGCGAGAAGGAGCGCACCACGACCGAGGGTGACGGGTCGGCGGGGATGTGAACGGCACGGAGCCGTTGAGGGTACAGACGCGCCGATGCATCCTCGATGCCGAGTCTCAGTGCCGTCACGACGAAGAGTGCGTTGCGGAAGGTCTCGGCGTCGGCGGCGCGGACCATCTCAAGACCCGAGAGACCGTTCAGGGATGCAAGCGCCGCCGCGCCGGCATAGCCGAGGAAGAGCGGCGCGATGAGATAATCGGCGCAACGGTCGAGAACCTCCGTGCGACCGGCGGAGACAGACCTGCGGAACGGACGAATCGCGCTGCCGATCGACGGCAATGCCACGGTGATGATGCCCACGCCGAGGAGCGTCCTCACGTCGTAGATGCTCGAAACCCTCCCGAGCGCCACCTGGACCGAGACGAACCCGAGGAATGCAGCGAGGCCAGCGGCCGCGTCAGCCATGCCCACCACCATCAGCGTCAACGCCCAACCCAGCGTCAGCAGAACGACGTCCTTGCCGGGGGCAAGGGCGGCCACCACACCCAGAACGCCGGCGACAATCCACACTGCGGCCGTCACCGAGCCCCACCATGCCCGCATCCACTGCCCGTCCGTGGCGATCCGCGTGAGCAGAACCGATCTGTGCTCGGTCCGGCGAACGAACGCGGCGACGGCACGGTGGAGACGGTCGCCTCCCGGTGCTCTCCAGGTTCGGCTCAGGTCCCCGAGGCCGGCGCGGTCATCGTCGAGCGCATCGAGCAGGTTCGCATCCGTGGCGGAGAGGGAGGCCTCGGATTCCTCCGGCGCATCCGCCTCGTCCTCGTCGGGGCGTCGTCCGGCGCGCACACGCAATGCATCACCGGCGCGGTCACCCCGGCTGCCTGACCCGGGCGACGACCCGACCGCGCCCAGGGCAACCGCGCCCACCAGCGCCGCGGCGGTGGTGAGGGCCACCGTGTCACGCACGCGCCGTGTCGTGTCGTACACGGGGAGCCCGGCCTCCGCGGCGCGCGACAGCAGTTCCGTCGACGGCATCCCGAGTGTCTCGCCGAACACGGCCGCTCCGAGGGCCGACGACAGCGCGTCGGTCGAGGCCACACCGACAGCACTGATGCTCTCGCCATCGGCCGTGGTCCCCTCGGCGACCACGGCGATCCCGTCGGCAGACAGGAGGCCGGCAACGGGGAGGCTCACCGATGCGGTGCCGTCGGCCCCGACCGTCACCGTGCCGACACCGACCGATCCCGGCTGCAGGACGATGTTCACGGTGGAGCCCGGCGCGAGCCCCGTGGCCGTGCCGGTGAGCATGAACGTGCCGGACGGGGACGGGCTCACCGAGAGAGCGAAATGACGGTCAGACGCGGACGACATCCTGAACGGGGAAGCCGAAGGGTTCACCACGGGCTCGGGAGCCAGGGTCGACGCGCCGGCCAATGCACCCGTGCTCGGCGGACTTGTTGTGGACGTGGTGGAGGTCGTTGTGCTGGTGGTGCTGGTGGTGGTGGCAGACCCCGCTGACGCCCCCGTCCTCGGGACGACAGGTGTCACCCTGGCCGGGCTCGATGTCGGGGAGGCGGCGAGTGAAGTGGATGTGGCCGGCGCGGCGACCGTCGTCGTGGTGGTGCTGGTTGTGCTGGTGGTCGTGGAGCTGCTGGTGCTGGTTGTGCTGGTGCTGGTCGTGGTGGTGGCTGCAGGAAGAACGTTGAACGACATCGTCTGTTGTGTGGCGGCGACCCACACCGCGTTCCCGGGCTGGCCGGCGGTGACGGTGCACGTTCCGGTGGCGAGGAGGCTCGCGGTCGAGCCTGCAACCGTGCAGATTCCCGGTGTGCTGGAGGCCCACATCACCGGCAGGCCGGAAGTGTTGTTCGCGGCAAGCGTCACGCTCCCACCGACGGTTGTGTCGGCGGCCTGGGTGACGGTGATCGACTGGTTCTTCTTGAATCCCACTACGAGGTTCGTGATGCCGTAGAAGCTCCCCTTCGTGAAGTTCGAGTAGCCGGGACCGTTGTCGACAACCGACCAGCGCAACGAGTAGTCGGTGGAGGGGAGAAGCGGAACGTCGGCCGCCGCCATCACGGTCTTCTCCCCGGGATAGATCGGCCACGTGCCGATGCTGGCGACCGTGTAGGGGTCGCCGAACGCCGACCATGTGTTGGTGGAGCCGTCGAGTATCTCCATCTTGACCGTGTATGAGTCGGGGGCATTGCCGACGCTGTGGTTGTGGTAATGGCGGAACGAGATCGACCGGATCGCGCCACCGACCGCGTCCGTCACGAAGTTGAGCTTCGGCAGGTTCGCATCGAACTGCCGGGCGAGGATGGAGTCGTCACCGCTCAGGTTCTCGTAGGTGGTGTTCGTGTTGGTTCCGGAAATCGTCATTGTCGCGACCGGCGACGACATGTTGAGGGAGCACGAGGTGGAGACGCCGTTCGTCCACACGCATTCGGAGAGGTTCGACGTCCAGTCGTCAACCAGCACTGCCGACACGGAGCCGGCCCGACCTGCGGCGGCGACCCCGAGGGCGAGAAGCGCCGCAACGAACAACCGGTGTCCTGTCCTCATGGGGTCTCAGTCTGACAGGGCAGTCGCCAGGCTCCCCGATTCCCGGCGGCGCAGTGACGTGTTCACGCGCTGGCGCTCGAGCACCTGGCGGAGCGTCTGCACGGCCTGCGGGATGTCGTGCTCGCTGAAGAAGCTCTGCACGGAGGCCTCGGCCACGTCGCTGTTCAGCATCTTGGCGGAGTCCACCATGCGCACGATCGTGTTCACGGGGAACCTCTCGTTCGCCTCCTTCCAGTGCTGCTGCACGAACGACCACGCGAGCTCGCCGTGGAACCTGTTCGCGATGCACCGGTTCAGGAGGAACGGGGCATTCTGTGTCTTCACCTCGCCGCTGAACGCAAGCTCGCAGGTGCGCCGCATCAGGTCCGCGTCGTCGAACTCGGCGAGCGCATACAGCATGCGGATCTGTTCCTGCGGCGTGTCGGGGTTGCGGAAACGCTCCAGCACCCATTCGTAGTCGTCGGCGTTCCCGGTGGCGGCGACCACGGTGGTGGCGGCCGCCACCAGCTCAGGGTCGCTGCCCGGTCCCTCGGGGTCGCGGATGATCTCGCGGCATCGGCGCTGCATCGCTGCGTCCCTGCCGGTGACCGCGAGGAGCCCCACGAGGAGTCCACGCAGCTTCGCGGTGAGGTCCGCCTCGCCCGGTCGTGCGGCGGTGCCGAGGTCGGCGATTGCCGGCCCGGCGAGTTCGCGCACACGCGCCGCGAGGGCATCGAGCTGTTCGCGCTGCAGCAGGCGGCCCGCACCGCGGATGCCGATGGCGAGCGCCTGCCACACGGCGAGGTCGCGCTCGTCGCGGAACTGGCCCGCGAAGTCAAGGAAGCCTGCCGCGGAGAGGTTGCCTGCGGTCACCGCGTTCCATGCATCATCGACGAGGTTGTAGCGCTCGATGATCTCCATGCCGCGCAGTGCGGCACCGTCGAGCCGGCCGAGCAGTTCGGCTGAGTACGCGACCCGGAAGAAGCCGTGACCTCCGGCGTTCACCACCACCGGCCCGGACGGGTCCGAGAGGGCGAGACGCACCTCGTCGGTCTCCATCAGCACCTTTGAGTCGCGCCCGCCGTTGCGCACGTGCACGGGGAGGACCCACAGGGTGGCGTCGGGGTCGTTGTCGAAGGTGAAGCGGCACTGCGACAGCACGAGATCGGTGCCGTCGACGCGGGCGGACACGAGGGGGAACCCGGGCTGCCAGATGAAGCTGTCCATCAGCCTCCGCACCGGAACCTTCTCGCCACCGTCGGAGTTCACCGTCTCCTCGATCGCGTCCCACAGGTCGTTCGTTTCCGTGTTCCCGTACGAGTGCGTGCGCAGGTAGTGGCTCACCCCGGCGCGGAATCGCCCGGCCCCGAGGTACTGCTCGAGCATGCGCAGGATCGCGCCGCCCTTCTGGTACGTGAGCACGTCGAACATTCCCTCGCAGTCGTCGGGTGCGTGCACCGGGAACTCCACGCTGCGGGTGCTGTGGAGACTGTCGACCTCGAACGCAACGCTGCGCTCCAGACCGAAGCTGGTCCAGCGCTTCCATTCGGGGGCGAAGGCATCACAGGCGGCGATCTCCATGAAGGTGGCGAACGCCTCGTTCAGCCAGATGCCGTTCCACCAGCCCATGGTGACGAGGTCCCCGAACCACATGTGCGCCAGCTCGTGCGCCACCACGTCGGCAACGAGTTCCTGCTCGATCTGGGTGCTGGTGGCGGGGTCGACGAGGAGGAGCACCTCGCGGAACGTGATGCAGCCCAGGTTCTCCATCGCGCCAGCCGCGAAGTCGGGGAGCGCGACGAGATCCACCTTGTCGCTCGGGTAGGGGATGCCGTAGTAGGTCTCGAACCACTCGAGGGCGAACTTCCCGACCTTCATGCCGAAGTCCGTGAGGTGCCCCTTGCCGGGTGCGTGCACCACCCGCACCGGCGTGCCGTTCACCATCTGCGGTTCGGTCGCCTCGAGCGGTCCCACGATGAACGCGACGAGGTAGGTGGACATCGGCATGGTCTCCTTGAACCACACCCGCACCTTGCCGCCGGTTGCCTGCTCACGCCGGGTCTCGGGGCCGTTGGAGATCGCCATGAGCCCGGGCTCGACGGTGAGGTCAACGGCGAACACGGCCTTCATGTCGGGCTCGTCGAAGCAGGGGAATGCCTTTCGGCAGTCGGTGGATTGCATCTGGGTTGTGGCGATCACGTGCTCGGTGCCGTCCCCGTCACGGAAGGTGCTGCGGTACCAGCCGCGCAGCTTGTCGTTCAGCACGCCGGTGAACGAGATCTCGAGGGTGACCTCTCCTGCAGTCACCTTCGAGCCGATCACGAGCCGTTCGGTGCCGTCGTGGAGATGGAACGGTGCATCCGCACCGTTCACCCTGACGCTGTGCACCGTGAGTTCCTTCGCGTTCAGCACCACCTCGTCGGCGCCGGACACGGCGTCGCAGGCGATGGTGACCGTGCCCGTGAACGAGGCGGCCGCGAGATCGGGCTCGAGCGCGAGGTCGTAACGGCGGGGGAGGACGGTGCGGGGGAGTCTGTGCGGGTTGTCGAGGTGGCTCACGGCACAAGGCTAATCGCGGACCCGCAGGGCACTACCGTGGGAATCCGTGCCGAGAGAGCAACCTTTCACCGCCCACGTCCCCGGCCTCAGCAACAAGCAGGGCATCAGATACGACGTGGTGGGAATCGGAAACGCGATCGTGGACGTCATCGCCATGGTCGGTGACCCGTACCTCGCGGAACAGGGAATGACGAAAGGCTCGATGTCGTTGATCGAGACCGACCGCGCACTCTCGCTCACGGACTCCCTGCCCGACCGGATCGAGACGAGCGGGGGCTCTGCGGCGAACACGATCGCCGGTATCGCCAGCCTCGGCGGGCACGTTGCCTACATCGGCAAGGTCGCCGACGACCCGTTCGGGCGCATCTTCACCGCGGGCATGCGCGGGATCGGCGTGGAGTTCCACAGCGGGAGCGGCAACGGGACTCTCCCCACGGCGCGCTCGATCGTGGTGGTGACACCCGACGCCGAGCGCACGATGAACACCTACCTCGGCGTGAGCACCCACCTGTCGCTCGATGACGTCGACGACCGGCTGGTCGAGTCCGCAGCGATCGTGTACCTCGAGGGCTATCTCTTCGACCGCGACGAGGCGAAGGCGGCGTTCCGGGAGGCGGCCAATCGGGCCCATGCAGCGGGAAGGGTGGTCGCCCTCACCCTCAGCGACTCGTTCTGCGTGGACCGCCACCGCGATGACTTCCGCGCGCTGGTGAAAGACGAGGTGGACCTCCTCTTTGCGAACGAGGACGAACTGAACTCGCTCTACGAGTGCGATGACATCTCCGAGTCGGTGGAGTTGCTCCGCCGCGACTGCCACATCGCCGCCGTGACGCGCAGCGAGAAGGGGAGTGTGATCGTGACACGCGACGACGTGCACGAGGTGCCCGCCGTTTCCGGTGTGGAGGTGGTGGACACGACCGGTGCCGGTGACCTGTTCGCCGCGGGGTTCCTGTGGGGTCTCACCCGGGGCCGTGACCTCACCTCGTGCGCACGCGTGGGGGCGTTCGCGGCCGCCGAGGTGATCTCGCACGTCGGCCCCCGCCCGCTGGTGCCCCTGCTCGAGATCCTCCCCGACGAGCTCAAGTAGCCCGCGCCCCGCGAGAGTCGGCGTGTGCCTGCGTAGCCTGAGTGCATGACTGACATCCCGGGCATCACCGTCCTCGGCAGCACCGTTCGCGGCGCCATCGAGCATGTGGAGGTGTTCCCCGCGCCTGCGAACGTCACCACCGTGACCTTCGAGACCGACGAACTCATGTCGGTGTGTCCGGTGACGGGCCAGCCCGACATCTCCAGCGTGCGCATCGAGTACGTGCCCGCGGCCCACTGCATCGAGTCGAAGAGCCTGAAGCTCTACCTGTGGGGGTTCCGGGACCGTGCGGTGTTCGCCGAGGCGCTCGCCGCCGAGATCGCGGGCGAGGTGATGGCCACCGCCAGACCGCACCGGGTGCGTGTCGAGCTGCGCCAGCACCCGCGCGGCGGCATCACTATTACTGCCGTCAGCGAACTGACGGCGTAGGTCGGGCACTGCCGTCAGCGAACTGACGGCGCAGGTCGGGCACTGCCGTCAGCGAACTGACGGTGCAGCACTCACTGCCGGCGGCCGCGCTCCATGATCCTGGAGCGGCGCTCCGCGACCTTCTCGGTGGCGAAGTTCTCGCGGCGCCACGTGGCACCCACGGCGGCCTCGTGCTCCCACTGCTCAGTGTCGGCGTGGTGCTCCTTGTAGGTACGCAGCATCCGGCGCACCCCGTCACGCTCGTTGCCGATGATGTCGGCGGCGATCAGTCGCGTGAAGGGCAACAGGTCGTGGTGGGCCACCACGTGGTTCACCAACCCGAAGTTGAGCGCCTCCTCGGCGCCCATGAAGTTCCCCGTGAGGCTCATCTCGATGGCGCGGCGCACCCCGACGGCACGCGGGAGGAGGACCGTGAGGCCCCACCCGGGCATCACCCCGACGCGCGAGTGGGTGTCGCCGAACTTTGCCCGTTCGCTCGCCACCAGGAAGTCACAGTTCAGCGCGAGCTCGAAACCGCCGGTGATCGCCACGCCGTTCACGGCGCCGATCAACGGTTTCGTGAGAGCGGGGAACGGTCCGCGGACGCCGGTGGAGTTCGGCGCGCCGTCCGCACCGGAGCCGCGCAGGTTGTCGCCAGTGTCGCCGAGTTGCCTGAGATCGAGCCCGGCGCAGAACGCAGGGTCAGCACCGGTGAGAATGATCACCTCGACGGCGGGGTCATGCTCGGCGCGCAGCAACAACTCCGGGAGGAGGCGCAGAACCTCCGAGTTCAGGGCATTTCGCTTCTCGGGGCGGTTCAGTGTGACCGTGGCGATGCCCCCGTCCGACTCGTACAGGACCACATCCGACGCAGTGTTCTCCGGTGTCATGGACACACCGTATGCCACGGGTGAGGACGGCGGGAACCCGTGTGGGAGACTGCCGCACATGAGTCTCGTCCTTGTCTCCGTCACCGACGGTGTCGCCACCCTCACGCTCAACAATCCCGATGAACGCAACACGCTCACCGCACCGATGGTTGCCGAGATCACCGCCGCAATGGACGAGATCGAGGGCAACGACAAGGTGGGGGCGCTCGTTGTCACCGGTGCACCGCCCGCATTCTGTGCGGGCGCGAATCTCGGCAACCTCGCGGAGGCATCGGGCAGCAGCCTCGGCAACATCTACGAGGGTTTCCTGCGCATCGCGCGCAGTCCGCTGCCCACGCTGGCCGCGGTGAACGGTGCCGCAGTGGGCGCCGGCATGAACCTCGCGCTCGGGTGCGACGTGCGCCTCGCGGCCCGCCGGGCGAGGTTCGACACCCGGTTTCTCCAGATCGGCATCCACCCCGGCGGCGGTCACACGTGGATGTTCCGCCGCATCGCCGGCCCGCAGGCTGCGATGGCCGCTGTGGTGTTCGGCGAGGTGCTCGACGGTGCAGAGGCGGAGCGCATCGGCCTCGTGTGGAGGTGCGTCGACGACGACCGGCTGCTCGCCGCCGCCCAGGAGATGGCGGCGCGCGCCGCGAGCCGTCCCCGCGCGCTCCTCGAGGTCACCAAGAAGACCATCCAGTCGATGCACGATGTCACCACCCACCCGGATGCGGTCGCGCGGGAGCTCGAGCCCCAGCTGTGGAGCACCAAGCAGCCATGGTTCGCCGAGATGATCGGCGCGATGCAGAAGAAGATCTCGAAGAAGTAGCCCCCGCCGTCCGTCAGGACAGCGTGATGCGGATCTTCTGGGCGGAGTTGCCCCCCGGCCCGGTGGGCAGGACCTGGATGTCGAAATCGCTCCCGCCGGCCACCCACGGCACGTTGCGCGGGGGAACCCCGAAGCACTTCGTGCCGATGGCCCACTGCAGCGTGACGTAGGGCTTGTTCGTCTCGTCGATCGCGGTGTCGTTCGTCATCGTGGTGTCGGTGGTCTTCAGCGCGTCGCACTGGCCGACCCCGGCGTTCGGGATGTCGGGAACCCAGTAGAAACCGCCGAGGTCGTAGAAGGAGCCGGTCTCGCCGTCGATGGCGAGACGCTGCGGACGGTACGCCCGCAGCCACAGTGTCTGCGACTGGCTCACCGCGATGTTGGGCTCACTCACCAGGGCGGCGCCGTCGGGACCGTTGACGGACTGCGAGTAGTTGATGGTGCTGAAGTTCGCGCCGTCGGTGGACCAGGCGAAGAACATCGGGTGCGTGACGAACACGAACCCAGGGCTGCTGGTGAACTCGTAGGAGTTGCCGTCTGCCGTGGTGACGCGCACCGTGAAAGTGTGCAGACCGTTCGGGAGGTCGGTGCCGGTGAAGGTGTACGCCGAACCGAAGTCGTACTGCTTGGCCACATCGCCGCCGCACATCTTCCCCTGCCCGATCGACCACTGGTAGTCGCCGGTGTTGCAGGTGTTCCTCAGTTCCACGTAGTCAGCAGGTGCGTACGGCGCACCGTTGCCCTTGAGTTCCGTCTTCGTGACGTTCGAGCCGCACACCGAGACGATGGGCTGGAAGACCATGGACATGCTCTTCGTGATGGTGGAGGCGATGTTGGTGAGGTCGGCCTTGAATGCCCCCGTGCCGTAGGCGTTGATGGTGCCCGCGAACTTCGGCTGGGTGGCCTTGAAGTTCGTGAAGATCCTGAAGTCGACCGAGCTGCAGTTGGTCTGGGTTGCGTTCTCGACCGCCGCCTTCGGTGCCGGTGTGGAGCTGTCGGCAGAGTCGACCACGGCGTCGCCGTCGTCGTTCACGTCGAAAGCGTTCGGGATGCCGTCATCGTCCTTGTCACCGCCGAGAAGGTCGTCGGTGGACTCGGAGAGCGTGCCCCCTCCGGCGGCCGGGCCGGCCACGGTGTTGTTGGTGGGGGTGTTGCCCGGGTTGTTCGTGGGCGGCGCGAGCAGCCTGCCGTCGGGTCCGCAGTCGGTGGTGCCGGGGGTGCACGGGTCACCGACCGCCGCGGCGCTCACGGTGAAGTCACCCGAGCTCACAGACTGGTTCTTGCCGTAGTTGCCCACGCCGGTGGGCTTGCCCTTCGAGGCCTTCGCGAGCGCGGCCGTGGTCGTGTCCGCGAGCTTGTTCTTGGCGAGGGCGACCGCGTATCCCTGCTGCGCCGTGACTTTCTTTATCTGGAGGGTGCCGAGGGAGATGTTGGTGGACGACGATGCCTTGAGCTTCGAGGTGACCTTGGAAGCGGTGGTTGACTTGGTGCCCGACCAGCCGAGCACTGCGGGGCCGAAGTACGCACCCTTGCCGGCGGCAGAGGTGCCGCTCACGAGCTGGAGAGTTGCGCCCTTCGTGGTGGAGACCTTCGAGGACTTGAGCGTGACTTTCTGGTTGGCGCTCGTGACCTTCGCCGATGCGAGCGTCTGGCCCTTCGCCGACACGAGGAGCACCGTCATGTTCTGTGCGCCCTTGAGAGTGGCGGTCATCTTGTACGACTTCGCAAACGAGTGCACGGCCGCCCGGACGGGCGACACCCCGAGCCCTGCGAACGTCGCCGCGGCGATGACCATGGCCGACAGCTTCTTCACTCGGTTCCCCGCACGATCGGCGCTCATGGTTCCTCCCCCTGGGGTCGTCTGACCCTGAAAACAGTTCAGACGGTACCATCCGACGCCGTGCACCGCAGGTCAGTCGCGTTCGTCATCGCGGCGGCGTGTGCTGTCAGTTTCTCCGTCCCAGCCGATCGCCGGGGGACAGACGCAGTCAAGGCCCCGGTGGTGCGCACGGCAGGGGTGAGTGCCGTCTCGGCACCCACCGACCTGTGGAACCTCGACAGGGTGAACCAGGCGGCGCTCCCTCTCGACTCGGTCACCACGTTCGGGGACCTGACCGGCGCAGGGGTGGACATCTACGTCGTGGACTCCGGCATCCGTGCCACGCACGAACAACTGACCGGCCGCGTGCTCGCCGGGTTCGACGTGCTCACCGACACGGGGATGTCGCCCGTGTCGCCCCGCGGGTCGGATTGTGACGGTCACGGCACGCACGTCGCGTCTCTCGCGGCGGGAAGCACTGTCGGGGTGGCGCGCGGTGCACGCGTGATCGCGGTGAGGGTGCTCGACTGCAACGGCAACGGGGAGATTTATGACGTCGTCGAGGGACTCGAGTGGATCAGGGCCCACCACCAGTCGGGCCGTGCCGCGATCGCGAACCTCAGTCTCGGGGTCGACATAGGCGACGACGGGGCGCAGATCATCGAGATGCTGAACGAACTCGAGGCCGAGGGCATCGTTGTGGTCACCGCGGCGGGGAACGGCGACAGCGCGGGCAACGGCATCGATTCATGCAGGGTGGCGCCCGGGAGCGACCCGGGGTCGTTCAACGTGGGTGCGCTCACGAAGACCGATGCGGCGACCTTCTACTCGAACTACGGCACATGCGTGGACATCTGGGCACCGGGAGGGGACCGGACCAACGGCGTGAACGGCGCGTGGTACAGGTCGGATGTCGACTACATGGGCGACATCGGCACGTCAATGGCCGCACCGCTCGTCTCGGGAGCGATCGCCCTGCTCGCCGGCCAGCAGCCGACTCTGTGCCCCGAGCAGTACACCGATGCAATCGTCGAACGCTCCACAAAGAACGTGATCACCGGGCTGAAGGGGGACTCGCCGAACCGTCTGCTTCTTGTGGACACCGCTCCGATCACCACGCTGAGACCGCCGGGACGGCCGTCGAACATCATCATCACCCCCGATTCGTCCTCGCTGCTCGTGGGATGGGACCCGCCGTGCGACGGCGGCTCGGCCGTCACCTCGTACACGGTGTCGGTGCTGTTCGGCGGCAAGGTGGTGAAGCGGGTCAAGGTGGGCGCCGGGAGAACCGCGGTGCGCGTGCGCGACCTCCAGCCGGGACGCGGGTACTCGGTGGTGGTGAAGCCCACGAATGCGATCGGGCCCGGCGTCGCCACGCGGCGCATCTCCGCCCCGCGAGTTCTGTCGCTGCGCAAGGGAACGGCGCTCAGTCTCGGCTGGCTCGTGCACACCGACTCGGGCACCGATGTCAAGGTCACGTCACTCACGCCGAAGGTGTGCCGCGTGCGTCCCACGCGCATCATCGGGTTGTCCACAGGAACCTGTCGCTACACGGTGGTGCCGAGCGGTGCCGAGACCGGCGTGACGCGCACGATCCGCGTCGCTCCCTGACGTCCGTACTTTTCCACAGACTTCACGCGTGACCTCTTCGGGTGTACCTTGCCGACAAGGGAACCGGAGGGGACCCCGCGGGGTCCCGGGAAGGGGCAGCGATGAGCAAACGACATCGCAACGAGGAGATCGCTCCCGTGCCGCGCGCCGAGTTGAGGGCGCACGCGCACAACGAACGCCACAGGGTGCACAGCGAGCTGCACCTCGTGGAGGAGGCGGTGCGCAACGGTCTCGAACCGGACGACGTGGAGGAACCCGGTCCGGAGTGGAAGCCACTTCATCACCACGATCCCGAACGTGGCCGCGAGAAGGACAGGCGCAAGCCGCTCAGACACTGGAAGACGAAGGACTGGAAGCGGCGCAGGACGAACCGCCGCCGCAGGGCCGAGGAGTGGGAGAGGCTGGCCGAGGCCGGCTGACCTGCTGCCGGTTCACCGACCGAGCCAGGGCGAGGTCCACGACCGCCGGCGCTCGTTCCATTCCTCCACGGTGAGCCCGTAGCGCACGTGGTCCTCCCACGTGCCGTTGATCTCGAGGAAACGCTTCGCAACACCTTCCTCACGGATCTGCAGTTTCTCCATCACACGGCGGCTGTTTGCGTTGCGCGGAATGATGCACACCTCGAGGCGGTGCAGCGAGAGCTCGTCGAAGGCGAACTCGGCGAGCACCACCACCGCCTCCGACATGTAGGAGTTGCCGGCCCGTGCGCGGTCGATCCAGTAGCCGACGGTGGCCGACTGCATCGCGCCACGGATCACGTTGTTCAGGTTGATCTCGCCCGCGAACGCCCCGTCCACGAAGATCCCGAACGAGTACTGCGTGCCGGCATGGCGTTCCCTCTCCCTGGCGGCGCACCTGGCGGCGAAGAGTTCCCTGCTCGTCTCTGGGTCGGGCTGGTGGGGGAGTCGCATGGGTTCCCACCGGGTCAGCCACTCACCGTTGCGCAGGCGCACCTCGCTCCATGCCGCGAAGTCCTGTGCCACCAACGGGCGCAGAACCACGCGCCGTCCGTAGAGGCGAAGACCGAGGTTCGAGGCGCGGCCGGGGTGCATCGCGGTCATCCCGGGATTCTCCCACGGAGGGCGAGCCCGTCGAGAAGGCCTCGCGTGGACACCGTGACCGATTCGAGCCGCAGCCGGCGCATGACGCCCACGAGGATGCAGCACCCGGCCACGATC
This sequence comes from Actinomycetota bacterium, assembly GCA_041181005.1. Classification (GTDB taxonomy): domain Bacteria; phylum Actinomycetota; class Acidimicrobiia; order Acidimicrobiales; family Ilumatobacteraceae; genus UBA2093. The sequence continues at coordinate 31,482 of JBEGQL010000033.1, forward strand.
ACGTCGGCGCGCTCGGGGGGCAGACCGGGGTTCAGCTTCCTGTCCGCCAGGGACTCGGTGGCAAGAGTGCGGAACACGTCCTCGGCGGCCTCGCGGGAGAGCTCGAACCCGTGGAGAGCGGAATCATCCCACTGTGCGAGACCGATCTCCACGGCCGCGACCGTGACGAACGTTCCTGCCACACCGACGACGCGTCCCGCGGAGAGTGCGCCCGGTGCCGTGCGCCCGATCTCCTCCAGCTCGTCCTGTACGGCACCGATCACATTGGTGAGGTCCTCGGGTCGTGGCGGGTCCGTGGTGAGGTCGGACTCCGTCGCGGTGACGGCACCGACCGGGATGCTGAACGAGACACGGGGGCTGCCCGTGCCGATCGAGATCTCCGTGCTGCCGCCGCCGATGTCGACGACCATCACGTCACCTTCTGACTCGACGCGGGGGAGTCCTGTCGTCGCGCCGATGAACGAGAGACGGGCCTCTTCCTCGGGCGGGATCACCTCGAGTGTCAGCCCGGTGGCATCATGCACGGCTGAAACGAGTTCGGATGTGTTGCGCGCACGCCGGCAGGCCGCTGTGCCCACGATGGTGACCGTGCCGGCACCGAGCAGACGCGCGGTGTCCGCGTGTTGCGCGACCACGGCGGCAGTGCGCCCGATCGCGACGGGCGAGAGGGAGCCCGAGGAGTGCAGTCCCTCACCGAGCCGTGTCACCACGATCCGCCGCGCGATGTCGTTCTTGCCGTCGGTCACGAGGAGGTTCGTGGAGTTCGTCCCCACGTCGATGAACGCCCCGACCGTCATTGCACCCTCTCCGCGTGGGTCTCTCCGCGTTCGCGGAGTTGTTCCGCCACCCAGGCACCCACTGGGTCATCACCGCCGGCGAGCCACCATCCGAAGTGGGCATGCAGGCACTTCACGCCGCGGCGCGTTCCGCCCACGCCGCCCGTCGGGCGCGGGCCACGGTGGTCCGCGGGAATGAACCTGTCGCGCAGCCGCGCGTATTCGCGGTGTGCGGCCTCGACGCGCTCGAGTCCGATTTCGGACTCCGCGCGGTCCACCGCACCCTCGGACTCGAGGCGGCCGACGGCCGCCACCTCGGCCCTGCCGCACAGCCAGAACATCGTCGGCATCGGCGTGCCGTCGCGCAGAACCGGCAGGTTGCAGAGCACGACAGGCGCGCCGTCGGGTGCGCGGACCGCAACCGTGTACTCGCCGCGCGGCTCGCGGCCGAGCAGCCGTGCCACCGCGTCGTGGTCGGTGGGCCCCGGGGCGGAACCGGGCAGGTCCACGTCTACCTGAGGAACAGCCAGAGCATGACGGCGATGACCGCCACCACCGGCACGGCGCGCTTGAGGATGGGCGCCCCCGCCGCATCGAGAAGGTCGATCGGCTTGGCCTCGGGTGCATCGATCTTTCTCACGCCGTCGGTCTGGCCGGACGGCACGGTGTCCGTCGGGGCGGCTGCGGATGCGGGCTGGCTCGCGATCAGCACGTTCAGGTTCTCCACGAACTGACCGAGGAGCTTGTCGCTGATGTCGGCCATCGCACCGCGACCGAACTGGGCGACCTTGCCGGTGATCGTGAGGTCGGTCGCCACGTTCACCTTGGTCTCCGAGGCGGACACCGGCTCCATGCGTGCAGTGATGAGTGCCGATGCGTTGCCCTTGCCGCCCGTGTCGCGTCCCTCGCCCTTCAGCACGGCGCGGTGCCCCGCGTCGTCGCGCTCCACGAAGCTCGCCTGACCCTTGAACTGTGCCTGGATCGGGCCGACCTTCACCTTCACGACGCCGCGGTAGGTGTCGCCCTCGACCTCCTGCAGTTCCGCGCCGGGCAGGCACGGTGCGATGCGCTCCACGTCGGTGAGGATGCGCCATGCCTCGTCCACGGGGACGCTCACGGTGAATTCGTGGTTCAGGTCCATTTCGTCAAGTCCTCGCGTGTGTCGATGTCGTCGGGAGACCCTTCGCAGGCTACTTCCGTGACCAACTCGGGACTCCGTTCCATGAGCACGCGCGCCCCCGAATCGGGGTCTGCTTCCATGTTCTCGAACTGGTCCCACACGTCGGCGCGGAGCTTCACCGGGTTGCCCCTGCGGCCGCCGTACGTGGCGACAGCCACCGCGGCGTCGGCTTTCGCCACCGCCTCCCACGCCGACGGTGTGACAAACGGCTGGTCGGCGAGACCGATGACGACCTGTCGGGACCCCGCTCTCCGGGCTGCGTCGATTGCGAGGAGCACCGACGAACGCTGGCCGGATTCCCACGCGTCGTTGTGGACAGTGGGGGCGCCTTCGAGCGCGTCGAGGAACTCGGCCGTGGTGTCGGCGCCGGTCACGACCACGCACGACGCTCCACCTGCCGTCACCATCGCCCTCACCGATCGCGTGAGGACGGGGAGCGGACCGACGGGTGCGAGGAGCTTGTGCACCGGGCCCGCAAAGCGGCTCCCCGCACCTGCGGCGAGGAGGACAAACGTGGTGGCGTGCGGGACATCCGTCATTTCCAATAGCCTGCCCGAAATGTCCGTGAACCGCCACGCCCGTCGTGCGACGTTCGTCGCAGTGCTCGCCGCGGCCGTTCTCACCCTCACGGTGGCAGGGGTACCGACGGCCGTGTCCGCTTCACGCGCCGGGGCGCCGTCGGGTGCGCCGCGCATCGGACTGGTGAGGTCCGCCGACGACCCACGCAACCAGATGCCCGGCTACTCGTTCCGCAACAGGGACAAGCTGGCCGTGGACGCCGCCGACGCCCTGTCGGTGATCATGCGGGTCTCGAACACCGACGACCCTGCGTACCTGCGTCTGCGCCGTCTCGTGTCCGACGAGATCGCGCGCCGGATGGGTCTCGACGCCACCGCGTTGCGCAGGAGGTGGAGCCGCGCGCCGCGCGACCACCAGATCGCGGGGCTCGCCGCGATCACGCAGATCGGCGTGCGCTACGTGGAGGGCAAGGAGGACCCGTACGTGCAGATGGACTGCAGCGGGCTGCACTGGTACGCGTGGCGCGTCGCGGGTCTCGACATGCCGCGCCAGGCGGTCTCGCAGCAGGACCGCCACATGCGCATCGACCGCGAGGACGCGGTGTGGGGCGACATCGTGGGGGAGGGCACGCACGTGCACATGTACCTCGGTCTCGGCAACGCGATGATCCACGCGCCCTTCAAGGGCAAGCGGGTGAAGCTGAAGATGATGAGCGAGGCGCAGGCGGTGCGCAGCGTGTGGGCAGACCCCAGCATCATCGCGCTGTTCCGGCTCTGAGCCGGGCGGGGCCATTGCGGTCAGTGGATGGCGCCGTCGGTGGCGCCCAGCGGGGCCGCCGACCTGCCGGTGCGCCGCGCGATGATCTCGCCCACGATGCTGATCGCGGTTTCCTCCGGCGTGCGGCCCCCGATGTCGAGCCCGATCGGTGACGAGAGGCGCGCGAGGTCGGCCGGGGAGTTGATGCCCACCTCGGCGAGACGCTCGAGCCGCTTCGCATGCGTCTTGCGGCTGCCCATCACGCCGATGTAGGCGGCCCTCGTGGCGAGGGCACCCTGGATGGCGGGCACGTCGAACTTTGGGTCGTGGGTGAGGATGCACACCGCGTCATTGGGCCCGAGGAGATGCCCGGAACGCTCGAACAGCGGGCCCGGCCACGAGACGATGACCTCGTCGGCCATCGGGAAGCGGCGCTTGGTTGCGAAGATCTCGCGCGCGTCGCACACCGTGACCCTGTACCCGAGAACCTTGGCGACGCGGGCGAGTGCCGCGGTGAAGTCCACGGCACCGAAGATCCACATCCGCGGCGGCGGTGAGAAGGACTCCACGAACACCCGCACGGTCTCGGTGTCCTCGAGGTCCTCGGGGGTGGACTGACCCTGCGGTCCGTAGTGGCGCACCACAGTGCGGGCCGCCTCGAGCTCGCCGAGTGCATCACGCAGCACCACCCTGTCGAGCCCGGGATCGCCGAGCGAGCCGGACAGGTGGCCCTCCGGCGTGACGGCCATGGTGGCACCGGTGCCCGGGCCCTCGATCACGGTGCAGAGCGCAACCGGAAGCGTGTCACGCACGCGCGCGGAGAAGAGATCCCATGTCGGGGTGCTCATCGGCTCCTCACCATTCCAGCGGCTGGATGAAGAGGTGGATGATGCCACCGCACGTGAGACCGACGGCGAAGGCCTCGTCGTCGGAGTACCCGAACGTGACGACACGGCTCGGTTGCTCGCCCGCGAGGATCGCGAGCGCCTCGGAGACCACTGCTCCCTCCACGCATCCGCCGCTGACGGACCCGATCACCTCACCGTCCTCGTTCACTGCCATCGCCGCGCCCGTCTCGCGCGGGCCGGATCCCTGCGTGTCCACGACTCGCGCGACCGCAACCCTCTTGCCCGCATTGCGCCAGCGGTCGATGTCGTCCAGGAGGTCACGCACGGTTGATCACCTTCGTCAGTTGTTCGAGCGCCTCGAGGCTGTGCCCCTCGACGAATTCGTCCACGAACGGTAGTGCGGCCGCCATGCCCCTCGCGAGGGGTGCGTACCCGGGAGTGACCTTCAGGGGGTTCACCCACACGATGCTGTGGGTGACCCGGTGGAGCCGCTCCATCTCGGCAGCGAGCGCCACGGGGTCCCCGCGGTCCCAGCCGTCGCTGAGTATCACCACCACCGCACCGCGGGCCATCCCCCGCACACCCCACTCGTCGTTGAAGCGGCGCAGTGTCTCGCCGAGGCGTGTGCCCCCGCTCCAGTCCTCCACGCGGGTGCCTGCATCGCGCAGCGCGCGGTCGGGGTCGCGCGAGGAGAGTTCGCGGGTCACGCGGGTGAGCCGGGTGCCGAGAGTGAAGGCCTCCACGCGCTGCCGGCCCGCCACTCCTGCGTGCACGAACCGCACGAGCGCCCGTGCGTACGGTTCCATCGAGCCGCTGATGTCGAGCAGGAACACGATGCGCCGGGGCCGGTCGCCGTGGCGCGACCACCTGCGCCGGGCGACCTCACCCTGTGCCGCGAGCGATGCGCGCACGGTGCGGCGCATGTCCGGCCGGCGGCCGTTGCGCGCCGGCACCCAGCGCAGCGACCGTCGCGGGGTACCGGCCACGCGGAGCCGTTCCATCCACTCCTGCGCGAGCCGCATCTCGTCGTCGGTGTAGCCGGCGAAGTCCTTTCTGCGGAGAGTCTCCACCCCGCTGAAGCGCAGGGTGATGGTGGGATCGTCATCGTTCCTGACCGAACCCTCGCCGCCGGTCTCGTCCTCGGTGTCCACCGCGATGGTGATCCGCAGCGCCTCGGGCTCGGGCCCTCCCGCACTCTCGCGGTGGTCCCAGAACACGGCGAACGCGCGGTCGAACGCGGGCACGTCCTCGGGCCGGCGCACGAGCGTCGCACGCGCCGACCAGTACACCGCCGCACGGTCCTCCATGCCCACGAGCGACAGTGCGTCGACGAACGTGAGCACGGAGTCGAGCGGGGCGGCGATGTCGACCCCGCGCAGGACGCGGGCGAACGCCACGGCCATCCGCTCCGCGCCGGACTCGGCGACGAGCGTGCCGGACCCGCTCACCCGTGGAGCAGGCCGTGCTCGAGGGCCTGGCGCACCACCGCGGCCACGCCGTGCTCGCGCACGCGGCTCTGGTCCTCGCGGTACTTGAGCACCGTGCCGAGCGTGCGGCCGACGACGTCGTCATCGAGCCTCGACACGCCGAGGCGCGCGAGTGCCGTGGCCCAGTCGATCGTCTCGGCGACGCCCGGGGGCTTGTACAGGTTCATGGTGCGCAGCGACTCGACCGCGGCCGCGACCTGGCGCGTGAGTTCCTCGCCGGCCTCGGGCACGCGCATGGAGACGATCTCCACCTCGCGCTCGAATTCAGGGTGTTCCACCCAGTGGTAGAGGCAACGGCGCTTCAGCGCGTCGTGCACGTCGCGGGTGCGGTTCGAGGTGAGCACCACGATGGGCGGCACGGCGGCGCGGAACGTGCCGAGCTCGGGCACGGTGACCTGGTAATCGGAGAGGATCTCGAGGAGATACGCCTCGAACTCGTCGTCGGCGCGGTCGATCTCGTCGATGAGCAGGACCGGGCGCGTGGGGCCGTGCTGGTCGATGGCGCGCAGGAGCGCGCGCTTGAGAAGGAACCGCTCGGAGTACAACTGGTTCTCGAGCCCTGCCGTGTCGGTCCGGCCCGCCTCACCGGTTGCCTCGGCGGCACGCAGATGGAGCAGCTGGCGCGAGTAATCCCAGTCGTAGACGGCCTGTGCGGAGTCGATTCCCTCGTAGCACTGCAGCCGGATGAGTTCGGTGCCCTGCCAACGCGCGATCGTCTTGGCGAGTTCGGTCTTGCCGACACCCGCCTCGCCCTCGAGGAAGAGGGGACGGCGGAGACTCACCGCGAGGTACACGGCGGTGACGAGACCCTCGTCGGCGAGGTACCCGTGCTCGGCGAGGCCGGCGCGCACGTCGGACGGTGAGGACGGGTCGATGGCCACGAGCCAAGGCTACGGTTGCCGCATGGATCTCGGACTTTCCGGACGTACCGCGGCAGTGGCAGCCGGCACCGCAGGGCTCGGGCTCGGCACGGCGAAGGCTCTCGCCGCGGAGGGCGTGAAGGTGGCCGTGTGCGGGCGCGACGAGGCCCGGCTCGCGTCCGCCCTCGCGGAGATCGGCCACGGGGCCATCGGTTTCGCGTGCGATGTCTCCACCGCCGACGGCGGTCGCGAGTTCGTGACCCGCGCGATCGCGATGCTCGGTCGGGTCGACATCCTCGTGGCGAACGGCGGGGGCCCGCCCGCCGGCACCTTCGAGTCCACGCCGGAAGCCGAATACGCGCCGGCGCTCGAGCGCAGCCTGCTCTCCGTGGTTGCGATGTGCGGCGTCGCGATTCCGCCGATGCGCGAGCGAAGGTGGGGCCGCATCCTCGCGATCACCTCGTCATCGGTGCGCCAGCCCGTGCCGAACATCATCCTGTCCAACACCGCGCGCGCCGGCGTCACCGCGTACCTGAAGACGGTGTCACGGGAGATCGCCGCCGACGGTGTCACGGTGAACACCATCCAGCCCGGCACACACGCCACAGACCGAATCCGTCAGCTCTACGGCGCCAACATCGAGGCGGCGGCCGCCACCGTTCCCACCCGCACGGTCGGTGACGCCGGCGACTTCGGCGCACTCGCCGCGTTCCTCTGCAGCAACCAGGCCAAGTTCGTGACGGGCGTGAACCTGCAGGTCGACGGCGGCGCGTACGCCGGCCTCATCTAGGGGAGCGCCGCGTGTTCACCCACATCGTCACGTTCGAGTGGAAGGACGACGTGCCTGCCGGTCACGCCGGGGCCGCACAGGCGGCACTCGAGGCGTATGCGCGCACGCTCGAGGGCTGCATCTCCTACACCTGCGGGCCCGACGCCGGGCTCGGCGCCGACAACGCCGATTTTGCGGTGGTGGCGGTGTTCCGGAGCGAGGCCGACTGGCACGCCTACGACACCGCCGACGAGCACAACCGCATCCGGGCCGAGATCTTCAGGCCATGGGTGGCTCGTCGCTCGGCCGTGCAGATCCGCGGCTGACCGGGTCGGCGTCTTTCCCGGCGCGGCTGATGCGGAACGCAGGGCCTTCCCAGCCCTTCCGCATCTCCCACCTGTCCACGACCCACCACGCGAGGATCACGACCAGCCACCCTGCGAGTGCGTCCACGAAGAAGTGCTCGCCGAGATAGACGAGGGTCACAGCCATCGTGAGGGGGAAGAGCAACGCGGCTGCACGCACCCGACCCGAGCTGTTCCTCGTGAACCACAGTGCGACGAGGAGGGCAAGCCCGGCGTGCAACGAGGGCATCGCCGCCACCGGGTTCATCACGGCGGCGCCGCGGTCGATGGTCTTCGAGACCGTCTTCAGGTTCAGTTCCCACCAACCCCGTCCGGTGATGCGCGAGACCTGCGGGCCGATACCCCTCTCCGACACCATCCACGGCGGCGCCGCCGGGAACACGATGAACACCGCGACGGCGGTGTAGAGCGTGACGGCAAACCGGCGGACGTACTGCAACCACGCGGTGCGGTTTCGTACACGGAGCATCGCGAGCGGCACCACCGGCAGGACGAAATGGCTCATGTACACGATCGCGCCGCCCACGTCGTACCAGCGCACGTCGCCCGGCGTGTAGAGGCGCCATTGGAGCCACAGGTTCGGGTCTCGACCGAGGAACAGGGCGCTGTCGAGGCTGCGCAGCAGCGTGTAGTTGACCCCGGTGCCGAGCTGGTCGGCGAGCCCGCGGCTGTAGTCGTACGCGATGTAGATCGCCACGAGTGCGACCCAGTCCCGCGCCGTCTGCGTGACGTCGGGCCACGGCCGTCCGACCGCCGAGAGACCGAATGCGGCGGCCATCCACGTGAGGACGAGCAGACGGTCGATGGGGATGCCCCACACGAAGATGCTCCACAGCAGCACGAGCGAGTACGTGACGAGAAGGAACCGGCGGAGGTCCCTCCACCTGTCCGTCGTCTCCGCGGGGGACAGGTCGGTCGCGGTCACGGCAGGTGAGGTTATGGTCCGCGCGCGGGGCGCGGGTGTCGTCAGGCGGAGGCCTGCTCGAGCGCGCGACGAACGAGAACCTTCGCGAGGTGCTCGCGGTACTCGGCGGTGGCGTTGTTGTCGGACTGCGGCTCGGCCTCGGCTGCGGCGAGTGCCGCGGCGTCGCCCACGGACGCACCCTTCGCGATCGCGCCGGACACACTGGATGCGAGCACAGGGGTGGAGCCCATGTTCACGAGAGCCACTCCGGACTCCGTGCCGCGACGCCATGCGGCGACGCCGACGATCGCCCAGTCCTGGGCGCGGCGGTTGAACTTCTGGAAGCTCCAGCCGGCACCGTTCATCTTCGGCACGCGGATCTCGGTGAGCATCTCGTCGGGAGCGAGCGCCGACTCGAGGAACCCGGTGTAGAAGTCCGATGCGGCGATCTCCCGGGTGCCGTTCGGGCCCTGCGCCACGTAGGTGGCACCGAGCGCGAGGGTCGTTGCGGGAAGGTCGGATGCGGGGTCGGCGTGCGCGATGGACCCGCCGATGGTTCCGCGGTGGCGCACCTGCGGGTCGCCGACGTGGGAGGCGGCGTGCGAGAGGAGCGGGACGTGCTGTGTGAGCAGCGGATTCGTCTCCACCTCGCGGTGGCGGGTGAGCGCACCGATGGCGATGTGGTCGCCGGCATCACGCACGTAGGAGAGGTCCTTGATGCGGGCGATGTCAACGAGCACAGCCGGCTGGGCGAGACGCAGCTTCATGAGCGGGAGCAGCGAGTGGCCGCCCGCGAGGAACTTCGCGTCGTCACCGTGCTGGCCGACGAGGGCGATCGCCTCGGCGGCCGAGCCTGCTCGCTTGTAGTCGAAGGATGCGGGGATCATGCGGGTTGCCTCACTTCTTCGCCGCGGCGAGCACGGACTGGACGATGTTGTGGTAGCCGGTGCAACGGCAGAGGTTGCCCTCGAGGCCGATGCGCACCTCCTCCTCCGTGGGGGAGGGGTTCTCGTCGAGGATGCCGATGGCGGCCATGACCATGCCCGGCGTGCAGTATCCGCACTGCAGGCCGTGGTTCTCCATGAACGACTTCTGCATCGGGTGCATCTCGCCGCCCCTCGAGATCCCCTCGATGGTGGTGACGCTGCACCCGTCGGCCTGGACCGCCAGCATCGTGCAGGACTTCACGCTCTCGCCGTCGACGTGGACCGTGCACGCGCCGCAACTGCTGGTGTCGCAGCCGATGTTCGTGCCGGTGAGGCCGAGGTGCTCGCGGATGTAGTGCACGAGGAGCGTGCGGGGTTCAACGTCCGCCTCGCGGGACGAGCCGTTGACCGTGATCGAAACCTTCATGATGTTCTCCTGTCTCAGTTCCCGGCCGCCGCGATGGCAGCCCACACGCGCTGCGGCGTGCACGGCATCTCGATGTGGCGCACCCCGAGGTGCGACACCGCGTCCACAACGGCGGACTGAAGCGCCGGCGTGGAGCCGATGGTGCCCGACTCGCCGATTCCCTTCGCGCCGATGAGGTTCACCGGCGTGGGGGTCTCCATGTGCACGACAGTCACGCTCGGCAGCTCGGCCGCCGAGATGAACCCGTAGTCGGCGAGGTTCGACGTGGTGGGGTTCCCGTCCGCGTCGTAAAGCACCTCCTCGAGGAGCGCCTGGGCCGCACCCTGTGCGACGCCGCCGTGGATCTGGCCCTCGAGCAGCAGCGGGTTCAGCACCTTTCCTGCGTCGTCGCAGGCCGTGTGCGCGATGTGGGTGACCTTGCCGGTCTCGGTGTCGACCTCCACAACGGCGACGTGGGCGCCGAACGGGAACGTCGCGCCGGGGACGCCGATGAACTCGTCGTGGCTCAAACCGCCGTTGCCCTTCTCGGCTGCCGCGAGCTCCGCCCACGTGCGCGCCACGGCGGGCGTGCCGGCCACGTGGAACGCGCCACGGTCGGTGTCGAGCACGACGTCGGCCTCGTTCGCCTCGAGCAGTCGGGCTGCGACCTTCTTCGCCTTCTCCACGAGCGTGCCGGCCACCGACCAGACGGCGTTGCCGCCCTGCTGCAGAGAGCGTGAGCCCATGGTGCCCGAGCCGACCGGCGTGAGGTCGGTGTCGCCCCACACGAGGTCGATGCGGTCCATCGGGATTCCTGTGCGTTCGCTCGCGAGCATCGCCCACGAGGTGGCGTGGCCCTGGCCGTGGGGCGAGGTGCCGGTGTAGACGAGCGCACGGCCGTCCTCGAGCACCTCGATCTTGGCCTGCTCGCCGTTGCCGACGCCGCCGGTGATCTCCACGTACACGGACACGCCCACGCCGATCTGGCGCGCATCGCCCGACTTGCGGCGCTCAGCCTGCTTGCGACGCCAGCCCGCGTAGTCGGCCGCCGCGAGGACGCGGTTGAGGGACTCCTCGTAGTTGCCCACGTCGTAGGTCTGGCCCACCACCGTTGTGTGGGGCTCGGAGAACTTCGGGATGAGGTTCTTGCGGCGCACCTCGGCGGCATCCATGCCGAGCTCGAGCGCAAAGAGGTCCATCGCGCGCTCCACTGCCGCTGTCGCTTCCGGTCTGCCGGCACCGCGGTAAGCCACGGTGGGCGTGGTGTTCGTGACGACGGAGGTGGTGCGGCACTCGATGTTGGGGATCGCATACACACCCGACGACATCGGGCGGGTCATGAACGGCGCGAGGATCGTGCCCATGTCCACCCACGCGCCGGAGTCCTGGAACGCGTGCAGCTGGTAGTGCGTGACCTTGCCGTCGCGCGTGCCGCCGATCGTGACCTGCTGCACCTGCGCGCGGCCGTGCCCGAGGGCCACCATCGACTCGCTGCGGGTCTCGCGCCAACGGAGGGGCTTGCCGACCCTGGACGAGATGACGCCGAGCAGCACCTCCTCGGGGTAGGCACCGATCTTCGCGCCGAAACCGCCGCCGACGTCGGGGGTGAGGATGCGCACCTGCGAGGGGTCGACACCGTTCGCACCGGCGATGGGGGCGAGGGCTCCCTGTGCATGCTGGGTGGAGATCCACTGGTGCAGACGGCCATCGACCCAGGCCACGGCACTGCCGCGCACCTCGAGAGGGCACGGGGCCACGCGCTGGTTGGTGAACATCCCGCGGGCAACGACCTCGCAGCCCTTGAAGAAGTCGTCACCGGTGTTCTCGGGGAGACCGAGCACGGTGGTGTCGAACACGACGTTGCTGCCGCACGCGTCGTAGATGAGGGTCGCACCGGGTGCCATCGCCGACATGACGTCGGTGTAGGCGGGCAGCACCTCGTAGTCGGCGTACACGGTCTCGGCAGCGTCCTCACCCTGTTCGCGTGTGGTGCTCACGATCGCGGCGATCGGCTCGCCCACGTATCGCACCTTGTCGCTGGCGAGGAGTGTGCGGGTGGCCATCGGGTTGAAGGAGGAGGGAACGGGCTGGAGCCCGAGGTCGGCCGCGGTGAACACCGCCACCACGCCGGGCATCGAGGCGGCCTCACTCGTGTCGATCGAGAGGATCTTCCCGTGGGCCACCGTGCTGCGCGCGTAAGTGACGTGCAGCGCACCCGCGAGCTTCGGCTCATCCAGCAGGTCGTCGACGTACTTGCCGCCCGTTGTCAGGAACTTCGGGTCCTCTTTCCGGAGAACTCGCTCCCCGAGAATGCTTCCGCCCATGGATCCCCCGATCGGTGAGTGACGAACGGGACCGAGACTAACCGTGGGTGAGGGGGTCCCGAAAAGCGAGGGTCGGAGGGGTGACAGCGCGGGGTTCGTCGGTCAGGGCGAGAGCGGCGCGAGCGGGGCGTTGCCGGCCGCGGCGATGCTCCTGCGGACCGAGACGATCCCGGTGACGAGGCTGTATGGCCACGAGGCGGGCAGGTCCGTGGGGAGAGCGTCGGCGGGCAGCAGTTTCACTCGCTTCTCGCCCGGCATCACGAAGCCAAGGTGGTCGCGTGCGGCCCGGCGCACGCCCTCGGGTGTCTGGAGAACGTTCACCTCGTTCTGGAGCTGCTCGTTCGCGTCGGCGAGGGCGTTGTACTCGGCCTGCTTCTGGGCGAGTGCCGTGCGCTGGGTGAAGTAGTCGCGCACCGGCATCCAGAACATGGTGAACACGAACGCGAGAGCGAGTCCCACGGCGACGAGCCCGACCGCCCTCCGCGCCAGAGGGTTGGCGGCCAGGCGGGCGGCACCCGGTGCCGTGCCGCGACGGCGCGCGCGTCGACCCTTCGAAGTCGGTCGGGTCGAACCCTGGCGAGTGCGGGAGGGGCGGCTCACGCTCACAGTCTGGCCCGACCGCGCGGTTATCCACAGGCACCACGAACAGGTGTTCGCGGCGCGTCTGTGTCAGTTCAGGGGCGCGAGTGCCGCCCTGCCACGGAAGCGGGCGGCGTCACCGAGCATCTCCTCGATGCGCAGCAACTGGTTGTACTTCGCCACACGGTCGCTGCGCGCGGGCGCACCGGTCTTGATCTGGCCGCAGTTCGTCGCGACCGCGAGGTCGGCGATCGTGGAGTCCTCGGTCTCGCCGGAGCGGTGGCTCATCACGCTCGTGTAGGAGTGGCGCGTCGCGAGCTCCACGGTGTCGAGGGTCTCGCTCAGCGTGCCGATCTGGTTCACCTTCACGAGCACGCTGTTTGCGACGCCTCGCTCCACACCCATCCGCAGGCGCCTGGCGTTCGTCACGAAGAGGTCATCGCCCACGAGTTGCACCCGGGAGCCGACGGCCGCCGTGAGTTCGCGCCAGCCGTCCCAGTCGTCCTCGGCCATCCCGTCCTCGATCGACACGACGGGGTAGCGGTCCACGATGGACGCCCACCACGCCGCCATCTCGCCCCGCGACAGCACCTTGCCCTCGCCCGCGAGGTGGTACGAACCGTCGCGGTACAGCTCGCTCATGGCCGGGTCGAGAGCGATCGCGATGTCACGGCCGGGCTCGAAGCCCGCCTGCTGGATCGCTTCGACGAGCACGGCGATCGCGTCCTCGTTGCTGGCGAGGTCGGGCGCAAAGCCACCCTCGTCACCGACGGCGGTGGACAGTCCGCGGCCGTGGAGGACCTTCTTCAGCGTGTGGTAGGTCTCCACGCCCCAGCGCAGCGCCTCGCGGAAGCTGGGGGCCCCCACCGGCATGATCATGAACTCCTGCAGGTCGACGTTGTTGTCGGCGTGTGCCCCTCCGTTGATCACGTTCATCATCGGCACCGGCAGAACGTGTGCGTGGGGGCCGCCGACGTAGCGGAAGAGAGGGAGCTCGAGTTCCACCGCGGCGGCGTGCGCGACGGCGAGGCTCGTGCCGAGCATGGCGTTCGCACCGAGCCGGCCCTTGTTCTCGGTGGCGTCGAGGTGGATGAGGGCGGAGTCGAGCCCGCGCTGGTCGGTGGCGTCCATCCCCGTGACGGCACCAGCGATCGGCCCGTTCACATTTGCCACCGCTCGGGTCACGCCCTTGCCGAGGTAGCGCTCGCCTCCGTCGCGCAGTTCCACCGCCTCGTGCTCGCCGGTGGACGCACCTGACGGCACCATGGCGCGCCCGGTGGCACCGCTGTCGAGCACGACCTCCACCTCAACTGTGGGGTTGCCGCGGGAATCCAGCACCTCGCGACCGGTGACCTCGACGATTTCGCTCATGCGACGAACGCTAGTGACCGGCGTCCTTCTTGACCACTTCCCAGAGTGTGTCGAGCTCCACGAGTGACATCCGACCGATGTCCCGGCCCTGCTCGCCGGCGAGCGCGGCGACTGCATCCACGCGCCGGCGGAACTTGCGCACCGCGGCACGGAGCGCAGACTCGGCGTCGACATCCAGGTGACGCGCCACGTTCACGACCGAGAAGAGGAGGTCCCCGATCTCGGTTGCGGTCGCATCGGGGTCACCCGCGTCCGCGGCGGAACGTACCTCGGCGGCCTCCTCTGCGATCTTCGCGAACGCCCCTTCGGCGTCGGGCCAGTCGAACCCCGTCTTCGCGGCACGCTGCTGGCTCTTCTGCGCGTACTGGAGAGAGGGCGCCGACTCCGCGAGACCGTCGAAGATGCCGGTGCGCGACGGCTTCTCGCGCTTCTTGATCTCGTCCCAGTTCGACTCCACCTCGGCGGAGCCGCTCACCGACACGTCTCCGAACACGTGCGGATGGCGCGACACGAGCTTGTCGTGCACGCGCGTGAGCACATCGGCCATCGTGAAGCGACCCTCCTCCTCGGCGATCGCGGCGTGGAACTCCACCTGGTAGAGGAGGTCGCCGAGCTCCTCGATGAAGTCGTCGTCGGTGGACGGGTCGCCCGGGTCGAGTGCGCCGATCGCATCGACCACTTCGTAGGTCTCCTCGAGGAGGTAGCGCACCAGGGACGAGTGGGTCTGCTCTATGTCCCACGGGCACCTCGCGCGCAACGTGCGGGCGAGCTCGTGGAATCGGACCATCTCCGCGGCGACCGGGTGCGCAAGACCCGGCACCCAGAGACAGGTGAGGTGGTCGGCCTCGATCTCGCGGTCCATTCGCGACCACGACGTGTGCACGAGCCGCTCGTCGGGGAGACCGAGGTGGTGCAGCAGGACCACGGCCGGGTCGTCGTCTGCGTTCTCGAGCACGAGCTTGATGTCGGACAGCACCCAGTTCGCGTGCGTGTGCGCAACGAGCATCGGCCCGCTCTCTCCCGCGGCGGCAACGGCGAAGTCGTGCCCGTCGACCAGACGAACGCCCGATTCCACGGGATCGATCCCGAGGACGCGCCAGGCCTCATCGAGGAACGAGACCGCAGGGTGCACGGTCACGTCCACGTCGTCGCGGCCACGGAGGAGCGCAACGGTCCTTTCGAGCACGAGCGGCGAACCCGGCACCGCATAGGTGACCGAGCCGTGCTCGCGCGCGGCGTCGACCACCCGTGCAGCAATCGTGTCGTACACCTCGGCGAACGTTCCGGCCGACTCGTACACGTCGTCGAATGACCGTGCTCCGGTCGCGAGCGAGGCGGAGGGATGGCGAGAGGTGCGCAGGAGAACGTGCCGGGATGCGGCGAGCAACTCCCGCGTCGCCCCGGTGACGAGCCCGGGGTCGCCCGGCCCGAGACCGACGATGTCGATGCGCGGTGCCACGCGGTTCAAGACCCCGACCGGCGCACCGCTCGCGCGCCGGTCATTTGATGGTCTGTGAGGCGCGGTCCCATGTGCCGTACTCGGACGCCACCGTCACATCGGCCGTTGCGGTGAAGCCGACCGCGAGGTTGCGCCCCGGATCCTTCGAGAACACCGCTGCGTGTGCCCCCGACACCTCTGACCACGGACGGTTCGCGAGAACGTGCCAGCCCGCGGCGTCCCGCACCACTGACGACCTCTTGCCGGCTCCGGTCGCGATCAGTTCCTCGAGGACGGGCGCACTCACCTTGTCCTTCACCCAGGAGAGACCTGCGCACGGAGTGTCGGCCGAGAGCGCGAGCACACCGTCGGTGGCCTCGAGGTCCTTGTTCACCGACTTCTCGCGCGCGATCGCGAGCACGTCACCACCGGCGTCGATCTCCCCCAACACCGCGCGCGCGGCTGACTCCGACGGGAGCGTGACGTCCACCGCGCAGAGCACCCCGGTGAGCGCCGGTCTGTCCTCGTAGATCGACTTCATGTCCTGCGGTGCCGGCAGGGACGTGATGACCTTTCCCGTGACCGACATGTCGGCGAACACGCCGGCCACGAACGGGTCGGTGAACGCCGCGCCGTACTGCTGACGCGCCGTGGTGAGCGCGTCCTGGGGGAGAGTCACGCCGCGCTCCGCCAGCAGCTGGCGCCCTGCGCTGTACTGGACGAGCACCGACATCACCGCGGCGATGTCGTCACCGGTCACCTTGCCGTTCGCGGCGGTGATCTGTCCGGCCTTCACCAGGCTGTCGACGACTCGATGGACCTCGTCGCGCGACCATTCGTCACCGTTCACGGAGAACGCGGCAACCGGTCCACGCGCGAGAGCGATCAGGGCGACGGCGCCCGCGGCTGCGAGAGCCGCCGCGACGACAGCGATCCGGGGGAGGTACTGCTTCACGACCGACGAGGCTAGTTGTCGCCGTCCCGTTCCCACAGTTCGCCGATGAGTCGCAACAGGTCACCCGCGGTGTCGTCACCGCGGACGGGAACGAGGATCTGCTTCTGCTTCTCGCGCCACTCCGCGCCGGGGGCGAGCCTGCGCAGCGCCATTGCCTGGCTCGCGCGCAGCTCCACCGGCGAGATGCGTATGTTCCTGCCGGACTCGACGATCTCCTCGAACCCGCAGCGCACGCACTCCGTGCGCAGCAGCGCGACGGTGAGGAGCGCGGCGGCCGCCGGGGGGAGCGGACCGAACCGGTCACGCCACTCGCGCTCCACGTCCCGCACGCCCTCGGCGGTGGTGACGTCGGCGAGCCGTCGGTACGCCTCGAGCCGCAGTTCCTCGCCCGGCACGTAGTCGGCGGGGAGGTGGGCGTCGAGCGGCACGTCGATCCTGATCTCGCGCGGTTCCTCGGTGCGCTCGCCCTTCATCTCCGCCACGGCCTCGGTGACCATCTGGCAGTAGAGGTCGTATCCCACGGCGGCGATGTGGCCGCTCTGCGCCTCGCCGAGGAGGTTTCCGGCGCCGCGGATCTCGAGGTCGCGCATCGCAATTTTGAAGCCGCTGCCCAGTTCGGTCGCCTCGCCGATCGTGCGGAGCCGTTCGTGTGCCTCCTCCGTGAGCCTCGCATCGGGTGGGTGAAAGAGGTATGCGTACGCACGCTGGCCGCCGCGGCCCACACGGCCGCGCAGCTGGTGCATCTGCCCGAGACCGAGGAGGTCGGCGCGCTCCACCACGAGCGTGTTCACCGCGGGCATGTCGATCCCGGACTCGATGATGGTCGTGCACACGAGCACATCGAAGCGCCGTTCCCAGAAGTCGACCACGACCTGCTCGAGCTCCGTCTCGTCCATCTGCCCGTGCGCGACGGCGATGCGGGCCTCGGGCACGAGCTGACGCAGCTCGCGGGCCCGTTCCTCGATCGACTGCACGCGGTTGTGCACCCAGAACACCTGCCCCTCGCGCAGCAGCTCGCGGCGGATCGCCTCGAGCGCTACCGGCTCGCTGTAACCACCCACGTAGGTGAGGATCGGCTGGCGGTCAGCGGGCGGCGTGTTGAGCAGTGACAGGTCGCGGATGCCCACAAGGCTCATCTCGAGGGTGCGCGGGATCGGCGTGGCCGACATCGTGATCACGTCCACGTCGTGGCGCATCCGTTTGATGGCCTCCTTGTGTTGCACGCCGAAACGCTGCTCCTCGTCGATCACGAGCAGACCGAGATCCTTGAACTTCACCGAGTCGGCGAGCAGCCGGTGCGTCCCGATGACGCAGTCGACCTCACCGGAGGCGAGACCCTCGATGACCCTGCGCGCCTCGCCGGGGGAGAGGAAGCGTGACAGCACCTCCACCCTGATCGGGTATCCGGCGAACCTGTCGGCGAAGGTGTTGCCGTGCTGCGCGGCGAGGAGAGTGGTGG
This sequence comes from Actinomycetota bacterium, assembly GCA_041181005.1. Classification (GTDB taxonomy): domain Bacteria; phylum Actinomycetota; class Acidimicrobiia; order Acidimicrobiales; family Ilumatobacteraceae; genus UBA2093. Next base: position 49,404 of record JBEGQL010000033.1, read on the forward strand.
GCACGAGCACCGCCACCTGCTTGCCCGCCTGGACCGCCTTGAACGCTGCACGCACCGCGATCTCGGTCTTGCCGAAGCCCACGTCGCCGCACACAAGCCGGTCCATCGGCACGGCCGACTCCATGTCGTTCTTCACGGCCTCGATGGCCTTCTCCTGGTCCGGTGTCTCCTGGAACGGGAATGCCTGCTCCATCTCGCCCTGCCACGGCGTGTCGGGCGGGAACGCGTGCCCGCGGGCGCTCACTCTCCTCTGGTAGAGCAGCACGAGTTCCTGGGCAACCTGCCGCACCGCCGAGCGCACACGGGACTTCGTGCGCGCGAAGTCCGCGCCGCCCATGCGGTTCAGCACGGGGGCCTCCCCGCCCACGTACTGGCGCAGCATCCCGAGCTGGTCGGTGGGCACGTACAGGCGGTCGCCCGCCTTGTACTCGATGAGCAGGTAGTCGCGCTCCACCCCGCTGAGTGTGCGCTTCACCATCCCCTCGTACCGTCCGACACCGTGGTGTGCGTGCACGACGTAGCCACCCGGTTTCAGGTCCTCGAACACGGTGACCGAGGCACGTGACCGGGTCTGGCCGCGCCGCCGCGACGTGCGCCGGCCGCTCAGGTCCGACTCGGTGATGACCGAGATCCCCGTGCCGGGCATCGTGAAACCTGCCGCGAGCCGGCCCACCGTGAGCCATGCACCCGCGGTGAGCAGGTCGTCGGGTTCCGTTGCACGGCGCAGCGACACACCGAACGAGGAGAACATGTCGGCGATGCGCCGCGCGGATTCGTCGGTGGACGCGAGCACCGCCACGCGCCCCTTGGCGGCCACGAGGTCGTTGATGCGCGCGGCGACGGGACCGGGGTCGTGCACGACCGGGCCCCATCCCGACGCCTGCACGAGGCCGGCATCGGGAGAGTCGGGCGCCGACACGAGGTGGAGAGTGGGCACCGGCAGGTCGGCGGCGAGAAGTCGCTCCGGTGCGACGTGGAGCCGCGGGAACTCGACCGCCTCGTCGCGGGCCCACGACGAGGCGAGCGCACGTGCGAGGTCGTCCTCGTCGGCAATGAGTTCACGCGCCCGGTCGAGCATCCTCCGCGGGTCGGCGAGCACCACGAATGCGTCGCTGCCCACTGCGTCGGTGAGCACCTCGTCGTTCTCGGTCAGCCACGGCAACCAACTCTCCATCCCGTCGAAGATCTGGCCCTCGGCGAGACGTTCCCACTGCTCGCGTCCCCACGGCTCCGACGCCACGAGACCAGCCGCACGCCCGCGGACACGGTCGTCCACCACGAGCTCGCGCGCCGGGAAGACACGGACCGAGTCGATGTCCTGCGAGCTGCGCTGGCCGGTGACATCGAAGCGGGTGACTCTGTCCACGTCATCGCCCCATGTGTCGATGCGCACGGGTTCGTCGTCGGTGGAGGGGAAGATGTCGAGGATCGACCCGCGCCGCGCGAACTCCCCGCGGTGTTCCACCACGTTCTCGCGGCGGTAGCCGAACGAGACGAGCGTCTCGCACACGAGGTCGAGGTCGAGCGCGTCGCCGCGGCGCACCTCCACCGGCCGGATCGTCTCCCATCCCGGGGCCAGCTTCTGGAGAAGCGCGCGCACGCCCGCCACCACGACCTTCGGTTCCTCGCCCGGGGTGCGCAGGCGCCACAGGAGCTGAGTCCTCTCTCCCATGGTGCGCACGGCGGGGCTCACGCGCTCGAACGGCAGCGTCTCCCACGCGGGGAAATGGCACACCGAGCCCTCGGGGAGAAACGCCGCGAGGTCGTCGGCGAGGTCGCGTGCGGCCGTTCCCGTGGGGACAGCCACCACCACCGGCGAGCGCCCCGATGCGCCCGAGAGTGCGGCGAGCATGACGGGCCGCGCGACCTCGGGCACGGCGAGCACCGCGTGCCGCCGTCCGAGCACGTCGCGCAGTGCGTTCTCGTCGCGGGCGATGAGCGCGAGGGCGGAGAGCGGCGCCGCACCGCGGTCGTCGGAGGCGCTCACCGGGTCACCGGCCGTTGAACGCCGCCATCGCGGCGTCCACGCCATCGGCGGCGATCGCCTCCACGGCGTCGGCGGCGACCTCGATGTTCACGTCCATCGTCCTGCGTGCCGCCGCCGACAGGGGCCGCAGCACATGGTCGGCACCGTCCTCCTTCGAGGGGGGCTTGCCCACGCCGATGCGCACCCGCAGGAACGCATCGGTCCCGATGTGCTGGTTGATGCTGCGCAGACCGTTGTGCCCGGCGAGTCCTCCGCCCGCCTTCACGCGCACGGTGCCGGGCTCGAGGTCGAGCTCGTCGTGCACCACAACGACGCGGGCCGCGTCGTTGCCGAGGCCGTGGCGGCGCACCAGCGCCGCGACCGCCTGGCCGGATTCGTTCATGAATGTCGTGGGCACCGCGAGCACCACTGCACGTCCTGCGATGGTTGCGTCGGCGACCAGTGCGCGGTCCCGGCCGGCGCGCAGCGACACGGAGTGACGCTTTGCGAGGAGCTCGACGGTGAGCTGACCGACGTTGTGGAGGGTGTTCGCGTAACGGCGCCCGGGGTTGCCGAGACCGACAACGATGAGGCGCCCCGCGGCGGTCACTCTGCCGCGGGTGCAGCAGCGGGCGCGGCGCCCTCCGTCCCGGCCTCGGCGGCGGGAGCGGCAGACTCGGTGGCTGCACGCGACATGAGCACGGTGACGACCGGCATGTCGGGGTCGCCCGTTGCGGTGACACCGGCGGGCAGTGTGATGTCGGAGAGGCGGATCACGGAGTCCACATCCATGTCGGTGATGTCGATGAGGATCTCGTTCGGGATGTTTGCCGGCGTCGTGCGCACCTCGACGGTGTCCACTGCGGGGTCCACGAGACCGCCGGCCGAGAGGACTGCCTTCGCGGTGCCGGAGAGATGAACGGGAACGTTCACGAGGATCTCCTCGTTCAGGTTCACCTGGATGAAATCGACGTGGTTGACCGTGCGCTTCACGGGGTGGCGCTGCAGGTCCTTCACCACCGCGTTGTACGTGGTGCCGTCGACGTTGAGGGAGAGCACCGTGTTCGTGCCGGCGGGCCCGGACAGCGCGACGCGCAGGTCACGGCGGGCGACGGAGAGCGGCACGGGGGTCATCCCGTGGCCATAGAGCACGCCGGGGATGCGGTCGAGGGTGCGCAGGCGACGTGCATTGGCGCTGCCGGTGGCGCGACCTGTCTCGGCGGTGAGGGTGGCTGAACTGGACACGGCTAGCGAGTCTAGGAGGGGCTCCCCGCCACTTCCACCGCCGCAGGGGGCCGGACAAACCGGTCATTACCCGCGCAGAAGGCCCGTCAGTGCTGGTTCTCTCCGCCGAAGAGTTCGGACACACTGGTCTCCTCGAATACCGCGGCGAGGCTGTCGGCGATCAGCTTCGCGACCGACAGCACCTGCACCTTCGGGAACCTGTGCTCCTCGGGGAGGGGCAGGGTGTTCGTGATCACCACGCGGTTGATCGGGCTCGACTGGAGACGGTCGACGGCCGGGCCCGAGAGCACCCCGTGCGTGGCCATGGCCCACACCTCGCGCGCACCGCGCTCGAGCAGGAGCTCCGCCGCGGAGACGATGGTGCCGCCGGTGTCGATCATGTCGTCGGTGAGGATGCACAGGCGCCCCTCAACCTCGCCGATGACCTCCTTCGCGATCGCCACGTTGGTGGTTCCCTTCGGCCGGCGCTTGTTGATGAACGCAACGTCGGCGTTCTTGTCGGAGAGATGCTGGGCGAACCGCTCGGCGACCTTCACGCGACCCGCATCGGGGGAGACGATCACGAAGTCGCTCGGTGCGTTGTCGCGCACGTACTTCTCGAGCACGGGCAGCGCGGTGAGGTGGTCGACCGGCCCGGAGAAGAAACCCTGGATCTGGCCGCTGTGGAGGTCGATCGAGATCAGGCGTGACGCGCCGGCGGCCTTGAAGAGATCGGCGAGCAGGCGCGCCGTGATGGGCTCTCGTCCCTCGGCCTTGCGGTCCTGGCGCGCGTAGCCGTAGAACGGGCACACCGCGGTGATGCGCTTCGCGCTCCCCCGCGCCGCCGCATCGATCATGATGAGCTGCTCCATGATGGAGTCGTTGATGCTTCCCGCGTCGGTGCCGAAGTGGGTCTGCATGATGAACACGTCGCCGCCGCGGATGGACTCGCCGAAGCGCGGCCGGAGCTCGCCGTTCGAGAACTGTGCGATGTCCACCTCGCCGAGGCGGATGTCGAGATGGTCGGCCACCTCCTGTGCCAGGGCGGGGTGGGTGCGACCGGTGAAGAGGGAGAGGCGCTTGGTGGTGGGTTTCTCCATCGTGCGCGGGTTCACGCAATCACACTAGAACACGGTGCCTGCGGCGGTCCCTCCGTGGACGCGACGCCATGACCGGGAATGTGGTTCCGGGAAGAGGACTCGAACCCCTATTAACGGGACCAAAACCCGCTGTCCTGCCAGTTGGACGATCCCGGAAGGGTTGCGCCGCACGGTATCGGATTTTCCGTTTCCCGCTCCGTGACGGTAGGTTCGGACACTCATGGGTTCGCTGATCAAGAAGCGCCGCAAGCGCATGCGGAAGAAGAAGCACAAGAAGATGCTCCGTCGCACGCGCCACCAGCGCCGCAAGTAGACCGCAGGCCGCACCGGCGGTCCCCGCACGAGAGACACGCGCCCCGAGGGGCGCGTGTTCGTCGTTACCGCGTCGCGTGCTGCCCGGTGGTGTGCGTGAGGACGACGGCGGCGCCGTCGATCTCGGCTGCGAGCGACGGGTGGTGGCCCCGCAGGAACCAGGTGGCGCCGCTTCCGGCCAGGACCGGTTCCTCGCCGGCCACCGCGGCAATCCGGTCCCGCCACGCGCCGAGCGCCGGCTCCACCACGAGCGCCGCGTCGGTCAGGTCGTTGCCCGACGGGTGGACCGGCCCGCCGAGTGAATCCCACGCCGCGTAGACCGCGGGTGTCGGCACGTGCAGTGGCGGCACGACGAGCGTGATGTCACGTGGTTCGAACGGCAAGGGAGAGACCTTCTCACCGATCCCCGTGACGCGGGCGCGGCCACCGGTCATGCAGAAGGGGATGTCCGCACCGATCCGGGAGGCAGCGACGGCATCGGAGAAGCCCGCCCAACGCAGCACTGCCGCAGCATCGGACGAGCCCCCGCCGAGTCCTCCGCCGTTCGGCACGTTCTTCGTGATGTGCACGTGTGCCGTGCGCCCGGCCATCTCGAGTGCGCGGAGCACGAGGTTCGTGCGGTCGGTGGGGACGCCGCCGGCGAACGGACCGTCGACACGGATGACGCTCGTGGCCGCCTCCTCGATCTCGATGGTGTCGGCGAGCGCGAGCGTCACCATCTCTGCGTCGATGAGGTGGAAACCGTCGGCGCGAACGCCGGTGACGCGCAGCGAGAGAGTGAGCTTGGCCGGGGCCTCCAGGGTCGCCATCAACGTGATTCTCTCATTGCATCTCACTCTCCGGCACGGGTCGCGCGCAGGAGCCGCACCCAGTCGTGCGCCGACAGTTCCTCGGCCCGCGAGGTGGGGGCGATGGCTGCACGGGCGAACTGGTCTTCGTTCACCATGCCGGCAAGCGCGCCGCGCAGCATCTTGCGGCGCTTGGCGAACCCCGCCCTCACGAGACGGAACAGAGCGTCGCGGTCGACATCGGCGTCCACCGGTTCCGTGCGGCGCACGATCGACACGAGCGCTGAGTCCACGTTCGGTCGCGGGAGGAACACGGTCGGCGGCACCACCCCGGCGATCGATGACGTGGCATGGAACGCCACCTTCACGCTCACCGCGCCGTACGCGTCGTCGCCGGGGACGGCGGCGAGTCGCTCGCCGACCTCCTTCTGCACCATCACGAAGATGCTGCGCACGGCGGGGACCCGGTCGAGCACGTCGGCGACGAGGGGGGTTGCCACGTTGTAGGGGAGGTTCGCCACCAGTTTCCAGTCGTCGCGACCGGCGAGCAGCACCGCCCAGTCGAGGGTCGTCGCGTCGGCGTTCACCACTCTCACGTTCGGCAGGTGCCCCACGTTCTCCTCGAGCAGCGGGAGCAGGTTCGTGTCGATCTCCACGGCGGTGACGTCCGCTCCCGTCTCGGCGAGCGCGAGCGTGAGCGACCCGAGTCCTGCGCCGATCTCCACCACGGCATCCCCGTGGCCCGTGCCCGCGAGCCGCGCGATGCGGCGAACGGTGTTCGGGTCCACCACGAAGTTCTGGCCGAGGGACCGCCTGGCGCGGTGACCCCGGGACTCGAGCTGGCGCGATGCGTCCCCGCGGGAGATGGTCATGGCGCCGGCCGTGGGGTGCGTGACGTCACCAGCTGAGCTCCACGGGCAGCGGCGCATCGATCAGGTCGGCGATGTCGGTGAACGTGCCTATGTTCAGCACGATGTCGAACCCCGGCGGCACGTAGACCGCGTTCAGGTTGGTGCACACCACCTTGCGGCCGTTGTTCAGGTTGCGCACCGTGATCACGGCACCGAGCGGGATCGCGTTCGTGGTGCAGGCGTTCCCTTCGATGGTGGGGAACTGCTTGAAGCTCGCGACGCCGCGCATCGTGCTGCCCTCGTCCTGTGCGGGGTACGCAACCGCTCCCTGGCCGTTCGGGCGGTTGCTGGACGGCCCGTCGGCGTTCGCCGGCGCATCCTGCGCCGCATCGATGTTGAGGCCCACGTCGAGCGTGGTGGTCGTGGCCGCCGGGACGCTCCCGTCCACCGAGTCGGCGGGCCGGCCGCCGGCGATGAAGGCAACGGGGAGGACCACCGCGCTGATGAGCGCGGCGACCCTGATGCGGTTGCGGTCGATGCGCGAGAGCTGCACCGTCATGCCCCCATCCGCGGGAATGCCCGCAACGCGTTGGCGGTGGTGATGTCGGCGAGTTCCTGCGGCGCCATGCCGCGCAGGTCCGCGATCGCGGTGCCCACGACGCCCACGTGCGCGGGCTCGTTCGGCCTGCCGCGGTGGGGAACAGGCGCGAGGAACGGTGAGTCGGTCTCCACGAGCATCCGGTCGAGCGGGCACACAAGCGCCGCCTCGCGGAGGGCGGCCGCGTTCTTGAACGTGACGATGCCGCTGAACGAAAGGTACGCGCCGCGCTCGAGGCACGCACGGGCCTCGTCCGGCCCGCCCGTGAAGCAGTGGATGACCGTGTTCTCCGGCATTCCCTCGGCGTCGAGCACGGCGAACGTGTCGTCCCATGCGTCTCGGGTGTGCACCACGAGCGACACGCCGTGCTCGCGTGCGAGGTGGATCTGGCGCGCGAACGCGGGCAGCTGCACCTCCCGCGGCGAGTTCTCGTAGTGGTAGTCGAGCCCGCATTCGCCCACGGCGACGACGCGCGGCGACGCAACGAGGTCTGCGATGGAATCGACGCCCTCCACCGCGTCGTGCGGGTGCAGGCCCACGGTGGCCCACACGTCGTCGTGCTCCGACGCCGTTCGCACGGCCTGCTCGCTCGTGTCGCGCCCCGTGCCGATCACAACGAATCGGGACACGCCGGCCCCGCGTGCACGCCGGAGCAGCTCGTCGGAGCCGGTTTCCGTCATCTGCTCCTGCGTGTGGCAGTGCGTGTCTGTCCAGCCTGTGACGATCGGGTCCGAGGTCATCGACGCACTCACTCCCGCTCGAGCGTCCTTCTCGGGAACAGAGGGTCACCCTTCTCCACCGGTGCGCCGGCGCGGTACCCGCCCCAGCCGGTGTCGCGCGGGATTCGGGCGTCGGCCACCGCACCGGGCATGCCGATGCGTCGCCATATCTCCTGGGCGGTGCCGGGAACGGCGGCGGCCACGAGGATGCAGATGATGCGGAGTGCCTCCAGGGCGTCGCCCATCACCGCGTCCACCGCGGCACCCGGCTCGGCCTTCCATGGTTCGTTCGTCTCGAGGTGTGCGTTCGTCGCGCGGATGAGCCCCCAAGTGGCCTCGAGCGCGCGGCTCGGCTGCACGGCCGCCCACTGCGCGACTGTCTCGTCGACCGCCTCGTGTGCCGCGACGGCGAGAGGGCTGTCGGCGGCGGGAGCGGTGCCGAGTCCGCCGCATTTCCTGCCCACCACGGTTGCGACACGCGCGGCGAGGTTGCCGAGGTTGTTCGCGAGGTCGGAGTTGTACCGGCCGATGAGACCCTCGTAGGTGAAGTCGCCGTCGTTGCCGTACGCGGTGTCGGCGAGCACGTAGTAGCGGAACCCGTCCACGCCGATCTCGTCGATGAGATCGAGCGGGTTCACCACGTTGCCGGTGGTCTTCGACATCTTCTCGCCGCCCACGAGCAACCAACCACCGACCGCCCACCCGGCGGGGGGCTCGATGCCGGCCGACATCAGCATCGCCGGCCAGTACACGTTGTGGAAGCGGACGATGTCCTTCCCGATGACGTGGTGGTTCACGGGCCACCATTCGGCGAAGCGCGCATCGTCGGTGCCGTAGCCGATGGCGGTGATGTAGTTGGCGAGGGCGTCGAACCACACGTAGGCCACGTGCGAGGGGTCGAAGGGGAGGGGGATGCCCCAGGTGAGTGACTTGCGGCTGACCGAGAAGTCCTGCAGGCCCTGCCTGATGAACCCGGTGACCTCGTTCAGGCGGTGGCCCGGCACCACGGCACCCGGATGTGCGGCGTACCAGTCGAGGAGGCGCTGCTCGAACCGGGACAGACGGAAGAACCAGTTCTCCTCCTCCACCTGCTCCACGGGCCGCTTGTGGATGGGGCAGTTGCCGCCGTCGAGGTCGTCCTCCACGTAGTAGGCCTCGCATGCCACGCAGTACAGGCCGCGGTAGGTGTCGAGCTCGATGTCGCCCGCGTCGTAGCAGGCCTGCAGCAGCTTCTGCACCCCGGCGCGGTGGCGCGCCTCGGTGGTGCGGATGAAGTCGTCGTTCGAGATGTTCAGCCGCTCCCACGCCTGAGCGAACAGCGGCGCGATCTCGTCGACGAACTCCTGGGGTGTGCGGCCCGCTGTGTCGGCCGCCTGCTGGATCTTGAGGCCGTGCTCGTCGGTGCCGGTGAGGAAGTGCACGTCGTCGCCCAGCAGCCGGTGCCAGCGTGCGAGTGCGTCGCTCACGATCGTGGTGTACGCATGGCCGAGGTGGGGACGCGCGTTCACGTAGTAGATCGGCGTCGTGAGGTAGTACTTGGCCACATGGACAGGCTACGGCGTACGCTCGAGCGGTGCCCTTCGAGTTTGACGACGCCACTGTTCTCTCCCCGCAGGGGAACGGTCTGTACGGAACGCCGATCCAGGAACGCTGGGACATCAACGGCAACGCGAACGGCGGTTACCTGCTCGCCCTCGCGGCGAACGCGATGCGTGCGGAGAGCGGCCGTGCCCACCCCATCTCAGTGACGATGCACTACCTGTCACCCGGGCCGGCGGGGGATGCCGTCACTCAGACGCGGGTGATGAAGGCGGGCAAGCGGTTCTCCACCGTCACGGGGACGATCTCGCGCGACGGACGCGACATTGCCACGGCGCTCGGCGTGTTCGGCGACGTGGATTCCTCCCTGCCGCCCCACTCCGTCACCGTGGAGCGCGTCGACATCCCCCCGTACGGGGACTGCGCCCCGCGTCAGTTCGGCGGCGCGCCGCAGAATCTCGGGCTCGGCTCGCGCCTTGCGATGCGCATCCACCCCGATGACACCGGCTTCGCGCGCGGAGAGCCCACCGGCGAGGCACTGTGCCGCGGTTACTTCGCCTTCGCCGACGGTCGGCCCGTCGACACGCTCGCACTCCTCCTCGCCGCCGACGCGTTCCCGCCGGTGATGTTCAACCGCTTCGGCATGCTCGGTTGGGTTCCCACGGTGGAGTTCACCGTGCACGTGCGCGGCGTTCCCGCACCCGGGCCGATTGCGTGTGCATTCCGCAGCCGCGTGATCCAGGGCGGCATGTGGGAGGAGGACGGCGAGATGTGGGACTCCGGGGGCCAGGTCGTGGCGCTCAGCCGTCAGCTCGCACTCGCACCGCTCCCGCCCGCGAACGCCTGACGCACCCTCAGAGCGTCAGTGATCCCGCGTAGACGCGGCTGCGGGGGACGCCGAGCGCAAGGGTGACCTCGTTGACCGCGTCTCGCTTCGACAGACCGGCGGCGACCCGTGTGCGCAGTTCCTCGGCGATGGTGGCGTCGCTCACTTCGTGCTCGGTCCCCGGCGCGGGACCGAGCACAATCACGTACTCCCCGCGCGGTTCCTCCGATGTCACGTGCACGACCGCATCATCGAGCGTGCCGCGCCACACGTTCTCGTGCAACTTGGTGAGCTCGCGCGCAATCGCCACCTGTCGGCCACCGCCGCACGCGGTGCGGAGGTCCTCCACGGTGCGCACCAGCCGGTGCGGCGCCTCGTAGAGGACCGTGGTGCGTCGCTCGCGTGCAGCCTCGGTGAGGGCGACGCGACGCTCAGCCCCGGAGCGGGGGAGGAAGCCGTCGAACGCGATGCGTGCGGTGGGCAGCCCGCTCATCACAACGGCAGTCACGAACGCCGCGGGCCCCGGCACCGCATGCACCGCGTGGCCCGCATCGAGCGCGGCACGCACCAGTCGTGCGCCGGGGTCGCTCACGCCGGGCGTGCCTGCGTCGGTCACCACCGCCACCACCTGCCCGTCGGCGAGTGCACCGTTCATCACGGCCGCGACGTCGTGTTCCGTGTGCTCGTTCGCGACCACGAGCCGTGCACCCGAGATGCCGAAGTGGGAAAAGAGCCTCCCGCTGTGGCGAGTGTCCTCGCACAGCACCGTGCCGGCGACTCGCAGCACCTCGATCGCGCGAGGCGGCATGTCACCGAGGTTGCCGATCGGCGTGGCGACGAGCCACAGCCCGGGCTCCACCGCGCTCACGCTGCCGGCCCCTCGTTCGTCCCCCGCACCTCGACGGTGCAGCCCTCCCGCAGGCCCCACCGCTCGAACGAGCCGGAGGCGGCCTCGATCACGAATGCGGCGCGCCTGTGGATCGGTGTCACCCGGGCGGGCCGCACGGTGGCGGTGGCGAGCACGGTGCCATCGGGCGCCACCCACGCGACGTCGAGCGGGACCTTCACGCCGACCGTGTGCACCCAGTTGCACGGACGCAGCACGAGGGGCACGTCCACACGACCCGCACCGATCAACCCGCGGCGCCTGTCGCGACGGGAGGTGGCGAGGTTCGCCGCCGAAAGGACCGAGCCGTCGCTCACGAGCCACACGGGCACGGGACCGTGATGAGACGTGCGTTCCACAGGCACACAGTCCACCACGGCGGGGCTACGGTCAGCGTGCATGAGCGACCTCATCCGTTACGAGACCCCTGCGGACCGCATTGCCCGCATCGTCCTGAACCGCCCCGACAAGCGCAACGCCCAGAACGGCGAGCTGCTGTACGCACTCGACGCTGCGTTCTCCCGCGCGGCCGCCGACGACTCGGTGGCGGTGGTGATCCTGGCGGCCGAGGGCCCCGACTTCTCCTCGGGCCACGACCTCTCTTCTCCGCTCACCGTCGGCGACGACGGTCCGCGGGGTTGCTGCGGGGGTTTCGGCCTGCCCGGGATAGAGGGCTGGTGGGCCACCGAGCGTGAGGTGTTCGTGGGGCTGTGCGAGCGGTGGCGCAACATCCCGAAGCCCACGATCGCGCAGGTGCAGGGACGTGTGATTGCCGGCGGGCTCATGCTCGTGTGGCCGTGCGACCTCGTGGTCGCGAGCGACGACGCCACCTTCAGTGACCCGGTGGTGGCGTTCGGGGTGAACGGCGTGGAGTACTTCCGTCACCCGTTCGAGGTGGGGTCCCGCCGTGCGAAGGAGTGGTTGTTCACCGGTGACGACATCACCGCTGCCGAAGCGCACACGATCGGCATGGTGAACCGTGTTGTGCCGTCGGCCGAACTGGCGTCCGCCACGCTCGAGCTGGCACAGCGCATCGCGCAGCGCCCCTCGATGGGTCTCAAGCTCGCGAAGCAGGCTGTCAACCAGGCCGAGGACCGCATGGGCATCACCGATTCCATGTGGACGGCGCACTCACTGCACGTGCTCGGACACGCCCACAACCTGCACACGCACGGCATCCTCGTGGATCCCTCCGGTGCGGCAGTGATCCGCAACTCGAAGAAGAAGTAGTCACCCGGGACACAGGGCACGGCCGCCGGCACGGTCAGACGTTGAAGCGGAACTCCGTGACGTCGCCGTCCTTGAACTCGTAGTCCTTGCCCTCGAGGCGCACCTTGCCGAGGTCCTTCGCCTTCGTCCACGAGCCGATCTCGAGCAGCTCGGCGCAGTCAATCACCTCGGCACGGATGAACCCGCGCTGGAAGTCGGTGTGGATGCGCCCGGCGCACTCGGGAGCCTTCGAACCGGCGCGGAACGTCCACGCGCGGGTCTCCTTCTCGCCGGTGGTGAAGTACGTGCGCAGGCCGAGCAGGTGGTACGCACTGCGCACCATGGTTGCGAGCGCACCGTCACCGAGGCCGAGAGCCTCGAGCATCTCCTTGCGGTCGGCCTCGTCGAGCTGTGCCGCTTCGGCCTCGATCTGCACGCTCATCCCGATCACCTCGATGTCGGCGGTGATGCCGGGCGGGCACATCTCGGCACGCACGCGGGCCACCTCTGCGGGGATGCGGTCGAGCTCGTTCTCGCCCACGTTCACCACGGCGAGCACTGGCCGGTTCGTGAGCAGGAAGTGCGGCGCCAGCACCTCGCGGTCGTCCTTCGAGAGGTTGCTGCGGTAGATCGGGACGCCCTCGGCGAGCACGTCGTATGCGCGCTGCATGGCCTCGGCCTCGCCGCCCGCGTTCTTGTCGACCCGCGCCGCCTTGGAGGCCGTCCTCAGTCTCTTTTCCACGGTCTCGAGGTCGGCAAGCGCGAGTTCCACCTCCACCACGCGCAGGTGCTCGAGCGGGTCGTCGGGGCCCGGTACGTCGTCATCCCTGAACGCGCGCAGCACGAACACGATCGCATCGACCTCGCGGATGTTGGACAGGAACTTGTTGCCGAGGCCCTCGCCCTTGCTGGCGCCCTCCACGAGGCCGCCGATGTCAACCACCTGCACGCTCGCGTGCACGGTCTTCCTCGTCTTCGACATCACGGCGAGCGCCTCGAGGCGTGGGTCGGGCACCTGGGCCACCCCGATGTTGGGGTCTTTCGTGGCGAATGCGTAGGGGGCCGCAAGCGCCCCGCCGCCGGTGAGGGCGTTGTAGAGGGAGGACTTGCCTGCGTTCGGGAGGCCGACCAGGCCGAAGCGTTCCATACGGTCTCGCCACGCTAGCGGTGCACGAAATGGGGGAACTGGGGAGCGTCGGCCGTGCTGTGTCCTGCGTCCTGCCCGAAAGGCGGCAGGGATTTGTACTATGTGGGTAGTGCAAATCCCCCGATGAGCACCCCGCGAGGAGACACCGTGAGCACGTTCGATCTTGACCTTTCCAAGTACAGCCTCGGATGGAGCGACGAGGTGGAGTACGCCTTCGACCCGGTGAAGGGCCTGAACCAGGGGGTCGTGGAGCAGATCAGCTGGTGGAAGGGCGAGCCCAAGTGGATGACCGCGTTCCGCCTGCGCAGCCTCGGCATCTTCGACCGCAAGCCGATGGCCAAGTGGTTCGCCGACAACATGCCCGACATCGACTTCCAGGACATCTACTACTACCTCCGCCCGGCCACCGAGCAGGTCGACGAGTGGGAGGCGCTCCCCGAGGAGATGAAGCGGACCTACGAGAAGCTCGGCATCCCCGAGGCCGAGCGCAAGTACCTCGCCGGCGTCACCGCGCAGTACGAGTCCGAGGTGGTGTTCCACCGCAACCGCGAAGACCTCGAGAAGCAGGGGATTCTTTTCTGCGACATGGACACCGCGCTGCGCGAGTACCCCGAACTCGTGAAGCAGTACTTCGGCACCGTCATCCCGCCCGGCGACAACAAGTTCTCGGCTCTGAACACCGCGGTCTGGTCGGGTGGCTCGTTCATCTACGTGCCGCCGGGCGTGGAATGCGAGATGCCGCTTCAGGCGTACTTCCGCATCAACTCCGAGAACGCCGGCCAGTTCGAGCGCACACTCATCATCGCCGACGAGGGCTCGAAGGTGCACTACATCGAGGGCTGCTCGGCCCCCGTGTACACCAGTGACTCGCTGCATTCGGCCGTGGTGGAGATCGTGGTGAAGCCGAGCGCACGAGTCACCTACACCACCATCCAGAACTGGTCGCCCAACGTGTACAACCTGGTCACCAAGCGCGCCCGTGTCGAGGCGGAGGGCCACATGGAGTGGATCGACGGCAACATCGGCTCGAAGCTCACCATGAAGTACCCGAGCGTGTACCTGGTGGGTCCGAAGGCCACGGGTGAGGTGCTGTCGGTGGCGTACGCGGGCGCCGGTCAGCACCAGGACGCCGGCGCCAAGATGGTGCACGCGGCTCCCGAGACCACCTCGAAGATCGTGTCGAAGTCGATCAGCAAGGACGGCGGAATCACCACGTACCGCGGCCTGGTGCGCGTGGATGAGGGTGCGCACGGCTGCAAGAGCCACGTGCAGTGCGACGCGCTCATCCTCGACGGCGACAGCGAGAGCCGCACCCTGCCGTACATGGAGGTGGGGGAGAACGACGCCGAGATCGGCCACGAGGCCACCGTGTCGAAGATCGCCGACGAGCAGCTCTTCTACCTCATGTCACGCGGCCTCACCCAGGAGGCAGCGATGAGCATGGTGGTGAACGGCTTCATCGAGCCGGTCACCCGCACGCTCCCCATGGAGTACGCGGTGGAGTGGAGCCGCCTCATCGAGCTGCAGATGGAGGGCTCGGTCGGCTGACCGGGTACCCGAACCGAGACCACCACGGACGTCACATCATGCCGATGCGCACCGAGTGCAAGCACTACGAGAGCCGTACGTATGCGAACGGCGATGCCGTGCGCAAGTGCAACCTCGACCTCGCACCCGAGGCTCCGTGGCGCTGCCCCGACAACTGCAGCCGCTACGAGCGCCGCCTTGCTGACGTGGCATGGGTGCACGGCTCGACGCTCACCCCGGCCACGCCCGAGGAGGTGCCCGGCCTGGACGACGGTTCGGCCGCAGCTGTGCTGGACGCCGCGGAGGACATCGTGAACTCGATCGGCATGCAGGTGCTGGCCGAGGTGGAGGCCGAGAAGAACAGGAAGCGCCGCTGGTGGCGCCGCAAGAAGGACTGACCGTGAACTCAACCCCCCTGATGCCGAGCACCGACGAGGAGATCTGGCGCTACAGCCGCATCGGCGAGCTCGACATGTCGCGCTACTCCTCCGGTGCCGTGCGCACCGAGACCCTGAACGCTGACGCGATCCGCTCCGACCGTTCGCTCGCCGGCACCGTGATGGGGACCCCGGCCGACGTGTTCGCCGAGATGAACGCGGCCTCCGCACAGGAGATTGCGCTCGTCATCCGGAAGGGCCGTGCCGTGGAGAACACGGTGGAGATCGTGCACCACCTCGAGACCGACGGCACCGTCGCGTGGCCACGCCTCGTCATCGACGCCGGCGAGGACTCCGAGGTCACCGTGGTGGAGCGGTTCGTGTCACCCGACCGTGTGCGCTCGCTGGTGGTGCCGGTGCTCGAGGTGCGCGCGGCGCGGGCAGCCCGCGTGAACTACGTGGCCGTGAACCAGCTCGGTTCGTCGGCGTGGATGATCGGCCACCAGCAGTCGGTGGGCATGCGCGACTCCACCACGCGCCTCTTCACCGTGGCTCTCGGCGGCGACTACGCGCGCGTGCGCGCAGAGGCCCGCCTGGTGGAGCAGGGTGCGAGCGCGCAGCAGATGGCGCTGTATTTCGCCAGTGGCACCCAGATGCACGACTTCCGCACCCTGCAGCGCCACGAGGCCCCGCGCACCCACAGCGACCTGCTGTTCAAGGGTGCCGTCGGCGGCTCGGCCCGAAGCGTGTACACCGGCCTCATCCACATCGCGAAGAACGCGGCGCACAGCGAGGCGTTCCAGACGAACCGCAACCTCACGCTCGGCGAGGGCGCGTGGGCCGAGAGCGTGCCGAACCTCGAGATCGAGACCAACGAGGTGAAGTGCAGCCATGCCAGCACCGTGGGGTCGATTGACGACGAGCACCGCTTCTACCTGGAGAGCCGCGGCGTGCCGCCCGAGGTGGCCGAGCGGCTCATCGTGTTCGGGTTCTTCAACGACGTGCTCGACCGCATGCCGCGAGGCTTCGACGCCGACCCGCTGCGCGCGGCCGTGGCCGCCAAGCTCGCGGCCGAGGTGGCGTGATGACGCTGCGTTTCGAAGAACTGGAGAACGGGAAGGCCGTGCACCTCGACATCGACGGCACCCCGGTGGCGGTGGTGCGCATCGACGACGAGGTGTTCGCCGTGCACGACCTGTGCAGCCATGCAGACGTGCGCCTCAGCGAGGGCATCGTGTGGTGCGAGACGAAGCAGATCGAGTGCATCCGCCACGGCAGCTCGTTCAGCCTGGAGACGGGTCACCCCGACACGCTCCCGGCCACACAGCCCGTGGCCACGTACCCGGTCACCATCAGGGACGGCGAGGTCGTCGTGAACACCGGAGGCGGCAAGTGAGCACGCTCGAAATCAAGGGGTTGCGCGCGGCCGTGGTCGGCAAGGAGATCCTGAAGGGAATCGACCTCGTCGTGGGCAGCGGCGAGGTGCACGCGGTGATGGGCCCGAACGGCGCCGGCAAGAGCACCCTGTCGGCCGTGATCATGGGCAAGCCCGGCTACGAGGTGCTCGGCGGCACCGTCACCCTCGACGGCGAGGACATGCTCGCCCTCCCCACGTGGCAGAGGGCCGTGCGCGGTCTGCACCTCGTGATGCAGTACCCCACCGAGGTGCCGGGCGTGCACGTGGACGATGTGCTCGCCGAGGCGCTCGTGGCACGCGGCCGCGACGTGTCGACTCTCGGCGACAGCATCCGCTCCGAGGCCGGCCGCATCAACTTCGACGCCGACCTGGTGGCCCGTGCGCTGAACGTCGACCTCTCGGGCGGCGAGAAGAAGCGCAACGAGACCCTCCAGCTGGGCGTGCTCGCCCCGCGCTTCGCGGTGCTCGACGAGCTCGACTCCGGTCTCGACATCGACGCCCTGCGGGACTGTGCCCGCCGCGTCGAGGCCGCCACACACGAGAACAACCTCGGCGTCCTTGCGATCACCCACTACGTACGGCTGCTGGAGGAGCTGCGCGCCGATGCAGTGCACATCCTCGTGGGGGGCCGCATCGCGAAGTCGGGCGGGCCAGAGCTGGCCGACGTGCTCGAGCGTGACGGCTACGCAGCATTCGCCTGATCATCACGTCAGTGTGACGACAGCGGCGGCGCAGTGCCGCGCGTCTAGGGTTCCCCCGGGGAAGGGGGGGGGCTGATGCCCGCATCAGACACGCACGTGTATTTCGCCAAGCGCGACGCATTCCCCGGATGGTGGGTGGTCGGTGGCTGCTTCATGATGCTCTTCTTCGGCTCCGCCCTCGGCTTCTACGGAATGGGCGTGTACCTGAATGCGTTCAGCAAGGAGCAGGGCTGGAACATCTCCTCGCTGTCGGTTGCCACCACGTTCTTCTTCCTGGTGGGCGGCCTGTGGAACGTCGTGGTGGCACGCATGATCGCGGTGCGGGACGTGCGCACGGTGGCCTACGGCGGTGCCGTGCTGGGTGCCGTGGCGCTGTCGTCGTTCGGTCTCGTCACCGAGAAATGGCAGCTCTTCGTGGTGTACGGCGTGTTCTCGGTGGCGTGGTCATCGAGCGGGCTCACTCTCGCCACCACCGTGGTCACCCGGTGGTTCCACGCCAAGCGCGCGAGTGCGATTGCCGCCGCATCGTCGGGGCTGTCGGTCGGCGGCATCCTGCTCACCCCGGTGGTGAAGACGCTGATCGACAGTCACGGCATCGCCGGCATGGCGCCGTGGCTGGGGCTCATCTGGCTCGTCGGCATGACCGTGCCCACGTGGCTGTTCGTGCGCCCCGAGCCGACGGCGCTCAACTGGATGCCCGACGGCGAGCCGAAGCCCGAGGGAATGGTGGTGGAGATGCCGGGCACGCCGATGGCTGTCGCCATCCGCACGCGCTTCTTCTGGGTGGTCACGATCGGGTACGTGCTGGTGATGGGGGCACAGGTCGGTGCCATCCAGCAGATCGTGAAACTCGTCGAGGAACGCACCAGCGCCGGCACCGCTGCGTTCGCCACCTCGGTTCTGTCGGGGTGCAGCGTGATCTTCCGCCTGCTGGGCGGGCGCATCATCCCGAAGTTCCCGCTGGCGAAGTTCATGGTGTTCGTGGCGGCCGTTCAGGGTTCGGCCATCATCCTCATCGGCCAGATGAACCACCCCGTGCCGCTCTTCCTCTCCATCGCGCTGTTCGGGGCGATGGTGGGCAACGTGCTGATGATGCAGTCGCTCCTCATCGCGCAGCGATTCGGCGTGAAGGACTACGCACGGATCTCGTCGCGTTCCGGCCTCATCTCACTCACCGGAACGGCAATCGGGCCGATCCTCATCGGGTCGATCCGTGATGCCTCGGGCAACTACACCGTGCCGTACCTGGTGGCGGGGCTCGTCTCGCTGGTCGGCGCGGCGATCTTCACCCTCAGCGGGCCGGCCGAGGCAGCCGACTGATGCCGGCAGAGTTCACATGGGACGAAGTGTCGGCCCTCATCGCCGGGACCGGCGTTGCGCACATCGCCACCACTTCGACTGACGGCGGGGCACACGTCGCGCAGGTGTTCGCCGCAGTGGAGGGAACGCGCCTCACCTTCACCACCCGCACCACATCGGCCAAGGCCGCAAACATCCGCGCAAACACGCGGGTGGCGATGACGTGGCAGGGGAACTCGGCCGAGACGTACGTGTGGGGCAACGCCTCGTTGTCGGAAGCTCCCGCCGTGAAACGCCACGTGTGGGAGTCCGGGATCGTCCCGTTCGATCTCTCGCACTTCTACGGCGCAGTCGATTCGTCGGGCTGGTGCGTGGTGTCGGTCGTGCCGGTGCGCGCCGTGGCGATGATGCAGACGTCCGAAGGTCTCGTTCGCCGGGCCTGGCGCCCCTAGTCTTCTTTCCCGCATGGCAGAGGAACAGCACCCCAACGTTGCCCGTGTCGTCGGGGCGGCACGTGCTGCGGGTCTCGAAATCCGCACCAAACGGTTCCCCGGGGGCACGAAGACCGCCCAGGACGCCGCCAACGCGATCGGGGTGCCTGTCGGGGCAATCGTGAAGAGCCTGGTGTTCAGCGTGGATGACGAGGTGGTAATGGCACTCGTCTCTGGATCAAACCAGCTGGACGAGAAGAAGCTCGCCGCCGCGGCCGGCGGTGCGAAGTGCGACCGGGTGGACGCCGACGCGGTGCGGGCTGCCACAGGATTCCCGATCGGTGGCGTGCCCCCGTTTGGTCACAGCACACAATTGCGTGTGTTTGTAGACCCGGACTTGTTGCAGTATGACGAAGTGTGGGCAGCTGCGGGAACGTGGAACGACAACTTCGGTGCTGCACCTGCAGACATCGTGCGCGTTGCCGGCGGTGTGGTCACCGACTTAAAGCGCGGCTAAGTACCTGTGCGTTCTAATCGTGTCTTGGGTGTTCGTGCAGTTGGTGTAAAGGATGCTCGATCTGGAACGTCGTATGTGTGATCTGCAGTTCGCTTTC
>JBEGQL010000034.1:0-45693 GCA_041181005.1 Actinomycetota bacterium
GGATCAATCCAGCCCATCGAACGCAAGGAGTTGATGGCATCTGGGCCAATAGGAGGGTCTAGGAACTGGTTGCTCGCGGCTTCAATGTGGAGAGCGCCATCCTCTTCCTGCAGGGTTTGAACATACGGACCGCATTGATCGTCATGGCGTGTGTACACCTGGAGAACCACATACTCCGATGACAAGGTGATCAGTGCGGCGAATGCCTCAACCAGAGGGTCCCATTCGGGCTCCAGAGCACCATCAGAAGTGAGTCTCATCTTGCTACCCATCACTCGAAATTCAGCAATTTTCAATATGTCACACTTGGAGGAATCGCATATGAAGCCACGCACCGACAACCCTGCTCTGTACCGAGAGAACGTCTACAAGTCATGGAAACTCATGCAGTATGTCGTCTCCCGCGTTCAAGACGAGTGCTTCGTCGCACACCTCGAACCGAACCCGGGAGTTGGGTACGACTGTTTGAGTCTCATCACACGGGACCCCAGCGGCGGGTTACGAGTTCGTTTCATGCTCAACCGCAATGGCGTCAACGCGAACGTTCTTGACCGAGTCTGGGAACGCTTTGACGAGGATGGTTGCGAAGCGGTCGCGGAAGATCTTGTCGAGACAGCACATCTCCACAAATCTGGTTCTCCTAGAGAGAACGTTGTCTCCCGGTTCTGCGACGACGTGGTTCGCTGGCTCGAAGAGCATCGAAATGAGGAGTTCTACGTCGGCCCCTTCGGGTGGTGGGGCAGTTCACAGATCGAGTTACTGGGACCTCGAGAGACATTCACCGATGGAACCTGGCAACTCGGTGATCACGGCCCTGAGCTGATTCTTGCCGTGAATGGTGTGGAAATCCAGCGCTTGTATCAGGCAAGAAGGGGGACTCCGTCATCGAGCGACGAAGCCAAGGGTGTATCGAACCAGCTGTCCAGCCATCGTCATACCAAGTTTCCCAGTGGTATCGCAGAACAACTTCGCGCGTATGTCTATGCCCTAAGTGATCCTGAATCGGGAAGGATCTTCTACATCGGTAAGGGAAACGGAGACCGCGTCTTCGCCCATGCAAACGGAACACTTGAAGAAGAAGGAATTTCTCTCAAGAATGACGTCATTCTTGACATTAAGAGACGAGGCCTCGACGTCAAGGTACACATCATCCAACACGGGCTTGACGATCATGAGAAATCTGACCAGTCCCACGCACACCAGACTGAGAGTGCTTTGTTTGGAGTCCTCAAGCTGATTGATCCGAACCTGGATAACGACAGTTTTTCGCTCTCGAATGTTGTGGCTCCTCCTACGTTTCGTGACTTTGGTCTTCGAACCGTTGAGGAAGTCATCGCGCAATATGGCGAGCCGGCCGATGTTTCCCAAATTCCCCACAGTTCAGTGCTCATCAAGCCAACCAGAAGCTGGTACATGGGAATGGAACAAGATGAACTCTACGAAATGACCCGTGGTTGGTGGCGAATGAGCCTTGACCGATCCTCGAAGGTCAAATACGTATTTTCGATTCCGAGGTTCATTATCCGCGCCGTATACGAAGTTCAGCCAGGAGATTGGCGCTTTCGTGTGAAAGGTGACAGGCATTGGGAGAATGACATAGGCAAGAAACCACGGGTTGGATTCGACGGAAAAGATGTTTCGGCACACTTCTCTGGTCTAATCAACAAGAGCGTCGAACATGTCTTTGGACCAGGGCAGGGTAAGAGGGCTGACTTCAAGTACCTAGACGATATGGCGGTTGCACACCTTCATCGGCAGGGACTCCAACCGTGGTGGAACGCTGGAAGTTGACTGATGCTGCGTAACGACCAGTCGTTGACCCTGTATCGGCGCCGCACGCAGCTGGCACGAACAGCCTCACCACCCGCGGCGTAGCGACCGCCGATCCGTTCACTGAGAGCCGGGGGTCACCCCTGCCCGTGAACTCGGCGGGTCTTCGGATAAATCAATCGGAAGTTAGTTAGATCTAACCGAACCCCTCGCGCCCCTGTTCGGTTTCAGTTCGGGGGAACTAGCCTCTATTTCACGTCGGTTCGGTGTTCCGGGCGAGTTTCGCTCCGGGTTCTGCTCCGCCTCCGCGCCTTTAGCTCAGTTGGTAGAGCAGCGGACTTTTAATCCGTGGGTCCTGGGTTCGAGCCCCAGAGGGCGCACCGTTTGGGCCCCTGTGCAGGGTTGTTAGTGTCTCGGCGAAGGCCGAAATCCTTTCAGGGGGCACAACATGAGGTTCGTCCGAATCGCCGTGGTGGCAGGAGTTGTCTCCGCACTCGCACCTTTTGCATCACCGGCCGAGGCCGCCGGCACCGTGACCATCACGGGTTCTGCACCCCAGGGCTACAGCATCCTGATGGTGGGCAAGTCGGGGAACTCGAAGGCCATCAAGGGCGGCAGCTTCAAGCTGAAGGTGCCCGGAACCGACGCCAAGAGTGCGTCGCTGCACCTGGTGTCGTCCACGGGCAAGTACGCGGGGCCGATCGTGCTGAAGTTCGACAAGAAGAAAAAGACCGGCAACACGCTGCTGTCAGGCAAGACGGGCAGCCTCGGCAAGATCGCGATGAAGACCGGCTACGCAGTCGCGGCCGCGAAGTCGGCGACAGCGATCTCCACCACCGCGAAGATCCCCGTGACCTCGTCGGGCCAGCCGGGCGGTGCGGGGCGCATGGGCATGCCCAGCAGCACGAGCGGTGCGGGTGCGAAGGTGTTCGGAGTGTGGAAGAGCGGGGACGGCAACGAGCCCAAGGGCGCCGACTCCGACAAGGACGGCCTGCCGAACACGCTCGACCTCGATGACGACAACGATGGCAAGATCGACCTCGTCGACGACTCCAACCCGTCGAAGGCGGTCACCACCGGCTCGCTCCTGTTCCTCGACATCTCGAAGACCATCAACCTGCACGCCGGTCTCGACGAGACCACGATGCAGGCCGCACTCGACGGAGTGTTCAAGTCGAACAACAACTTCTGGATCGGCATCAACATGAACACCGCCGGCGAGGACAACCCCGACGGTGTCCACATCTCGTGTGCCGCCGACGTGAAGTGGTGCGCGCCGGGCACTCCGGCCACGCTGTTCGGCTCCGGCAACATGAACGGCTCCGCCCCGCAGAAGTGGGCCGACAAGACCGCCGACGGGTTCGCGCTGTCGGTCCCGCGCGGCGACGGCCCGAACTGTGACGACTCTGCTGCGGGCGCGATGCCAGGAGGGGCGTGCGGGAACAGCTCCAGCACCAACTTCAACCGCCAGTTCATCCCGCAGCTCGGCGGCGCCGACGTGCAGCCGGGCAGCCTGTTCACGCTGAACCTCACGAAGGGCGGCGCGGTGTCGCGCAGCGTGGCGGGAACCCTCTCGCCGTACTTCGCGAGCATCCCCGCACTGAAGGAGGTGGAGGTTGCCGGCCAGGTGAAAACGATCGACTACTCGAAGAAGTCGGCCGTCGGACCGGCGGCGACGCTCGGCACCCGCGACAACCCGATCACCGTGACCCAGGCGAACAAGACGCTGAAACTCACGTTCTGGCGCCCGCAGCGCTCGGGCGTGGCTGATGCGGGCGAGGGCAAGTACGTCGACATGGGCGGCCTGCGTTACGGCCTCTACATCGGTGTGAACAAGGTGTGCGACGCAGGGGCGTTCACGGCGCCGTCGGCCACGCTCACCAGCTCACCGTCCGCTGAGCAGGCCCACGTGCCGCTGGTGGACTCCGCGAAGGACGCCGCCCCCAATGCAGCGAACACGCTCTCGTTCACCGTGGACCTCGCGAAGTGCGAGGGCGGCGGTGCGGCCTCGATCGGCAACAGCCCGCAGATGGTGACGCTGATCGCCTCGTCGCCCGCAAAGTTCGACATCCGCGCCTACCAGGACTTCTTCGTCAAGGCGAACTGACGGGGCGGGACATGAGCGGGTTCGTGCGATCGGAGCGCAGCGGTGACACAGTCACCGTGACACTGTGCAACCCGGTGAAACGGAACTCGCTCGGTCTCGACGTGCTGCTCGCGCTCACGGAGGCGTTCGCGCAGGCGGCCGACTCCGATGCCACCGGCATCGTTCTCGCTGCGGAGGGCCCGGTGTTCTCTGCCGGGCACAACTTCGGCGAGATGAAGGGCGCGCAGTACGCGGACGCGCACCGGCTGTTCACCGTGTGCAGCAACCTGATGCAGATGATGCACACCGTTCCCCAGCCGATCGTGGCGCGGGTCCACGCCCTCGCCACCGCGGCGGGCTGCCAGTTGGTGGCGACGTGCGACCTCGCCGTGGCGGCGCGCTCGGCCAGTTTCGCGATCCCCGGCGGCAAGGGCGGCCTGTTCTGCCACACACCTGCGGTGGCGGTGGCACGCAGCATGCCGCGCAAGTTCGCGCTCGAGATGGCGATGACCGGTGACCCCGTGGATGCCGACACCGCGCACCAATGGGGTCTCGTGAACCGGGTGGTGGATGACGAACGTCTCGACGACGCGGTGCACGACCTGCTCGCCCGCGCCACCCGCGGCTCGGCATGGTCGAAGGGTCTCGGCAAGAGGACCTTCTACGAGCAGGTGAACATGGAGGAATCCGCGGCCTACGAGTTCGCCTCCGCGGTGATGGCCGAGGCCGTGACCGGGGATGCCGCCCAGGAGGGCATCGCGGCCTTCCTCGACAAGCGCGAGCCCCGCTTCCCGCGCTGACACACGGTCCCGTCCCGCCGTGCCTGCGTGACGGCAGGGGAGGCGGTAGTAAGTAGGTGTGAGCACGGCCACCCCCCACCAGGCGCACACCGACCCGCACGACCTCGCGGAGGTGGAACTGTCCCTGCAGGGGATGACGTGTGCCGCGTGCGCGAACCGCATCGAGAAGGCACTGAACAAGGTGGACGGCGTGGAGGCCGCGGTGAACTATGCCACCGAGACCGCCATGGTGGCCTTTGCCCGCTCCACCGTGACCGAGCAGCGCCTGGTGGAGGCCGTGCGCGCCGCCGGGTACGACGCGCACGTGATGGAGGACGAACCGGTCGACGACGATCTCGAGGACAGGCTGCGCGCGCTGCGCCTGCGTCTCGGTGTCGCGGCGGGGCTGGCACTTCCGGTGGCGTTGCTGTCGATGGTGTCCGGCCTCCAGTTCGACGGCTGGCAATGGTGGGCATTCGCGCTCAGCACCCCGGTCGCGACGTGGTGCGCGTGGCCGTTCCACCGCGTGGCGGCAGTGAACCTGCGCCACGGCACCTCCAACATGGACACCCTCATCTCCGTGGGCGTGATCGCCGCGATGGCGTGGAGCATCTGGGCCCTCGTGTGGGGCGGTGCCGAACACGTGATGATGGACGGGATGTCGATGACCGGCATGTCGACTTCACACAGCGGCGGCGCGCACGTGTACTTCGAGGTGGCAGCAACTGTGACGGCGTTCATTCTCGCGGGCCGCTACCTCGAGACCCGTGCGAAGCACACTGCCGGTGGTGCGTTGCGATCGCTGCTCGCACTCGGTGCCCGTCAGGCGACAGTGCTGCGCGACGGTGCGGAAGTGCAGATCCCCGCGTCTGTCGTGCGGATGGACGACACAGTGGTGGTGCGCCCGGGGGAGAAGATCGCAGTCGACGGCGTGGTGGAGGACGGTGCTTCGGCGGTGGACGCGAGCACGATCACCGGCGAGAGCGTGCCGGTGGAGGTGTCGCCGGGGTCGGTGGTCACCGCGTCCACGGTGAACCTGAACGGCCGGCTGCTGGTGCGGCCCACGCGCATCGGCTCGGAGACGACCTTCGCGCGGATGGCGAAGCTCGTGCGCGAGGCACAGGCCACGAAGGCCCCGGTGCAGCGCATCGCCGACCGCGTGAGCGCGGTGTTCGTGCCCGTGGTGCTGGTGATCGCGCTCGTCACGCTCGTGGCCGGGATCATGGCCGGCCGCGACAGCGACGCCGCGTTCAGCGCGGCCGTGGCGGTGCTGATCATCGCGTGCCCGTGCGCGCTCGGACTCGCCACGCCGACGGCGCTCATGGTGGGCAGCGGGCGGGCCGCGCAGATGGGCATCGTGATACGCGGCATCGACGTGCTGCAGAGCACGCGCCGCATCGACACCGTGGTGCTCGACAAGACCGGAACCGTCACCACGGGGCGCATGACGCTCGTGGATGTGGTGTGCGCGCCGGGGACCGACCGCGCTGAGGCGTTGCGGCTTGCCGGTGCGGTGGAGCAGGGCAGCGAGCACCCGATCGGCCGTGCGGTCGCCGAGGCCGCCGCGCGCGAACGAACCGACCTGCCGCGGCCCTCGGGGTTCGCTGCGCTCGCCGGGGCCGGTGCGACGGCAGAGGTGGAGGGCCTCGAGGTCACCGTGGGTCGCGAGGAACTGATGCGCGAGCGCGGCCTCCACATTCCTGACGAACTGACGGCGGCACTTGCGTCGGCGCGCGATCTCGGCCACACCGCGGTGGTGGCGGGCTGGGAAGCACGTGCATGTGCCGTGTTCGTGGTGGCCGACCAGCCCAAGCCCACGAGTTCGTCGGCGGTGGCCGAGCTGAAGTCGATGGGGCTTGCGCCCGTGCTCCTCACCGGCGACAACGAGCGCACCGCGCGGGCAATCGCCGTGCAGGTGGGCATCGACACCGACGAGCACCACCTGTACGCGGGCGTGATGCCCGAGGACAAGGTGTCGGTGGTGCGCGCACTGCAGGAGCGCGGCTACGCGGTGGCCATGGTGGGCGACGGCGTGAACGACGCCGCCGCACTCGCACAGGCCGACGTGGGGATCGCCATGGGCGGGGGAACCGACGTGGCGATGCAGGCGAGTGACCTCACGATCGTGAGCGGCGACCTGCGCCTGGTGGCCGATGCCATCCGGCTGTCGCGCGCGACGCTGCGCACCATCAAGGCGAACGTGTTCTGGGCGTTCGCATACAACGTGGCGGCGATCCCGCTGGCTGCCGCCGGGATGATGAACCCGATGTGGGCAGGTCTCGCGATGGCGTCGTCGTCGGTGTTCGTGGTGACGAACTCGCTGCGCCTGCGCCGCACCCGTCTCACGCACTGACGCCGTCGTCGAGCACGCGCCGCACGGCCTCCACGGCCTCGGCGCGCCGGTTCCGGATGGTGCGCGACGACCAGCCCGACCCGCGCGCGATGTCCTCCGAGGTCTCGCCCCCGGCGAAGCGCCGCAGCAGGGCGACGAGGCCGGGGTCCACGCCGCGCGACTCCGCCACCTCGAGCACAACGGCGATCTCGAGGTCGGCAGGGATGCCGAGTTCGGTCTCCGACCAGCGCGAGGTGTTCACGAGTTCGGCGCTCACCTCCTCCACGCGTTTGCGCCGCACCGGCGCCACGAACGCGCGGTACTGGCTGTCGAGCACGATGTTTGCCGCCACCTTCGCGGGCCTGCGCTCGGCGGGGTAGGTGCGCACGGTCTCCCACGCGCTCGCGAGAATCTCGTCGATCGCGGCCCCGGTTCCGCCCGGTTGCACGCGCCCACGCCGCCGCGCCGTGGAGATGAGGGCGGGCAGCACGCGCTGCAGCACCGCCCGCGCGGCGACAGTCTCGACACGCGCGAGGGAGGCGAGGTGCCACAGGATGTGGTCGCCGTCGTTGTCGTCCACGGCGCGGCCGAAGCCTGCCGCCACGAGCAGTTCGTCGAGATGCCCGAACTCATCGGGCACGAGCTGCCATGAGTTCACGAGCGCGAGCACCGCCGGACGGGTGGCAAGCGTGTTCCATTCGTCCACGAGGGCGCGCGACGGCCCGTCGGCGGGACGCACCCGCACGAGGGGGAACGCGGATGCGTCGGCCCGCACGCGACGCTCGTGGGAGGGGTGGCGGCAGCCCTCGGCGGGCAGCGCGATGAACGGAGGGAGAGGTGTGTGTGCCATGCCCGGCACGGTGCGGAGGGGGTCTCGCCCGTGGTCTCACCCGGGGTCGCGCCGTACCCCCCACCCGGGGAGACGGCGCGCGGAAATGTCATAGGGTGCGGCCATGCGCATCACGCTCCCGTCAGGAACGCCGGCAGAGATCCATCGCGTGGACGACCCGCGCATGGGGCTCGTGGTGTGCCCCGACATCTGGGGCCTTCGCCCGCTGTTCGACGATCTCGTGCGCGACCTTGCCGAGCGCTGGCGGATGTCGGTGATCGCGGTGGAGCCGTTCCCGGGGCTCGACCTGCCCGAGGGCGACATGGCACTGCGTGCCGCTGCCATCCCCGGCCTGCGTGACAACGACAACCTGCGCGATCTCGAGCAGGCCGCCGACGAGCTCGGCACCGCGGTGACCGGCGTGATGGGTTTCTGCCTCGGAGGGATGTACTGCTTCAAGGCCGCGCGCAGCGACCGCTTCGCCCGGTTCGTGCCGTTCTACGGGATGATCACGATCCCCGAGGGGTGGCGCAGCCCCACCCAGGGTGAGCCGCTCGGCCATCTGCTCTCCGGCAACGCAGAGAGTGTGCTCGCGATCCTCGGTGGAAAGGACCCGTACACGCCGCTTGCCGACATCGACCAGCTGCGCTCCACCGGCGCGGTGTGCCAGGTGTACCCGGAGGCCGAGCACGGGTTCGCGCACGACGCCTCGCGCGCCTCGCACCGCGCGGACGACGCCGCGGATGCGTTCAGGCGGGCGGAGGAGTGGTTGCTCGACGCACTCGCGTGAGAGCGGTGCGGGGACGGCCGGGGCGACGGACGCGGTTCAGCGTGCGCGCTGCTCGAGCGACTGCCGCTTCTTGATCACGTAGCGGCGCTCGTTCTGCTCCAGCCAGCCGAGCTTGATGAAGCTCGCGATGGCCTTGTTCACGCGCTCTCGCGACGCGCCGACCATGCCGGCGAGCTCCTCCTGCGTGACAGGCAGCGTGAACTCGTCCTTGCCCTCAGAGAGCATGATGAGGCGCTTCGCGGTGCGACCGGTGACGTCCAGGAACACGCTGTCGGCAAGTGAGTTGTCCATGGAGCGAAGGCGCCGGGACAGCATCCTCACCACGTTCCACATCAGTTCGGGATGGGCCTCGAGCTGCGAGAGGACGGCGGCATAGGGGATCTCGAGCACGGTGGAGGACTCGATGGCGCGGGCGGCTGCGGATCTCGGCTCCTTGTCGAGCATGCCCATCTCGCCGAAGAGGTCACCCTCGTCCATCAGTGCCACCACGCTCTCGCGGTGGTCGAACGGGCGGTTGCCGATGGCGATCGCGATGCGGCCCGAGAGGACGATGAAGAGGCTGTCGGGATCGTCACCGGCGTCGAACAGCACGTCGCCACGAACGAGGTTCTTCACGCGGCCCGACGTTCCCACGGCCGTGAGGACACTCGGGGACGCACCGATGAAGATGTCCGTTTCTGCGAGGACCTGCTCGTGTGCCATATCTCCGAGACGGTACTACCCTGCGCCCATGCCCGAAAACGCGACGTCCGGCGAGACCGTGTGGACGGTGGTGGTCGCTGCGGGCTCCGGGCTCCGGTTCGGGAGCGCGAAGCAGTTCGCCCGTCTCGGTGACCGCAGGGTGGTGGACTGGGCGGTCGACGAGGCGCGCCGTCACTCCGTTGGTGTGGTGACCGTGGTGCCGAAGGGTTCCGCGACGGGACAGGACGAAGTTGAGGGCGGTGCCACGCGCAGCGAGTCGGTGCGCCGGGGGATCGCGGCCGTGCCCGATGACGCCACCATCATCCTCGTGCACGACGCGGCGCGTCCGTTCGCCGGGGCCGAGATCTTCCGTCGGGTGATCGGTGCCGTTGTCGACGGTGCGGATGCGGCGGTGCCGGGCATCCCGGTGACCGACACCATCAAACAGGTGAACGAGTCCGATGTGGTGGTGTCCACCCCGAGGCGCGAGACGCTCCGTGCGGTGCAGACACCACAGGCGTTCCGTGCGGCCGCGCTGAGGCGTGCACACGCATCGGGCGCCGAGGGCACCGACGACGCGATGCTGGTGGAGCACATGGGTCTCGAGGTGCGCGTGGTGGATGGTGACCACGTGAACCGAAAGATCACCGGGACCGATGACCTCGAGTGGGCACAGGCGCACGCCGCCGCGCTCGTCTCGAGCGAGACGTGAGGGACGGGGTCATGGAGTTCCGTGTGGGCCAGGGATTCGACGTGCACCGGTTCGACGACGGCTCGTCGTCCGGCCGCGTGCTCGTGCTCGGCGGGGTGGAGTTCCCGGGGGAGCGTGTGCTCGTCGGCCACAGCGACGCTGATGTTGCGGCGCACGCAGTCGCCGACGCGGTGCTCGGCGCGGCCGGCCTCGGTGACATCGGGATGCACTACCCCGACACCGACCCCGCGTGGAAAAGTGCCGACTCCCTGCGCATCCTCGCCGATGTCGCCGCGAAGGTCCGCGCGGCGGGATGGAGCATCGCGAATGCTGACTGCAGCGTGGTGTGCGAGTCGCCGAGGATCGCCCCCGCCCGCGACGAGATGTGCGCACGGCTGACGGCGGCACTCGGTGCGCCGGTGTCCGTGAAGGGCCGGCGAGCGGAGGGACTCGGCGCAATCGGACGCGGCGAGGGCATCATGTGTCTCGCCACCGCATTGCTGACGAGGGAGAACTGACCATGGCGGCGCGCAGGGACTCCCGTGGCGGCCGCCCGCAGCGGCCCGGGCAACGAGGTGCACGCCCCGGCGATGCCCGCCGCGGCGGTGAACGCGGCGACGGGACGCGGCGGCCCGCACAGCGTGACAAGGGGCTCGGCGGCGAGCAGGTGGAGGGCCGTCAGGCCGTGCGCGAACTGTTGATCGCGAACAGGCGACGTGTCCGGGAGATCTGGATGGCCGCGGACATCGACGACGCGCCGATCATCGAGGACATCGAGCAGCTCGCCTCGGTGCGGCGCGTGACCGTGCAGGAGGTGGCGCGCAGGAAACTGGAGGAGCGTGCCCGGAGCGAGGCCCCGCAGGGGATCATCGCGTTCGCCGATCCTGTTCCCGAGGCCGACTTCGGCGACATGCTGCGCGGCACGAACGGAAAACCGCCGTTCCTCGTTGCGGTGGACGGAGTGACCGACCCCGGCAATCTCGGTGCGTTGCTGCGCTGCTGCGACGGCGCAGGGGTGTCCGGCGTCGTCCTGCCGCGTCACCGTGCAGTGCACGTGACGCCCACGGTTGCGAAGGCATCGGCAGGTGCGGTGGAGCACGTGCCGATGACGCTGGTGTCGGGCCTGCCCACGGCTATCAAGCAGATGCGCGACAAGGGGATCTGGGTGGTGGGCCTCGATGACTCGGGCCGCGAGACGATCTTTGACATCGGCAGGTTCGCGGGCGAGGGAATCTGTGTGGTGCTCGGTGCGGAGGGTGCCGGTATCTCGCGCCTGGTGAGGGAGCGTTGCGACACGGTGGTGAGCATCCCGATGCTCGGCCAGGTGTCGTCACTGAACGTGTCGGCCGCCGCCGCACTCGCCGTGTACGAGGTGGCGCGCACCCGCATGCAGGACTAGACCGGCCGGCCGGGGTCGTCCCCGTACGGGGAAATGTGTGCGGCGCCTAGGCTGGAACAGTCCGCCGAATTAGCTCAGTGGTAGAGCAACCGCCTTGTAAGCGGTAGGTCGTGGGTTCAATCCCCACATTCGGCTCTGATTGCCCGCAGGAGGTGCTACTTCTCTCCGCGACGTGCATCCCTTCGTCACGGCGCGGGGTTCCGTCCCCGGTCGCCCACCCCTACGGTCACCCCGTGGAGAGCGGTGGTGCCTGATGAAGAACAAGAGAAAACTGATCCGCATCGTGATTGCGGTTGCGGTGGCGGTCGGCAGTGCCGCAGTGGCGGTGCGGGAGGTGTCGGCACAACCAAAGCGGCCCGGCGGTCACGAGGCAACCATCAGGTACTGGACAAACGCGAAGATCGCGAGGGCGGTCCCGCGGGCCTTCGATCGCAATCCCCTGACAAGGAAGTTCGCGCGGTCGAGGGGCAGCAACGAGTACGTGAACACCGGTTCGCAATGGACCGGCGGGGGTGACGTCAACAAGAACGTGGGGCGGGTCTTCTTCGAGATGGGCGGCAGTTACTGGACGTGTTCTGCATCGGCTGTTCTCGACACCAAGGCCGACCGTTCGGTCGTGCTCACCGCTGCCCACTGTGCGTATGACGAGACCGGACAGTACGGCTTCGCGCGCTACTGGATGTTCGTGCCGGACTGGGCAACGTTGCCCTCCTCGTACGACCCGAACGGGCTCTTCTGTGCCTCCACATCGCTCGGGTGCTGGGTGGCTGACTCCCTCGTCGTGTCATCGGAATACGCCGGGGCCGGCGGCTTCAACGAGACGGCCATGGTGCACGATTACGCGTTCGCTGCGGTGAGCACCGGCGGGAAACTGGACGGGCAGCTCGATGCCGTCGTGAATCCGAACCCGGCAAGCTGGACGCAGCAGTCGGCCGCGGACGACACATTCCTGTTCGGTTACCCCGCGGCCGGTCGGTACAAGGGTTCGGCGTTGATGTACTGCAGGGGCCCTCTCGACTTCGACGGCCGGATGATGTACCAGACATACAAGGTGGGGTGCTCGATGACCGGTGGTTCCTCGGGCGGCCCGTGGTTCACGCCGTTCGAAAAGTCCGGCCCGGATGCGGGCAGCGGCACGGTGGTGTCAGTGAACTCCTACGGCTACGGGGGGCGCAAGGCGATGTACGGACCGATCCTCGGTGCCGAGACGGCCGCAATGTTCGCAGCAGCCCTCACGACGTCATCGAACGTCATCGTGACGTCCTGACGCCCGGGGTGCCCTGCTCGCTTTCCCTTGCACACGGGGGCTTTCGCGCGGGGATGACCCACGGCCCGCGGGTTCCGCCATTACCGTGGGTGCGACCACACGACCATGGAGGTCCACAACATGAGCCAGCAGCGCCCGCGCGGGTCCCGCCCCACCATGGCCATGCCCAACACCGGCACCATGGGTGCGGTGGTGGCCGTGATTGCTCTCATCCTCGGTTTCCTGATCCTGCGCGACGTGCGCAACGACGGCGGTGCCACGGTGTCTCCCGGCGGCACCACCGTTGACACCGTCCCGGCGGGCGGCAACGGTGACCCGGCCGCCACCACCACGGTGCCACCGTTCAACCGTGGCGCATTCAAGATCCAGGTGGCGAACGCCTCGAGCATCGCGGGCTCCGCGGGTGACATGACAACCAAGCTGCAGGACCAGAACTTCGTGGTGCAGCCGCCCCTGAACGTCGCGCCCAACACCCCGAAGCGCGAGAAGACCGGCGTGTTCTACCTCGCCGGGTGCGAGTCGGGCGCGGCGGATGTTTCCGCCGTTCTCGGCGGCAACGTGGAGACTGGTGCAATGCCCTCGCCGATCCCGCTCGAGACAGGTTCGCTCGGCGAGGCATGCGTGCTCGTCCTGCTCGGCACCGACCTCTCGATGAAGCCGCTGCAGGGTGTCGTCGGCGCGCCGAACGGCCTCGTCGCCACCACCACAACCGTCGCCGGCTAGCCGCGCCCCGTGCGCTGCAGCAGGATGCCGCGCACCACTTCCTCGATGCATCTCACCGGACGTGCCATCGCCTCGTCGCGCCCGTAGGCGGCGGTGAGCGAGTGGGCCTCCGACCTGATGGCGAATCCCTGCGGCAGGTCGGGGTCGATGTCGCCCACCACGCACAGGGCGGGCGTTCCCACATCGCGTGCCCACGCCAGTGCGTCACCCACCACCTTGCCGTCGTAGCTGGTCTCGTCCAGCATTCCTTCGCCGGTGATCATCAGATCGTGGGCGCGCACCGCCTCGTCGAACCCGGTCTCCTCCGCAACCATCTGGAAGCCGGGCAGCAGCGTGGCGCCGAGCGCCGCGAGACCACCCGCGAGACCACCGGCCGCACCGGAACCCTCCAGTGCGCTGACGGGCACGCCGTACTCGTTCTCGTAGGCGGACGCGAGCTGCTCGAGCCGTCCACGCAACAGCCTCACCTGTGCCGGGGACGCACCCTTCTGCGGTGCGTACACATCGGCAGCCTCGAGGAACAGGGTCTCCACGTCGCAGGCCACGAGGAACTCCACTGCCTTGAGGCGGGCAGGTGTGCCGATCGCACGCACCGCACCGAGACCCCCGTCGGTGGTGGCCGAACCCCCGAGGCACACGATGATGCGCTTGGCACCCAGGGTGAGCGCCTCATCGATCAGTTGACCGGTGCCCTTCGTGGTGGCGCCTACGGGGTCGTTCCTCTCCGCGCCACCGACGAGCGCGAGCCCTGACGCGCGCGCCATCTCGATCACTGCGGTGCCGCCGGAGAAGCGCCACTCCGCGCGCACGGGGTCACCGAGCGGACCGGTCACGACCGTGGTGCGGTTCGGTCCGCCGAAGATCTCGAGCGTGCCCTCGCCGCCGTCGGCCATCGGCATCTCGGTGCACTCGATGCCGAGGTCCCAGCACGCCGCGCCGACTGCGGCGCATGCCTGGGCGGCTGTGAGCGTGCCCTTGAACTTGTCGCACGCCGCGAGCACCCGCATGCGCCCACGATAGGTGGGCCACGCAGTGGCTAGGGCTGGAGCTGTGTGATGTTGAGGTTCATCTGCACGAGCAAACCAAGGATCGACGCCGACACCGTGATCATGGCGCCGACCATGAACCTGATGGACGATCTGATGCCCTCGAGACTCTGACGGACGTCGATCTCGCGGCGCAGACCGTCGATGTCTCGCCCACGCTGTTTCCCACCGCGCGTCGCAAACCAAGTTGCATCCCGTGACTGCGATTCTCTGACGCAGCCACGGTAGGTCTCCTTGTTCTGGGTGGGGTGGGGACGTGCGGCGTCTGCGGGAATGATGCGTGCTGTGACGGGTGCATCCGGGCACATGCGGGCGCCGGGCAGGAGGTGGCGAAACCTGAGCACGTCGGTAGGGTTTCGGGCATGGCAGTGACAGTGCGGATTCCCACCACCATGCGGCCCATCTCGGGTGGCGCGTCCACCGTGCAGGTGGAGGCAGGCAGCCTGAAGGACGTTCTCGACAGCCTGAACGCGGCCCACAACGGGTTTGCCGAGCGTCTGTTCGACGGTGCGGGGGAGCTGCACAAGTTCGTGAACATCTTCGTGAGCGACGATGACGTGCGGTACCTGCAGGGCCTCGACACCCCCGTGAAGGACGGCGACACCGTCTCCATCATTCCGGCGGTCGCCGGCGGTTGAGCCGCCGCGACTCGAGTGAGGCCGTAGGCCGATCGGGCAAGGGCGGTCGCCGGCGGCTGAACGTGCCTGTGGGCGGGTGAGCTTGCCCCAGGGGCTGTTGAGCCAGGGCGGGGTAGATGTTTTAGCAGTCCCCTCGGTAGAGTGCCAGCGCCCGGAAACCCCGGGTGCGAACACCCCCAAACCCCTGGAGGACTCTCATGGCAAAGCTCATTGCATTCGACGAGGAGGCCCGTCGCGGCCTCGAGGCCGGCATGAACAAGCTGGCCGACGCCGTCCGTGTCACGCTCGGACCGAAGGGCCGCAACGTGGTGCTGGAGAAGAAGTGGGGCGCCCCCACGATCACGAATGACGGCGTGTCCATCGCCAAGGAGATCGAGCTCGAGGATCCCTACGAGCGCATCGGTGCAGAACTGGTGAAGGAAGTCGCGAAGAAGACCGACGACGTCGCCGGTGACGGCACCACCACCGCCACCGTGCTCGCGTGGACCATGGTGCGCGAGGGCCTGCGCAACGTCGCAGCCGGTGCGAACCCGATGACGCTGAAGAAGGGCATCGAGGCGGGCGTTGCCGCCGCGGTGGAGTCCATCAGGGCGCTCGCGAAGGAAGTGGACTCGAAGGAGCAGATCGCCCAGGTCGCGTCCATCTCCGCCGCCGACGCCGAGATCGGCTCGATGATCAGCGAGGCCATCGACAAGGTCGGCAAGGACGGCGTCATCACCGTCGAGGAGAGCCAGACCTTCGGCATGGAGATGGACCTCGTCGAGGGCATGCGCTTCGACAAGGGCTACATCTCGCCGTACTTCGTCACCGACCCGGACCGCATGGAGGCCCAGCTCGACGACCCCTACCTGCTGCTCGTCAGCAACAAGATCACGAACGTGCGCGACATGCTGCCCGTGCTCGAGAAGGTCATGCAGAGCGGCCGTCCGCTCGTCATCATCGCCGAGGACGTGGAGGGCGAGGCACTTGCCACGCTCGTGGTGAACAAGATCCGCGGCACGTTCAAGAGTGTCGCCGTGAAGGCGCCCGGTTTCGGCGACCGCCGCAAGGCGATGCTCCAGGACATGGCGATCCTCACGGGCGGCCAGGTCATCAGCGAGGAGGTCGGGCTCAAGCTCGAGAACGTCACCCTCGACCTGCTCGGCCGTGCCAAGCGCGTCATCATCACCAAGGACGAGACCACCCTCATCGAGGGTGCCGGTGCCGAGGCTGACATCAAGGGCCGCATCAACCAGATCAAGACCGAGATCGACAACACCGATTCCGATTACGACCGCGAGAAGCTCCAGGAGCGCCTCGCCAAGCTGTCGGGCGGCGTTGCCGTGCTGAAGGTCGGCGCCGCCACCGAGGTGGAGCTGAAGGAGAAGAAGCACCGCATCGAGGACGCCGTGAGCACCACGAAGGCGGCCATCGAGGAGGGCGTCGTGCCCGGCGGCGGTGTCGCACTGCTGCGTGCCCAGGCAGCCGTCACCGCGGCCGCCGACAAGCTCACCGGCGACGAGGCGACCGGTGCCCGCATGGTGGCGAAGTCGCTCGAGGGTCCGATCAAGCAGATCGCCGAGAACGCCGGCCTCGAGGGCGGTGTCGTCGTCGAGAAGGTGAAGAGCCTGAAGGGCACCGAGGGTCTGAACGCCGCCACCGGCGAGTACCAGGACCTCGTGAAGCTCGGTGTCATCGATGCCGCGAAGGTCACCCGCTCCGCGCTGCAGAACGCAGCGTCGATCGCGGCGCTGTTCCTCACCACCGAGGCCGTCATCGCCGACAAGCCGGAGGAGCCGGCTGCCGGTGGTCACGACCACGGCGGCATGGGCGACTTCTAGTCCCCGCAACGCACCACAGGTCACCCGCATGCCGCGCCCCGTCGCGCTCGTCAGCGTGGCGGAGGCACGGCAGCACGACTCCGACCTTCCCCTCATCGTCCGCGCGCTCGGCGACAGGGGAGTGGACGCGCGCATCGTCGACTGGGACGACGCGTCCGTCGACTGGTCATCCTTCGACGCGGCAATCATCCGTTCCCCGTGGGACTACCACCGCAGACTCGCTGAGTTCCTCGCGTGGGTCGGCGTTGTCTCACGGGTGGTGCCCGTGCTGAACAGCCCCGAGCTGCTGGCGTGGAACACGGACAAGACCTACCTCGCCGAGATCGTCGGGGCCGGGATCCCGGTGATCCCCACCACGTTCGTGCACGGTGCCGAGGATCTCGTGCTCGCGAACGAACTGATGAAGGGTGATGTCGTGGTGAAGCCCACGGTGAGTGCCGGCGCGAACAACACCGAACGCCACACCGCCGACCCGGCCGCCGCCATCGCTCACGCAACCGCCCTGCTCGACGCCGGCAAGACCGTGATGGTGCAGCCGTACCAGCGGTTCATCGACGACAACGGCGAGACCGGACTGCTCTACTTCGACGGCGAGTACAGCCATGCGTTCCGCAAGAACGCGATCCTCGCCACCGGGTCGAACAGGTGGACGAGCGCGCTGTATGCCGACGAGGACATCGCGCCGCGAAGGGCGAACGAGCAGGAGCGCGATCTCGGTGACGAGGTGATGGCGTTCGTCATGCGCAGGTTCGGCCGGGCACCGCTGTACGCGAGGGTCGACATGGTGCGGGGGTCGGCCGGAACGCCCGTCTTGATGGAACTCGAGCTCACCGAGCCGTCGCTGTTCCTCCACACCGATGCGGGCGCCGCGACGAGGTTCGCCTCGGCAGTGACGGCCCGGCGGTCGGTAGGTTGGGCGTCATGAGCGAATCGATGTCCCCGTCCGTCGGCATGGCGGTGCTCCACCTCTTCTGCAAGACCACCCCGTCGTTCGACGGTGAGGCGCTCGTGAACGGCGTGAAGTCCGCGGAGAACGCGGGCGTGAGCGTGGTCACCGTGGCGATGCTCGGCCACAAGGCGGACCTCGCGGTGATGGCGCTGTCATCCGACATGCGTGACCTGAAGGCGCTGCAGACGGTGGTTCAGCACTCCGGGCTCGCGGTGGTGGACTCGTACGTGTCGCTCACCGAGGTGTCGGAGTATGCACAGGGCGTGCCCGAGGCGATGATCAATGCGCGCCTCTACCCGCAGCTGCCGCCCGCAGGCAAGAACGCGTGGTGCTTCTACCCCATGAGCAAGCGGCGCAACAGCGGCGAGAACTGGTTCACGCTGCCGTTCGAGCAGCGCAAGGAACTGATGGAGGAGCACGGGAGGAGCGGCCGCAACTTCGCGGGCCGTGTGGTGCAGCTCGTCACCGGGTCTGCCGGCCTCGACGATTTCGAGTGGGGCGTCACCTTGTTCGCCACCCATCCCGACGACCTGAAGGAAGTGGTGTACACCATGCGCTTCGACGAGGCGTCGGCCGTGTACGCGGAGTTCGGCGCGTTCTACGTGGGAATGGTCACCCCGGTCGCAGAGCTCGTCCACCAGGTCTGACCGCAGCCGGCATGGCCACCGACCTCCTCTTCCTGCGCGACTCGTACCTGCGCGAGTGCGACGCCACGGTCACGGAGGTGCGCACCGACGAGAACGCGCGCACCGGTGTGCTGCTCGACCGCACGGTGTTCTATTGCACGGGTGGCGGCCAGCCCCACGACACCGGCACCATCGACGGGCAGCAGGTCGTCGATGTGCGCAAGGCGGGCGACGACGTCGTGCACTGGCTCGCAGACGGGTCGGTGGTGCCGTCCGTCGGTTCCGCGGTGAGTTGCGTGATCGACTGGGAACGCCGCCACAAGCTGATGCGCACGCACACCGCGATGCACGTGCTGTGCGGCGTGATCTGGAACGAGTGGAAGGTGCCCGTCACCGGCGGGAACATGGAGCCGCTCAGCGCGCGCATGGACTTCGAGTTCGACCCGCTTCCCGAAGGTTTCGCGGCGCGCGTCGAGGTGCTGGTGAACGAGGCAATCGCAGCCGACCACCCGATCGAGGTGTCGTTCCTCCCGCGCGGCACCGCGGTGACGGACGAGGACCTCATCCGCACGAAGGTGTCGCTCATCCCCGAGTCCGTCACGGAGATCCGCGTCGTCGACATCGTGGGTCTCGACAAGCAGGCCGACGGCGGCACCCACGTGCGCTCCACGCGCGAGGTGGGGTCGCTCAGGGTCACGAAGATGGAGTCCAAGGGCAAGGGCAACAAGCGCGTGCGCGTGGAGATAGCCGACTAGGTTCGTTCTGTGCTCGCCGCGGAGATCTTCGGGTTCGTCGCGGCGATCCTCGGTGTGATGCAGGGCATCCCGCAGGCCCGCCGGGTGCGGTCCCTCGGCCACTCGCAGGGAGTGAGCCTGGCCATGTGGATGCTGATGACCAGCTCCAGCGCTGCCTGGCTCGGCTACGGGATCCGCACGGGTTCCCCCTCGCTCGTGGTGAGCACGGTGGCGACCGGCGTCATCAACGCACGGGTGGTGCTCGCGATCACTGCCGACGCCCGCCGCGTCGCACCGCGCATCGCCCTCGTGTTCGCCGCTGTCGTCGCAACCGCGAGCATCGGCCCGCTGTGGGTCGTGAACCCGGCGCTGTTCGCCTTCACCCTGTCGCGCGTGCCGCAGATCCTCCGGTCGTGGAGGTCGCGGCGTGACGGGATCGGGTCGTCGGCGGTGTCCATCGGCTCCATCGCGGTGAGCATGGGGTGCCTGGTCAGCTGGGAGTTCTACTCGGTGCTGCTGCGCAGCCCGACTCTCATCGGCACCACCACCCTCGCCCTCACCACGAACATCATCGTCGCGTGGCTGGAAATGTCGCGCCGTCCCGCCCGCACGTCCGGTGCCGGTGCACGGGGCCGAGCATGAGGCGCGTCCTCTGGTTGAACGGCGCGTTCGGTGCGGGCAAGTCCACCGCCGCACTGCACATCGCCGGCACCGACCCCTCGTGGCACCTGTTCGACCCCGAGTGGGTGGGCTACATGCTGCGTGCGAACCTGCACGGCCACATGCCCGACGACTTCCAGGACCTCCCGGCGTGGCGCACCCTCGTGCCCCGGGTCGCGCACGAGGTTTCCTCGGCCACGGGTTCCGACCTGCTCGCGGTGCAGACCGTGCTGAACGAGGCCTACTGGCGCCAGATCAGGTCGGGCATGTCGTCGCTCGGCCTCGGTGTGTTCCACGTGGCGCTCGACATCGGGGAGGACGCCCTGCGTGCACGCATCGCCGCCGACACGGCGGACCCGGCCGCGGCCGGCTGGAGACTCGGCCATGTGGATGCGTGGCTCGCGGCACGCGGGTGGATGACGTCGTCGGCCGATCTCGTCGTCGATGCGTCGGTGCAGGGCCCGGAGGAGGTATCCCGCACGGTGCTTGCCGGGCTCGCATAGGTTCGGGTCGTTGAACACGTTGATTGACATCCCCGCCGTGCGTCTCTCGAACCTGCGCACCTGGAACTTCGTTCTTGCGGTGCTGCACCTCGCGCAGGCCGTGATGATCCTTCTCCTCGCGGGCGACTTCGCGATCACCGTCACGTCGAACTTCCCGGAGGGTCCCCCCGGCACGCGGCTCGGCACGCCGGCGTCCTTCGTCGATCTCCCGGTCGGGCCCGCGGTGGCGCTGTTCCTTCTCCTCGCGGCACTCGACCACGGCCTCACGTCCACGGTGTGGCGCGACCGCTACGAGGCGGGGCTGCGCGCGGGCATCAACCGTTTCCGCTGGGTGGAGTACTCGCTGAGCGCATCACTGATGCTCGTGCTGATCGCCGCGTACTCGGGGATCACGGACATCACCGCGGTCCTCTCGCTCGTGGGCGCGAACGTCGGCATGATCCTGTTCGGC
Source organism: Actinomycetota bacterium (assembly GCA_041181005.1). Classification (GTDB taxonomy): domain Bacteria; phylum Actinomycetota; class Acidimicrobiia; order Acidimicrobiales; family Ilumatobacteraceae; genus UBA2093. The sequence continues at coordinate 20,775 of JBEGQL010000034.1, forward strand.
TGGCTGCAGGAGTCATCGAACCCTCCCGGCCGTTCCACGACCAACATGAAGCCGTTCTGGTTCGGCACGCTCGCGGGCGCGCTGCCGTGGGTGGGCATCTGGGTGAACGTCGTCGGCGCCGAGACGGTGCCCACGTTCGTGTTCTTCATCGTGGTGGCCGAGCAGGTGCTGTTCTTCTCGTTCGGACTGAACCAGTGGCTGCAGTACCGCGGCGTCGGCAGGTGGTCCGATTACGTCCACGGCGAGAAGACGTACCTCGTGCTCAGCCTTGTGGCAAAGAGCCTGCTGGCGTGGCAGATCTACGGGGGGTCGCTCGCGACCTGAGTCAGATCGCGGCGTCGCCGGTCTCGCCGGTGCGGATGCGCAGGATCTGCTCCACGTTCGTGACCCACACCTTGCCGTCACCGATCTTCCCGGTGGCGGCCGCCTTGCGGACGACGTCGAGGATCGACTCCACCTTCGCGTCCGACGTGACGATCTCGATCTTCACCTTGGGCACGAAATCGATCTTGTACTCGGCACCTCGGTAGGTCTCGGTGTGGCCGCCCTGGCGGCCGAACCCGCGAACCTCCCCGACGGTGATGCCCTCCACGCCCGCGGCGCGGAGCGCGTCCTTCACGTCGTCGAGCTTGAACGGCTTCACGATTGCGGTGATGAGCTTCATGTCGGTGTTCTCCTGTCGTTCCCTGTGTCGTGCGGTTCAGTCGTGGTAGGCGGTCTCGGCGTGGAGGGCGAGGTCGAGGCCGTTGTTCTCATCCTGCTCGTTCACGCGCACCCCGATCGTCCTCTTCAGCACGGTCATGATCACGAAGGTCAGCACGAATGACCACACGATCGCAACCCCGTTCGCTAGGGCCTGCTCCAGCAGGAGCCCGGCATCCCCGCCGTAGAGGAGTCCCTTCCTGAAGGTGCCCTCGAAGAATTCCGGGTTCGCGAGGAAGCCGATGAGGAGCGACCCCACGATTCCTCCCACGAAGTGCACCCCGACCACGTCGAGGGCGTCGTCGTAGCCGAACCTGTTCTTCAGGCGCACGGCGTAGCAGCACACCACACCGGCGATGAGACCGATGAGCACCGGTCCGATGCCGGACACGAAGCCCGCCGCCGGCGTGACAGCCACGAGTCCGGCCACGATGCCCGATGCAGCGCCGAGGTTCGTGGGATGACCGTCGCGGAGCCACTCGACGACCACCCACGCAAGCCCGGCGGCCGCACCGGCGAGGAAGGTGTTCATGAAGGCCTGTGCGGCGGTGCCGTTTGCCGCGAGTGCAGAGCCGGCATTGAACCCGAACCACCCGAACCACAGGATGCCCGTGCCGATCATCACGAGCGGCATCGAGTGCGGCGGGGAGAGCTCGCCCCTGCGCCTGCCCAGCACCATCACGGCGGCAAGAGCGGCGATGCCGGCGTTCACGTGGATGGCGGTGCCGCCCGCGAAGTCGAGCGAGCCGCGCTGGCCGAGCCAGCCGCCGTACACCCACTTGAAGATCGGCACGTACACGAGGAAGAGCCACACGGGCACGAACACCGCCCATGCCGAGAACTTCATGCGGTCGGCCACGGCGCCCGAGATGAGCGCCGGGGTGATCGCGGCGAACATCCCGAGGAAGGCGACCGTGGCGAGGGTGCCACCGTCACCGGCCTTGGTGATGTCTCCGAGGAGGAAGGAGTCGAACCCACCGATGAAGTCGTTGCCGAACGGCACCTGGGCGAGGGAGTAACCGAGCACCATCCACAGCACCGGCACAATCAGCACGCAGTAGAAGTTCATCATCAGCATGTTGAGGACGTTCCTGCGCCGGTCCATGCCGCCGTAGAAGAAGGCGAGGCCGGGTGTCATGAACAGGACGAGTGCCGATGAGACGAGCACCCAGGTCAGGCTTGCGCTTTCCATTTCTCTGTGTTCCCCTGGTCGGTAGTCGTGGTTGGTGGTCGGGAGTGTGCGAACAGGAACCTAGGAAGCGTGTGTTTCGAGCGTGTTTCGCCGCTGCACACGGTCGGTTAACCCTCGCGAGGGCCGTGATCCCGCGCGCCCGGATGTTGCGGGAGCATGGCGGGACTGCACGGATAGTGTCGGCACGTGCCCGACACAGCCAGCCTGCTCGCGTTCATCGGGGCCACGGTGGTGCTGCTGCTCATCCCGGGACCGGCGGTGATCTTCATCCTGAACCGCACCCTCGCCGACGGTCGCACGGCGGGTCTCACCGCGGTCGCGGGCCTCGAGGTCGGGGATGCCGTGCAGGCCACGCTCGCAGCAGCCGGCCTCAGCGCGGTCATCGCCACCTCCCAGGCCCTGTTCGAGTCCATCAAGTGGTTCGGGGTGGCATACCTCGTCTGGTCGGGGGTGCGCACTTTCCTCACCGTCCCGCCCGACCTGAAGGAGGACATGGCGCACGTCGACAGGGCTCTCGTGTTCCGTCAGGGAGTTGTGGTGAACGCCCTCAACCCGAAGACGGCACTGTTCTTCCTCTCCATCTTCCCCCAGTTCGTGGACACGGAGTCCGCAGGTGCCACCACCCAATCGCTCGTGCTCGCGGCGGTGTTCGTTCTGCTTGCCACCCTGTTCAACTCTTCGTACGTGCTGCTGGCCGCACGCCTCCGCGACAGGTTGCTGCGGGGGAGTGCCGTGAGGGTGATGCGGCGCTGGGTGTCCGGTGCACTGTTCATCGGGCTCGGCGTGCTCTCCATGACCGCGGCCCGACCGAACGCGCAATGAACGACCTGCCTGTCACTCGCTTCTCGCGCCGACGGGGGTTCGCCCAGGCGTACTGGCTCGTCGAGTCCGGCCGCACCGGCGCACCGACGATCGTCTGCGTGCACGGGTGGCCGGAGACCAAGCGCCTGTACGCACGCGTGGCGGCGCCGTTCGCCGAGGCGGGGTTCGACGTGGTGGTGCCCGACCTGCGCAGTTTCGGCGAGTCCGACCCCGCACCCGACGGCTTCAACGACATCGTGTCCCACGCACACGACATCCACTCGCTGGTGCACGACGAGCTCGGCCGCGAACGGGTCGTGATGGTGGGTGGTGACCTCGGCGGTCCGGTGGTGCAGGAGTGCGCGCTCCGGTTCCCGCAGTGGGTGGACCGGATGGTCGTGTTCAACTCGCCGCTTCCCTACGACAGGGAGCGGATGGCAGGGATGGTCACACGCGCCGATCCGTCCACCGCCGACTATTTCGTGCGCCAGGGAACCGACGCCGACTCTCTTGCCGCGGAACTCGACACCCCCGCGAAGAGGGTGCAGTACGTCGAGCAGTTCTATGGTCCGCGTCTCTGGGCGCACCCCGGTGCGTTCACGCCCGAGGAGGCGCGGTGGCATGCCGAGCCGTTCGCAGACGCCGCGCGCCTGCGGGCATCGTTCGGGAACTACGAGTCCGCGTTCTCGGCGGAGAAGAGAACCGAGCGCCCAATGTTCGGGCGCAACGCTCGCACACCGACGCTCGTGCTGTTCGGCACCAGTGACCACGTCATCTACCCCGATTTCGACCGCATGGCGGCCGTCGTGTTCGACCGGATCGACGGCCCGCACAGGCTCGACAGTGTGGGCCACTTCGTGCCGTGGGAGGCGCCCGACGTGCTCGTTCGTGAGACGGTGCGGTTCTGCCGGGGGTCGGACGACTCATGAGCAGCGCGGTGCAGTGGGGTGAGTTCGCCGCAGCCGTGCCGGGGCTCGCAGCGGAGGTGCAGGCGCGCCTTGCCGCCCATCCCCACCATGTCCTGGCCACGTTGCGCGCCGACGGATCTCCGAGGGTGAACGGCACGAATGTCTACGTCACCGACGGCCGCTTGTGGTTCGGCACCATGACCGGTGCCGTGCGGGCGGCCGACATGCGACGTGACCCGAGGGTCGCGATCCACTCTGCACCGCTCGATGACAAGCTCCCCGCGGGGCGCGGCGACGCGCGCGTGTCGGGCGTCGTGCGTGCGCTCGCGCCGGCTGACGGACGCACCCTCCTGGCGGCCGTGGCGGGGGACGAGGCCGGCGCCGCGGACGGCGAGTTCTTCGAACTGTGCGTGAACGCCGTGTCGCTCGTGGAGGTGCACGGCCCGTCGGTTGTCGTGCGGTCGTGGACCCCGGACGGCGGCGAACAGGTGCGCCTGCGCTCCTGACCCCGACAGACGCGAACCGGGCCGTTCGGGTCTAGATTCCAGCCTGTCCGATTCCCCGCGTTGGAGGTGAGTTCCCGTGACCGAGACGTTGCGCGAGGCCCAGGAGTTCATCGACCGTCACTGGCGTCCCGACGTCGACCCCGACGAGTGGCGCGAGAAGGTCATCGACGCGGGGTGGGCTGCGCTGCGCTGGCCGCGCAAGTGGCACGGGCGGGAACTCTCCGAGGACGACGCCACCGAGGTGGAGGCGTTGTTCGCCTCGCAGGGCGTGCCCGGGCCGGGCCAGGACAGGACCAACCTGTGGGCAGGCACGATGGTGTCGTTCGGCAGCGATTCCCTGCGCGATGAGTTCATGCGACGGCTTCTCCTCGACGAGGTCGCGATGTGTCTGCTCTACAGCGAGCCCGGCGCGGGGTCCGACCTTGCCGGGATCCGCACCACCGCGGTGCGCGACGGCGACGAGTGGGTGGTGAACGGCCAGAAGGTGTGGACGTCAGGCGCGAAGAACGCGGAGTACGGGATGCTCATTGCGCGAACCGACTGGGACCAGCCCAAGCACCGCGGCATCTCCTTCTTCTGGTTCCCGATGCGCCAGCCCGGCGTGGAGGTGCGCCCGCTCCGCCAGGCCACGGGTGACGCGCGGTTCAACGAGGTGTTCATCACCGACGCACGCGTGCACGATTCCCACCGTCTGGGCGAGCTGAACGCCGGGTGGTGGGTGCTGCAGACCGCGCTCATGTACGAGCGCGTCGCGATGGGCGGCGGGAGGCGCGGCCCTGCAATGCGCACGACGAGACGTGGTGCCACCGCAGCCGCACACGGCGACATCCCCGCGCCCGACATCTCGCTTCTCGAGCTTGCACGGCGCACCGGCAAGGCATCCGACCCGCAGATTCGCCAGGAGATCATGCGGCTCCACTGCATGCGCATGACGAACGAATGGAACGGCGAGCGTGCCCGTGCGGCGTCGGCAGCCGGTGGTGCATCACCGCTCGCCTCGCTCGGCAAGCTGTACATGGCGCGCATCCTCCACTACGCCGCGCGCATCCAGGGCCACCTGCTCGGCATGGATGCCACGCTCGGTGGGCAGGAGTCCTCCACCGTGGCCGCGCACAACTACTCGCAGCTGAACGCGTACTTCTTCTCGATCGGCGGCGGAACCGACCAGATCCAGATGAACATCATCGGTGAGCGCATCCTCGGTCTCCCCAAGGAGCCGGAGACCGACCGCGAGGTTCCGTTCCGCGACGTGCCCGCGAGCACCGCGCGCCGCTAGCCGAGTTCCAGCTCCATGGCCTGGCGGTGGCCGTGCTCGGCCGCCGGCGGACGGAAGCGCGGGTCGAGCGAGTTGGGTCCCATCGCCGCCACTGCCTCCTCGTCGGCGCACACGAACCTCACCGCCGCGCCCTGCGAGCGGAGTCGAGCCAGTTCTTCTTCCACGGCCGGCGAGGCGCCGCCGGTGAGCGGTGCGAGCACCCACACCTCGTCATGACCCCCGGCGAGGAAGGCGTTCGCCGAGTTGCGCAGTCCGCCGTCGTAGTAGCGCCGGCCGTTGATGGTGACGCACGGCCACACCCCCGGCACCGCGCAGCTGCTCGCCACGGCATCCACGAGCGACACGCCATTCGTGCGGTCCCACGTCACGAATGCGCCCGTCAACGCATCGATCGCGGTGACGACGAGGTTCCGGGAGGGCCACGCCCCGGTGCCCACACGCGACTCGATCACGGCGCGCCTCGTGGGTTCGTCCACGGTGTGCGCCGACAGCGCGAGTGCACCGATTGCTGCCCGTCGCGCATCGTCCCGGGTGCCGCCCTCCTCGAGCATCCCGAAGATCGTCGCGAGAAGTTCGAGGTCCAGGTGCGGGGAGATCTCGTTGTGGGCCTCGTCGAGCTGCGCCGCGAACATGTCGTCGATGTCGCGGCCGGTCGCGAGCTGTGCACCCACGGTGGAACCGGCCGACGTGCCCACGATCAGATCGGCTGTTGCGGGGAGGTCGAGACCGCGTTCGCGCAGTCCGCGCAGCACTCCCGTCTCCCATGCGATGCCGGTGACGCCGCCGCCGGCGAGAACGAGTGCGGTTGACATGCCCGTTGTCTAGCCCCGCCGCGCAGTCCACAACGAGTTTTGTTGCGTGTTTGTTTCGCCGTCCCGCCGTCGCGACGGTGCTCCGTACACTCCGCCGAGGAATGGACCCAACGAGTGCGACTCCCACCGTCGACCCCCGCGCGGGGGCGCTTCTCGACGCGGTGTTGCGCGCCTACCCGGGCTATCTCGCGGGGCGGATGCACGAGCTGTCGGCCGGACACGAGGGAGCGCAGGAGTCCACCGAGCGCGCGGTGTCCGCGGCCTGTGCGTGGCTCCGTGACGCTCTCGGGCGTCTGCTCGCCGCGGACCCGGATGTGCAACGTGCGAGCCCGTTGCACGTGATCCGCGGAGCGGCGCGGTTCGCGAACACGGAACTCGCCGTGCTCGGGGTGCCCGAACCGCAGCGGGACGAGTTCGAGAGGAGCGCGATGCCCGACGACACGTACGCGCTCGGTCCTGTCGCATGGATCGACCTCGGCCAGGAGGTCCACGACGCGGGCATCGAATGGGGAGCGTGGAAGGCCGCCGTCATCATCAGCCGACGCAGGCAGGAGCAGACCGGTGAGTGACACCGCGCCCACCGCGGCGGCGCTGGCGGTCCGTGCGGGGGTGATCGCGGACGTGACGCTCTCGGGTACTGCCGCGTGCCGCGCTCTCGCCGATGCGACCGATGCATGGTTGCGGGACGTGTTCGCGGCTGCGGTGGAGGGCGAGAAGAAGGCCGACCGCATCGCGCTGCTCGCGGTGGGTGGTTACGGACGCCGGGAACTGGCGCCGCACAGCGACCTCGACCTCCTCCTCGTCCACGACGGGGTGAAGAACATCGCCGACATCGCATCGCAGATCTGGTACCCGGTGTGGGATGCGGGCCTGAAGCTCGGTCACGCCGTCCGCACCCCGAAGGAGACGGCACAGATGTGCGCCGGTGACCTCGACACCGCGACCGCACTCGTCACCGCCCGGCACCTCGCGGGCAGCGAGAGTCTGTCGTCGGCGGTGGTCGCCGATGCCTCGCAGTCGTGGACCCGGCGCGGCCGCCAGTGGCTCGTGGAACTGCACCAGCGCGTGAGGGAGCGTCACGCCGAGCACGGCGAGGTCGCCTTCATGCTCGAGCCGAACCTGAAGGAGGGTCTCGGCGGCCTTCGCGACATCCACACGCTCGGCTGGGCCGTGCGGGCCGGGCTCGCACTCTCTCCTGCAGATGTGGCGGAGCTCGAGCGGTGCAATGACGTGTTGCTCACGGTGCGCGTTGCGCTCCATCGACAGGCCGCCCGCGCGGTGGAGACCCTCCGGCTCGAGGACCAGTCTGCGGTCGCGCACGCGAGCGGGCACGCAAACGACGACGCGCTGATGGCCGCGATCGCAGGGGTGGGCCGGAGCGTGGCGTGGATCTCCGACGAGGCGTGGGCCAGGCTCGACCCCCCTGCGGGACGTTCGCCCGTGCCGCGTGACCTCGCCCCGGGAGTGCAGATGGTGAACGGGGAGATCCACCTCTCCGACGACGTCGACGTGTCGGACCCAACCCTCCTGCTGCGCGTCGCGACAGCGGCGGCGCATCATCGCGCCCGCATTGACCGCGCGTCGCTCGACAGGCTCGGGTCCGACGCTCCCGAGTGGCCCGACCCGTGGCCGGCCGGTGCCTCCGACGGGCTCGTGGCCCTTCTCATCGAGGGAGACGCCGCCATCCCCGTGCTCGAGTCGCTCGACCAGCGTGACCTGCTCACGCGTGTTCTGCCCGAATGGGCGCCGGTGCGCAGCCGTCCGCAGCGCAATGCGTACCACCGGTTCACGGTGGACAGGCACCTGTGGCAGACCGCGGCGAACGCGTCACGATTGGTCGAGCGGGTGTCGCGCCCCGACCTGCTGCTCATCGGCGCACTGATGCACGACATCGGGAAGGGTTACCCGGGGGACCACACAGAAGCGGGCGTGGAACTGTGGCGCACGCTCGGTGCACGCATGGGTCTCACCGAGGAGGACCAGCGAATCGTGTCGCTCATGATCGAGCACCACCTCCTGCTCGCCGACACCGCGACGCGCCGTGACCTCAGTGACGACGCCACGATCACGATGGTTGCCGCACAGGTCGGCAACCAGACGGTGCTCGACCTGCTGCATGCGCTCACCGAGGCCGACTCGCTCGCCACCGGGCCGTCCGCGTGGAGCGACTGGAAGGCCGAACTCCTCGGCACGCTCGTCGACAGGGTGCGGCACGTCCTCGGCGGCGGCGACGTGCAGGAGGTGATGTGGCGCCTGTTCCCCGATGCCGACGTGCTCGGAATGATGGCGGGAGGCACCGTTGCGATCCGCACGGAGCCCGACCGGGTCACCGTGGTGAGTCCCGACGCACCGGGAACGTTCAGCAAGGTCGCGGGTGTGATGGCGCTGCACGGCCTCGACGTGCTCGGTGCCGAGGCACACTCCGACGAGCAGGGGATGGCGGCGTCGCAGTTCAGGGTCGTGCCCGGCTACAGCGGCGACATCGACTGGGGTCCCGTGGTCGCGAACCTGGAGCGCGCACTCAGCGGCCGTCTCGCCCTCGGGTCACGGCTCTCCGAGCGAGCGGCCACGGTCAGGCCCCGACGCGCAGTTTCGGCCACGGTGCCTGCTGCGCCGACCGTGCGGTTCGACGACAGTGCATCATCGAATGCGACGTTCCTCGAGGTGCGCGCCCCTGACAGTTTCGGTCTGCTGCACCGCGTCACGAAGGCGATGGCGGACCTCGGCCTCGACATCCGCCACGCACGGGTCCTCACGCTCGGCAACGAGGTGGTGGACACCTTCTACGTGTGCGACGCCGACGGCGGGAAGATCGACGACCCGTCGTACCGGGCGGAGATCCAGCGCGCGGTTCTCCATGCAGTGGGGGGCAACTAGGGTTCGGACGTGTCCGATCCCTCAGCACAACCGGCGGATTTCACGCGCGACCTCGTGCGCTGGAGCGAGACCCTTGCCGCGGTCGCCCGGACCGGCATGGGGTTCACCCAGAGCCTGTACGAGAGGGAGCGTTACGAGGAGATCCTGAAGGTCGCTGCCGACATCAAGGCGGCCGCTGACGACGCACTCGAGGTGCGCCGCGAGCAGGACCATTTCGTGCAGGAGTGGATGGAGTCCGTGGGTGAGGGCGTGCCCGGTTACGTCACGCCGAAGGTTGCCGTGGGGTGCATCGTCGGGAACGACGCCGGGGAGATCCTCCTCGTGCAGCGCAAGGAGAGCGGCGTGTGGCTGTACCCCACCGGTTGGGCCGACGTCGGTTACTCCGCCGTGGAGGTGGCGATGAAGGAGGTCGAGGAGGAGACGGGGATCCTCGCCGAGCCGGTGTCGCTCCTCGGTGTCGTCGACGGGATGCGAATGGGTTTCTCGCGCTTCGGCATGTACATGCTGCTGTTCCACCTGCGGGCGACCGGCGGGACACTGCAGGGCCACCCGCTCGAGACCGGTGATGTGGGTTGGTTCGCGGCTGACGCCCTCCCGCACCCGACCGCGGGTGCGCAGTGGTGGGCCGACATGGCATTCGCGGCGATTGCGGGCGAGACGTACCCTGCTACGTACGACCCGCCGCGCGGCAGGACGTGGCGCGGCGACGCCGCGCACTGACGGTTACTTGCCGTCCTGGTCCCTCAGGAACTGCTCGACCTCGTCGACGAGCGAACTCCCGTCCCCGGTCTCCTCGTCGAACTCGAACTCGAGCTGGTTGCGCGACGCCCCTGCGTCCTCACCAAGCTCCTCGAGCCTGCGCACGTATTCCGCGAGATCGTCGTCGCTCTCGACGAGTTCCTGCACCTGCTCGTCGTAGTCGACGACGTCGTTGTGGAGTGCGCCGAGGGGTGGAGGCGTGCCGATGATCTCCCCGGTGCGCTGGATGAGCGCGTTCGCGGCCTTCGGCGACGGAATCTGCGATGCGTACGCGGGTACGGTCGCCCAGAGCGACACGGCCGGGATCGCCGAGTGGATGCAGGCATCCTGGAGGATCCCGAGGATGCCCGTTGGCCCCTCGTACTGGGGCTTGCGCAGGTCGAAGCGCTCGATCATGGTCTCGTCGGAGGACGTCCCCATCACGTGGGGAATGCGTGTGTGGGAGATGTCGGCGATGAGCGCACCGAGCGTGATCACCATGGACGACTCGTACTCCTCGGCGACTCCCACCACCTGCTCCGTGAAGAGACGCCACTTCAGGCTCGGCTCGGGACCGAGCAGAAGAATGACGTCTGAGCCGGGCGTGCTCGCGTGCCACAGCGAGACCTTCGGCCACACGATGTCGCGGCGGTTCGACCCCCGGAGGCGTACCGACGGCCTGATCGTGGCGAAGTCCGTGAAGTCCTCGGGGTCGATCTCTGCGAGCGGCTGGGCGTTCCACGCCTCGACGAGCGTGCGCAGCGCGGTGCTCGCTCCGTCGGCGGCGTCGTTCCATCCCTGGAATGCGGCGATGAGGACAGGGCGGCGGAGTTCCGGCCTCGAGTGCCACACCACATGGTCGGTCATCCCCATCGGGGCTCAACCTACCGCCGAAACGCGGGTGGACGTCCGCCCGCGGGAGGGCGTCCCGCGCCGCACCGGTCTCGTGTGGCAGGGTTTTCACGATGACCGCGAGCATCGAGCGTGCAACCGCCGTGACCGACGAGATCGTGGAGGCGTTCAGCGTCCTGATCCCGCAACTTTCGTCATCGAACCCGCCCCCCGGGCGTGAGCAACTTGCCTCCATTGTCGCGTCGCCAGCGTGCGTTCTGTTCCTCGCGCGGGTGGACGGTCGTATCGTTGGTTCCCTCACTCTTGCCACGTTCCCCATTCCCACCGGTGTGCGCGCATGGATCGAGGATGTCGTCGTGGACGCGGGGGCGCGCGGCCACGGCGTTGGCGAGGCGCTGAACCGCGCGGCAATCGACGAGGCGCGCCTGCGCGGTGCGATCACCGTGGAGCTCACGTCACGTCCGTCGCGCGAGGCGGCGAACCGTCTCTATCGCAGGCTCGGGTTCGAGCTGCGCGAGACGAATGTGTACCGCTACACGATCGGCTGAGGCGGCGGTCAGTTGCCGACAGCGGCGACGAGCACGGCCGCAAGATCGGCCGGCCGCGTGAGCATCGGCCAGTGGCCGGTGGGGAGGTCCACCCAGGTCACATCCGTCATCTGTGCGAGGAGTGCGAGGTTCGCGGCCCCGTCGGCCATCCAGGCCTGAAGCTGCGCCGAGGAGAACTCGCACGCGACCACGGTGGTGGGCACCGAGAGGTGCGGCCCTTCGGGGTATTCGAACGGCTCGGTAGCGGTGCGCGACGGCTGGGGGACGGCGCGGCTGCGGAGCACCGACCTCAGCCGGTCGTCGAGGTCGACGAGGTCCTCGTCGTCGAACATGTCCCACGCAGGAAGGGGGATCTCGCCGTTCTGCTGCGGCAGTCCGTCGGTGATGCAGCGTCCCTCCGCCGCCGGCCACGTGTCCACGTGGACGACGCGCACCACACTGTCCGGTCGACGCGATGCCGCCGCATGTGCCACCGCACCGCCGGCGGAATGACCCACGAGCACCACGGGCGATCCGACACGGTCGATCTCGTGCGTCACGAAGTTGATGTGGTCGTCCAGCCCGATGGAGGCACGGTCGGTGTCCGTTGGGGCGAGCCCGGGAAGTGTGAGTGCCGTGACGGTGTGGCCCGCCTTCTCCAGAGCCGGCGACATTGCGTCCCATGCCCACGCACCCAACCAGAAACCGGGCACGAGAATGACCTTCATGGGAGGATGCTACATGCGTCGCTTCCGGATCGGTCTGTGCGTGATTGCGGCACTGCTGGTGTCGTCGTGCGGCCGGGGGACGGAGAGTTCCGGCGTCCCGGCCGACGAACAGGTACCGACGTTCGGGTCGGTGTTCCCCGGCGCAAGTTGGGATGAAGGCGCGATCCCCGCGAAGGTCGGCGATGGTTCGCTCTCCGCGCTGTCCGATGACTGGTTCGGCACACCTTCAGCGTCACCGGGCGTGCTGTCCATGCTCGTCGTCCATGAGGGAAAGATGATCTTCGAACGCTCTGCCCGCGGTGTGTCGACTGACGCACCGACCGATTCGTGGTCGATTGCGAAGTCGGTGCTCGGGGCTGCAATCGGGATCGCCGCCGACCACGGGGTGCTGTCGCTCACCGATGACCACCTCCACCCTTCATGGGCGGATGACGACCCGCGCTCGCGGATCACGGTGGCCGATCTCCTGCACATGGCCGGCGGGCTCGAGTGGAACGAGGACTGGCGGGCCGGTGACGCGCTGAACTCGCTGCAGCACCCGATCGGCTCCGCCGCGTTCGCGGCCGCAAAGGCGACAGTTGATCCGCCGGGGACCGTGTTCCACTACTCGAGCGGGGACTCCTCGATCCTCGCGGCATACCTCGCGTCGCGGCTGGGCGGTCCCGACGCTCTGGAGTCATTTGTCCGGCAACGGATCTTCGACCCGATCGGTATCACCACCGCGTCGTTCGTGCGGGACGGGTCGGGAATGTGGCCCGGTTCGGTGGGCCTGCGCATGTCGCCGCGTGACTACGCGCGGTTCGGACTGCTTCTCCTGAACGAGGGACGGTGGGGCACCGAACAGGTCCTGCCGGAGGGGTGGATCGAGTACGCGCGAACGGAGGGTGTGCTCGGGTCGGGGTACGGCGCGCACCTGTGGTTACACACCTGGCCGGTGTACTCCGCCGACGGTGTGTACGGCCAGGTCGTGGCGATGAACCCCGCGACAGCCACGGTCGTCGTGGTCACCTCCGCAGAAGGTGCGTCGTTCGAGCGCGGTCTGCAGCTCGCCCTGAGGACGATGGGCGTGATGTCCTTCGTGCTCGACGATTGAGCCGCGGGCCGGTCAGACCGGTTCGGCGAGCAGCAACGGGATGCGGCGCGACGTCTTCGCCCTGTAGTCGGAGTACTGGGGGAACACCCTCACGCTGCGCTCCCACCACTCGTCGTACTCCGCGCCGTCGATCTCGCGGACGTGCACCGAGAACGGTTCCGGTCCGTCCTGCACCGTGACCTCGTGCGGGTTGGCGAGCAGGTTCGCGTACCAGTCGGGATTGTCGGGCGCTCCGCCTTTCGAGGCGACGAGCGCGTACGCACCGTCGTGCTCCACCCTCATCAGCGCGATCTTGCGGACCGCGCCGGTGCGTGCGCCGCGCATGGTCACGATGATGACCTTCATGTCGGTGCCGCGCAGTCCGCTGCCCTCCGCCCCGCCCGTGCGTTCGTAGAGCTCGATCTGTTCGCGCACCCACTGTGAGGTGCTGGGGATGTACTCGCCCTCTATCCGTGCCATGCCGGCACGCTACATGCGGTAGACCGTGTGAATGGCACGGATCGTCACGGTGTTCCGCAACCGTCTTGCGGACGGTGCAGCAGGGGAGTACGGACCCATGGCGACCGCAATGACCGAACTTGCCCGTTCCATTCCGGGCTTCGTGGACTCGAAGACCTTCACGGCCGACGACGGTGAGCGTGTCACCGTGGTGACCTTCTCCGACAGGGCATCGCACGATGCGTGGCGCGACCATCCGTCCCACCGCGAGGCGCAGCGCCGCGGCATCGAGGCGTTCTACTCGACCTACTCGATCCAGGTCGCCGAGGAGACGTACTCGAACTTCTTCAGCCGCTGACGGCCTTGTCGGCCTCGAGCGCGTCCGACAGACCGGCTCTCGCCCGCAGCGGGATCTCGGGCAGCCATGCAGCGACCGCCACCCCGACGAGCATCACGACCGCGCACCAGAAGTAAATGCGCCCCACACCGTTCGCCACGGCGTCCACCACGGCCTGGCGTGTGTCGGCGGGAAGCTGTGCGATCTCCTTCGGGGACCGGATGATGCTGGTGGCCTTCTCTGCCGGGATCCCGGTGCGGGCCGGGATGTCGGAGCGGATCGAACCGTTCAGCAGCGTGCCGAACACGGCGAGTCCCACTGACCCGCCGAAGGAACGGAAGAACATGAGCATGGACGTGGTGACACCCATGTCGTGGAACTCGACGGCGTTCTGTCCCGAGATCGAGGTGGTGGTGAAGACGGATGCAGTGCCGAACCCCATGAACACCATCGGGAGAACCAGATATGCGTACCCGGTGCTGCCCGAGATGAGCGACACCATGTAGAGACCGGTGGTGGCGAGTGTGCACCCGATCACCGGGAAGATCTTGTAACGGCCGGTGCGGGCAATGAGCCTGCCGATGCCGAACGTGGCGGCGGTGACACCGAGCATCTGCGGGATGGTGCGGAGGCCGGATGATGTGGGGGAAATCAGCAGTGAGTCCTGGAAGTAGAGGTTGAGGAAGCTCCCCGCGCCGTACGACACGACGCCGGCGCACAACCCCAGCAGGGATGCCCGGAACACCACCTTGTTCGAGAAGAGGTGGAGCGGGATCATCGGCTCGCTCGCCCTGCGCTCCACGGCCACGAACACCGGCAGAGCCACGGCACTGACCGCAAAGAGGACGAGCACCTGCGGGCGTGCCCAGCCCTCGCGGCCGTTCTCGAGGCCGATCATCATCGCACCGATCGCGACGCTCAGGAGCACCGCACCGGCGTAGTCGAGTCTCGCCTCGCGGCGCTTGAACGGGAGGCGCAGCGCGAAGTGGGTGACAGTGCCGATCACGATGATGAGCGGGACGTTGAAGTAGAAGATCCACGGCCACGAGAAGTGGTCGATGATGAATCCGCCGACCAACGGACCGAGAAGTGCGGAGCCCACGAACGCGAGCGTGAAGTACCCGATGTAGCGGCCACGTTCGCGCGGCGGCAGGATGTCGCCCATCACCGCGAAGGCGAGCGCCTGGATGCCGCCGCCGCCGAGTCCCTGGAACGCCCGGGCGGCGATGAGCTGGCCCATCGACTGTGCGGCGCCGCACAGGAACGACCCGACGAGGAAGGTGAACATTGTCGTCTGGAAGATGAGCCGCCGCCCGTAGATGTCGGACAACTTCCCGAGGAGCGGGGTGCCGATTGCCGAGGTGACGATGTATGCGGTGCCGACCCACGCGAAACTCTCGAACGAGTTGAACTCACCCACGATGGTGGGCAGTGCCGTGGCAATGATGGAGGTCTCGAGGGACGAGAGCATCGTCGCGGCGGCCAGCGCCCCGAGCACGGCGAAGAGACGCCGGTTCGTGAAGCCGGGCACCATTGAATCGGTGGCCATGTCCCCACCGTAGACCCCTTGGTTGCACTGACCAATCACCGTGCGGGGACGGTCTCGGGCGACCGCACCCCGGCTGATACCCTGTGGGGTATGTGTAGACGAGTCACGTGCGATACCTGCGGCAAGCCCACCTACGCCGGTTGCGGCGAGCACATCGAGCAGGTGCTCGGCGACGTTCCGGTGGACCAACGGTGCCCCGGGCACGACGGTGACGTCAGCCAGGGCGACGGCCAGAGATCGTTCCTGCGCACGTTCCTCGGTCGCAACTGAGCACGACCGACCTGCTGGTTGCCTGCGAGGACGGGCGGACGCGGTGCCGATGGTGCGGCACCGACCCTCTCTACGTCGCGTACCACGACGACGAGTGGGGCCGGCCCGTCACCGAGCCCGACCGATTGTTCGAGAAGATCTGCCTCGAGGGATTCCAGTCTGGTCTCGCGTGGATCACGGTGCTGCGCAAGCGGGAAGCGTTCCGCGAGGTGTTCGACGGGTTCGGCATCGATGCTGTTGCTCGGTTCGGTGACCGGGACGTGGAACGACTCCTGGGCGACGCGCGGATCATCCGTCACCGCGGCAAGATCGAGGCAACCATCAACAACGCCCGTGTGGCCTCGGGGATGCGCGATGCCGGGGTCGACCTTGCCTCGTACGTGTGGTCATTCGCACCCGGTGCGCCGTACGGCCGCGACGAGGGACCGGTGACGGGAGGGAACCCCGACACGACGTCATCTGCCGCCGTCGCGCTGTCTTCTGACCTGCGCCGTCGTGGCTGGAGGTTCGTGGGGCCAACCACCGTGTACTCGTTCATGCAGTCGATGGGTCTCGTGAACGACCACCCGACGGGTTGCCACGTGGCGGCAGGGTGCGAGGAACTGCGCGCCGCGACCGTTGAAAGGATGCGGTAGCGGTCAGGACCGCGGGTTGAGCAGGTCCTCGGCGTTCTGGCGCACCTGCCAGTCGCGGTCCTCGAGTGCCCTGCGCAGCACTTCGTCCACGCGCGGGTCGTCGAACGGGGCGAGGGCGAGCACGGCCCTGCGGCGCACCGCGGGTCTGTCCGAGCAGGCAGCAATGATTGCATCGAGGCCGCGTGGGTCGCCGAGCGCACCGAGGGCCGCCGCAGCAGCCTCGCGCACGAGAGGCTCGTCATGGCCGGTCGCCGCCGCGACCAGAGCCTCCATCTCCTCGTCGGTCGCCGCATCGCGCTCGCCGGTGGCCCACGCGGCCATTTCCGCAACGAACACGTCATCGTCACCGAAGAGGTGAACGAGCGCGACACCCGGAACCGCGGCGGCGAGTTCCGCGGCGGTCCTGCGCACGCCGCTGTCAACGTCGCGGGTCGCACCGGACAGGTCGTCGGCAGTCACCTCCCCGCAACGGGCGAGCGCCCGCAGTGCGCTCTCCCGTACCTTCGGGTCGGCGCTGGCGAGCCCGGCGCGCGAGGTGACGGTGTCGCCGGAGAATCCCGCGGTGATCACCTCGAACCGTTCGTCCGACATCGCGTCCGGCCCCTCCGCGCCTACGAACGCAGCAGGTCGCCGACGAGGTTCAGCACCACCGCGAGCGCGAGACCGACCGCCGTGGCGAGCACTGCCCCGGCCACCACTGAGGCACCGGCCAGCGTGACAACGGACCTCCGCACCCGACGACGGTCCGGAGCGCGGTACAGCGGTGCGGGGCGTTGTTCCACGCGAACGAGCACCGTACGACGCGGACCGCCGGGCCTCACACGCGCGACCGCGGCAACGGCAAGCATGGCGAGTGCCATCACCCACAGCGCCCGCACCGTGGTTCCGGCAGCGGTTGCCGCAAGAATGGCGGAGGTGACGGACATGACTGACGAGAGCGTACCCCCGCCGCCCGGGGTGGTCGCCCCGTCGTCGCCGCACGGAGTGAAGTGGCTGGTCGCGGCGGTTCCCTTCGTCACTGTCGGGTGGCTCGTGCTCGCAGCGGTGCTGGTGGCGGCAACCCTCAGGATCGAGCGGTGGGAACTCGCGCCGGGCGAGGCGATGGAGGTGGGTGGCCGGATCAGCTTCGACAAGAGCAGCGACACGAAGAACACGGCTCCCTCCGGCAGCGTGCCAAAGCGTCACCCCGCGGAGAACAGCATCCGGTTCGTCACAGCGTTCGGTGGACAGCTGTCCGCACTCGATGCCGTGATCGGCTGGCTCGACCCGAACGTGCGGGTGGACACGTACGAGGAGCACTTCGGGACCCGCACGCCCGAGACGAACCAGAAGATCGGGTTCCAGTCGATGTTCTCCGCGAAGCAGATCGCCGAGTTCGTGGCGATGAAGAGGCTCGGTCTCGACGCCACCTTCACCGAGGGGCCGGTGACCGTGAGCGAGCTCGTGTGCGAGGACGTGCCTGCGGCCGGTTCGGCGTGCCGGCTCCTCGATGCCGGCGACACCATCGTGTCGTTCGACGGGGAGGAGGTCGCCACACTCACCGACCTGGCCCGCGAGATGGAGGGACGGAAGGCGGGGGAGTCGGTGGATCTCGAGGTGGTGCCCGACGGCAAGGAGCCCGACGACAAGTCGGCCAGACAGAAGCGCACCGTCACGCTCATGACCCACCCGGAGGAGGCGGGCCGCGCGATCATCGGCATTGTTCCCGCCGACACGCGCACGGTCACGCTCCCGTTCGAGGTGGGCATCTCCACGCCCGACATCGGCGGTCCGTCGGCCGGGCTCGCGTTCACACTCGCGTTGCTCGACGAACTCACGGAGGGCAACCTCACGGGACGCGGCCGCGTGGTGGCAACCGGAACGATGTCGGAGAAGGAGGAGGTCGGCGCGATCGGGGCGCTCCGCCAGAAGGCGGTTGCTGCCCGGGATGCCGGAGCCACCCTCTTTCTCGTGCCCGCCGGGCAGAGTGATGAGGAGGTTGCCGAGGCAAGGGCCGCGGCCGGACCCCGACTGAAGGTGGTCAAGGTGGCCACCCTGAACGATGCGCTTGTTGCACTCAGGGCGAACGGGGGAGACCCGCTGCCCGCCCCGTAATGCCACCAACGGCGTTATCCACAGCCCTACTCTGTACGGGCCATGGCAATTTCGTTCTCCCGACCCGACCCCTCCTCGCCGTCCGCGGTGAGTTCGGCGACGTTCCCCACGTCACGGCGCGGGTACGAGCAGGAGGACGTGCGCGACTTCCTGCGGATGGTGGCCGCCGAACTGGCCCGGCTCCAGGAGCGCGAGAAGTTCCTCGAGAGCGAGCTGAAGGCCATCCAGACCCGTGGGCTGTCGAGCCCCGGCCGGCTGGACGAGGAGACCGTCACCGCCCTCCTCGGTGAGGAGGCCGCCAGGGTCCTCACCACGGCCCGCGAGGCGAGCGTGACCATCCGTGAGCGCGCAGAGGAGACCGCGACACGTCTGGTGAAGGACGCCACCGAGGATGCACAGCGCGTCCGCGAGGCGGCACACCAGGATGCGCAGCGCATCCGTGATGATGCGGCCGCCGATGCCAACTCCGAGGTGGACATGGCAAAGCAGCAGGGTCGCGACATGGTGAACGAGGCGCGCGCGTACCGTGAGAAGGTTCTCTCGGAACTGTCGCGGCGACGTGACGCGGCACGTGCACAGATCGAGCAGTTGCTGCACGGCCGTGACCGGTTGATGTCGGCTTTCGAGCGTGCGCGCATCGCCACCGAGAGCGTGCTCGGTGAGCTTCACGACGCCCACGACGAGCCCGAGACGCTCGTGAACCTCGCGCCCACAACCGGGCCGATTCCCGTGGTGAATCCGCACCACCCCTCCGTCACCGCGTACGACCAGGAGGTCGAGACCGAACTGCGGGATGCGGTGCGTGACGCGGAGACGCTGATCGGTGAGCACACGGCCTCGATCGACATCCCGCTCGAGTCCATCCTCGAGCCCGACGCGCCGGCCCCGACGGACGAGGTCCATGAGGCAGAGGTCCCGACAGACGATGTCCATGAGGTCGAGGTTCACGAACCAGAGGTTCACGAAGCAGAAGTTCACGAAGCAGAGCCGGTCGAGATTCCCGAGATGGTGACGCCGGTCGACGAGTCCACGACAGAGCCCGACGCGCCTGCGTCGAACGTGGTGTCGTTGTTCGATCGCCGGCCGCATGCGGTTCCCGACCTGCCGCGAGAGACCACCGCTGCCCCGGGCAAGGCACTGGATGACATCTTCGCCAAGCTCCGCGAGGCGAACACCGACCAGGTTGCCCGCGACACCGTCGACATGAAGAAGATGAAGTCGGAGAAACCGAGGACGGACCGGCCGGCCCCGCACCCTGCCGCGACAAACGCAAAGCCCGCGAAGGCCGAGAAGAAGAAGCCGACGAAGCCGGTCGTCCCGGTGGCGGACCCCAAGGTGTTCGCGGCGCGAAACAAGGCGGTCGAACCGCTCGTTGCGGCGACCGCCCGCAAGCTGAAGCGCGCGCTCGCTGACGAGCAGAACGGCGTGCTCGAGCACCTGCGCAACAAGCGCGCCTCCCTCGACATTGATGCCGTTCTCGGCACCGCGAAGGAGCACGCCGCGCGGTACGCCGCGGCAATGTCCGACGAATCCATGACCGCGGCATCTGCCGGGGTGAAGTCGGTGCGTGGGTCGGGAGCGACACCGAAGCGGGTCACGAAGAAGGCGGTCGATGCGGCCGTCGCCGCGTCGATCGCGGAGGGTCTCGTCGCCGCGTTCCGCGAGGACACCCGTGTCGCGCTCGGTGAAGCCGAGGGTGACCGCACACTCGCCGCCGCGCTGATGCGGGACGTGTACCGCGCGTGGAAGTCCGCCGGGATCGACGCGCGCGCGGAGGATGCCGTGTGCGCCGCGCACAACGCGGGCGCGTATCTCTCGCTCGAGCCCGCCGCGCAGATCGCATGGGCCGTGGACCCCGCAAACCACTGCTGCGCCGACTGCGCGGACAACGCGCTCGCGGGTGCAATCGTGAAGGGCGAGGGTTTCCCCACCGGGCACACCCACCCGATGGCGCACGGCGGGTGCCGATGCCTCATCATCCCCGCTGACCGCTAGCGTTCGGCGCCGTGAGCTCCCCCGGCAACGGGTCCCCGGCAGGCGGATTCCCCGGCTTCCCCCGCGTGAACTTCCGCCGTCCCAGCAGGGGCAGGGTCATCGTGTCGGTCGCGGTCGCGGCCGTTCTCGTGCTTCTGTTCAGCGCGCGCAGTCTCGCCTCGTTCTACGTGAACGTGCTGTGGTTCGACAGCGTCGGTCGCACCGACGTGTACTGGGGCGTTCTGCGCAGCAAGGTGGAGCTCGCTGCGATCTTCTCCCTCGGCAGTGCTCTGTTCCTGTGGGTGAACCTGCTCCTCGCGGACCGGCTCGCCCCGATCACGCTCCCGTCCACGCCGCAGGACGAGGCGGTGATGCGCATCCGTCAGTCCACCGCGCGCCACAGGGGCAAACTGCGCCTCGCAGTCGCGCTGTTCGTGGGCATGATGCTCGGTCTGCCTGCTTCCGCGCAGTGGGAGAACTGGCTGCTCTTCCGCAACCGTCAGGCGTTCTCGGTGGGTGACCCGCAGTTCAAGGCGAACGTCGGTTTCTATGTGTTCCGCCTGCCGTTCGCGCAGTTCGTCGTCACATGGGCGTTCGGCGCGCTCGTTCTCGTCACCCTCCTTGCCGTGGGCTTCCACTTCGTCAACGGCGCGATCAGACCGCAGGACCGTGTGCAGAGGGTGACACCACAGGCGAAGGTGCACATCTCGCTCCTCATCGCCGGCGGAACGCTCCTTCGCGCCGCCGACTACTGGCTCTCGCGCTACCAGCTCACCGGCTCGCAGCGCGGCGTCGTGCGCGGCGCCCTCTACACCGACGTGAACGCTCAGCTGCCCGCGCTGAACCTCATGATCCTCGTGTCGCTCGCGGTCACTCTGCTCCTCCTGTGGAACGTGCGCCAGCGCGGCTGGCGCCTGCCGGTCCTCGGAGTGGGACTGTGGGTGGTCGTGGCGATCGTCGCCGGCACCGTGTACCCCGCGCTCGTGCAGCGCTTCGTCGTGCAACCGAACGTGAACACCCGCGAACTCCCGTACATCCAGCGCAACATCGTGGCCACCAAGGCCGCGATGGGCCTCTCCAAGGTGGAGCGCGTCGAGGTCACATACTCGGACATCACTGCGGCCGACGTGGAGGCCGACGACGCCGCCCTCCGCGACGTGCGCCAGCTCGACCCCGTGCGCATGCGCGACCGTTTCTCGCTGGACCAGGGTCTCTCGTCGTTCTACGCCGTGAACGACCTCGACGTCGACCGGTACTCCGTCGACGGCCGGACCCAGCAGGTTCTCGTCGCCGCGCGCGAACTGAACCTGTCGGGCCTGCCGAACCGCACATGGGTGTCCCAGCACCTCATCTACACGCACGGTTGCGGCGTCATCGCGGCCCCGGCGAGCGTGGCAACGGCCGACGGGCGGCCGAAGTATGTCGACCTCGGGGTGACGCGGCCGCAGATCTACTTCGGCGACGGGCTCGGTTCGTATGCACTCGTCAACACGGACCAGAAGGAGCAGCAGTGCCAGGGGGCGACCGGGGCGTCGTTCTCTGCCGAAGCCGGCATCAAGGTGGGCGGGACCCTGCGCAGGGTCGCCATGGCGGTGAACTTCGGAGAGTTCAACCTCATCGGGTCACGTCTCGTGCAGAACGACTCGCGGCTCCTCTGGGTGCGCGACATCCGTGACCGTGTGCGCAAGATCGCACCGTTCCTCCATTACGACGCCGACCCCTACCCGGTCGTGGTGGACGGCGAGGTGAAGTGGATCATCGACGCGTTCACCACCACCGACAGTTACCCCTACGCGGAGATGGCCAACACCTCACAGCTGGGCGCCGAGAGCGGTCTCAACCATTCCTTCAACTACGTGCGCAACAGCGTGAAGGTCGTCATCGACGCGTACTCGGGGAACGCCGACTTCTACCTGATGGACCGGAAGGACCCGATCGCCCGCACGTGGCAGAAGGCCTTCCCAGGGCTGTTCAAGAAGGGATCCGAGGTCGACCCCGCACTCGCGGCCCACTTCCGCTACCCGGAGGACCTCTTCCGCGTGCAGACCAACCTGTTCGGCCGCTACCAGTTCGACGACGCCACCCTGTTCTTCAACCGTGACGCCGCGTGGAGCGTGGCCCAGGCACCCGCTGTCGAGCCGGAGGACAGCAACTCCACGTCGGCCTCGGGTTCGCTCGCGCCGGAGGCCATGGCGCCGGGTTCCGAGTCCATCAATGCCGACGATGCCAACGTCGCGCGGTTCACCCCGTACTACACGATCTTCCATGCCCCGAACGACGGAACCGACAGCGGTGTGTTCTCCATGCTGAGGCCGTTCGTGCCCTTCTCCTCCGACGACAGCCGAAAGGAGCTGCGCAGCTTCATGGTCGTCTCGAGCGACCCGAAGACATACGGGCAGATGAAGGTGTACGAGATGTCATCGCCGCTCCCGCCCGGGCCGGCGACCATCGCGGCGGAGTTCGAGTCCGAACCGTCGATCTCCCAGGTGATCACCCCGCTCGACCAGCGCGGCTCGCGCGTGACGTTCGGCGACCTGCAGGTGGTGTCGGTGTCGCGTGGCCTCGTGTACTTGCGCCCGATGTTCGTGCTGCCCGACGGGTCGGACTCCAAGCAGGTGTTCGTGCGCAAGGTGCTGGCGAGCTACAACGGTCGCGCGGTGATCGGCGAGAGCCTCACCGACGCGATCTCGCGCCTCTTCCCCGGGTTCTCCACGAACCTCGGGGACCGCGTGGGCGGCACCACGCAGACGACGTCCCCCGGCACCACCGTGCCCGGTGCAACCACCGTCCCGGGAGGCACGCAGCCACCCACCACCGGCACCCCTGCTGAGTTGCTCGCGCAGGCCGAGGCGCTCTTCTCCGAGGCCGACGCTGCGCTCGCGAAGAACCCACCCGACTTCTCGACGTACCAGACCAAGCAGGCGATGGCGCGCGAGCTCGTCGCCCGGGCACTCAGCCAGCTGGGCCGGTAGAGAATCGACTATCGACTATCGACTATCGACTATCGGCTGCGGCGCTGGAGCTGGTCGGCCAGCGCGGCGAGGTCCTGGCGGAAGGCGATCTCGTAGCGTGCCTGCTCCTGGGCGAGCCGCACCTGGGTGGCGCGAAGTGATTCGGCAATCTCGCCCAGGGAGCCGTCGGTGCCGCGCGATGCGAGCTTCTCTATCTCGTTTCCCATCTCGTGGATCTGGTGTGCCAGTTCGTTGCCGAGACTCACGAGCCGCTGCTCGATGAGGTTCAGTCGTGCCGCCGTGTCGTGGTTGGCGAGCTTCTCCGCATCGAGTGCAGCCCCGTAGCGCGCCACCAGTTCCTCGAGCGAAGCAAGGCGCTCGTTCGCGACCCTCGTTTCCTCGCGGCTCACCGCGAGTGCCTGCTCGGAGAATGCCATCAGTTCCTGCACCGCCGAGAGAACCGGGTCTGGTTGTTTCTTGCGGGAGAAGCGGGCCATGTCTGACGGTCAGGTTGCGGCCGCATGGCCGTGCCAGTACAGTAACCGTCCGGTCACAACGACGCGGGGTGGAGCAGCCCGGTAGCTCGTCGGGCTCATAACCCGAAGGTCGCAGGTTCAAATCCTGCCCCCGCCACCAAGAGGGAAGCACCTAAGTAGGTGCCTCCCGAGCACCGAAGTCCCGGAATCTGGAAACAGAGACCGGGACTTCTGCTATTCCGGGGTCAGTTCATCTTCACGAACTGTCCGGTGAATGCGAAACGGCCGCCCGAAGGCGGCCAAGGTGTGTCGAGTTCAGTGTTGGGGCGTGCAAGGAGAACCTCGAGCACGCATCATGATGCGAGTGGCGTCAAGCAGCAGACGGCGGGGCGTTCGCGGAAGCGTCAGCGGCGAAGACGTCGGCGTATTTGAGGACACCGGTCTTCTTCGGTCGGCCACGCTTCTTCACCGGTGCGTTCGGTGTGCGCTTGGCGAAGGAGTCCGCAAGACGCAAGTTGGTGTTCGCGACCGCGAACGCAACGAGCATCCCGGTCTTCACGAGCCCGCGCACACGAATCGTGCCGCGGCGCAGGTTCTCACACGCCTCGTTCTTGACGTTGCCGAAGAACCCTTCGACACGCGAACGTCGCGACATCGACGCATACCACTTCGCGGATCCGAACAAGTCGCGCTGCGAAAGCGGCGCATCAGTCGCGTGGAACGTCGTGAACTTCTAGCCGCACACCGAGCCGGGTGCGGCACCGGTCGGGGCCAGCAACGCCGGGAACGCACCGGCTTTCGAGGAGGGAACGAGCGGACACGAGAGCTTCCCAGCCGCTGCCGGGCACTGGAACACCTGCGAGCCGTTGGCTTTGCGAGCACCGTGCGGGACGAGCGCGTACTTCTCGCGCATCGCAACCTTCTGCTGGTACGCAGCAACGTCGGCGCACGGGGCACCCGGCGGCGGTGGCATCAAGAGGAACGGATGCCCAGTAGGCGTGAAACGGCGGGTCAGCGGCGCTCGAGGGCCTGAGTGACCAGGTGGATCACGATCTGACGGCAGCGCTCGACCGGCAGGTTCTGCCAGCTTCGGAGCCGGTCCCAGGTCTCCCAGCTGGTGTGGAGATCGAGCAGCTCGAGCACCTCGTCGGCTACGCCGTGGTCGAGCGCCGACAGTTCGGGC
>JBEGQL010000035.1:0-5267 GCA_041181005.1 Actinomycetota bacterium
TCAGGCTCTTGCCCATCTTCCCGTATTCGCGGGTGACGGGCTGGCCCTCCCACTCGTAGCCGTCCCCGACAGGCGTGACCTCGTGCGCCGGGACGGTCTGGCCCCGCTCGTCGCGGTAGGCATACGCCTGGATGTAGCCCTGGTTGAACAGACGGTGGAACGGCTCCACGCTGCTCACGTGGCCGAGGTCGAAGAGCACCTTGTGCCAGAAGCGGGAGTAGAGGAGGTGCAGCACCGCATGCTCCACGCCGCCCACGTAGAGGTCGACACCGCCGGTGTGTCCGTCGCTGCGCGGACCCATCCAGTAGCGCTCCACGTCGGCACCCACCATTGCGCTGTCGTTCGTGGGGTCGAGGTAGCGCATCTCGTACCAGCACGACCCGGCCCACTGGGGCATCACGTTCGTCTCGCGCACGTACTCACGCGGTCCGTCGCCGAGGTCGAGCGTGACGTTCACCCACTCACGAGAGCGCGCCAGGGGCGGCACGGGGTCGCTCGCGGAGTCGTCGGGGTCGAGAGCGGTGGGCTTGAAGTCGTCGAGCTCGGGCAGCAGCACAGGCAGGTGCGAAGCCGGGAGGGCGTGCGCCGTTCCCTCGGAGTCGTACACGATCGGGAAGGGCTCGCCCCAGTAGCGCTGGCGCGAGAAGAGCCAGTCGCGGAGTCTGTACGTCACGGTGGCCTCGCCGAGACCCTCCTGTGCGAGCCACGAGGTGACGCGCGCCTTCGCCTCGGCGACCGATGTGAGCCCGTCGATCGAAACGGACGTGTTCGAGGAGTTGATCACCGTGCCCTCGCCGGTGAACGCCTCGGGCCACGCCACGCAATCGGACGTGGGCGTGATGCCGTGCGCCGCGAACCAGTCGTCGGGCGGCATCTGCGTCGCCACGACCGGGAGCGAGTACTTCCGTGCGAACTCGAAGTCGCGTGCGTCGCCGCTCGGCACCGCCATGATGGCGCCGGTGCCGTAGCCCATGAGCACGTAGTCGGCGACCCACACGGGGATCTGCTCGCCGTTCACAGGGTTCACCGCATGTCCGCCCGTGAAGACTCCCGTCTTCTCCCGAGCGTCGTCCTGGCGGTCCTCTTCGGCCTTGCCCGCCGCCGCGGCCACGTAGGCCTCCACGTCGGCGCGCCGGTCGGCGCTCGTGAGGGCGGGGACGAGGGGATGCTCGGGCGAGAGCACCATGAACGTCGCACCGAAGAGCGTGTCCGGCCGCGTGGTGAACACGGTGATCGGTCCGGCGGGGGAGGAGAAGTCGACCCGGGCGCCAGCGCTGCGGCCGATCCAGTTGCGCTGCATGAGCTTGATGGGTTCGGGCCAGTCGAGCCTGTCGAGGTCGTCGATCAGGCGGTCGGCGTACGCGGTGATGCGCATCATCCACTGCTTCATGCTGCGCTTGAACACGGGGAAGTTTCCGATGTCGCTGCGGCCCTCTGCGGTGACCTCCTCGTTCGCGAGGATCGTGCCGAGACCCGGGCACCAGTTCACCGGTGCCTCCGACAGGTACGCGAGACGGTGCGAATCGAGCACGTGCGCCCGCTCCGCGGCGCCGAGCGACGACCATGGCCGCCCGTCGGGGGTGGGACGCGACCCATCCGCGTACCGGGCGACGAGGTCGCTGATGGGTCGCGCGCGTCCGGCATCGGCGTCGTACCAGGCCCCGTGAATCTGCAGGAAGATCCACTGGGTCCACCTGTAGAACGTCTCGTCGGTTGTGCTCACGCTGCGCCTCGGGTCGTGTCCGAGGCCGAGCCTGCGCAGCTGCCGGCGCATGTTCGCAACGTTCTGCTCGGTGTTGACGCGCGGGTGGATGCCGGTGGCGATCGCATGCTGCTCGGCGGGAAGGCCGAACGAGTCGTAGCCGAGCGTGTGCAGAACGTTGAAGCCCTTCATGCGCTTGTAGCGCGAGTACACGTCGGTGGCGATGTATCCGAGCGGGTGCCCGACGTGGAGTCCGGCCCCCGACGGATACGGGAACATGTCCATCACGAACAACTTCTCGCGCCCCGCGAGGGCGGTGACGTCGCCGAGAGGGCCCGAAGGGTTCGGCGTGTGGAACGTGCCCTCGCGCTCCCAGCGGTCCTGCCAGCGCGCCTCGATCTCCGCGGCGAGACCAGCGTTGTACCTGAACCGGGGACCCCCGCGGGTTTTGTCGGACGTCGCGGGGTTTTCGCTCATGACCGTGCCATCCTATTTCCGTGTCCAAGCAACGCCCACGGTCCCGCGGACGCCAACCGAAGGGCGGCTCGTCCCACGGCTACCCGCGCACCGCGAGGCTGTCCGAGGTGCTCCGCGAGGTGATTGCCGATGAGCTCACCCGCATCGACGACGAGAGACTCGACCTCGTCACCGTGACCTCGATCGACGTGGACCCCGAGATGAACCGGGCAATCGTGTACTACGACTCGATGTCGGGCGAGGCCGGGGATGCCGCCATCCAGGAGGCGCTCGGGGAGCACAGGGCCCGCATCCAGTCCTCCATCAACCGCCAGATGCACGCCCGCAAGACCCCCGTGCTGTCGTTCAAGCCCGACGAGGTGATCCGTGCGGCCGAACGAATCGACGAGCTGCTGCGCAGGAAGCCCGTCACGGAGCGTCCGCAGGACGACGAACCGCAGGAATAGCGGTGGGCCGCCGCCGCATCCCCGAGACCCACGGTCTGGTGCTGCTCGACAAGCCGGCCGGATGGACCAGCCACGACATCGTGGCGAAACTGCGAAAGCACTTCGGCGAGCGCCAGGTGGGCCATGCCGGCACCCTCGACCCGGGCGCCACGGGCCTGCTCGTGGTCGGCGTCGGCAACGGCACGAGACTGCTGCGCTTCCTCGGTGACTCCGACAAGACCTACACATGCGAGATCGTGTTCGGCACCTCCACCGACACGCTCGATGACTCCGGCGCGGTCACTGCGACCACCGGAACCCCGGCGGTCGACCTTCTTGCCGCGCGCCAGATGGTGGCGGGGCACCTCACCGGCGCGATCATGCAGGTGCCGCCGATGGTGTCGGCCCTGAAGGTCGACGGGAAGCGTCTGCATGCGCTCGCGCGCGAGGGAAGGACCGTGGATCGCGAACCGAGGCCTGTAACAGTGCACGGGTTCACCCTGGAGGCCACCGATGAGCCGAACGTCCTTGCCGCGCGCGTTCACTGCGGTTCCGGCACGTACGTGCGCTCGTTGGGGTCAGACCTCGGCGATCTCCTCGGCACGGGCGCGCACATCCGGAACCTGCGCCGGCTGTCCTCGGGCCCTTACTCGGTGTCCGAGGCGTGCACGATCGAGTCCCCTGTGCTTCTGCCGGTGGTCGAGCTGGTGCGCGGGATGAGCCGTCATCTGCTCGACGACGAGGGCATAAACGACACCCTGTACGGCCGCGTTCGGGGGGCGTGGGACGATGCACCGCCGTGGGCCGTGTTCGACGGCACAGGCGAACTCGTCGCGGTGTTCGAGCGTTTCCGCGAGACGCTCGCGAAGCCCACGGTGGTGTTCGGGGGCAGGGGATGAGGGCCGACGACGGCAGCATCCGCACGTTGCGGCCCGACTGTCCCGAACCGGTGCGGTGGGCAGTGATGAAGCAGGGTTGGTGGGACCTGGCGTACCTGCACTGGCGCTGTGACCCGGATGACGTCGCGCGCCTCCTCCCTGACGGTCTCGAGGTGGACACGTTCGACGGTGAGGCGTGGGTGGGGCTCGTGCCGTTCTCGATGAGAGGCATCGGGGTGCCGAGACTTCCCGCGGTGCCGTGGCTCGGGTCGTTCCCCGAGGTCAACGTGCGCACGTACGTGATCCGCAACGGCGTCCCGGGGGTGTGGTTCTTCTCGCTCGACGTGAACCGACTTCTGCCCGCCCTCGTCGCGCGCGCCGCGTACCGACTGCCGTACTGCTGGGGGAGCGCATCGAACACGGTGTCCGGGGACTCACTCGAGTCCACGGTGTCACGCCGGTGGCCGGACCGCGGTCCATCGACGCGAACCGTTGTGGTGCCGGGCCGGGAGATCACGGAGCAGTCGCCGCTCGAGGTGTTCCTCACCGCACGCTGGGGTCTGTACTCCCGCGGGTACGTGCACTCGCTCATGTACGCACCGGTCGACCACCCGAGGTGGGTCCTTCATCGTGCGCACGCCGTGACCGTGGACGACTCCCTCGTCGTTGCGGCAGGGCTGCCCGCACCGACGGGTGATCCGCACTGCATGTTCTCCCCCGGTGTGCCGGTGCGTGTCGGTCTGCCGCGCAGGGTGACCTGGTGAGCAGGACGCGTTGACGAGCGCACGGGGATAGCGTTCCCGCACGTGCAGGTGATCACCGATGTCTCCTCGCCGGCGTGGCCCGGCAGCAGGGCCGTGGTGTCAATCGGGATGTACGACGGTGTCCATGTGGGGCACCGAACGGTGATCTCCCAGGTGCGTGAGCGTGCGGCACGCACGGGTGCCCGCAGTGTCGTGGTCACATTCGACCGTCACCCGATGTCGGTGGTGCGTCCGGAACAGGCGCCGAAACTTCTCACCACGCTCGAGCACAAGCTCGACCTCCTCTCGGGGACGGGTGTTGACGCCGTCGTCGTGGTCTCGTTCGACGAGCACCAGTCGCACGAGACTGCACCTGAGTTCGTGGAGCGCGTTCTCGTGCACGGACTCGCCGCAGAGTCCGTGATCGTGGGGGCGGACTTCCATTTCGGCCACATGCGTCAGGGCAACGTCACACTGCTGCGCGAGATGGGGGAGCGCCACGGGTTCACCGCCGACCCGGTCCGTCTCGTGCCGCGCGCCGACGGCGTGGACGAGCCCGTGAGCAGCACCGCGATCCGCCGCGCACTCGCCGGGGGCGAGATCGACACGGCCACCCGCATGCTCGGCCGCCCGCACGAGATCCGCGGCACAGTCATCGACGGTGACAAGCGCGGCCGCACCATCGGCTTCCCCACGGCGAATGTGGCGGTGCCGCCGGGGATGTGCATCCCCGCCGACGGCGTGTACGCCGCCGTCCATGTCCGCCAGGACGGCTCCGAGCACCCGTGCGCGGTGAACATCGGCCGACGGCCCACCTTCTACCGTGACGCGCAGCACTCGCTCATCGAGTCGCACCTGCTCGACTTTGCGGGCGACCTCTACGGTGAGACCGCGGCGGTGCGGTTCCTCGCCTTCCTTCGCAGCGAGAAGGCGTTCGGTGGGGTCGATGAGCTGCGCGAGCAACTCGCCGTCGACATCGAGCACGCGCGCAACGCCGTGCTCGCACGTCGCGGACGTCTCTAGGACGGGTCGGTCCGCCTGA
>JBEGQL010000036.1:0-14420 GCA_041181005.1 Actinomycetota bacterium
GCCACGCAGAACCTGCACAAGGTGTCGGCAACGTTCATGGGCTCCATGGCGCCGAAAGTTCCCTACGTGATCGGCATCGCGGGGTCGGTGGCGGTGGGCAAGAGCACGTTCGCGCGCATCCTCCAGGCTCTGCTCGCCCGGTGGCCGGAGCACCCGAAGGTCGACCTCATCACCACCGATGGCTTCCTCTTTCCCAACCGCATGCTCGACGACCGCGGGATCATGAACCGCAAGGGCTTCCCGGAGTCCTACGACACGAAGACCTTGCTCCAGTTCCTGCGCGACCTGAAGGCCGGCGCCCCCGAGGTGTCTGCACCGGTGTACAGCCACGTGGTGTACGACATCGTGGACGGCGACTGCGTGACCGTCCGCCAACCCGACATCCTCATCCTCGAGGGCCTGAACGTGCTGCAGGTGGGGAACGAGTCGAACGAGTTCGTGAGCGACTACTTCGACTTCTCCATCTACATCGACGCCAAGGAGGCCGACATCGAGGAGTGGTACGTGGAGCGCTTCCATGCACTGCGCGAGACGGTGTTCCGCGACCCGGACAGCTTCTTCAAGATGTACGCGCACCTCACCGAGGAGCAGGCCGACCAGACGGCGCGGATGATCTGGCGTGAGATCAACGGCAAGAACCTCGTGGAGAACATCGAGCCCACGAAGTCCCGCGCGTCGCTGATTGTCGAGAAGGGGCGCGACCACAGGGTCACAAACGTGCGTCTCCGCCGCCTGTAGTCAGTCCTCGACGTCGTCGTCGGTGACGTCATCCGACGACTCGAAGGCGGCGGTGATTTCCTTCAGGGTCTCGTCGCTTCCCTCGATCTCGCGCTTCTTTGCGAGATCCTCGACCTTGGCCAGTGGAACCCTCAGATTGCTCATGACCCGACCGGTGGTCACGGCCTTCAACTTGTCCTGAATCTTGTCGAAGTGCTTCTGGATGTCCACCAGGTACTTGGTGTAACTCTTCCAGGCCTTGCTGAACTGGGTGAGCAGCGAAAGCACCTCGTTGGCGTTCTTCTGCATGTGGAAACTGTCGGTTGCCTGACGCACTACACCGAGAAACGCATAGAGCGTGAGTGGGGAACACAGAACGACCTTCTTCTTCACCGCTTCGTCCACCAGGCCGGGCTTGTGTTGCTGGATGAAACTGAGAACGCTCTCGTTCGGGATGAAAAGGAGCACATAGTCCAGTGCCTCACGCGTGGACTGTGCCGTGTAGTCCCTTCTCTCCAGCTCCTTTATTCGGTCCTCGACATTCTTGATGAACTGGTCGCGGTACAGATTCCTGCTGGCGTCGTCATTCGCCTCGAAGTACGCCTTGTAGTTGTCAATCGGGAACTTCGAATCGAGGTAGAGAACTCGATTGGGGGGCAGGAAGAAACTGAAGTCGGGCTTGCCGCCCTCCTCCAGAATCTCCTGCTTCTCGTAGTTGATTCCTCTCTCGAAACCGGACTGGGAGAGAATGTCCTCCAGCATCCGCTCACCCCAACTGCCGCGACCCTGTGCGCTGGACAGCACGTTGTTGAGGGTCTGGGTCTGGCGCACGAGCCCGGCAACAGCTGCATCCACATTCGTGAACTTGTCGGCGTTCTGTTCGCGGAGCTTGGTGACCTCCTCATTGAGCTTTGTCATCTGCTGCTCGAACGGCTGCATCAGGTTCTTGGCTTGCTGCTCCAGCGAGGATGCCTGGGCCGCAAGACGCTCTTCGGCCTGCTTGCGTGCAGTCTCGTTCGCCTGGGCCAGCACCTGTGCGGCTGTCTCGTGGATCTTTGTCTCCACCGCACCCTGGACCCCGGTGCTGATGGCCCCGACGTCGATCGATGCCTTCACCGCCTCCACGATCGCTGCGATGTCAACGGTCGGGGCGGCGACCGTGACGGGAATGTTCGGCTCCTGCACTGCGGGGCGCGACAGACGGAAGGCGAGGGTGAGCGTCCCGACTACCAGGACACTGAGCAGTACGACGATGAGTGTTTCCACAGCCACAGATTGTGGCACGGGGGTGTCACACGAGCCGGCGAGCGGAGATCAGCGGTGCAGCGCGTTGAGGTAGTTGTAGACGGTGATGCGCGAGACGCCCATCGCGTCCGCCACGTCCTCCACCGCGCGGCGCAGGATGAACGCCCCGTGCTGGTCGAGCAGGCGCACGGCGCGCTGCTTGTCCTCGCGGGAGAGCTGGTCGAGCGGGCCGTCGAGTTCTGTCTCCACAAGGCGGATGAGCCGGTCGAGCGCCCCCTGCAGCCGGGGCAGGCGCACCGCCGCGATGATCTCGCCGTCCCACTCGAGGGCGCGGTCGCTGATCATCGCGTCCTCCACGGGGATGATCATCGCGCCGAGCATGTCGAGCACGGGCTTCACCGCGTGGATCAGCGGGTGGTCGGGCAGTTCGCTCATTCGTGGCGTCCGGTGTCCACGGTGACGTAGGTGGCACCGTTCGCGTACGCGGCATCGAGCACAGCTCCCACGGCACGTCCGAGCAGTTCCACCGGGGCCACGAACGACGTGCCGAAGGGGCCGACATCGGCAATGAGACCGAGCGCCTCGAGCGCCTTCACCGGCTCGGTGACGTGCGCGGGCAGGGAACCCTCGATGAAGGGCTCGACAGTGAACTCAACCTTCACCAAAGACGCCACGGTGCCCTCCTTCGTCCGACGGAGAAAGGCTATGGCAGGAGGTGGCGGAACCCTCGAAGGCGCGGCAGCACGAGGGCGAGACTGTCGGGCAGGAAGTTCTTCACGGCGATCCAGTCCGCCAGTTCGTCGGGCGCAACCCAATGGGCCTCGGTGATCTCGCCGTCGGCGAACCGGAACGGCCCGTCGGTGCGGCACTCGTACACGTGCGCCACCAGACGCACGTCACGGTCCTCGTATGCACCGGACGCGAGCGGCTCGATCACCGTCCCCTCGAGACCGAGTTCCTCGGCGACCTCGCGCTCCGCCGCGCGGTCCCACTCCTCCCCCGGCGCGCACACGCCCCCGACCGCAACGTCCCACCAGCCAGGCCACACGTCCTTCGTGTCCGCCCGTCGGTGCACGAGCAGCTGGCCCTTCTCGGACACGACCGCCACGAACACGCTGCGGTGGCGCAGGGATCCTGCCCTCATCTCGCGCCTGCTCACCAGCCCGAGAACGTTGCCGGACCGGTCGATGTGCTCCACCTGCTCGTCGGGGGAGTTGCCGGGGTGCGCAGCTGGGGAGCCGGACATGGCGATGTGCCTACCATTGGGCATGTCGAAAAACACGTTGTCCACCGACGATGCCCGCGACCAGCACGGCGACCCCGCCGGGATCCTGGAGCAGGCGAACGAGGTGTTCGAGGACATGGTCACGCTGCGACGTGACCTACACCGCTGGCCCGAGATCTCGAACCATCTCCCCCGCACGCGCGAGCGCGTGCTCGAGGCACTCGAGGGTCTCCCCCTCGACATCACGCTGCATGACAACACGAGCGGCATCGCCGCGATGCTCACCGGAGGCAAGCCCGGCCCCACCGTGCTGCTGCGCGCAGACATGGACGCACTCCCGATGCCCGAGGACACCGGGCTCGACTTCAAGTCGAACGTGGAGAACGCGATGCATGCGTGCGGTCACGACACGCACACATCGATGCTGATGGGGGCGGCGCGCATCCTGTCGTCCCGCCGGGCCGACATCCCCGGCCGCGTTCTCTTCATGTTCCAGCCAGGCGAGGAGGGCTACAACGGTGCGAGCGAGATGCTCGCCGAGGGTCTTCTCGACGTGGGCACCGACTCGCCCGTCACCGGAGCGTTCGCGATCCATGCCGCATCGAACATCCCCGGTGGTTTCCTCGGCCTGAAGGCCGGCACGATCATGGCCTCGAGCGACACGATGACGATCACCGTGAAGGGCAAGGGGGGCCACGCGAGCGCACCCCACTTCACGATGGACCCGGTACCCGTGGCGTGCGAGATAGTGCAGGCACTGCAGACCCTCGTCACGCGGCGCATCGACGTCTTCGACCCGGGCGTCATCACGGTCACCCAGATCCACACGGGCACCACCAGCAACGTCATTCCCGAGAGTGCGATGATCAACGGCACGATGCGCGCCGTGAGCGAGCGCACCCGCACCCTCATCCACGACGGCATCCGCCGAGTCGCCGAGGGAATCGGTGCCGCCCACGGGATGGACGTGGACGTGCAACTGAACCTCGGCTATGACGTCACGGTGAACGACGCCGAGTTCGCCTCGTTCGCGGCCGACGTCGCCACCGCCGTCTCGGGCGACCGGAACGTGCGGATGATGGAGAACCCGGTGATGGGAGCCGAGGACTTCAGTTACGTGCTGAACCGCGTGAAGGGCTCGATGATGTTCCTCGGCCTGATGCCCGAGGGGATGGACATCATGAAGGCCGCGCCGAACCACTCGAACAGGGCCATCTACGAGGAGAACCACATGCGCCGCGGCGCCGCCGTGTACTCCTCCGTCGCCCTGCGCCATCTCGGCGTGCGCCTCGACTGACCGTGTCCGCCCTCCGTGACGAGACCCGCGACTGGATCGCGGCGAACTGGGATGACTCTCTCAGCCTGCGCGAGTGGTGGCGCCGCATGCGCGACGACCGCCTCGCCTTCCCGCGATGGTCGGCAGAATGGTTCGGCCGCGACGCCTCGGCCCGCGACCAGGCCGACATCGCGGGGGCATTCGCCGACGCCGGCGTGATCGGGGCCCCCACCGGCCTCGGCGTGCTGATGGGCGCCCCCGTGACGATGGTTCACGGCACTCCCGAGCAGCAGGCCCGCTGGCTTCCCTCGCTCGCCGACGGGACCGAGGGCTGGTGCCAACTCTTCAGCGAGCCGGGAGCCGGATCCGACCTTGCGAGTGCGAGTTGCCGGGCGGAACGCGACGGTGAGGAGTGGGTGGTGAACGGCCAGAAGATCTGGACGTCGGGCGCGCTGCACTCGACCCGCGGGATGCTGATCGCGCGCACCGACCCCGACCAACCCAAGCACAAGGGCATGTCGTACTTCATCATCGACCTCGAACAGCCGGGCGTGGAGATCCGCCCCATCAAGCAGATGAACGGCAGGTCCCACTTCAACGAGGTGTTCTTCACCGATGCACGCGTGCACGACTCTGCCCGCATCTCGGACGTGAACAACGGGTGGGCGATCGCCACCGCGACACTCGCGTTCGAGAGAAGCGGTCTCTCCGAGGCGGCCGTGGGTGGCATCCGTGTCTCTGCCGGCAGGCAGGCGGGGCTGCTCGACCGCGAGGTGGGCGGCCTGGTGCGCGAGTCACTGGCGGCGAAGAGCCACCCCGACGAGCACGGCGGGCTCTTCTCCACCGTGATGAGCATCGTCCCGTCGTCCGGTCCCACGGTCATGCAGCGCCAGCGCCTCGTCGATCTGTGGATGAGCGAGCGCATCGCGGACTTCACCCGTCAGCGCATCGCGGCCGCCTCGAAGACGGGCCGCACGCCGGGGCCGGAGGCATCCACAATGAAGCTGCACTGGACGAACGGCCTGCGCATCTCGCGCGACCTCGGCATGGAACTCCTCGGGGCACAGGGAATGCTCGACGGCGACGACCTCCCCGCGGAGGGGACCATCCATCACTTCTTCCTCTCGATGCCATCGGCGTCCATCGCGGGCGGCAGCGACGAGGTGCAGAGAAACATCATCGGCGAGCGGGCGCTCGGCCTCCCGAAGGACGTGCAGCCCGATCCGTCCACACCGTTCCGCAACATCCCGAGGAACTGACATGCACACCGTCTCCACCGGCCCGCTCGAACCGTGGAACCTCTCCGCCGACGCGAAGGGCAGCATCCACGATGACGCCACCGCGAACGACCTCGGCTTCCGTGCCGGCACCGTTGCGGGCGACATCCACCTCGAGCAGTTCGGAGGCATCCTCACCGAGGCGTTCGGCCGGCAGTGGTTCGAGCACGGTTCGCTCAGCCTCTACTTCCTCACCCCCACCGCCCACCGCGAGCCGGTGGAGGCGTTCCTCGACCTCCCGTCGGCCCCCGTCGTGAGCGATGTACAGGTGACCGCACGCATGGCCACCCCCGAAGGGGTGCCGGTGGCGGAGGGAACCGCATCAGTGGGCCGCGTGAACGAGCCCTCTGCACTCTCGTCGCGCGACCGTCGCCCCGTGGACCCCTCCACCCTGCGGATGCTGAAGGGCATCGGCCCCGGTCACCCGCTCGACCGCCATGTGAGACGGCCGTGGGGCGCGGACCAGCGGCGCAGGATCGACAACGGATCCATGACCGCTCCGCTGCCGTGGTACTCGGGGGACTCCCCGTGGGGCGGGCCGGTGTGCTCGCCGCTCACGATGTGCCGGGTGCTCGTGGCCGGCATGACGGAGTCGATCGAGCGTCAGTGCGGCGAGTTCGTGGGGATGTACGGCGCGATCGAGGTGCGCCACATGAACGGCCCGATGTTCCTCGACACCGAGTACGAGGTGACGGGCGAGGTGCTCGCGGTGTCGGAGTCCCCGAAGACAGAGGTGCTCTGGTTCCGCACCGAGGCACGCGAGCCGGGTTCAGAGAAAGTGGTCGCGGAGCTCACGATGATGACGCGGCTCCTGAAGGACTCGAGCCCTCTCTACTAGCCGGCTGACGGCACCCAGTTGCCGTGGAACCCGTTCGGCACGCGCACGGGAAGGTGCACCACCGCCACGGGGTCGTCGGTGATTGCCTGCGCATCGAACACGGCCAGCTCTGACCTCATTGTGTCGTTGTCGAGGCGCAGCGCCATCACCCAACCGTCATCCTCGGTGGCCGCGCCGTTGCGCGGGATGAAGACCGGCTCGCCGTAGCCGTAGCGCGGCTGGTCGGTGCGGTACTCGCTCGTCATCGTGTTCACGTCCACCTTCACCAGGGTGTCCTGTGCGAAGCCCTTCCCCACGCCGGCGAGGTAGCCGTACCGGTATGGCCTGCCGATGAGACTCTCGTTGTGCCGCGGGAACTCCTGCGGGCGGTCGTCGATGCGCTCGTGACGTGACCTTCCCGTGACGGGGTTCAGTCGCCACCGGTCGAGCGTGGGGTCACCCTCGCTCGGGCCGCGGCGCTCGCGGTCGAACATCTTCGGGTGGCGCACCGCGTCGAACACCACCTCGTCGCCGTCGTCGTAGGCATTCAACGGATGGAAGATGTAGCACGGGTCGATCGACACCCACTTCACGTCCTCCGCCGACCCATCGCGCGGGAGAAGACCGATGCGTGCCTCGTACGCGGGGTCCCAGTAGTACGGCAGGCCCGAACTCTTCATCGCTGCGTCGAGGTTGAACACGCACGGGAGGTCGAGCACGAGCACGTACTTCCCGGTGATTGCCACGTCGTGCACCATCGGTCCGCCCGCAACGGGAATGTCCACGGTGCGACGCACGCGGCCGTCTGTGCCCACCACCACGTACTGCAGCTGGTTGCCCCAGCCCCACCAGTACGTCATGGTGTGCAGTTCACCCGTGAGCGGGTCGCGCTTGGGGTGAGCGCTGAACGCGTGCGGAAGGGTGCCGTCGAGACTGGAGATGCACACGGTGTCGAGTTCCTCGCTCAGCTCCACGGGCGGTGCGCCGGCCTCCACGATGGCGTATGTGCGGCCGGCGAGACCGATCACGTTGGTGTTCGCCGCGAACTGCTGGTGGTCGACCGGCCACTGCGATTCGGGCCGCGGTTCACCGAGAAGATCGGCCACCTCGTTGTTGCGCACCCACCGGTTGCGGTACCACTCCGCCTTCCCGCCGCGGATGCGGATTCCGTGCACCATCCCGTGGCCACCGAACCAGTGGTACTTCGCGGGGTCCACTTCGCCGATCGGATTGGGCCCGTTGCGCAGGTAACGACCGTCCAGCTCGGGCGGCAGCGTGCCGGTGACGGGGAGGTCGAACGCGGTGGTCTCGGTGTCGACCGGTGCGAGGTTGCCCGAGAGAAACGGGTTCGGGCGGCGCTCCGTGGTGCTCATGGCCACATCGTAGGTCAGCGTCGTGATCGCATGCCCGGGCTCAGGTCATGGCGACGTGCTGTGCCCACCATTCGCGGGCAGACGCCAGGATCTCCCCGTCGGTCATGGCCTCGAGATTGCTCGACATCGCACCCGTCACCAGATGCGCGGATGCCGGCCGCTTCCGCTCCAGGTACTGCACGAAGCTGAGCATCGCATTCGCCTTCCCCTTGCCGTGGCCCACCAGCAAAACCTCCGAGGCCCCCGCGATCGCATCGGCAACCGCCGAATAGAACGACGGATCGTCGATGCGGCGGTGGTGCATGTGGTCGTCCTGTGAGGGCCGCACGTGCCGCTGCTCCCTGTGAGGGTCATCGGACAGGATGATGTGGGGAACCGAACCGGGGCCGATGCCCATGTCCCACACCCGCGCCTCCCGTGTGGTGATGGCAACCACCATGAATCTCCCTGCGGCCATCTCACCTCCTGTCCCGGGCGGTGCCCACCCGAATGGGCCACATCGTGACCGTTTGGTTACGGTCTGTCTCGCGATGGGCGGGAACAGCGACGCACCTACCGCGGCACGGCCGCTCGACGGTATCCGCGTACTCGACTTCACGCGCGTGCTCTCCGGTCCGCACTGCACACGGATGCTGTGCGACCTCGGGGCAGAAGTCATCAAGGTGGAGCCACCAGACGGTGACCTCACGCGTTTCGCGTACCCGCGTGTCGGTTCGGTGTCGACGTACTTCACGCAACAGAACGCGGGCAAGCTGAACATCTCGCTCGACCTCAAGCGGCCGGAGGCCACGGAGATCATCCGCACGCTCGTGAAGGAGTGCGACGTGCTGGTGGAGAACTACCGCGCGGGTGTGATGGACAAACTCGGGCTCGGATGGGACGACCTGCGTGCGGTGAACCCGCGGCTTGTGTACGCATCCATCAGTGGTTACGGCGGCACCGGCCCGTGGGTGAA
Organism: Actinomycetota bacterium; assembly: GCA_041181005.1. Taxonomy (GTDB): domain Bacteria; phylum Actinomycetota; class Acidimicrobiia; order Acidimicrobiales; family Ilumatobacteraceae; genus UBA2093. Next base: position 8,886 of record JBEGQL010000036.1, read on the forward strand.
CCGCCGCGCGTACGCGAGCGTGATCAACGCAGAGACGGGCATGACGGGAATCCAGTCCCGCGCGCACGGCGGCCACCTCGGCAACGACCCGCACAGCCACGGCGACGTGTACACGGGCATGGAGACCGCGGCCGGCATCCTCGCGGCGCTGTTCCAGCGCGAGCGCACGGGCACGGGACAGCACCTCGATGTGTCGATGGCCCAGACCATGCTGTACGTGAACGAGCACACCCAGAGCGAACTGTTCGAGGGCGAGGTGAGCGACAACGTCATCCGCTCGTTCCAGCCCGGCGACTACCCCATCCTGCAGACGGGCGACGGGCGCGACGTGCTGATCAGCGGTCATCCCGCGGAAGCCGGCACGTTCAACATGTTCCTCGACGCTCTCGGTCGCCCCGAACTGGCCGACGACCCACGGTTCGTCGACGTTGCCTCACGCAAGCGCAACATCGGCGACCTGCTCTCGATCATCCGCGGGTGGGCGGCGGGGTTCCCCGATGCCGCCGCGATGGAGCGTGAGTGTGACCGCGCGGGTCTCGCCTTCGGGGTGCTGCGCACCATGGAGGAACTTGTCTCCACCGACTGGGCGGAGGAACGCGGCGTCATCGTGGACATCGATGACCGCAACGGCGGCACGTTCCGCGTGCCGAACTCACCGTGGGTGTTCTCGGGCACCGACACGTCGCTGCGCGGCGGGTCCAAGTACCGCGGGGAGGACAACGCCACCGTCCTGCGGGAGCTGTGCGGCATGGGCGACGCCGACATCGAGCGTCTCGCCGCCGAGGGCGTGCTGTCCTCGCGCCTCCCCCGCCGCTGACCTAGCGGCCCGAGTGGCCGAAACCGCCGCCGCGGTCGTTCTCGTCCAGCTCGTCGACCTCGACCCAGGAGATCTCCTCCACCCGCTGGATCACCAGCTGTGCGATACGGTCACCCCGTCTCACCTCGAACGGTGCGGTCGGGTCGGTGTTGAGCAGCACCACCTTCAGCTCGCCCCGGTAGCGCGAATCGATGAGCCCGGGTGAGTTCGCCGCCGTCACCCCGTGGTTGAGTGCGTTGCCGCTGCGGGGAAGAACGAAGCCGGCATGTCCCGGCGGGATCGCCACCGCGATGCCCGTGGGCATCAGCACGCGGCCGCCCGCGGCCGGGACCGTTGCGTCCTCCCGGGCGTGCAGGTCGATGCCGGCGTCACCCTCGTGCGCGTAGCGGGGCAACGGAAGGCCGTCATCGAGTCGCTTCACCTGCACATCGAGCATGCCGACACGCTAGGTGCCGGGCCCGGCTCGGCACCCATCATCGGTGCCCAACTAGTTTGTTCGGGTGCTGGTGTGGATGGATCTCGAGATGACGGGCCTGGACCCCGCCGTCCACGCAATCGTGGAGATCGCCACCATCGTCACCGACGACGAGCTGAACATCGTGGAGGAGGGGCCCGACCTCGTGGTGCACCAGCCCGACGACGTCATGGCGCACATGGACGACTTCGTCACCAACATGCACACGGTCTCGGGCCTGCTGCCTCTCATCAAGGCCTCCACCGTCTCGAACGACGAGGCGATGCGGATCACGCTCGACTTCATCAAGTCACACGTGCCCGAGCCCCGGAGCATTCCCCTCGCGGGGAACTCGATCGGCACCGACCGCCGCTTCCTCGCGAAGTACATGGCAGACATCGAGAACCACCTGCACTACCGCTGCGTCGACGTGTCCACGGTGAAGGAACTGGTGAAGCGCTGGTACCCGGGGATGGAACACGCCCGCTCGCCCAAGCCGCAGACCCACAGGGCGATGGACGACGTGCGCGAGAGCATTGCCGAGCTGCGCTTCTACCGAGAGCACGCTTTCCGTGAGGGCACCGCAACGGAGAAGAAGAAGTGACCGACACCGCCCCTCGTCCGCAGAAATCGGAACAGCTGCAGGCTTCCGAGGAGATCACGGAGGTCGCACCCGGCATCCTGCGCACGCAGCTCCCCGCGAACCTCACGGGTCTCGGCCACGTGAACATGTACGTACTGGAGGACGAGCGGGGCGCGGCGGTGATTGATCCCGGCATGCCCACCAAGGAGTCGTGGACCGCGCTGAACGAACGTCTGCGGCGCATCGGCATCCCGCTGCGGCGGGTGCACTCGGTGATCGTGACCCACAGCCACCCCGACCACTACGGAGGCGCCGAGCGCATCCGTGCGGAGTCCGGCGGGGACATCGTGACCCACCGTCTGTTCCGCACGTTCTTCGACCCCACAGAACCGCCGGATCTCGACGTGGAGGAAGCCGCCACGTTCATGCGCAGCCCGTTCGACCCGCCGCCCTGGGGCGGGCCGGCGATGCAGATGGAGTTCGGGCGCAAGATGCGGATGAAGGTCGCGAGGCGGTTCCCGAAGCTGCTGCGCGCACCACGACCCACCGTGCGGGTGGACGAGTCCCAGCGTGTGCGGTTCGCGCGGCGCGAATGGATGCCCGTGCACACTCCCGGACACACAGCCGACCATCTGTGCCTGTTCGACCCCGAGACGGGCACCCTCGTGAGCGGCGACCACGTCCTGCCGAACATCACCCCGCACATCAGCGGTCTCACCCCGCACGGCGACCCGCTCACGCTCTTCTTCCGGTCGCTCGAGAAGATCGCCGCGTTCTCCGACCGCGTCACGGTGTCCCTTCCCGCCCATGGTCACCCGTTCACGAACACGGGCGAACGGGTCGACCAGATCAAGCGTCACCACGAGGAGCGCCTGCAGAAGCTGCGCGACATCAGCACCGACCTGAACCGGCCCGCGAACGTCATGGAGTTCGCCTCGCAGCTCTTCTCCCCCCGAGCGCAGGGTTCGATGGCCGACAGCGAGACGTTCGCGCATCTCGAGCACCTGCGCCTGAACGGCGAGTTCGAGCAACGCGAGATCGACGGCTTCCTGCAGTACGTGATCCGCTAGCGGGTCAGACCGAAGGGCCGACCCACGCAACTGCCCTCGTGTCCCCGTCGACGGACAGCATGAGTGACACCCCGTCACCCACTGTCCATGTGCGGGCGAGCTGCTCGCCCGGCTCCACCTGCTTCACGTGCTCCATCACGGCGCGGATGCCGTCGCGGATGTCGAGATCGGCGGCGAGGTTCTCCTCGAGCACCTCCCAGTAGGCGGCGTTGTTCATGTGGCCGACCGTGTCGAAGTCACTGAAGCGCAGCGGCCACATCTCGCGGCGTGCACCGTCGCGGGGGAAGTCGTCCCCGCGCAGGATCAACCGCGGCGCCACCTTCCGGTTCGCCGACGATTCGGCCAGAACCGGTGCCACGTCGGCGGGGACCCTGCTCGGCGCGAGGGTGTCGCGGTCAACGTGCACCCACAGCGCGGCGGCGTCCACCAGCACCTCACCGTCGGTGGAGGTGATTCGCGTGCGCCTCTCCGCCCAGTGCGACCCGAAGCCGCCGCACCACGTCACGAGCGCGAGCTCCTGGAGATACACCGGGAACCTGTGCACGTGCACCACCGTGCGCCGCACCACCCACCAGTGCGGGTCGCTCCACTGCGCGTCGCGTCCGTCGTCATTCGCGATGTCCTGCAGGTAGCGGCACACCGAGTCGAGCCGCAGACGGCCCTTCGGGGTGGCATCCCCGAGGCGGACACGGCGGCCCGTGGCGAAACTGCGGCCCGAGCCGGTGGGTTCCACCATCTCGAAGGCCTTCGCGGCCGGCCCGAACGACATCCACGAAACCCTAGTCCCACAAGGGTTTCGGGGGTCACGGACGATGGACCGACAAATACGCCTTGACCGGGCCCGGCTGGCTGTGGTTGCCTTTCGGGGCCATGCGTACGAATCCCGCGACCGCAGCAACCATGACCACGGCCCAGGCCGTGGCCGTTGCCATGCCGTCGTATCCGGGTCGCTCCTCGTACGACATGTGGTTTACCAAGGCCACGAAGCACGCAAACAAGCGTGCCACCCGGCCGCCCTGTGAGGTTTCGCACTAAATATTCCGCGAAACGCAAGTCTCCAGAGGCCGCCGGGTTCACCACCCAGGCGGCCTTTTTGTTTTCCCCACAACCAACCAACCACACACAGAAGGACACACCATGTACACAGCGATTGACAAGGAACTCGGCGGCGGAACGCTGTCGGAACAGCCCATCACCCTGTCCGCACGCCGCTGTGCGGACGGCAACGGCACCCTCACCTACCTCTTCTTCTCCGAGGAGTGGGTCGACGTGCAGCGTGCCAAGGCGATCTGCGCGAAGTGCTCGAGCCGTGACGAGTGCCTCAGCGGTGCACTGGAACGCCAGGAACCATGGGGCGTGTGGGGCGGTGAGCAGGTCGAGAACGGTCGCGTCGTGGCGGGCCGCAAGCCACGTGGCAGACCGCCCGTGAAGGCGCGCCCTGTCACACAGATCGACGAGGTACCCATCCCCGCGCACCTCGTAGCCTGAGTGCATGCCAGGGACCCGCGCGCGTCGTTTCGCTGTCGCGTCCCTCATCGCACTGTTGTTCGGCGTCGTCGGGGGGTGGGCCCTCAGCCGATCCTCCGACGACGTCGACGCCAATCTCACCGATCCCGGGGCAACCCAGTACCCCGGCATCCCCGTGAACACCGACATCAGCGGGGAGACGTTCGTCTTCGTCAGGCTGGTCGACGTGGCCACCGGCGAGCAGGTTGTGCCGGCCGTCGCGGGGCGCCCCATGGTGGTGAACTTCTGGTTCTCCACGTGCGAGCCCTGCCGGCGCGAGATGCCCGTGCTCGCGGCGGGTGCGGCGGAATGGGCGGGGAAGGTCGACTTCATCGGCGTGAACCCCAACGACACCCCCGAGTCGGCCGCCGGGTTCATGGAACGCAACGGGGTCACCTACCCGAACTATCTCGACGAAGCGGGCGAGCAGATGGCCGCGGTCAAGGTGGGCACCATGCCCACCACGTACTTCCTCGACGGCTCCGGCCGCGTGGTCTCCATGCACGCAGGTGAGCTCTCCGAATCCGACCTGCGTGGCGCCATCCGGGCACTCGGGGTGAACGCATGACCGGGCCGGCCACATGATCGGATTGGAAGGCAACTTCGCCTACAGCTTCCTCCTCGGCGTGTTGGCCGCGGTGAACCCGTGCGGGTTCGTGCTGCTCCCCACCTACCTCGTGTATTACCTCGGGACGGAGGCGGGCACGAAGGACCCTGCGCCGGTCGCGGTGGCCCGTGCGCTGCGGGTGGGTACGGCAGTGTCGGCAGGCTTCGTGTCCCTCTTCCTCGTTGTCGGTGTCATCACCAGGCTCTTCACCGACGCGATCAGCCAGAACGCGAAGTACGCATCCCTCGTGATCGGCATCGCGCTCGTGGCGGGGGGAACCGCGATGCTCGCAGGATGGAAGCCGCGGATCGTCACACCGAACGTGGGGACGCAACGGAACCGCACGGTGCGCAGCATGTTCGTGTTCGGCATCGCGTACGCGGTGGCATCCATCGGGTGCACGATCGGGTTCCTCGTCTCGGTGATCCTCGGCTCGGTGGGCCGGCACGGGTTCGTGAGCGGTGTGCTGAGTGTGGTTCTCTACGGGCTCGGGATGGG
>JBEGQL010000037.1:0-23285 GCA_041181005.1 Actinomycetota bacterium
CCGTCGCCGCCCGCGACGAGCTTCTCGATCGAGACCACGTGCGGTGCGCTCACCGTGCCAGCGTACGGGAGCCACGGACGCACGGTTCGGTATGGTGTGAGCGTGACCCTTCCGGTGCAGATCGTCCCGTCAGTGCTCCCGGCGGACTTCGCCCGGCTCGGCGACGAGGTGCGCGAACTCGAGGAGGCGGGTGTCGACCTCATCCAGTGGGACGTCATGGACGGCCAGTTCGTGCCGAACCTCACCTTCGGTCCCGACGTGATCGCAGCGGCCCGCAACCACACGTCGCTCCCCTTCGAGGCTCACCTCATGGTGCTCACCCCCGACGTGATGGCCGCACGCTACGTGGAGGCCGGCTGCAGCAGGCTCATCGTGCACGCGGAGGCGTGCACGCATCTGCACCGCACGTGCGAGAACATCCGCTCGCTCGGTGCCGCGGCGGCGGTGGCTCTGAACCCGCACACGCCGGCGTCCACCGTGGAGCACGTGCTCGACCTCGTGGACATGGTGCTCGTGATGACCGTGAACCCCGGCTTCGGCGGCCAGGCCTACATCTCCGCGATGGAACCCAAGATCCGCGAGGTGCGCGACATGGTGACGCGTCGCGGCCTCGGCGACACCGTGAACGTGGAGGTTGACGGCGGAATCGGGCCGTCCACCATCGCCGGTGCGGCGGCGGCCGGAGCGAACGTTCTCATTGCCGGCAGCGCGCTCTACCGCGACCCGGAAGGGCTGGCCCACGCGGTGTCCGACCTGCGCGCCCGTGCCGACGCAGCGTTCACGGCCTGACCCACCGGTGACAGCGGGTCAGCGGCGCAGTCCGCGCCGCACCCACACTGCGGCAACCAGCGCAACCACCACCAGCACGAACGGCAGCACCACCGCGGCGAGCAGCCGCAGCGGATCGCCGAGGAAGTTCGAGAAGACACCGGACTCGATCGACGTGCCGTCGAGGTTCAGCGTGCGGTCCACCGCCTCGAACGTCGGGCAGTCAGCGCCGCCGCCCACCACCTCGTTGCCGCCGAACAGGTCGGCACCGTCGCGCACCGTCGACGAGAGCTGCTGCGTGACGGGGTCGAGAGCCACGCCGATGATGTACTCCCGGCCCACCTCGAGGAACTTCACGTCCGCCCCGTAACGCACCTGCACCGTGCCGTCGTTCTCCGTGTATCCCTCCAGTGACCCCGCGCGTGCATACTCAACCGTGAAGGTGGCGGTCACGGGGTCCACCGCGGTGAGCCGGCCCGTGAACACAGCCTGTGCCGGCGGCGGAAGGGCGCAGCCCTCGGGAACGGTGGTCACTGCACTCGGCAGGGTGGTCGTGGTCGAGGTGGAGGTGCTCGTCGACGTGCTCGTGGTGGATGTGTCGGGCACAGAACCCACCGGCCACGTGGAATCGGGCGGCAGGGTGGTCTCGGCCGTCACAGCCGTGGAGCCGACGGCAGAGAGAAGAGCGAGCACGACCGCAGCGGACGCGCCGATGATCCTTCCTCGCACCGTCGGAACGCTAGTCACCGATGGTCCCGTAGGTTGGTCGCATGGGATTCGACCCGACGAGACGCAGGGTGCAGAGGCGCACCGACGTGTGGTTCGTGGTGGCTGCGCTCACCGTTGCCGCCGCGCTCATCGCGTGGGGATTCCTGGGCTGACCGTGCCGCGCGACATCTGGAACGGCGATCTCTACGGCGAGATCCAGGTGCGCGCCGTGCAGCCATACGAGGCAACAAAGACGTACGTGTGCCCGGGGTGCAACGGCGCGATCCCCGCCGGCACCGGTCACGTTGTCGCGGTGCCGAAGGACGCACCGGACCTCCGCAGGCACTGGCACCGCGGTTGCTGGACCCGCAGGGTGCGCTAGAACGCGTCCTCGCGCACCTCGAGCCTCGTGCCCGTCACCGCGGCCGCATCGAAACGCAGGCGCACACCGGTGATCCCCTCCGCACGGAGGAACGCTGCTCCGGCGCGACGCACGCGCTGCTGCTTGAGCGGCGTGAACGCCTCCCACGCCGAGCCGTGGCTGTCACCTGCGCGTGCCTTCACCTCGCACACCACGACGAGACCCCCGCGGCGGGCAACGACGTCGAGCTCACCCCCGCGCGTCGTCCAGTTCCGTGCGATCACCGTGAAGCCGCGGCGTGCGTACCAGCGCGCAACGAGGTCCTCGGCCCATCGGGCGCGCGCTATGCGCGCCGTTCGATCTCGCCCGTGTCGAGGAGCGTGTCGTCCGGGAGCTCCTCCACGTTCACATCCTTGAAGCTCAGCACCCTCACCCTCGGGATGAAGCGGGTCTTGCGGTACATGTCCCACACCCATGCGTCGGTCATCACCACCTCGATCAGCGGCCTCGCGGTGTCACCCGTGATGGTGACCTTCACGTCGTTGGCCAGGTAGAACCGGCGTTCGGTCTCCACGGCGTACCGGAACATCCCCACGACGTCCTGGTACTCCTGGGCGAGCCTGTACTCGCGGTCTGCCTCGTAGTTCTCGAGATCGTCCGAGTTCATGGAGAGTCCGGCGTCGTTGCCGGCACGTTCCCTACGACTCGCGCTTCTCGCGGACCTTGGCGGACTTGCCGACGCGATCGCGGAGGTAGTACAGCTTCGCGCGACGCACGTCGCCCTTGCGCACCACCTCGAGACGGGCCACCGACGGGCTGTGCACCGGGAACGTGCGCTCCACGCCCACGCCGTAGCTCACCTTGCGGACCGTGTAGGTCTCCGAGATGCCCGAGCCCTGGATCGCGGTGATGTTGCCCTGGAACACCTGGATGCGCTCCTTGCCGGACTCAACCACGCGCACGTGCACCTTCACCTCGTCACCGGGGCCGAACTCGGGGATGTCGTCGCGCTTGTTCGGGTTGTCGACGATGTCGGTGGTCTTCATGGTCCTGCCTCGGCTGTCGGTGCGGTGGGAATGTGGGCGTTCAGCGCCCGTCAGGGCCGCCATCCGCGAAGAATGAAGGATACGAGACGGGGTCGGCCCCTTCCAACGCCCCCTTTTCGGACTCCGTGAGCCCCCCGCGGGCCTCGATCAGGTCGGGTCGGCGCAGGACGGTGCGGCGCAGGGCCTGGATGCGACGCCAGCTCGCGATGCGGGCATGGTCACCGCCGCGCAGCACCTCGGGCACCTCCCACCCCCTGAACTCGGCCGGCCTCGTCCACTGGGGCTCCTCGAGGAGACCGCCCGCCGCGAAGGATTCGGTGAGGGGCGACTCACTGTTGCCCATCACGCCGGGCAGGAGACGGGTGACAGCCTCGATCATGAGACATGCTGCAACCTCGCCGCCGGCAAGTACCACGTCGCCGACGGACACCTCGTGGTCCACGAGATGCTCGCGCACGCGGTGGTCGACACCCTCGTAACGGCCGCACAGAAGACTGAAGCCGTCACCCGCGGCGAGCGCCGACGCCATCACCTGGTCGAACGGTTCGCCTCCCGGGCCGAGGAGGATGAGCGGGCGCGGCGGGGACACCGCCTCGACGGCAGCGAAGATCGGTTCGGGGCGCATGAGCATCCCTGCTCCCCCGCCGAACGGGGCGTCGTCGACCGTGCGGTGCACGTCGTCGGTGTGCGCGCGGATGTCGTGGCACCGCAGGTCCACGTGGCCGGCGTCGCGCGCGCGCCCGAGCAGGCTCTCGGAACAGAAGCCGTCCACCATCCCGGGAAAGATCGAGAACACGTCGATGCGCACGCGGGCAACCTACCCAATCACCCGATGTCGTCCGTCCGGTCGTCGAGACCGAACAGACCTTCCGGCGGGTCGATCACGGTGACGCCGGCCTCGCATGACACCACGAACGGCACCGGCACGAGCGAGCCGTCGTCGAGTTCCAGAAGGTCGTGCGCGGGGTTCGCGACCACCGCGACGCAGGTGCCGCGCACGGTGCCGGAGCGCTCCACCACCGACGACCCGATGAGCAGGTGCACCCACAGCGCGCCGTCGTCGGCGAGCGGCTCGGCGAGAAGAACGGAGTTCGTGAGCGTGGCGGCATCCTCACGGGTCTCTACTCCCTCGAAATGAACGACGTGGCGCTCCTTCTCGGCCCGGGATCGCTCCACCACCAGCCGGCGCACCGACCCGGCCCCGGCCGCAAAGAGCACGGACCCCGGTTCGTGGCGTGCGGCGACGTCTGACGTGAACGTCACGTAGGTGTCGCCGCGCACGCCGTGCGGCTTTCCCACACGGCCGACCTCGAGCATCTCGGGCATGGTCGGGACCGGCGGTCGGCGGGACGGCTTGATCAGTCGTCGACGAAGTCGACGTCGACGTCGACGTCGTCGTTCGCCGCCGCCGCACGCACGACGGTGCGGATGCTCTGGGCGGTGCGGCCACGACGGCCGATCACGCGGCCGAGGTCACCGGGGCCGACCCGCACCTCGAGTCGCACGGAGTCATTGCGGCCGACGGAGGAGGTGACGTTGACGGCGTCCGCGTCGTCCACAATGCTGCGCACGATGTGCGTGAGCACCGCGGTGGCCGTGGGGGCATCCAGGGTGTTTGCGTCGTCGGACACGGCGGGGGTCACTTCGCCCTTGAGGCGGTGAACTGTGCCCACGCGCCGGAGATCTCGAGGAGCTTCTTCACGCGCTCGGTGGGCTGTGCACCCTTCAGGAGCCACTGCACTGCCTTGTCGTTGTCGATCTTGAGTGTCGACGGCTCGGTGCGGGGGTTGTACTGCCCGAGGATCTCGATGAAGCGGCCGTCACGGGCACGCCTGGAGTCGGCCGCAATCACGCGGTAGTGCGGTTGCTTGGTCTTGCCGACCCTGGTGAGGCGCAGTTTCACTGCCATGTGCGATGTATCTCCTGGACCTTTCGGGGGACCAGGAAAGGTTAGCGGTGCGCGGTTCGGGGCCCAACGGCCCGCAGGATTGCGTTCAGCGCGGGAACGGGGGCGCGCCGGGTCCGCCCGGGAAACCGCCCTGTCCGCCGAGGAGCTCGCCCAGTTCGGCCATCGCCTGGCTGCGCGCGGCCTTGCTCTTCCCCGCGCCCTTCGCCTTGCCCTTCGCGCGGCCGCCGCCCGCCAGGCCTCCTGTGAGCGCACCCATGCGCTTCATCATCTTCTGCATCTCGAGGAACTGCTTGATCAGCCGGTTCACATCGGCGACCTGCGTGCCGCTGCCGTTCGCGATGCGGGTGCGCCGTCCGCCGTTCACGATCTCCGGCCGGGCGCGCTCCTCGCGCGTCATCGACCTGATGATCGCCTCGGCGACCTTCACCTGGTCATCCCCTATCTCGGCGTTCTTCAGTTCCTTCGGCATGCCGGGCAGCATCCCCATGATCCCCGAGAGGGGTCCCATCTTCTTGACCTGCTGCAGCTGCTCGAGGAAGTCATCGAGCGTGAACTGCCCGCCGAGCATCCGCTCGGCCGCCTTCTCCGCCTGCTCCTTCTCGAAAACCTGCTCGGCCTGCTCGATGAGCGTGAGCATGTCCCCCATCCCGAGAATCCGGCCGGCCATGCGGTCGGGGTGGAACTGCTCGAACGCATCCACGCGCTCGCCGGTGGCGGCGAACGCGATGGGCCGGCCGATCACCGACTTCACGGACAGCGCGGCACCGCCGCGGGCATCTCCGTCGAGCTTGGAGAGGATCACGCCGTCGATCGAGAGGCGCGCATGGAATGCCCCGGCGGTGGAGACCGCGTCCTGACCGGTCATCGCATCTATCACGAGGAACGTGTAGTCGGGGCTGACCGTGGACGAAATGTCGGCGACCTGGCGCATCATCTCCTCGTCGATCGCGAGGCGGCCGGCGGTGTCCACGATCAGCACGTCGCGACCGAGCCGCTTCGCCTCCTCCAGGCCGCGACGCGCGGTGTCAACCGGGTCACCGGGTTCGCTGAACACCGGCACGCCGATCTGGTCCCCGAGCGTCCGCAGCTGCTCCACAGCCGCCGGCCGCTGGAGGTCGGCACCGACGAGCAGGGGCTGGCGGCCCTGGGACTTGAACCAGCGGGCCAGCTTGGCGGCACTGGTCGTCTTGCCCGAGCCCTGGAGGCCTGCCATCAGCACCACGGTGGGCGGTTGGGATGCGTACGTGATGCGGAGCGTCTCCCCGCCGAGCATCGCGACCAGTTCCTGGTTGACGATCTTCACGACCTGCTGGCTGGGGTCGAGTGCCTGGGATGCGGTGGCACCGATTGCCTGCTCACGGATGCGCGCGACCACCTCGCGCACGACGGTCACGTTCACGTCGGCCTCGAGCAGGGCCGTACGGATCTCGGCGAGCACCTCGTCGACGTCGGACTCGGTCAGTCGACCCTTGCCGCGGAGCTTCTTGACTACTCCCTGGAGGCGGTCACTCAGCGAATCGAACATGCATTGCAGAGGCTACCGACGGACATCAGCCGACGGTGACGGCAGTGACCGTCCCGTCGACCACGGTGATGTTCACCCGGTTCCCCTGCCAGTCGGTCGTGACCAAGAAGTCCTCGCCGTCGCGCGACACCACACGGATCGTCCAACCCGCCCCCGTTGCGACCCTGGTTGCCTCGTCCTCTGTGAGGCCGACGAGCTTCTCCGCGTCCGCGGGCCGCACCGCCGCGGCGGGAACATCGGTACCGGGAGTCGGGCCGGGTTGCGGGACGGGCGTCGGTGCGTCGGTGGCGGACGTGGGCCACTCGATGTAGTCATCGCCGACTGCGACGACCCTCACTTCGTTGCCGTCCGCGTCGGCGAGTGCCCATGCCGGCAGAAGCATCTGCGTGCCGTCGGACATCGTCCAGTCGATGAGGGAGATCCGGGCCGACACGAGCTCGATCTTCCCGGCGTCCGGCGCACCGGCGCTGCTGTCACCTGACGCGATGTTCCCCGATGCAACATCCCTTGTCACCGCTCCTGTCGCATGCGTGCCAGCGGACCCGAAGCCCTTCGACAGCCGCTCCACGGCCTCCACGGGCGTGACCACCGGGTAGGTGTCGGCCTCCTCCAGCGTGACCAGTGACCCGGAGGCATCAGTGAGCCTCGCGTCGCTGCCGTACCTGAGGTACCAGGACCTCACCCACGTGGTCTCGCCGTCGACGAGAGCGGTCGCGCTCACGCGAACCGACCACTCGTCCGCCTGCACATCGACAGAGAGCGCTGCGGAAGAGACGTCGACACCGATCTTCTCGAGCAACACGGTCGCAGCCTTCTTCGCAACGTCCTTCGACGGCAGGTTCTCGGCCGGCGGGACTGTCTCGATCGGTGGCATCACTTCGCAGTCCTTCAAGTCGGGCGGGCACGGTTCCGACGATGCGCTGCCCGACGAGCCGGATGAGCCCGCACCATTCGGCGTCAACATGTTCGCGGTGTACGACCACCAGCGGCCGTGGGCATCCCCCCAGCTGGAGAACATCTGGCCGCCAGGCATCACCTCGTTCGACCAATAGCCATTGACCTCTGGGTCCTCCTTCACGACACCCGCCACCCCGAGAGTTGAGGCAATGCGGGAGAGGTCCTTCCCCGGCTTGGTCGGCGCCGTGTACCTCCACGCCCTGCGCCGCCCGATGCCCTCCATCCACTTGGGGTCCGACAGCTCGCCGCCGGCGACATATGAGACATACGGCGCCCACGCACCGACCTTCGAGTCCGACATCGCCGCGCCCGGGTTCGCGCCGCGGGATTCGGCCGATGACTGACCGAGCGACAGGACGGCGGCCCTGTCGCTTCCACACGCCGAGGCGAGGACGACGAGAGCGGCGGCGGCGGGGATCCTGAGAGAGTTCTTCATGGGGGTGTCCTTGTGGGTCCCATTCTCTGACGAACGGCGGGCCCCGCGGGTTCCCTAGCCGAGAATGGCCAAGACGTACTTCTCCGGGTCGAACGGGGCGAGGTCGGCCGCGGTCTCCCCCAGGCCCGCCAGTTTCACGGGGATCCCCAGTTCGGTCTCGATCGCGAACACGATCCCGCCCTTCGCTGAGCCGTCCAGTTTGGTGAGCACAACCCCCGTGACATCGGTTGCGGCGGCGAACTCGCGGGCCTGTGCGAGCCCGTTCTGGCCGGTCGTGGCGTCGATGACGAGGAGCACCTCGCACACCGTCCCCGGCGCCTTGTCGGCGACCCTGCGCACCTTGCCGAGTTCCTCCATCAGGTTCGACTTCGTGTGGAGTCGCCCCGCCGTGTCCGCGAGCACGAGGCCGATGCCGCGCGCGGATGCTGCCTGGATGCCGTCGAAGATCACCGCGGCGGGGTCGGCGCCCTCGCCGCCGCGGACGAAGTCGGCGCCGCAACGATCGGCCCATGTCTGCAGCTGCTCGGCGGCGGCCGCGCGGAACGTGTCGCCCGCAGCCATCAGCACCTTGTTCCCCGACGCCGCCTGCGCCGAACCGATCTTGCCGATGGTGGTGGTCTTGCCGACACCGTTCACACCGACGAACAGCCACACAGCGGGCATCTCGCCCGGCGAGACATTCAGCGACCTGTCGGCGGTGGAGAGCGACGCGGCCATCGATGCGCGCAGGGCGTCGACGACAGCACCCGCGTCGGTGATCTCGCCCGATCTCACCTTCTCGCGCAGCGGCACGAGCAGCGTGTCGGCGAGCCGCACGCCGATGTCGGCGCGCAACAAGGTCTCCTCGAGGTCGTCCCACGTGTCCTGACCGACGCCGGCGCGACCACGGACACGGCGGAACGTGTCCGAGAACAGCGACCTCGTGCGGCCGGTGCGCCCCCACAGGTCCTCGGTGGGCGCAACGGGAGCGCCGTGCGGCACGGACCCCACCGGACGCTCGACCGAAGGGAGGGCGAGGTCGCGGTCCGGCGGCTCGACAGGCGCTTCACCGGATGTGCCGTGCGGCGCACCGGGCCGGCGCCGACGCGGCACGAGCCATGCTGCTGCGAGCAGCAACAGCAGGAGTACGACAACGCCGAGTGCGGCCGTCGTGCCGGACACCGCGAGCACCGGTCAGCCCGCGATCGCGCCGGAACGCTCGGTGACCACCTTGGATGACCCGCCCGGGGCCATGCTCACCCCGAGCAGGCAGTCGGCGGCCTCCATCGTGCGCTTCTGGTGGCTCACGATGATGAGTTGTGCGTCGCGCCGGAACTCGGCGACGAGCCCGAGGAAGCGGTGGAGGTTCACGTCGTCGAGGGCGGCCTCGACCTCGTCCATCACGTAGAAGGGCGAGGGCCGGCTGCGGAACACCGAGAACAGGAACGCCACCGCGGTGAGGGAGCGCTCACCGCCCGACAGCAGCGACAGTTTCTTGAACGTCTTGCCGGGTGGCGTCGCCTCGATCTCGATGCCGGTGTTCAGGAGGTCGTCGGGGTTGGTGAGGGTCAGCCGTCCCGTGCCGCCCGGGAAGAGAAGCGAGAACAGGTCGACGAAGTTCGCGCTCACGTCGGCGAACGCAGCGGCGAAGACCGACTGGATCTCCTGGTCGATCGCGGAGATGACCTGGGAGAGTTCTCGGCGCGAGTTGCGCACGTCGGCGAGCTGCTCCTCGAGGAACTGGTGACGTGACTGCAGCTCCGTGAACTCCTGCAGGGCGAGCGGGTTGATGGGACCCATCAGACGGATGTCGCGCTCGAGGGTGCGCGCCCTCTCCGCGTGGTTGGTGCCCTCCGGCACCTCCGGCATCGGCGCAGCCTCCGCAGCTTCGGGTTCCACCTCGAGCTCGCGGCGAACACCGTCGACGGCCGCCTCGAGCCGCATCCGCACCTCGGTCTCCTCCACCTCGATGCGGCGCGACCGCTCGCGCGCGATCTCGAGTTCCTGCTCCGCGGAGTGACGGTCCCGACGGGACTGGTCGAGCCTCGCCGCGAGCGCCCGCACCTCGTCACTCTGGCGCTGGCGGACCGCGTGCAGTTCGGTGAGCCTGTTCTCCGTGGTGACCCGGTGCTCGTCAACGAGTGCCGACAGCCGGCCGATTGCCTCGATGGTGCGTTCTAGCCGCTCGCGCCTGCGGGTTGCCTCTGCACGCGCCTCGCTGTCTGCGCCGAGTCGGGACTCCCCGTCGGCGATCCGCTGGTGGAGGAACTGCTCGCGCTCGCGCAGGCCCGCGAGGCGCACCTCCAGGTCGGTGCGCCTGATGCCGAGGTGCGCGGCACGGGAGTCGATTGCCGCCCGCGCCTCGTTGTAGGCGGCGACCGCGGCGAGTTCGGCGGCTTCCGTCTCCTCGAGCGCCGGGAGCAACGCCTCGAGCTCGGCGACGCGGGACGAATCCCGTGCCATGCGGCCGCGTGCCTCGTCGACGGCGAGCGACGCCGCCTCCTGCTCGGCCGCGCCGGCCCGACGGTCGGACACCGCGCTCGTGAGGGAGTCTGCGGCCATCTCGACTGCCTCGTTCTGGCGGCGCAGGCGCTCCTCGGTGTCGGCGACCCGGAGTCTCACGTTGGTGAGTTCGCGACGCGCTTCATCGAGAGCAGTGCGCCTCGAGGTGACCGCCGCCATTGCCTCGGTCTCGTCACGACGTGCCGCATCGAGCACCTCCCTCGAGCCCAGTTCGTCGGCCGCACCCACGCGCCACGCCGACCCACCGAGGCGGTCACCTTCACGGGTGACGACTGTGCCCGCGCCCGCTGCCGCTGCGGGCACGGCGTCGTCGATGTCCTCGGCGAACCCGTAGCCGTCGAGCAGGGAATCAAGCAGGGACACAAGTTCCGCGGGCGCACCGGCCGCGGGACGTACCCGCTCTCGCAACGGGGCAGTGCCGGCGGGGACACCGCGCCCGGAGGGACGCGGGACACCGAGCGCGAGAACCGCGCCGGCCTGGCCGGACTCGCGGAGAGCAGCGAGCGCCGCACGCCCGGAGGACGGATCAGCCACGAGAACCGCGCCGACAGCATCACCCAGCGCGGCGCGCACGGCGGCGTCCCACCCGCTGTCGATCTCCACAAGGTCGATCAGTGCACCGAGGATGCCGTTGCGACCCTCGAGTGTGCGGGAGCCGGAGCGCGCCCTCGCCGCCGCGTCGACGGACGCGAGCGACTCGACCCGCGCCGAGCGCTGCGCGAGCGAACGCTCGGCGGCGACGAGCCCGTCCTGCGCCGCGTCGATGGTCGCCTCGGCCGATGCGCGGCGCGCTTCGAGCGACACCATCTCCGCACGGAGAGCCTCGACAGCGTTCTCAGCGTCGGCGAGCTCCCGCTGCAACGACTCCGCCTCGCGCGCGGCCTGCGCGTCGCGCGCGGAGACCTGCTCGATGCGCGCCAGCAGCCGCTGGATCTCCCCCGCGCTCTGCTCCACCGCGTTGCGGAGGGTGCGCAGCTCGCCACGCACCTCGGCCGCCGCACCCGCCACCTGCGACGAAGGCACGGTGGCGAACAGTCCCTTCTCCTCGCGTTCACGCTCGAATGCGGCCTCTTCCGAGGCGAGCTGCTCTGACTCCCCCGTCGCGATCGCGAGGCCGCGCTCCACCTCGGCGAACTCGGCGCGGGCCTGAGCCACGTCCGCCTCGACGGAGGCAACCACGTCGTCGGCCATCATCTGGCCCTGGTCGCGCTCCAGACCGCGACGACGCTCGGCGAGGAGCGCAGAGAGTCCGCGCGCACGCTCGCGCAGCTGCTCCACTCGCACGAGCTCGTCGCTCAGGCCGGAGTCACCGCGTGCCGAGAGTTCCGCTTCCGCGGCGAGGACCTCGGTGTCGAGTGACGCAAGACGTCGCCTGATCTCGGCATCGGTGGCGGACACCTCGTTGCTCTCCGAGGCGAGGGCGGTGAGCCTGGCACGCAGGGATGCGATCTCGCGGCCGGAGAGGAACATGCGCAGTGCCCGCAGCTCCGCCATCACCTCCTCGTGGCGCCTCGCGGCCTCGGCCTGGCGCTCGAGCGGGCGCAACTGGCGGCGCACCTCACGGATGAGGTCCTGCACGCGCAGCAGGTTCGCCTCTGTTGCCTGGAGACGGCGTTCGGCCTTCTCCTTGCGCTTGCGGTACTTGAGGACGCCTGCCGCCTCCTCGATGATCTCCCGCCTGTCCTCGGCACGTGCCGTGAGCACCGCGTCGATCTGGCCCTGGCTGATGATGACATGCTGCTGGCGTCCGACGCCGGCGTCGCTCAGGAGTTCCTGCACGTCGAGCAACCTGCACTCCACGCCGTTGATCGCGTACTCGCTGTCGCCGTTGCGGAAGAGCGTGCGGCTGATCGTGACCTCGTTGAAGTCGAGCGGCAGCAGCCCGGCGGAGTTGTCGAGGGTGAGCATCACCTCGGCACGGCCGAGTGCGGGCCGCTTCTTCGTGCCGTTGAAGATGACGTCCTCCATCTTCTGGGAACGCACCGAACTCGGGGCCTGCGCGCCGAGCACCCACGCGATCGCGTCGACGACATTGGACTTGCCGGACCCGTTCGGACCGACGACCACGGTGACGCCGGGCTCCATCTCGAGCACGGTCGGGTCGGCGAAGGACTTGAAACCCTTGAGTGTCAGAGCTTTCAGGAACACGGCAGTTCACACAGTAGATGACACTCCCGCCGGAATCGGGATGCCTGCCCTGTGGAAAACAGGAGTGGATCGGGTCAGCGTTGGCACCGGGGACAGAAGGAAGTGGATCGTCCCGCCGCCATCACGCGTCTCACGGTGGACCTGCCGCACGTGAGACACATGAGTCCCTCCCGGCCGTACACGAGATGACTCACCTGGAACCACCCCGAGTTGCCCTCCACATCGACGTACTGCGTGTCCTCGAGGGTGGACCCGCCCGCGTCGATTGCCTCCGACAGCACCACAACCGTCTGTTCGGCGAGCGTCTGCACCTGGCGCTTTGTCAACCGGTCCACCGGGCGGTTCCATCTCATCCCGCAACGGTGGAGGATCTCGTCGGCATAGATGTTCCCGATGCCGGCCACCACCCGCTGGCCAAGGAGCAGCGGCTTCAGCGCACCGCGGCGTCCGCGCAGTGCCTCCCTCAACACGTCGCCGTCGAAGGGTTCCGCGATCGGGTCCACACCGAGGCGACCGAGTTCCGGCAGCACGGTGGCCTCGTGTCGGGGGTCGTACACCACCACCTCGCCGAACGTGCGCGGGTCGACAAACAGCACTTCCTCGGCGACACCGTCGCGCGGTGCGAGCGACAGGACCACGTGGGTGTGGGGCGGCCTCGGTGCACCGACCGGAACCACGAGGATGCGTCCGCTCATCCTCAGGTGGATCATCATCCTGTCGCCGGTGTCGAGGTCGCACAGCAGGTACTTCCCGCGGCGCGCCGTGCCCGTGATCGTTGCGTCGTGCAGACCGACCACCACCGCCTCGCGACCGACCCGCCGCACCGACCTCTCCCGGCCCACCGTGACGGCGGTGATTCGCCGGCCGGCCGCGCGGGACTCGATCCCCCTGCGCACCGTCTCCACCTCGGGGAGCTCGGGCACGTCAGCCCCCGAGGGTGCGCAGAGCAGCCCGGGCAGCAACCTGCTCGGCGGCCTTCTTCGTGCGACCGGTCCCGCGTCCGGCCTCGTTGCCGTCCACGAGCACCCGGGCCGTGAACACGCGCTCGTGATCGGGCCCCTCGCCGTCGGTCTCGTACGACGGAGGCTGCGAACCCTGTCGTGCACAGAGTTCCTGTAGTGCTGTCTTGGCGTCGACCATGTCGAGGACGGGGATCGTCTCCTCGATCATCGCGCCGAGCATCCGGAGCACGAAGCCGCGCGCGGTGTCAATCCCGGCGTCGAGGAACACGGCCCCGATGACGGCCTCGAACGCGTCGCCGAGGATCGATTCCTTGTCCCGTCCGCCGCCCGTGGACTCACCGTGCCCGAGGAGCATGAACTCGCCGAGGCCTATCGCGCGTGCACAGCGCGCGAGGGCGACGGAGTTCACCACCGCCTGCCGCAGGTCGCTGAGACGGCTCTCGTCGTCCCCGGGGAGGCGGGAATACGCGGACTCGGCAACCACGAAGCCGAGCACGGCATCACCGAGGAACTCGAGGCGTTCGTTCGATTCCGCCTCGCCGTGCTCCGCCTGGAAGGAGCGGTGCACGAGAGCGAGCCGCAGGAGGGACTCATCGGCGAATGTGTGGCCGAGCCGGCGCATCAACTCGGCCGTGCCGGGATTGTGCCCGCGGGCCATTCCGCCGCCCGTCAGCCGCCGTGCGCGCGCACGACGTAGTCCACGGCATCGCGCACCGATTTCAGTCCGGCGAGCTCGTCGTCATCGAACGCGAAACCCTCGAGGGTGGAAGAGAACTCCTGCTCGAGCGCGTCGACGAGCTCGATCAGTGCGATGGAGTCCGCGCCGAGGTCATCCGAGAAGGTGCTGTCCTCCGAGATGCCCGACACATCAATCTCGAGAATGTCGGCGAGATGACGGGTGACCGTGCCCAGCACTGCGGTCCTGTCGATGGTCATGGTCAGCCCTCCGCCCCTTCCGGTGTCATCGCTTCGATTGCCGCACGGATGGCGCCGACCATGTCGGTGTCAACCATCTCCCGGGCGACCTTGATCCCGTTCACCATTGCGCGGGCGCTGCTCGAGCCGTGCGAGATGATGCACACCCCGTCGATGCCGAGCAGGACCGCGCCACCCGTGTTGTCGGGGTCGAACGTGGCGTACATGGGGAGAAGAGCGGGCAACAGGGCGTCCGCGTGCTCCTTGTAGGCGGGGTCGGCGAATGCCCCGAACAGGGCCTTTATGACGGTCTTCAGCGTTCCCTCGAGGGTCTTCAGCACGACGTTGCCGGTGAAGCCGTCGGTGACCACGACATCGACGGCGTCGGTCATGATGTCACGACCCTCGACGTTGCCGATGAAGTTCAGTGATTTCTCCGCCGCGAGCAGGCTCCATGCCTCCTTGCGCAGCGTGTCGCCCTTGCCGGGTTCCTCGCCGATCGAGAGGAGACCGACCTTCGGGGCCTCGATGCCGTACCGCTGGCGCGAGTACACCGAGCCCATCACGGCGAACTGCACGAGCCAGTCGGGGTTCACCTCGGCATTCGCGCCGGCATCGAGAAGAACGGTCGGCGTGCCGCCGGGTACAGGAACGGGGGTGGCGATCGCGGGGCGCTGCACCCCTTTGATGCGGCCCATGCGCAGGAGAGCGCTCGCCATGGTTGCGCCGGTGTTGCCCGCGGAGATCATCGCGCACGCCTTCCCGTCGCGCACGGCCTCGGCGGCGCGCACCAGCGTGGAGTCGCGCTTCGTTCGGATGGACTTCGCGGGGTCGTCGTCCATCTCGATCACCTCGGATGCGACGATGAGCGGCAGGTCACCCCTTCCCTCGAGACCCTCAGGTCCGACAAGGACGACCGGGATGCCCGCAGCTGCGGCCTCGAGCGCGCCGGCAAGGATCTCACCGGGAGCCTTGTCGCCGCCCATTGCGTCCACGGCGACCGGCAGGCCGGCACCCTGTGTCATGAAACCCGGCTTACTGCTCGATGTCGACGGCGACTCGGCCCTTGTACCAGCCGCACGTCCCGCAGACGGTGTGGGGCAGCTTCGTGGCACGGCAGCGCGGGCACACGCTGCGCGACGGCGCACCGAGGCGCCAGTTCGACGCGCGACGCATGCGGGTCTTCGACTTTGACTTCTTCTTCTTGGGAACGGCCACCGTGGTCTCCCTTGGTATCGAGGCACATGTGCCCACATCGGGGGCTCGCCAAGGATAGCCCCGGGGAGGCGGTTCTCACCCCGGGGGGTCGGACAGGCGCTCCTTCAGAGCATCGAGCACGGCCCAGCGCGGGTCGCCCGTGGGAGCGACGCATCCGCACCGGGTCTCCGAGAGGTCGGCGCCGCACTGCGGACAGAAGCCGGGGCAGTCCTCGCGGCACAGCGGTCCGACAGGGATGGCGAGGAGAATGTTCTCCCGGACCATCGGCAGGAGATCGACCTGGTCGCCGTTGATCCGGTGGGCATCCGGGTTGTCGGGTGACTGCTGGTAGATCTCGTCGAGTTCCACGGTCATCCGGTGCTCGAGCGGGGCGAGACAACGCCTGCACTCCCCGTGCCACGTTGCCGACGCGGTGCCGCGCACGGTGATGCCGTTCGACATCGACTCGAGGCCGAGGTCCACGTCGACCGGCACGTCAACCATGCGCGGGTCGTCGAACGAGAGGTCGGCGCAGTCGACGGCGACGCCAACGCGCTTCGTGGTGCCGGGCCGCCGCAGCAGCTCGACGACGTTGACAAGGAGCGGTGTCGCCACTGCGCCCCTAGTGCATGTCCTGGTCGAAGAACCCCCGGCCGTTCGCGCCGTCGTCGTCGGTCTCCCCTGCGGCGCCGGCGTCATCGGCCTCGTGCATCCCGATGGACAGGCGCTGACGGCCGTTGTGCACGGTCCGCTGCAGGCGGTCGATCAGGATCTCGAAGCTGGCGAGGCGCTGGTCGAGGAAGTCCTCGGTCTCGTTGCGCAGCCGGCGGCACTCCTCATCGGCAGACTCGATGACCTGCCGTGCACGTGCCTCCGCGGCGCGCACCACCTCGGTCCGCTGCACCATGCGCTCGGCCTGCTGGCGGGCTGCGGTGAGCAGTTCGTCGGCCTCGCGCTTCGTCTTGTCGAGGAACTCCTGTCGCTCCTTCAGCATCCAGCGTGCCTGCCGGATCTCTTCGGGGAGCCGCTGGAGCGCGTCCTCGAGCAGTTCGATCACCTCGTCGCGGTCGATGCGGGGTGTGCTCGACAACGGGATGCTCGGCGCGGACGCGATGATGTCCACGACCCGCCTGAGCAGGATCTCGGTGTCGCCCATCCGGGCCTGCACCGGGACGGGCTGGGGGAAGGTGTCGTCGATCAGGTCATCGTCGAAGCTGTCGAAGGTGTCGCGGGGCATCACTTGGTCTTTCTCAACGAGGACTCGAGTCGGGAGAGCACGGAGGGATGGACCAACGAGGACACGTCCCCACCGTTGGCCGCGATGTCACGGATGTAGCGGCTCGACACGAAGGACAGCGCGGGACTGCACGGCACGTACACCGTGCGCACGCCCGAGACGGCGAAGTTCGTGTGGGCCATCTGCTGCTCGGTCTCGAAGTCCCCGGAGGTACGCAGGCCCTTCACGATGCACAGGGCCCCCGCCTCCTTCGCCGCATCCACTGCGAGGCCGGGGAATGCGCGGACATCCACGCCCTCCAGACCGGCCACGGACGAACGCACGATCTCGACGCGGACGTCGGTGGGCAGGGCGCCCGAGGGCTTGTCGGGATTGTGCATCACGGCCACGACAACAGACCCGAAGAGCCCGCACGCCTGCTCGACCACGTCGAGGTGACCGAGATGGAAGGGGTCGAAGCTGCCGGGGTACAGCACTGTGCTCACGGGAACAACGGTATCCCCTCAGTCACTCGCTCTCGCGAGAAATGTGACGTGCGTGCGGCCGTAGCGCCGTTCGCGCACGGTCTGCCACCCCTCCGGGGCGGGAACGGGGGAATCTGCCTCGAGAACAAGGAACGGGGCGCTCGCCCGGGAGATGAGGTCTGACCAGTCCGCGAACCCGTACGGCGGATCCGCGATCATCACGTCGGCATCGCGTGTTGCGGCGCCGAGCGCGTCACCCTGCACGATCTCGCTGCGCCCTGCCAGTCCGAGCGAGTCGATGTTCCGGCGCAGCGTGGCGAGCGCGTTCCTGTCGCGCTCCACGAACACGCAGCGTTGCGCACCCCGCGAGAGCGCCTCGATCCCCATCGCGCCCGTGCCCGCGAACAGGTCGAGCACGGTCGCTCCGTCAAGGACGCCGGCACTCCCGAGGGCGTTGAACACCGCCTCCCTCACCTTGTCGGTCGTGGGCCTCGTGGCGTCACCGACCGGCGACTCGATGCGCCTCCCGCGCAGTTCACCCGAAACGACCCGCACCGGGGACAGACTACGGAGATGGACGGGCCCGCGGAGACGATCGTGTGCGTCGACTGCGGGGGGCCCTGCGGGCTCATCACCCCACCGCGCGAGGACGGCACGTGGCTGGCCGGTGACGTTGTGACCTACCGCTGCCGGGACTGCAGGGACAGATGGGACATCATCCTCGAGGACGACGACGTCGGGGGATGAGACCGGTCAGGGCCTGCGCGGGTTCGACGTGTCGAGAGGGTCGAACCTGATCCCCACCGCGGCCGCGTTCGAGATCTTCGTGGGCAGCATGTTCAGCCAGAAGTTGATCGAGAGTCTCCTGGGGTCGCGCACGAACGGCCTGGCGGACTCCACCGCCGACACGGTGCGTCGCGCGATGTCCTGCGGTGACGCCTTGGGGATCAGCCGCAGCATCTGGAACCTGCGGACGACCTTCTGCGTCTCGGGTGACGACGACTCGACGTTGTCCCACATCTGCGTGTCGACCGGTCCGGGCGAGAGCACCGTGAGCCCGACGTCGGAGTCCTTCAGTTCGCGACGCAGCGACGCGAAGAAGTTGAGGATCGCAGCCTTCGTCCCGCAGTAGACGGCCATGCCCGGGAAGCCGGCCGTGCCGGCGAGCGACGACACGAAGACGAGATGTCCGCGCCCGCGGGCGAGCATCCCCGGGAGCACCTGGCGCGCGAGCAGCAACGGGACCTCGTAGTTGATCCGCGAGACGGCGCGGATGTGGCGGGGGTCCTCCACGGCGAACGGGAGTGTGGTCTCGAGCCCCGCGTTGTTCACGAGCACGTCGACCGGCCCGTGCGCGGCCTCGATTGCCGCGATGAGACCGTCGACCACGGGATCATCGGACAGGTCGGCGACGTGTGCATTGCCACCCGTCTCGGCGGCGACGCGGTGCAACGCGTCGGGACTGCGCGCCACAACGGTGACACGCGCCCCTCGCCGTGCGAACTCGCGCGCGAGTGCCTCACCGATGCCACGCGAACCGCCGGTGACGACGACGTGCATCCCGTTCACCTTCACGGGGCGCACGGTAGCCGAGCGCGGTCAGCCCTTCAGCAGGTTGTCCTCCTGCTCCTCGGTGAAGTAGAGATCGACCTCGTCGGCGAGGTCGGCATGCGCCACGAGGTCAGGGTCGTCCCCCACTATCCCCACAGCTGCCTCCCGTGCGGCCTGGATCAGGTCGAGGTCTGCCTGGAGCGACGCGAGCTTCAGGTCGGAACGACCCTTCTGCACGGTCCCCATGAGGGTTCCCTCCCCGCGCAGCCGCAGGTCCTCCTCGGCCAGCGCGAACCCGTCGGTGGATGACACGAGCGCCTCGACGCGCGGCGATGGGTCGTCGGTTCGCGTCACGAGATGGCACATCGAGGCCGCGGTGCCGCGGCCGACCCGGCCGCGCAGCTGGTGCAACTGGGCGATACCGAACCGGTCGGCATCAAGAATCACCATCCTCGTGGCGTTCGGGACGTCGACCCCCACCTCGATCACGGTGGTGGCCACGAGCACGGATGTGTCACCGCGGCGGAAGGACTCCATCACGGTCTCCTTCTCCTGCGAGGACATCCGCCCGTGCAGGAGCGCCACGGTGCACCCCGCGAGCTCCCCCGCCGAGAGACCGGCGTGCACGCTCTCTGCCGACGATGCCTCGAGCTTCTCGCTCTCCTCGATGAGGGGACACACGACGTAGGCCTGCTCGCCGCGGTCGAGCGCGGCCCGCACGTCCGCCCACACCGCCGACTCGGCCACCGGGCTGTTCGCCCAGCGCGTGTCGATCGGTGTGCGGCCCGGCGGCAGTTCGTCGAGCACGCTCACGTCGAGATCCCCGTAGACGGTCATCGCGGCCGTGCGCGGGATGGGTGTGGCCGTCATCACGAGCACGTCCGGTGTGTTGCCCGCCTCACCCGACTTGTCGCGCAGCTGCGCGCGCTGCTCCACACCGAACCTGTGCTGCTCGTCCACGACGACGAGCCCGAGGCTCGCGAACGACACACCTTCCTGGATGAGCGCGTGCGTGCCGACGACCACGTCCACCGTCCCGTCGGCAAGACCGGCGAGCACCCTGCGCCGCTGCTCGCCACTCACCTTGTTCGTGAGCAGCTCCACCCTCACGTCCCGACCGCCGAAGAGGTTGCCGTCGTCGGGGATCTCGAGGCCGCCGAGCAGGCGGCGCACACCGATGAGGTGCTGGTCGGCGAGCACCTCGGTCGGCACCATGAGGGCCGACTGGTGTCCACCCTGCACGGCACGGATCATCGCGGCGACCGCCACGACCGTCTTGCCGGCACCGACGTCGCCCTGGAGCAGCCGGTGCATCGGCGCCGCGGCCTCCATGTCGCGGGACACCTCGGCAATCACGCGTTCCTGGGCACCCGTGAGAGGGAACGGCAGCGAGCGCGCGAAGAGGTCGACGAGCGAGCCGGCGACACGGTGGCTGATCCCGTGGGCGTCACGTGCGGAACGCAACTTTCGTGCCACGAGCATCACCTGCACGCGCAGCACCTCGTCGAACGCGAGGCGCCGACGTGCGGCGTCCCTCGCCTCGAGGGTCGAAGGCAGATGGATGTCGTGGAGGGCGGTTGCACGGTCCACGAGGCGGAGCGCGCCGGTGACCGCGGCCGGCACGGGATCTGCGATGCCCCTCGGGACGCAGCGCGAAAGCGTGCTCTCGATCCAGCGTGCAAGGTCCCACGTGGTGATGCGCGACTTCTCGCTCTGCGGGTACACGGGAACGATCCGGCCGGTGCGGTCACCGATCGGGTCCACCACCGGGTTCGTCATCTGCAGGTAGCCCCGGTACCGCTCCGGCTTCCCGAAGACGGCGACCGTCAGCCCCGGGACGAGCTGCTTCTCACGCCAGCCCTGGTTGAAGAACGTGAGCGACAGGCGGCCGGACTCGTCGGAGGTGCGCACGGTGACCATCCGCTTCCCGGTGCGTGTGCGGACCGAGTTGGTGGAGTCGACAGTGACGACGACCATCGTGGGAACGCCCTCCTCGAGCTGCGCCACCTGCGCCTCGCGGGTGCGGTCGATCCAGCGGCGCGGGTACGTCTCAAGGAGGTCGAGCACCGAAGAGATGCCGAAACCCTCGAGCGCGTCCTTCTTCTTCTCACCGATGCCCTTGACGACATCGATGTCCATTCCCGCCAGTTCGCGGGCGGTGATCGGTCCCTTATTCAACGCCGAAGAGGTACGGATACAGGGGTTGACCCCCGCGGTGGACCTCCACCGCGACCGCGGGCCGCGAACCCTCGACCCAGGCGATGATGCGGTCGGTGTCCGCCTGGTGTGCATCGGCACCGGTGACGACGGTGAGCAGTTCGGCGTCCTCTCCGACGATGCTCCCGAGGAGCGTCTCGCAGGCGGCAACGACCGACCCCGCGACGGCGACGATGCCGTCACCCCTCACGATGCCGATCCAGTCGCCCGCCGTGACAGCGCCGGCGTCGGTGTTGGTGTCGCGCACTGCCTGTGTGACCTCGCCGGTCGTCATCGACGACGCGGCCGCGGCCATGTTGCGTGCGTTCGTCTCGGCCGACACCTCGGGGTCGTAGGTGACGAGCGCAGCGAGCGCTTCGGGCATGGAGCACGTGGGGACCACTCGCACATCCTTGCCCGAGAGTGCGTCGACCTGCTCGGCGACGGGGATGATGTTCTTGTTGTTCGGCAGGATCACGACCTGAGCTGCGTTCATGTGCTCCACCGCCTCGAGCAACTCGGCCGTGGAAGGGTTCAGGGTCTGGCCGCCGAAGACCACGCCGTGCACGCCCAACTGACCGAACAACTCGGCGAGGCCGTCGCCGCTCGCCACCGCGACCACCGCGCACGTGACCGGGGGGAGACTGGAGGCAGGTGGCCGGTGGGACGGGACGCCGCCGAGTGTCGCCTCGCGTGCGGCGTGTTCCTCGGCGACCTCCTCGAACAGGTCGGTGACACGGATCTGTCGCGGCGTGCCGCCGAGGAGTATGGGCGCCTCGATCGCCGCACCGATGTCGTTCGTGTGGATGTGGCAGTTCCACAGACCGTCGCCGCCGACCACCACGATGGAGTCGCCGATGCGTCCCCACGACGCCTTGAAGTCAGCCGCCTTCGCATCGTCGAGGTCGAGAAAGAACATCACCTCGTAGCGCAGTTCGCTCACGTCTGTCGTGCCGTCGTCGTTGTGACGGAGTGCCAGCGCCTCGAGCACCTCCGCACTCGGCCCGGCGGACACGTCCGGCTCGGGCATCGGCTCGCCGTCGACCACGTGGATCGCGGAGTCGAGAAGCAGAAGGAACCCGGCTCCGCCGGCATCGACGACGCCCGCCTCCTTGAGAACCGGGAGCATCTCGGGCGTGCGGGCGAGCGCGTCGCGTCCGGCATCGCGTGCCGCGCGCAGCGTGGCGGACAACGTTGCTCCGTTGGTGACGGCGACGGCCGCCGCATCCGCCGACTCGCGCACGACCGTGAGGATGGTGCCCTCGATCGGCTTCAGCACCGCCTCGTACGCCGCGCTCGACGCCCGCTTCAGTGCCTCGGCTACCCGCGACGCATTGATGCTCGACTCACGCGCCTCGCTCACCGTCCCCACGAAACCGCGGAGGATCTGGCTGAGGATCACGCCCGAGTTGCCCCTCGCGCCCATCAATGACCCGTGGCTGATGGCCTTGCACGTCGCGTCCATGCCCTCCCCCGCCCCGTCGAGCTCGGCGACCACCGCATCGAGCGTGCGGGCCATGTTGGTCCCTGTGTCCCCGTCGGGCACGGGGTAGACGTTCAGCCTGTTGATCCCCGCAGCGTGGGCCCGCATCGCGTCCCTGAACGTGACAACGGTTCTGCGGATTTCGGCGGCCCCCAGGAGGTCGGTCGTTGGCACGGGCAGAAGCGTAGTGAAGGGGCCAGTCGAACGGGGCGGAGCGGTCAGATCGGCGCATTGCCGGGCAGTTGGGCGCCTCGTCAACCGCTTGTAGTCTTGGTTCTCGCATCCGACGGGTACCTCCGTCGGATTCCCTACCGAACAGGACTCCGTTATGGCTGCAGTGTGCGAAGTGTGTGGCAAGGGCCCGAGCTGGGGCATGTCAGTGTCGCACTCCCACGTGCGCACCAAGCGCCGCTGGAACCCGAACATCCAGCGCGTGCGCGCGATCGTCAAGGGTTCCCCGCGCCGGGTCAACGCGTGCACGGCATGCATCAAGTCCGGCAAGGTGCAGAAGGTCGCCAGGTAGTCCCTCACATGCAGGGCGTCATCAAGTCGTACGACCCCTCGAACGGCGAGGGCTCGGTGATTTCCGACACAGACCTCTCCGAGTACCTCCTCGCAGCCGACGCGCTCGAGGGCTCGGTTTTCCGCATGGTTCGCCAGGGGCAGAGGGTCGTGTTCGACCTGAACCCGGGCGGACGTGCCACCCGTCTCCGCCTCGGGTCAGAAGCGGACATGGGCACTCCCGGCGAATAACTTGTGGGGCGGAGCGGGGCCCACCCGCTCCCGCGAGAGCCACCTCACACGGAGCCGAGATCAATGGCAGCTTCCACCAACAACGCGCGACTCACGTCCTGGGTGAACGAGTGGGCGGGGATCCTCCAACCCGATTCCATCCACTGGTGCGACGGGAGCGCGGACGA
>JBEGQL010000038.1:0-9036 GCA_041181005.1 Actinomycetota bacterium
ATCACCGCCCACAGGCGCTTCGCGATGCGGTCCGCATCCCTCGACACGCTGAAGGCCCTGAAGACCGCGTCGGGCGGCACCGTGAACGACATCGTGATGGCGATCTGCACCGGTGCGCTTCGGTCGTACCTGCTTCGCCACGGAGTTCTCCCCGACCGACCGCTCCGCGCGATGGTGCCGGTGTCGTTCCGCACGGGTGAGGAGGAGGTGCCGTGGACCAACATGGTGTCGGGGATCGTTGCCGACCTCCCCACGACCTGTGACGACCCCGTCGAGCGGGTGCGGCTCTGCCACGAGGCCATGGAGGCCGCCAAGCGGCAGTTCGAGCTCATCCCCGCTGACGCGATTGCGCAGGGTGCACAGGCCGCCTCGCCGTTGCTGGCCACCGCGGCAACCCGTCTGGCATCCAGTCTCCGCTGGGCGGACCGGGCGAACGTGCTGCCGACGAACGTGGTGATCTCGAATGTCCCCGGACCGCGGACCCCGCTGTGGTTCGGCGGCGCGCAGCTGGAGAACTATGTGCCCCTCTCCATCGTCACCGACGGCATGGGTCTGAACATCACCGTGCACAGCTACCTCGACCGGCTCGATTTCGGTCTCATTGCGTGCCGGGAGCTGGTGCCCGACCTGTGGGACCTTCTCGACATGCATTTCGCGGAGATGGATGCCCTGTGTGAGGCGTTCGGCGTTGCGCCGGTGCGGTCAGGCGGCCAGTGACCTGAGGCGCGCGAGCACGTTCTCCTGTTCGGAAGGCGACAGGCGGCTCTCGATGTAGGGCACGAGGATGTCGTCTTCCTTCGCGAAGTGCAGCCGCACCACCGCATGGAGACCGTAGAGCACGCGCCGGAGTGCACGCATGGTCTCCTCCGACAGCTCATGGGACACCACGAGCGAACCCTGCAGGTCGCTGAGTTCGGCCGCCATCCTGTCCATCTCCACGTGGTCGCGTCTCATCGTCTCCACGGTGCCGCCCGGGCCATGGAGCCTCTCGACCGTGTCGTAGAGCACCTCGTCCTCGGTACGGACATGCCGGTCGAGCTCGCGCAGGACGAACCCGAGCGCCGATCCGATCATGTCACGCAGCACGGCGTGCGGCGCGGCGCCGACGGCGTTCGCCGCGGCGAGGACGGACTCCAGATGCGGCTCGAGATTGCGGTGTTCGTGGTGCAGGTGCTCGGTGAGCGCGGTCATGGTGTCTCCTTCTCCGCACGGAACGTACGGAGCGGCCGCGCGTCGTGTGAAGGCACTCGCGTACCTGCGTCCCGAGCCGCAACGGACCGGTGCACGGGGCACTGCGGCGGCCGTACGCTCGCCGCGTGACGGATGCGCCACCCCACCGGCACCCGCGCGGGACGCTGCGTGCACCCCGGCACACCTCGGCACACCTGCTGGCCCGACAGTTCCGAAGCCCCATCATCCTGCTGCTCGCGTTCTCCTCGGTCCTGTCTCTGCTGCTGGGTGAACTCACCGACTCGGCCATCGTGCTCGTGATCATCATGGCGAGCGGACTCCTGGGTTTCCTGCAGGAGAGGGGTGCCGTGCACGCAGTCGACGCGCTCCTCGATTCGGTGCAGACCCACTGCGAAGTTCTGCGCGACGGTGTCCCGATGCGTCTGACGGTGGAGGAGGTGGCTGTCGGTGACGTGGTCGTCCTGAAGACCGGTGATGTGGTGCCGGCCGACTGTGCGGTGCGTGACTCGCGGGCACTCACGGTGAACGAGTCCGTCCTGACGGGGGAACACCATGCCGTCGACAAGAGGACGGCCGGGGACGATTCGGGCCGGCTGTTCATGGGTACCCACGTGGAGAGCGGCTCGGGAACAGCCGTGGTCACCGCCACCGGTGCGGAGACGAGGTTCGGTGAACTGGTGGGGCACGTCTCGCGCCGCCACGTCCCCACGTCCTTCGAGAGGGGTGTCACGTCGTATGGCCGGCTGCTCACGCGCACCATCTCCGTGCTCGTCCTTGTCGTTCTCGTGCTGAACATGCTGGCGCGCCGGCCGTTCGTCGAGTCGATCCTCTTCTCCCTCGCGCTCGCCGTGGGTCTCACACCGCAGATGCTCCCGGCAATCATCACTTTCAGCCTCTCCCGGGGTGCTGCCGCCATGGCGGCGGGCGGTGTGGTGGTGAAGCGGCTCGACTCGATCGAGGACATCGGTGCGATGGATGTTCTCTGCACCGACAAGACGGGCACCGTCACTCTCGGCACGGTGAGGGCCGGGGGGGCAGTGGATGTGCGCGGCGAAGAATCAGCGCACGTGGCCCGGCTCGCGGTGTTGAACGCCGCGCTCCACACCGGCTATCCCAACCCGCTCGACGACGAGATCGTGGCGAGTCTCGGCCGGGGCGCCGAGCGTCCCCGGCTCCTGGCAGAGGTCCCCTTCGACTTCGACCGCCGACTGCAATCCGTGGTCGTCGAGCAGGGCGACGGCGGTCTTCTCGTGACCAAAGGTTCCTTCGAGGAACTGTGGGCACGGTGCGCTGCGGCGCGCCTCGGCGCGTTGCTGGAGCCGCGCGCGCACGCCGAGCAGGAGGTGGTGGGACTGGTGAAGGAGCGATCCTCGGGTGGCGCGCGGCTGATCGCCGTGGGTACGCGAGAACTCGCCCGGGACGAGGCTCCACGGGAGGAGGACCTCGTCCTCGAGGGGTTCGTGCTGTTCGATGACCCCGTGCGACCCGACGCGCGCGACGCCGTCGCCGCACTTGCCGGCCTCGGCGTTGACGTGAGGATCATCACTGGGGACAACGCGTACACCGCGGCCCACGTGGCGGATGCGATCGGTCTCGCTCCCGGGCCGGTCGTGACCGGCAGGGAGGTGGAGGCGATGACCGACGGCGAACTCGCGGGTGTCGTTGCGTCGTGCCGGGTGTTCGGCGCAATCTCGCCCGCGCAGAAGGAGCGCATCGTGCGGTGCCTGTCGGCGTCCGGCCACACCGTCGGGTTCGTGGGCGACGGCATCAACGACGCGGCCGCGCTGCACGGGGCAGACGTGGGCATCTCCGTGCGCGGAGCCGTCGACATCGCCCGTCAGACAGCGGACCTCGTGATCGTGGACAAGGACCTTGCGGTGATCGCCGACGGCATCCGTCGCGGGAGACAGGTGTTCGCCAACACCCTCAAGTACGTGTACGTGACCACCAGTGCGAACTTCGGCAACATGGTGTCGCTTGCCGTGGCAACCGCCTTCCTCCCGTACTTGCCGCTGCTGCCGATGCAGATACTCCTGCTCAACTTCCTCTCCGACATCCCCGCGATGCTGATCGCCACCGACCGGGTGGACCCCGAGTGGACCGACCGGCCCCGATCCTGGGACGTCTCCGAGCTTCGTCGTTTCATGGTCTCGTTCGGGCTGGTGAGCACCGCCCTCGACCTGCTCACGTTCGGTGTCCTCCGGCTGGTCCTCGCTGCGGGTGCGGTGCAGCTGCGCACGGGCTGGTTCCTCGAGTCCGTGGCGACGGAACTCGTGGTGATGCTGTCGTTGCGCACCCGCAGGCCGGCATGGCGGTCCCGTCCGGGGACGGGGCTGCTCGCAGCGTCGTGCGCGGTCGCCGGCGTGACCGCCGGCCTCCCGTACGTGCCGTTCGCGTCGCGGCTGGGTCTGGCGCCGCCGTCGGGTGCCGTCGTCACGTCGGTTGTGCTCATCGTGGTTGCGTACCTGGCGGCGAACGAACTGCTGAAGGCGAGGTTCCGGCACGTGTGGGGACCAGTGCGCGCCGCCCACTAGGTTTCCGCGGGTGACGATCCAGTTCGGAATCCACCTCGGCCCGCAGAACGCACCCGTCGCCGAGCTGCGGCGGTTGTGGCGGTGGTTCGACTCGGCGGGCATGGACTGGGTGTCGCTGTGGGACCACATCTACGAGGCACCGCCGGCCGGCGGCACACAGGACCATTTCGAGGCTTTCTCGATGCTCGGCGCGCTCGCGGCCGACACCTCGCACGCCCGGATCGGGTGCCTCGTGTTCTGTTCGCAGTACCGCAACATCGGCGTGCTCGCGAAGGGTGTGATCTCCGTGGACCACATCTCCGGCGGACGCTTCGAGATGGGTCTGGGCAGCGGCTGGCACGACCAGGAGGCGAAGGCATTCGGTGTGGACTGGCCGACGCAGGGCGGCCGGTTCAAGGTGATGGAGTCGCAGTTGCAGGCTCTCGAGAAGTGGCGGCGCGGTGAGCGCGTCACGCAGTCGTCCCCCGGCGTGGAACTGAGCGACGCCGCGATGGTGCCAGGGCCGATGGGGCGCATGCCCATCTGGATCGGTGGGCTGGGCAGGGAGAAGACCCTGCGGATGGCCGGTCGCTATGCCGACGGCTGGAACGCCGCGTACGTGCCGGCCGATGAGTACCGCGAGCTGAACGGTGTGCTCGATGACTGGTGCTCAAAGGCGGGTCGTGATCCGTCGGCTGTGGAGCGCAGCATCAATCTTTCCTGGGGGCTCAGCACGAACGACGTCTCGGTGGTGAAGGAACAGCTTCGCGGCCAGTGGGGCGCGGCTGCGGAGCGCATCATCAGTGGCTCCCTGCTCGGGCGGCCCGAGGACGCCGTTGAACAGGTGGCGCGGTTCGTGGACGCGGGGGCACAGCTCGTCAACGTTGCGATCAGGCCGCCGTGGGACGAGGACCTGCTGCGCGAGTACGTGGAGGTCACGGTGCCGCTGATGCGGCGGGAGTTCAACGGCGCCTGATCCGGATGGTCAGGACGACTTCGGGACCACGTAGACCATCACCCGTCGGTTGGGTGCTTGGCTAGCCTCGGTGAGCACTCTCGACAACGGTGCAGTGCCACCCAACCAGCGCACAGTGATCTTTGTGCGGATGCCCTCCTTGCGCAGGAGGTTCTTCACGTTCTCGGCTCGTGTGCGGCTGATGTACTCGTTCCACGGGTTCTGCCCGGTGAGGATGGCCGAGTGGCCGACCACAACCACCTCTGAGGCGCCGGTGATCTGGCCAGCCACCTTCTTGACGGAGGTGCGGGGGAACACCTCGAGGTAGCCGAAGGAAATCGGCTCGAGGGTGATGACCCGCCCGGCGCCGGCTGCTGACATGCTGACCTGGCCGCGCCAGGTGTCGACACTCTGGTCGTTGTCGAGACTCATCACGGTGAGCGAGCACTGCCCGTCGCCGATCGCGAGGACCCTCGTGCCGAGCGAGATACAAGTGAGAGGGGTCTTCGACAGAAGGGTCTGGCGGGTGGAGAGTGTCGATGGGATGATCCTCTTGATGCCGAGCATCGGCAGTTCGTTCACGACCGGCCCGACGGTCGGAGTTGCTGCGGGGCTGTCCGCCGCACGGGCCAGCGCGAGGGTGGTGGTCGTGGATGTTGTCGTTGCGGGGGCAGCAGTTGTGCTGGTCGACTGCTGGGCCTGGATCGGCGCCTGAGTTGTCGTGGTCGCCGGGGCGGCGGTCGTGGTGGTGGTCGCCGGGGCGGCGGTCGTGGTGGTGGTCGTCGGGGCGGCGGTCGTGGTGGTGGTCGCCGGGGCGGCGGTCGTGGTGGTGGTCGCCGGGGCGGCGGTCGTGGTGGTCGGGGTTGTTGACTCGACCGTCAGAACGAACGTGGAGGGACCGGCAGAGTTGCTGGCGGTCACCGTGTAACTGGCGGACGCGCTGTCGGCAGAGGGCGTGCCGGAGATGCGTCCCGAGGTGGTGTTGAAGGCGAGTCCCGCAGGGAGGGCCGGAGAGATCGACCAGGTCGAGACCGGTCCGCCCGAGTTTGATGGCACGAGCGCCGTCATCGCGACCCCGGTGGTGAGCGAGAGAGTGGACGATGAGTACGAGATGTTCGGGGCACTCAGGGCGGCGCTCACGGTGATGTTGATCACGAAGGTGGATGACCCGGCTGAGTTCGTGGCGGTCACCGTGTAGTTCGCGGCCGCAGTGGTGGCCGTGGGTGTGCCCGAGATCTGGCCGGTGTTCGAGTTGAACGAGAGCCCGGCGGGGAGAGCAGGCGATACCGACCACGAGGCAGCAGGGGACCCGGTGTTGGTGGGCAGAAGTGACGCGATGGCGGTGTTCACCACGTAGTTCACCGACGACTGTGCATAGGAGATGCTCGGCGCCGTGGCGCCAACGGTGATGGCCACCGTGGTGGTGACGCTGCCGCCCGAGTTCGTGGCGGTCACCGTGTAGTTCGCCGAGGCTTGTTCCTCCGTGGGTGTTCCAGAGATGGTGCCGTTCTGGGTGTTGAGGGAGAGGCCGGGCGGAAGCGCGGGCGATACCGACCATGTCGGGAAGGTTCCCGTTGCGGTTGGCGCCAGCGGCGACATCGCGGTGTTGAGCGTAAGCGAGAGGCTGGAGGGGCTGTAGCTGATCGATGGGGGCACCGCGGCGGCAGTGACGGTGATGTTCAGCACCGCCGTGGACGACCCCGTGGAGTTCGTGGCGGTCACGGTGTAGTTCGCGGCCGCGGCGATAGCGGACGGGGTGCCCGACACCTGCCCGGTGGAGGTGTTCAGCGTGATGCCTGCGGGCAGTGCCGGGGACACCGACCACGACGAGGCTGGCGACCCAGAATTGGTCGGGAGCAGCGAGGGCATCGCGGTGCCGTTCACGACCGACACGGTGGACGGGTTGTATGAAATTGACGGTGCGACCTCTGTCCACGTCACCGAGGTGGTGGCGGTGAGCTGGTTCGAGGTGAGCACCACGTTGTCAGTGCCCGCCGTCGATGCGGTGTAACAGAGCTGGGCCGTACCCGAGGCATCCGACGTGCCGACGAGCACAGCGCCGGCGTTGGCGCCGGTGACCGAACCGTCGACTCGCACGCCGACGAGACCGGCACCGTTCGCGTCGAGGATCACCGCAGACACGCACACTTGCTGGCCCACCGAACCTGTGTAACCGGCCTGTGTGGTCATGGTGACCGAGTCCACTAGACCGATCGAGGAGAGGCTCATGCCCCCCACGTATGCGTAACTGTTGTACGAGTTCGCGCCGTAGACGACCAACCCGAAGGCTTGGGCGGCAGTAATAGTGTGTGAACCCTGCGTACTCTTGATCTGGGCCACTGAGTACGTGCTCCCGCCCACGGTGGCCCAGGAGTTCTCGAAGTCGGAAGCGATTAGCGCCCTGCCGTCGTACATCACTGACGACGTGGATGCTGTGGGAACCATCAGGTTCATCAACTGGGCGGCGTTGCCAGGTGCGCTGACAACAGTGTATTTCGTCAAGTACTGCTCAAATGGTGGAATGAATGCCATGGCGGGATCGCCGGTCTCACCCAGAAAAGACCCGCTTCCGCGCATATAGACACTCACCAGAATTGGTTTGGTGCTGGTGAGGAGCATTCCCGTATTTATTGAGGTACTGGTTGCGGTCGCCGCTTCCCAGTAGTTTTTCTGGAACACTTGGCCCGCTTGGAGTGTGGCAACAGCCGAACCGTTCACCGACACAATGGTGTTGTCTTGGTCGGCTACCACGCGCACAGGAGTGCCGCCCTGTTTCCGGTCAGCGAACGGGTTCAGGATGAACTGTCGACCCCAGGACTGCACGGGTGGAATTTGCTCAAACAGAACGTCACACGCGCCGATCTGATTGCGACTTGAGTACGGAAAGTCGGGACTTCCGTTCGTGCAGTCGTGTGATGCGAAAATTGCGACTGCCTTGGTGGACGAAACGACAGTTCCTGACACGTCTTCGTTCGTGGCGTTTGCTGCGAGAGTGTAAGTGTCGCCAGCATTCAGGTTCACGACGAATGGTGTCCCGGCTGTCTTTCCGCTGACACTTGTCTTCGGAGTGATTGTCACAGCCGTAGATGCCTCGATTGCCACGATGTTGATGCGGCCGGGACGGCTCCCGTACTTCGGGGACAAGATGCGGTAGTAGGTGCCGAGGTTTGCGTCGGGGATGACCGATGTTGCGTCCGAGGTGTACGTCGCATTCGAGTCTGCGTACACCGAAGCATCAACGTTTGTGGTGACCACGACTCTCTTGCCCGTGATCGTCCCGGTAGCAAGTCCGCTCTCGCCCAGCTGAGTTCCATCGGGGATGGTGATTGTGATGGCAGTGTCGGCACTGAAGGAGAAGTTTGTGGCAGCTCCGCTACCGACACTCCATGTTCCAGTGCCTGCGCGTGAGCTGGACACATAGACGCGCATCACCTCTGCGTCAAGGTTCGGAGGGAAAATGAAACTGAATTTCCGACCGAGAGTCGTCGGGGCGCCGGCGGCGGACGCAACCTTGGACTGTTCCCCGAAGAGCCTGCCGGTTGCCACTGAGAAGAGTCCGAGAATCAGGGAGGTCACGGCCAGAACGGCGAGACGTCTCATCCTGCACACAGCGGGGATTTGCTGCATGAGGACAAAGGGTACAAGTGCTGTCAACCCTAGGCTCGGGACCATGAAGATCGGCGTCCAGCTCCACCCCCAGGCCACCTCGCTCGCAGAGATGCGCGCCGCATGGAAGGCCGCCGACGCGATGGGCGTGGACTCCATCTGGACGTGGGACCACTTCTACCCGCTGTACGGCGACCCCGACGCGGCGCACTTCGAGTGCTACACGCTGCTCGCCGCGATGGCCGCCGACACCTCGCACGCCCGGCTCGGTGCGCTCGTCACCTGCTACTCGTACCGCAACGCGAACCTGCTCGCCGACATGTCGCGCACGATCGACCACATCTCGAACGGCCGTTTCGTGCTCGGCATCGGCTCGGGCTGGTTCGAGCGCGACTACAACGAGTACGGCTACGAGTTCGGCACCGCGCCCGGCCGCCTGCGCACGCTCGCCGAGGGCCTCCCCGTCATCAAGGAGCGACTCTCGCGCCTGAACCCCGGCCCGGTGAACGGAACGATCCCGCTGATGATCGGCGGCAGCGGCGAGAAGGTGACGCTCAAGCTCACCGCGCAGCACGCAGACCTGCACAACACGTTCGGGCCGGTCGACCACTTCCGCGGGAAGATGGAGGTGCTCGACCGGTGGTGCGCCGAACTCGGCCGTGACCCCCGCGCCATCGAGCGCACCGTCGCGTTGTCGCCGAACGAGGCCGACAAACTGGGCGAGTACGCCGACGCAGGTGCCGACCACGTGATCTTCATGGTGGGCAACCC